>NZ_JBFTPM010000008.1:0-335178 GCF_056398505.1 Rhizobium sp. 01T437
ATTACTCGATGATCGAAGCAACGATGCCTGCACCGACGGTGCGGCCGCCTTCGCGGATAGCGAAGCGAAGCTTTTCTTCCATCGCGATCGGAACGATCAGCTCGACGTCAACCGTGACGTTGTCGCCAGGCATAACCATTTCCGTGCCTTCCGGAAGCGTGACGATACCGGTCACGTCCGTCGTGCGGAAGTAGAACTGCGGACGGTAGTTCGTGAAGAACGGCGTATGACGGCCGCCTTCTTCCTTCGTCAGGATGTAGGCTTCTGCCTTGAACTTCTTGTGCGGCTTGACAGAGCCCGGCTTGCACAGGATCTGGCCACGCTCGACGCCGTCACGGTTCACACCGCGAACCAGAGCGCCGATGTTGTCGCCGGCCTGGCCCTGATCGAGCAGCTTGCGGAACATTTCAACGCCGGTAACCGTCGTCTTCGAGGTCGGACGGATGCCGACGATTTCGACTTCTTCACCAACCTTGACGATACCGCGCTCGACGCGGCCGGTCACAACCGTACCACGGCCCGAGATCGAGAACACGTCTTCGATCGGCATCAGGAACGGCTGGTCGATCGGACGCTCAGGCGTCGGGATGTAGGCGTCGACAGCGGCCATCAGCTCGCGGATCGCGTCTTCACCGATCTTCTTGTCAGAATCTTCAAGAGCAGCAAGAGCCGAACCCTTGACGACCGGAATGTCGTCGCCCGGGAAGTCGTAGGACGACAGGAGTTCGCGAACTTCGAGCTCGACGAGCTCGAGAAGCTCGGCGTCGTCAACCTGGTCGACCTTGTTGAGGAACACGACGATCGCCGGAACGCCAACCTGGCGGGCGAGCAGGATGTGCTCGCGCGTCTGCGGCATCGGGCCGTCAGCGGCAGAGCAGACCAGGATCGCGCCGTCCATCTGCGCGGCACCGGTGATCATGTTCTTGACATAGTCAGCGTGGCCGGGGCAGTCGACGTGCGCGTAGTGGCGGGCCGGCGTCTCATACTCGACGTGAGCCGTCGAAATGGTGATGCCGCGTGCCTTTTCTTCCGGTGCAGCGTCGATCTGGTCATACGCCTTGAACTCACCGAAGTACTTCGTGATCGCTGCCGTCAGAGACGTCTTGCCGTGGTCAACGTGGCCGATCGTGCCAATGTTGACGTGCGGCTTGTTGCGCTCAAACTTACTCTTTGCCATTTGTGTCAGCGCATATGGAAGATAATTCGCAACCCGCAAGACGATTCGCCGGCACCGGCCCCAAAACACCTGAAATCTCAGGGGAAATCGAGAGAAAGCCCGCTTCCGGCCTTGTTGATGCCGGCAGCGACTGCAATTTCTGCGATCGTGACCCGGGTGCCACGCGATGTCATCGGCGCGACGCCTGCCGACAAGATTATATTACATTTTACTAATTGATTTCACCGAACAGGAAAACTTCCATGATACCCCTCTAATATTCGGAGGGACACCCAATGCAATCGGAGAGCTACACCAACCACTATTCGGCATTCATGGAAGACCATCATGAGTTCGGCTATCCGCGCGACGACGATGCGGGCACGAGCGTCAAAAAGAACACGGGCCAGTCTTCGGTCTTCATCGCCGGCGTCGCCATAGGGGTGCTCGGCTACTGGATCATCGGCAATTTCATGAATCTCGTCTTCGAGTTCTGAAAGCCAGAGCGATTCGTTGAAAACGGCAAGGAAGATGGAGCGGGTAGCGGGAATCGAACCCGCGTATTCAGCTTGGAAGGCTGCTGCTCTACCATTGAGCTATACCCGCGGGGTTGGTCCGATCCAATGACGAATGGTGGAGAGAGTTGGATTTGAACCAACGTAGGCTGAGCCAACGGATTTACAGTCCGTCCCCTTTAACCACTCGGGCATCTCTCCAGTTTTTCGTCCGGATCTTGAAGACCAAGTTCGTCAGACTTTGAAGCGTTGCCGCCCCGTCGTCTGCGCCGCGTATATGACCGGACGATTTCAGTCTGTCAACACGATGGCAATGGAAAAGACAGGAAAAATTTCATCGCCTGTTGAAAGCCGGCGTATGAAAGAAGGCCTATGCGGCAACAGGCGCCATCGTTATAAAGCCGCATGAGCAAAGATAAGAAATCCGGCGACAAGCCCGCAACCGACAAGTCCGCAAAGGACACGCATTACGCAACCTTGCGACGCGCGCATCGCGACGGCAAGCGCGAACGCGGTGAGATTCCAACACCGGCACCACAGAAGCGCAAGCGTGGCGGAGACGACTGGAAACCGCCGGCGCTCGCCCCCGATCAGGTCTTCCTCTACGGCCTTCATACCGTTCGTGCCGCGCTTGAAAATCCTGAGCGCAAGAACATCAAGCTATCGGTGACACAGAACGCGCTTGCGCGATTGGAGATCGATCCTGATACGATCGGTATTCCCGTCGACATGGTCTCGCCGCATGATATCGACAAGGTGCTCGGCTCCGAAGCGATCCATCAGGGCGTGATGCTGGAAACACGCCCCCTGCCCGTCCGGCGGCTGGAAGCACTGAAGGATAGCCCATTGCTTCTCGTGCTCGACCAGGTAACCGATCCGCACAATGTCGGCGCCATCATGCGATCGGCCGTCGCCTTCAATGCAGGCGCCGTTATCACCACGCAGAGACATAGCCCAACCGAATCGGGCGTGCTTGCCAAATCGGCTTCCGGCGCGTTGGAACTCATACCTTATATACAGATCACCAATCTCTCGGATGCGCTCGGCGAATTGCACAAGCTCGGCTTCTTCACGATCGGGCTTGATTCGGAAGGACCGGCGCCGCTCGAAGGCACGTTCTCAGGTGGTCGAATCGCGCTAGTGCTCGGCTCCGAAGGCAAGGGCCTGCGGCAGAAGACCCGGGAAACCGTCAGCGCGCTCGCCCGGCTCGATATGCCCGGCGCCATCAAATCGCTGAACGTATCGAATGCCGCGGCGATTGCGCTTTATGCAGCGGGACTGCACCTGAAGGCATAGGCCACAGTCGGCAGATCACTATTGATATGTCGCGGAGAGAGAGGGAATGATGACCGCCATTGCGGTTGAACACCCTTTCCCCTGGTCCATATTCCGCCTTGGAAAGAGCTTGCCGGTCGCTATCATCGGCAATGCATTCATCTTTGGGGCACCGGCAAAAAGGGGAATCCGCACTATGGCAATTCGACCGCTGATCTTCGGCGTTCTTTTCATTGCGGTCCTCGTCATGGTCATTTTGAGCATCACGTGGGTGGACAGGTCTCACCCGATCCGCCAGCCGGATCCCCTGGCACCGTCGACGACGCCATCAAATCCACCTCCATCCGTGCAATAGCCGATCCGGAACCCGCAACGTCGCCAGACGTTTAATCCCGCCAGACAAACAGGGATCTAGATGTTCATGCGCCTGATGATTGCCGTCGTTGCCGTTATGATTGCTTCGGTCCTCAGCATCGCGATGATGTCTCCGTCCGGAGCCGGACAGACCGGTAGCGGTACGAAGATCGCATCGAGCGTGAACGAACCCGCACGGAAGTGACTGCAAACCGTCTCACCGGACGAGGCGCAGAACACTATCCTCGATATTGCGAAGCAGCTTTGTTCGCTCGGCATCATCGTCGCCGATGCCGTTCTGATTTACGACGCTGTGCAAAGCGTTGAACAGGAATATGGCGGTGAATGCCGGCTCCCTCAGTGACCAAGCTCCCTCACGGCATCCTGCTGCTAGCAATTGCTGGAGATTATCGATCAGGATGTTGCTCGTCAGGCCCTCGCGGCTTGGAGGCGGAGCAGCAGAAAAGACGAGATTGTGCAGGCGCGCGGCGTTCACATAGCCCATGGCGCAGGCTTTTGCCCAGGCCGTCAACTCACCGTCCCAGTCGCCAGTCTCCTGCTTACCTACTTCTTCCACGATGCCGTGCAGAAGCGTCTGAACGAAGCGGGTCCGCAATGCTTCGATAACATCCGCCTTCGAAGAGAAATGAAGGTAAAAGGCTCCCTTTGAGACGGCAGCACCCTGGGTAATCTCCTCGATCGTCGTAGGCTCCACCCCCTTGTCGAGAAAGAGGCGTTCGGCCACGAGCATGAGGTCGTCCCGCCGTTCCTCGGCTGGTTTGGTCCTTGGCCTGCCGGCCATGCGTGATGTCATCGGAAAGTCCGTCAATGCCTGCGACGCCGAGGCTCCGCCCGGTGCAGGTAGCCCGCGAATACGTCGCGCATAGCAGTGTTTTCAATGTCGGGCAAAAGACGACCGACCTCCCCGCGGTGATAACCGCTGTGGGTGATGACATGGGCCAGCATCTCCTCCCGCGACATGCGGCCCTGCCCGCCATCGGTGAAAGTGAAGTCAATCGTCTCTTCGAGCTCCTCGGGCGTCACCTGCACCATATAATCCAGATACCACCTGTCGGTTTTCCTGATCGCGGAAGCAAGATCCCCAAAAGCTGGCGGCTCGCTGGTCCAACTCGCCGTATAGCCATGCGGCTCCTTCCGTAGGTTGGCAGCGAAAATCCGATCGACGATTTGAGCGTGATTGAGAACACGAAAAGCGGACTGGAGGTTTTCCGATGGCCCGCTTTCGGGAAAAGCAGCAAGCGCGGTCAAAAGCTCCTCATCAACGCTGGCCTTATATTGAAAGAGAGAGGTCAGGAGTGTTTTTGCAGACATGGCGAACTCCATCGCGGCGATTGATAACCCATTTTTAAATTATTGACTGGTGGTCAGTCAATAAAATTCTCGAATGCACTGGATACCGATCAAGCAAAAATCCCGCCGCAAGTTCGAAACCTTGCGACGGGATTTTGCTAGAGCATGTCGTGCAAAACTGTGCAGCGGTTTTGCGATAACGACCTGCGTGAATACGAAGACCTAAAGCGTGGGGAGCGAATCTGAAAAATCGCGGCGTGCTTCAGGGATTGGAAATGCGTGTCTCGGTCAGCTATCAGCTCCGGTAGAGCCAATAGGGTCCATCGTGGTGGCGACGCCAATAATGACGCTCGCGCCAACGCTCTTCCCGCCACGGGCTCCAGCGGCGTTCATAGCCCCAGGCCGGACGCCAGTAGCGACGTTCACGCCACTCGCGACGCTCGCGCCAGTCACGGCGATCACCCCAATCGCGGTCGCCCCGGTCGCGGTCGCCCCAATCTCGATCACCCCAATCCCGATCACCGCCGCGGACCTGGATCACATCGCTCTGTTGCGAGGCTGCCGGACGGTCGAGAGGGATGGCCGCAACCGGAGCTACGGCGGAAAACAAAGTACCGGCCGAAAGGGCGGCTGCTAAGAGAAAACTGGAGATCCTCATGGCTCACTTCCTCGTTTCTGATGAAGCGAGAATGACCTGGTGCTCCTGAATTGCCGCTGAATCGACCCTTCAGTCTCTGTTCATGTAATGCAATGGCTTGGAAAAACTGGTGCCCCCGGCAGGGTTCGAACCCGCGACCCCCTGATTACAAATCAGGTGCTCTACCAACTGAGCTACAAGGGCAATGGCTGCGAAGTAGCAGATTCTGATCTTTTGTAAAGAAAATTTGCCCATTCCGGCAGCTCGGTAAAGCTATCCACAGCGGGTTGTCGATCAACGCTATGGTTGGGAAATCCCGCTGAGGGCCATGTGGACATGTTCATTACCGGAATCACCGGCTGATCTATCAGGGCGATAAGATCATCCGAACTTCGCTCGCAACGCAAAACGTCTTGTCGTACAAGCCCTTTATCCTTTAGCTAGAGCAGCATAACAAAGGGCATTGCATGGGCCGGTCATTTCAGACGCTTTCTTTTATCGCCTCGCCGACTACGGAAGCACTCGCCGCGCGAGATGAACTGATTCGCCTTTACGGCGATGTGCCCGCAAACGAGGCCGATGTCATCGTCGCGCTCGGCGGCGACGGCTTCATGCTTCAGACACTGCACAGTACCATGAACAGCGGCAAGCTCGTCTACGGCATGAATTGCGGCTCGGTCGGCTTTCTGATGAACGATTACAAGACTACCGACCTGCATGACCGCATCTGTACCGCCGTCGAGAACGCCTTTCATCCGCTGAAGATGACGACATCCAATGCCGACGGCAGCAGTTCCTCGGCGCTTGCGATCAACGAGGTCTATCTTTTCCGGCAATCCTATCAGGCAGCAAAGCTCAGGGTGGAAATCGACGGACATGTGCGGCTGGAGGAATTGATCTGTGATGGCTTGATGGTGGCAACGCCTGCAGGCTCGACCGCCTACAATCTTTCGGCCCACGGCCCGATCCTTCCGCTTGACGCGCCCCTCCTCGCCATGACGCCGGTCAGCGCCTTCCGGCCGCGGCGCTGGCGCGGAGCGCTGCTTCCCAACCGGGTGACGGTGGACATCCATATATTGGAAGCCGAGAAGCGGCCCGTGAATGCGGTCGCCGACAATACGGAGATCAAATCCATACTGCATGTACGCATCGCCCAGTCCGAGGACATGACCGCACGCATCCTTTCCGATCCCGACCGTTCCTGGTCGGACCGGATTCTGGCAGAACAATTCGAGGATTGAAATGATGGCGATGCGGCAAGCATTTATGACGGCGCTCCTTGTTTCCGGCTGGGCGATCGCCGCCGTGGCGCAGACCGTTCATGACGATATCCTGCCGGCCTCGATCATCTTCGCGACCAGTACCGGCTATTGGGAAGACGACGGTAATTCGTTGCCGGTCGAGCGTGCCCCGACAACCACGCAAAGCGTCAGCGCCCAAAATGTGAGCGAGGGGGATGCCAAGCAAGAGCAGCGGCATGGCTATTACAAGCTTTTCGCTGTGCGCCAGCCGGACAAGACCTCCAAGGTCTTTCTGCAGCAGATCGCGCAGAGAGACACTGGCCCCACCATCATCTCGACGGTCGAACTGCAGGAAATCAGCGATCTCAAGCCCTTCGTCACCGATATCCGACCCGAAAATTCGAGCGGCCTCATCAAGGAACCGGGCCTTTTCGCCACGGTCTATCTGAAGACCGATCCAGCCGCCGAATCCGATGGCTGGACGGTGCTGATCGACGAGTTTGGCGACATTACCGTGGAGAAGGCGACCAACTGAGCGCCGCAGGCCTATTCATCGGGGCTAGAGCCTTTCCTGGTCAGATTGCAGCATTCTGTTGGCTCAAACGGAGTCGGATGGTCGACCGGCCGGCGCGCGTCGTAGCCCAGATCTACGGCCAAGCCGGCCGGTCGATCAGGCGGCTCGTTTCAGCCAACCCGAAGGGCCGGGCATCTTTCCGCCAGGATCAAAGGCGATCGGCTCAGACGTACCTTGGGGTATGCCCTCGCCAATCGCCTTTGCCCTGACAAAAACCTGCTCCGGCAGAATGCTGCAATCTGACCAGGAAAGGCTCTAGCCATGAAACTCGGCTTTCGCGAAGGCGTTCTCCACGACGAGACGCGGCTGGACTGGGATGAGACCGGCCCAAGACCTGTCCGCTGGTCCCTCTGGTATCCGGCAGCCGAGGGGTCGATCGAAACCGAAATCCCGGGACGAAGCTGGTTCCGAAGGGCCGCGGTCGCCCGTGATGCGCCCGTTCAGCCGGCGACGAAGCCCTACCCGCTGGTCCTGCTTTCGCATGGTACCGGTGGCTCGGCCGCGGGGCTGGAATGGCTCGCCCGCCGCCTGGTCAATCGGGGATTTATCGCGCTCGGCGTCAACCACCACGGCAATACCGGCGGCGAAGCTTATCGCGCCGAGGGCTTTGCCTGCCTTTGGGAGCGCGCGCCCGATCTGAGCCTCATGCTCGATCGCCGAAAAGACTGGCAGGGTGATCTTGCCGGGCATATCGATACCAGGAGCGTATTCGCCGCCGGCTTTTCGGCAGGAGCCTATACGGTGATGCTGCTTCTCGGCGCGGTCGCGCAATTCTCGCAGTTCGAACAATCCAGATTGAAGCCTGAGTCCCCGCGCGGCCCGAGGGAATTTCCTGATCTCGCCGATCACATTCCGTCGCTGCTTCGCACGAGCACGGCATTTCGCGATTCATGGTCGCGGATGTCGCAATCCTATCGCGACGACAGGATCAAGGCCGCGCTGGTCTGCGCGCCCGGTCGATCTATCCGCGGCTTCAGCGAAGGGAGCCTGAAAGCCATCGATAAGCCTGCCCTCATTCTGGTCGGTGATGCCGACAACACGGCCCCGGTCGAAGAATGTTCAAAATGGCTGCATGCACGGCTTGATCGAAGCACCTTCAAGATACTCCAGGGCGGCCTTGGGCATTATATCTTCGTGCCCGAGGGCACGACATTGGGGCTTTCCTTCGCGGAGCATCTCTTCACCGATCCGGCGGGGGTAGAACGTGCTGATGTCCACGAGGAGATCGCCGAACTATCGGGTGTGTTCTTTCACGGAACAGGCATTCCATTGGACACCTGAAAAAGAAAAGCCCCGTCTCCGGGGCTTTCTATCTCAGGTCCGTCTTCGCCGCTCAGTCGACGTCGTCGACGACAGCGTCGGCTGCGCCGCTGATGCGGTGAGCAAGTGCTGCTTCCATGAACTCGTTCAGGTCGCCGTCGAGCACGTCGTCCGGAGCCGTGCTCGCAACGCCAGTGCGCAGGTCCTTGACGAGCTGGTAAGGCTGCAGAACGTAGGAGCGGATCTGGTGGCCCCAGCCGATATCCGTCTTGGAAGCGGCTTCGGCGTTAGCGGCGTCCTCGCGTTTCTTCAGCTCCGCTTCGTACATGCGGGCGCGCAGCATGTCCCAGGCCTTGGCGCGATTCTTGTGCTGCGAACGCTCCTGCTGGCACTGCACGACGATGCCTGTCGGGATATGCGTGATGCGCACGGCCGAGTCTGTCGTGTTGACGTGCTGGCCGCCGGCGCCGGACGAACGGTAGGTGTCGATACGGCAATCGCTTTCGTTGATCTCGATCTGGATCGAGTCATCAACGACGGGATAGACCCAAATCGACGAGAAGGACGTGTGGCGGCGCGCATTGCTGTCGTAAGGCGAGATGCGCACCAGGCGGTGCACGCCCGATTCGGTCTTCAGCCAGCCATAGGCGTTGTGGCCCTTGACGAGAAGCGTTGCGGACTTGATGCCGGCTTCTTCACCGTCATGCACTTCCAAAAGCTCGACCTTGAAGCGCTGGCGCTCGGCCCAGCGAGTGTACATGCGCAGAAGCATGTTCGCCCAGTCCTGGCTTTCCGTGCCGCCTGCGCCGGAATGGACTTCCAGGTAGGTGTCGTTGCCATCGGCCTCGCCTGACAGCATGGCTTCGACTTGTCGGCGGGCTGCCTCGGCCTGCAGGCTTTTCAGCGCGGCCTCAGCTTCCTTGACGATGCTTTCGTCGCCTTCTTCTTCCCCGAGATCGATGAGCTCGACATTGTCTGAAAGCTGCTGTTCCAGCGCCTTGACGCCACTGATGCCGTCATCGAGTTGCTGGCGCTCGCGCATCAGCTTCTGGGCTTCCTGCGCATCGTTCCAGAGGTTGGGGTCCTCTGCCTTGTTATTCAACCAGTCCAGTCGCCTTACCGCCTGGTCCCAGTCAAAGATGCCTCCTCAGCAGGGTGATAGCCTGCTTGGTTTCATCGACTATGTTCTGGATTTCCGCTCGCATTTTCCTGCTTCTTTGCTTCGGTATTCTGTGAGTGCTGGTGACATAGAGACGCCCGCCGCGGATGTAAAGAGCCGTGGCGGGCGCAAAGGAAATCGGTCTCGATCAGAACAGGCCGGGCGTATTGGTCTGGACCGCCTGGTTTGCTTGCGGCGACGTGCGTAGGATTTCTTCCGGCGCCATCGTGCCGTCCATGCCGATGACGGAGAAGCTGTCAGCCGGGCCGGTGCCCGGCTTGAAGGCTTCGATGATGGTGCCCGGCTCGCCATCGACAGCAGCCATGCCGGTCTTGCGGTTGATCGCGATCATGTTCATGCCGGCCGGGACCACGAATTTGGATTCCGGCATGTCCTTGACGGCCGCCTGCATGAATTCATTGAAGATCGGCGCCGAAAGAACGCCACCCGTGCCGCCGCGGCCAAGCGGGGCCGGCGTATCGAAGCCCAGGTAAAGGCCTGCAACCAGATCCGGCGTGAAGCCGACGAACCAGGCGTCCTTTTCATCGTTGGTCGTACCGGTCTTGCCGGCAACGTCACGGCCCGAGAGATCGACCTTGCCCGCGGCGGTACCGCGCTGGATGACGCCCTGCATCATCGAGGTGATCTGGTAGGAGGTCATCGGATCGAGAACCTGCTCACGGTTGTCGACGATGTTGGGTTCTTCCTGGTTCTGCCAGTCGCCGGCATTGCAGCCTTCGCAGAGACGCTCTTCATGCTTGAAGATCGTCTTGCCGTAACGATCCTGGATGCGGTCGACCAGCGTCGGCTTGATCTGCTTGCCGCCATTGGCGATGACCGAATAAGCCGAAACCATGCGCAGGACCGTCGTTTCACCCGAGCCGAGCGACATGGCGAGCAGCGGCGGCATCTTGTCGTAGACGCCGAAGCGTTCGGCATATTCGGCAACGATATTCATGCCGAGGTCATTGGCAAGGCGCACCGTCATCAGGTTGCGCGAATTCTCGATACCGGAGCGCAGCGTCGAGGGGCCCCCGACTTCGCCGCCGTAGTTTTCCGGCTTCCAGACCTGACCGCCCGAAACGATCTCGATCGGCGCGTCCATGATGACCGAGGCCGGCGTATAGCCGTTGTCCATGGCTGCGGCGTAAACAAAGGGTTTGAAGGAGGAACCCGGCTGGCGCATCGCCTGCGTGGCGCGGTTGAATTCCGACTGGGCATAGGAGAAGCCCCCGACCATGGCGAGAACGCGCCCGGTCTTCGGGTCCATGGCGACGAGACCGCCCTGCACCTTGGGAGGCTGGCGTAGGCGATAGGAGGTCGAATTGTCGCCGCCGAGGCGCTCAACGTAAACGACATCTCCTGCCGAGACGGCGCCGACCGGCGACTTCGTCGTCTTGCGGTCGCCGGCGGCGGAGCGGAATGCCCACTGCATATCCTTGGCTGCAATCGACCCACGTTCGCGTTCGCCTGCGACCTTGCCGCCTCCATCCTTGGGTGGCTGAAGGCCGATATCGACGCTGTCATTGGAAACTGCGAGCACGACCGCCAGGCGCCATTCCGGCACGTCCGACAGAGCGGGTACTTCGGCGAGCGCCGGACCCCAGTCGCCAGACGTGCTGATCTGTTTGATCGGTCCGTGGAAACCACGACGCTCGTCGTAATTGGTCAGGCCATCCTGCAGCGCCTTACGCGCAAAGAGCTGCATCCGCGGATCGAGCGAGGTGCGCACCGAAAGGCCGCCTTCATAAAGCGCCTTCTCACCATACTGATCGATGAGCTGGCGACGGACAGCCTCGGCGAAATAATCGGAAGCAAAAAGAGACGGTCCGCTGCTGCGGGCGGTGACGCCGAGCGGCTGCTTTTTGGCATCCTCGCCGTCACTCTGGCTCACGTAACCGTTCTCGACCATGCGGTCGATGACCCAGTTGCGGCGTTCAAGCGCGGCATCCGGATGGCGGAAGGGATGGTAGTTGGCCGGACCCTTCGGCAGCGATGCGAGATAGGCAGATTCGGCAATCGTCAGCTCGGTGACCGACTTGTTGAAATAGGTGAGCGAGGCACTGCCGATACCGTAGGAGTTCAGGCCGAAAAAGATCTCGTTGAGATAAAGCTCGAGGATCTTGTCCTTGCTGTAGGCCTGCTCGATGCGGAAGGACAGGATCGCTTCCTTGATCTTGCGGTCAATCGTCTGGTCGGAGGTCAGAAGAAAATTCTTCGCCACCTGCTGGGTGATCGTCGATGCGCCGACTGGGCGGCGGCCGGAGCCGAAATTCTGAAGGTTGACGAGGATGGCGCGGCCAAGGCCGGTCAGATCGACGCCGGGATGGTTGTAGAAGTTCTTGTCTTCGGCCGAAAGGAAAGCTGCCTTCACACGGTCCGGGATAGCCTGGATCGGCAGGAAGAGGCGCTTTTCCTTGGCATATTCGGCCATGAGCGCACCGTTACCGGCGTGAACGCGGGTGGTAACCGGCGGCGCATAGCTGTTGAGCACCGCATAGTCAGGAAGATCCTTCGCGACATTAGCAAGATAGACGGCAATAACAGCCGCAGCGCCCAGGAACAGGACGCATGCTATCCCGAAGAAATATCCAAGAAGTCTAACCATATTTTCAGCTACCGGTATTTCTAATCATTAGATCGGCGCAGCCGCCACAATCGCACAGATCATGTCTCTTTGCACGTTGCGCGGCTTACTCCATGCGCGTTGGCGCCACAAGCCGATTCCGTCTTACATGTTCGAAACATATAGACCGGAGTAACGGCGTGAATGTGAGCAAAATAGGGCCCGTCCCGCCACTTTCGCCTTCCCGGTCGGCAAGAGGTCCCGGTTTAGGCGCGGGTGTCACTTCCGGGCAACGCCCAGGCTAGCCACCGTTTGCCATCAGGCTCGTGCGGTACCGTTTCACCGCATCGGTCAGGAGATCGGCCATCTTCAACCGCCAGGCATCGTCAAGCAGACGCTTTTCGTCCTCGACATTGGAGAGGAAGCCGAGCTCGAGCAGGATAGACGGGACGTCCGGCGCCTGCAGCACACGGAAGCCCGCGTGACGGTGCGGATTGTTGATCGTGCCGACCTGGTCCTTGAACGAGGCAAGCACGCTTTCGGCGAGCGAGATCGAGAAGGCCTGCGTCTCGCGCCGCGTCAGGTCGAGAAGGATATCGGCGACCTCGGGCGGCTCGGCGACCGTTTCCTTGCCGGCGATCTGGTCCGACAGGTTTTCGCGTTCGGCGAGATCGGCGGCGAGCTTGTCCGAGGCCTTGTCGGAAATCGTGTAGACCGTCGCGCCGCGAATATCTTTCTGCTTCAGCGTATCGGCATGCAGGGAAATGAAGAGGCCCGCATGGTTCTGCCGGGCGATCAGCACACGCTGCGAGAGCGACAGGAACTCGTCGTCGTCGCGCGTCAGGAAGGCCTTGATGCCCGGCTCCTTGTTCAGGCGATCGGCCACCGCCCTGGCGAAGGCGAGCGTCACCAGCTTTTCCTCGGTCTTCGTATCGACGCCGATGGCGCCCGTGTCGATACCGCCGTGGCCGGCATCGACGGCAATGACGAAATCTCCAGGCGCGGTCTTTTCCGGTTGGGGAATGGCACTCGTCGTCTCAGCCGCATCGGCCTGGTCGTTCCAGGACTGGGTCTTCACCAGTTCGGCGAACTTCTGCTTGTCGATCATCTCGGCATCGAGCACCAGCCGGTGGCCATTACCGCTCTCATCCGTCTGTACCTTGGCAAGGGCGAGCTTGACCGGACGCGCCGCCGTCAACACGATGCGGGCGCTTCCTTCATCCATGGCGCCATAACGGATGTCCTTGAAGAGGCCGCGCGCCTCAAGGTCTTTGGCCGGAAAGCCGAAAGCGGTCGCCGGCAGGTCGACGACGATGCGCTCGGGATTGGCGATGTAGTGGACGGAAAAACGAGGCTCACGGTCGAAATCGATGACGATACGGGTTCTGGCGTCGTCGCCAACGATACGCGCTCCGTAGGCCAGCAAGGGATTCTTTGCACCGGCTGCGCTGCCCGGAACCGCGCAAAGCGCTGCGAAGGCGAAAAGCCACGCCGCAAAACCCAGTTTTCGCCCTGCGGATAACTCCACCGCGATCCGAAACCTCTTAAACAATAGCCCGCCACACCCTATTTATTTCTGCGATGGACCCTACATCGCCTCCGCGGTCGCCCGCTAGAGGCGAGCGCACACGCACTGACCACGCACTGACCCTCGAATCGAGATCGCTCATCCCCAAGAAGTTTATGCGATACGAAATCCATCAATATTATGGCACATTTGGCTTTTCCCTTGCTATTGTGACAGAGAAAACATACAACGAATTTTAGGGTAGAAGTGTTGACGGGATAGAGTCGCCGCGAGGCAGCCAGCCGACCCCCGGATCTGGCGCTACAACCGGTAATCGTCCGCCGTCTAGTGCATTTCCACCCGAGAACTGGATCCTGATTTTCCGGCTTCATGCTGGGATTTCATTGGTGGATCAGCCACCACGCTCTCAGGGAGCAAACTCATCGGACCCGAAACGGGTCTTCGTCATTGTCGATCACGCTTGGTTGTTGATGGTTTCGCAGCAGGTTTTATCTGAAGTGTACAGGCCCCGGAACGAAATGGTTCCGGCTGCGGTCTGGCTGCTGCCTTCTCCCTCGCACCAATCGCGACTTTCATTATCCGGCGCGGCCACGGCGGACCGCATTCTTTCTGTGTCAACAGCAGTCGGGAATGCGCTCTCGCGGCCTCGCCGAGGAGCTCAGCTTACATGGCAGACAAAATGCTTATCGATGCGTCTCACGAGGAAGAGACGCGCGTCGTTGTCGTTCGCGGGAACCGCATAGAAGAATTTGACTTCGAGTCGCAGCACAAGAAGCAGATCCGCGGCAACATCTATCTTGCAAAAGTAACGAGGGTCGAGCCCTCGCTGCAGGCCGCTTTCGTCGATTACGGCGGCAACCGGCACGGCTTCCTGGCCTTTGCCGAAATCCATCCTGACTATTACCAGATCCCGCTTGCCGACCGTCAGGCCCTGCTTCGCGCCGAAGCCGAGGAGCATCGCCGCGACGAGGATGTCGAGCATGTCGAAACGGCTCCGCTCGTCGATCTCTCCACGCAGGATCAGCCCGATATCGGCATCGTTCCGGTGGAACAGCCCGAGGCAGTTGCTGCAGAAGAAGTAGCAACGCCCGCCGAAGAGGCTGCACCCGTCGCTGAAGAGGCGCCGGTCAAGAAGCCGCGCGCCCGCCGCAGCCGCAAGAAGGCAGCCGAGCCGGTTGCCGAAGAGGCAGCCGCACCGGAAGCATCGGTCGCCGACAATGATGACGAAGGTTCGACCGGCGGCGAGATGGCCGCGATGGTCGAAACGGACTCCATCTCTGAGGATGTCGACGTTTCCAAGCGCCGTCAGGACGACGACGATGATGACGACGACCATGGCGAAGAGGAAGTTATCGAATCGGTTGGCGCCGAAGACGCGATGGAAGAGGTTCCGGACCGGGTGCAGCGCAAGCCGCGCAAGCAATACCGCATCCAGGAAGTCATCAAGCGCCGCCAGATCCTGCTGGTGCAGGTCGCCAAGGAAGAGCGCGGCAACAAGGGCGCTGCTCTCACAACCTATCTCTCGCTTGCAGGGCGCTATTCGGTTCTGATGCCGAACACGGCGCGTGGCGGCGGTATTTCCCGCAAGATCACCAACCCACAGGACCGCAAGCGGCTGAAGGAAATCGCCCGCATGCTGGAAGTGCCGCAGGGCATGGGCGTGATCCTGCGCACGGCTGGTGCCAACCGCACCAAGGTCGAGGTCAAGCGCGACTTTGAATATCTGATGCGCCTGTGGGAGAACGTCCGCACGCTGACGCTCGCCTCTACGGCCCCTTGCCTCGTCTACGAAGAAGGCTCGCTGATCAAGCGCTCGATCCGTGACCTCTATAACAAGGATATCAGCGAAGTCATCGTCTCCGGCGAAGAAGGCTATCGTGAAGCGAAAGACTTCATGAAGATGCTGATGCCGAGCCATGCCAAGGTGGTCCAGCCCTACCGCGACATCCACCCGATCTTCTCGCGCTCCGGCATCGAGGCGCAGCTCGACCGCATGCTGCAGCCGCAGGTAACGCTGAAGTCCGGCGGTTATCTGATCATGAACCAGACCGAAGCGCTGGTTTCGATCGACGTCAACTCCGGCCGTTCGACCCGCGAACACTCGATCGAGGATACGGCTCTCCAGACGAATCTCGAGGCGGCGGACGAAGTTGCCCGCCAGCTTCGCCTGCGTGACCTTGCCGGCCTGATCGTCATCGACTTCATCGACATGGAAGAGAAGCGCAACAATCGCGCTGTCGAGAAGAAGCTGAAGGAATGCCTGAAGAACGACCGCGCCCGCATCCAGGTCGGCCGCATCTCGCATTTCGGCCTTCTGGAAATGTCGCGCCAGCGCATCCGCGCTTCCGTTCTCGAATCGACGACGCAGGTTTGCTCGCATTGCGGCGGCACCGGCCATGTCCGTTCACAGTCCTCCGTCGCCCTGCATGTGCTGCGCGGCGTCGAGGAATATCTGCTCAAGAACACCACGCACAATATCACCGTGCGCACGACGCCCGATATCGCGCTCTACCTGCTCAATCATAAACGTCAGACAATCGTCGATTATGAAAGCCGCTTCGGTGTGGCGATCATCATCGATGCGGATGGCTCGGTCGGTGCGCAGCACTTCGCGATCGATCGTGGCGAGCCGGTTGAAAACCCGGTCAAGATCGAAAGCCTCTTCAACTTCGCAGCCATCCCCGATGACGATGACGACGATATCGTCATCGAGCATGACGAGGAGGAAGACGAAGAGCTGGAAGAAAAGCCTGTTGCTGCCGAACGCCCGGCTGCTCGTGCAGAGAGTGAAGGCGAAGGTGGACGCAAGCGCAAGCGCCGTCGCCGCCGTCGCGGCCGCAATGGCAATGCCGAACAGCAGGTTGGTGCCGATACGGTCTCCGACGCGGCTGACGATAGTGATGAGGGCGAGGACGACGGCAGCGAGGGCGATAGCGACGCCAGCGAAGCTCCGGCCGAAACCCACGCCGACAGCGAGGATTCACAGCGCCGCAAGCGCCGCCGTCGCGGCAAGCGTGGTGGCCGCCGCAACCGCGGTGAAGAAGGTGCTGAAGCCAACGCCGCTTCCGAAGGTGACGAGGCTGACGAAGGCGATGATAGTGGAGCCGACGAGACGTCCGAGACCGCAGCGGAAGTGATCGAAGTCGTCGCAGCCGAAACGGTTGAAGCTCAGCCAGCAATGGCTGCTGTCGAAGCTGGCGAAAGCGTTGCCGAAGAGGTCAAGCCGGCACGCGGCCGTGGCCGCCGCAAGGCAGCAGCTGCACCCTCGCCGGTCGAGGAGCCCGTAATCGAAGCGCCTATCGCTGAGACCGCGGCCGAGGCCGAGCCGGAAGTGATGGAAGCGTCTGCGGATCTCGCAACACCGGCGCAGGAAGAGGCAAAGCCGGTTCGCGCCAACCGCGGATCCAACATCTCGTCTTCTGAGCCGACCGTCACCTCGACCCGCACCGAAAGCGCGGAAGCTGAGGGCGAAGGCAAGCCGAAGAAGGCTGGCTGGTGGCAGCGCCGCGGCTTCTTCTGAAAGCTGATTTTTGGCGATAAGTGATATGATCCGGCTGCGGCGACGCGGCCGGATTTTTTTGTGCCTGAGAGCGAACGTGTTCCGTCGACGCCGACCGGCAGAAGGCTTGGGCCTAAAGTGTCCGGCCGAACCAGACGGTGGTTTCCGATAGCGAAACGAGCGGCGGGACAAGACGCGTAAAGCCGCGCGAGGACCAGAAGCGCAGTCCGCCCTGGTTGCCGGCATTGACGCCGAGATGAATGCCGCTGACGCCTGCCCTGCGAGCCAGCGACACCCACTCATCCAGAAGGGCACTGCCGACACCCTGCCCCTGCAGGCGCGGCAGAAGGTTCATGTGGATATGGGCAGGATAGGCGTCGACGATCTGCTTCGGCACGATGCGCGGATGATGGATCGCGAAACTGCGGCGCTCATCGGCAGTCCATGAGTTTGAGTCGCCGGCCGGTTCGGCATATCGAGCCCGCAGAGCCGGCCACCATTCGCGCTCAAGCCGTGCCTCGAAGGTGGCGGTGTCGTAGACACCGGCGATATAGCCGGCAATGCCCTGCCCGTCCGTCACGACGAGGGTCGCTTCCGGGCTCAGCACGACATAGGGTGAGGAATAGATGTGACCGATCAGCTGGCCATCGCGGTACAGATGGCTCGCATCCTGCCCACAGTCACCAGTCGCAAGCGAGATTGCGTAGATCTCACCGAGATCGTCTTGCCGCGCATTGCGAAACGGCAGCATTACGCCGCTGGCGGGTAAAGCAGGTCGACGATGTAGCTCGCATCGAAACGGGAATCGAGCATGCCGTAGGTCGAGCGCCAGCCGCCAGCAAGACGGGTCTCGATGAAGGCGTCTGCTATGCGCCCAGCCCCAAGCCGGTAGAGTTCTGCGGCACCGGCAACGAGCGCCAGCTGCTCGACCAGCAGGCGGGCGGCGCCCTCGTCCTGTTCGCAGAGCGCGATTGCGGCGCGCAGCACGTCGATCGTCTTCTTGCCGGCCGGCCCGAGATCGCGCGCAAAGCCTGCAAATACCGTCTCGAACAGATCCTTGCCGCGGTTCAGCACACGCAGCACATCGAGCGCCATGACGTTGCCCGAACCTTCCCAGATCGCATTGACCGGCGCCTCGCGATAGTGGCGGGCGATTGGGCGTTCTTCGATGTAGCCGCTGCCGCCGATGCATTCCATCGCCTCGTAGATCAGCGACGGGGCGATCTTGCAGCACCAGTATTTGGCGACCGGCGTCATGACGCGGGCATAGGCGGCATCTTCCGCATTGCCGCGCGCCTTGTCGAAGGCATCGGCCAGGCGGAAGGAAAGAGCCGTGGCGGCTGCCACATCGAGCGCCATATCGGCGAGCACGCGTGTCATGATCGGCTGGTTGACCAGCATCTTGCCGAAAACGCTGCGGCCGCGGGTGTGGTGCACGGCCTCGGCGAGCGATGCGCGCATGATGCCCGAAGAGGCAAGCGCGCAATCGAGCCGCGTCAGCGTCACCATATCGAGGATGGTGCGGATGCCGGCATCGGGACCGCCGAGCAGGAAGCCGAACGTATCGGTGAACTCCACTTCGGAAGAAGCATTGGAGCGGTTGCCGATCTTGTCCTTCAAGCGCTGGAACTGCAGGCCATTGGCAGAACCATCCTCGAGCAGACGCGGCACCAGGAAGCAGCCCATGCCGTCCTTGGTCTGTGCCAGCATGATGAAGGCGTCGCTCATCGGCGCGGACATGAACCACTTGTGGCCGGACAGACGGTAAATGCCTTCGCTGACCTTTTCGGCAGTGGTCTTGTTGGCGCGGACATCGGTACCGCCCTGTTTTTCCGTCATGCCCATGCCGATCGTCACGGCCGATTTCTGCATGGCCGGACGATTGGACGAGTCATATTTGCGCGACAGGATCTTCGGCGCCCAGTCCTTCTGCACGGCCGGTGAGGCCGAGAGAGCGGCAACGGACGCGCTTGTCATCGTCAACGGGCAAAGATGACCGGATTCCAGCTGCGCGGTCAGATAGAAGCGGGCTGCGCGAATATGGTGGGCCTGATCCTTGGCCTCCGTATCGGCCTGCGGATCCCAGACGGAGGAATGCAGGCCGGACGCCATGGAACGGCGCATCAGCGCATGCCAGGCGGGATGGAATTCGACGATATCAAGGCGTTCGCCGCGCGGGCCATGGGTGCGCAGCTGCGGCGTGCCCTGGTTTGCCATGCGCGCCAGTTCCTGCGCTTCCGGCGAGGTGACGAAGCGGCCCATGTTTTCAAGGTCTTCACGGATGGTGCGTGGCAGTGTGGCAGTCAGATCGACGATCAGCGGATCGGATCGGTAGGCATTGATTCCCGACCAGAGGCTCGGCTGGTTGAGTTCGGCGAGTTTGTCTTCAGTCCGGTTTGCGGAGGTCATAGTTCGCTTCTATTTCATGAGCCCGGCAAAAGGAAACCGGAAGTTCGTGATTCGCAGATTTCTGCTCTAGCGGGATTCGACGGAAAATGCATGGGGAACATGGGATTTGCGTACAGCACAAGCTTGCCCCTTCCCCCCGCACTCTTTATAGACCCCGCGAAGACAATAAGAGGCAGGGTCATGGTCTTTTTCCCCCACCGCCACCTCATTGGCATCAAGGGCCTCACCGAGCAGGATATTACCTATCTTCTCGACAAGGCTGACGAAGCCGTCAAGATCAGCCGGCAAAGAGAAAAGAAGACGTCGACCCTTCGGGGCCTGACGCAGATCAATCTCTTCTTCGAGGCATCGACGCGCACGCAGGCCTCTTTCGAACTTGCCGGCAAACGCCTTGGCGCCGACGTGATGAACATGTCGGTCGGTAATTCCTCGGTGAAGAAGGGCGAAACGCTGATCGATACGGCGATGACCCTGAACGCGATGCGGCCGGACGTCCTGATCATCCGCCATTCCAGCGCCGGCGCTGCGGCACTTCTCGCCCAGAAGGTCTCCTGCTCCGTCATCAATGCCGGCGACGGCCAGCATGAGCACCCGACGCAGGCGCTGCTCGACGCGCTGACGATCCGTCGCGCCAAGGGCCGGCTGTCGCGCATCGTCGTCGCAATCTGCGGCGACGTCTTACATTCGCGGGTGGCGCGCTCCAACATTCTTCTTCTGAACGCCATGGGCGCGCGGGTGCGGGTCGTCGCTCCCGCTACGCTGCTGCCGGCCGGCATTGCCGAGATGGGCGTGGAGGTCTTCCATTCGATGAAGGAAGGACTGAAGGACGCAGATGTGGTGATGATGCTGCGGCTGCAGCGCGAGCGCATGTCCGGCGCCTTCGTGCCGTCGGTGCGCGAATATTACCATTTCTACGGCCTCGACGCGGAAACGCTGAAGGCTGCGAAGGAGGATGCGCTCGTCATGCATCCGGGACCGATGAACCGCGGCGTGGAGATTGCCTCCGAGGTCGCCGATGGCCCGCAGAGCGTGATCGCCGAACAGGTGGAAATGGGGGTCGCCGTGCGCATGGCCGTCATGGAGACGCTGCTCGTTTCCCAGAACCAGGGTCCCCGCACTGATGGAGTGGGCGCATGAGCAATCTCGTCCTCAAGAACGTCCGCATCATCGACCCTTCCCGCAATCTCGATGAGATCGGCACGATCGTCGTCAAGGATGGTCTCATCGTCGCGGCCGGCAAGGATGCACAGAACCAGGGCGCTCCCGGAGGTGCTACCGTGCGCGATTGCACTGGCCTCGTCGCGGCGCCGGGCCTCGTGGATGCGCGCGTCCATATCGGCGAACCGGGCGGCGAGCACCGCGAGACAATCGCCTCGGCAAGCCGGGCAGCGGCAGCGGGCGGTGTGACCTCCATCATTATGATGCCGGATACGCATCCCGTCATCGACGACATCGCGCTCGTCGAGTTCGTCAAGAAGACGGCACGCGACACGGCCGTCATCAACGTCTACCCGGCAGCAGCCATTACCAAGGGGCTCGCTGGTGAGGAGATGACCGAAATCGGCCTCCTGATGCAGGCAGGCGCCGTCGCCTTCACCGACGCACATTCCAGCATCTCCGATACACAGGTGCTGCGCCGGGTGATGACCTATGCACGCGAATTCGGCGCCGTCCTTTCCTGCGCCACGCGCGACAAATATCTTGGCGCCAATGGCGTGATGCATGAAGGCCTGCTTGCAAGCTGGCTCGGCCTCTCTGGCATTCCGAGGGAAGCGGAACTGATCCCGCTCGAGCGTGACCTGCGCATCGCGCAGCTGACGCGCGGCAACTACCATGCGGCGATGATCTCCGTGCCTGAGTCGGTCGAGGCGATCGAGCTTGCCCGCTCGCGCGGCGTGAAGGTGACCTGCGGCGTCTCGATCAACAATCTGGCGCTGAACGAGAACGACATTGGCGAATATCGCACCTTCTTCAAGCTCTATCCACCGCTGCGCTCCGAAGACGACCGGGTTGCAATGGTGGATGCGCTGGCAAAAGGCGCGATCGATATCATCGTCTCCTCGCATGACCCTCAGGATGTCGATACCAAGCGCCTGCCCTTCGCCGAGGCCGAAGATGGTGCGGTCGGACTGGAGACGATGCTCGCGGCAGCGCTACGGCTTTATCACAGCGAGCAGGTCAGCCTGTTGCGGCTGATCGATGCGATGTCGACGCGGCCGGCGCAGATCTTTGGCCTCGATGCCGGCACGCTGAAGCCCGGCGCCAAGGCCGATATCGCGCTGATCGATCTCGAAGAACCTTGGCTTGTCTCCAAGGACATGCTTCTCTCCCGCTCGAAGAACACGCCGTTCGAGGATGCGCGCTTCAGCGGGCGAGCCGTTGCGACCTATGTCGGGGGCACGCTGGTTCACGCATTGCAGGACTGAGGGCTGCCCTGCCCTTCCGGGCATCCTCTCGGCAAAAGACTTGGGGAACAAAAATGATATCTGATCTTGTCACCTGGCAGATTACCCTGCCTCTGGCGCTTGCCGCCGTCGTCGTTGGCTACCTGCTCGGCTCCATCCCATTCGGTCTCATCCTCACGCGCGCCGCCGGCCTCGGCGACGTGCGCAGCATCGGCTCTGGCAATATCGGCGCGACCAACGTTCTGCGTACCGGCAACAAGAAGCTCGCGGCCGCTACGCTTCTGCTCGATGCGCTGAAAGCCGCCGCGGCCGCCTGGATTATGGCTTATTTCGCCGGTGAGGAAGCGGGCGTCATCGCCGGTTTCTTTGCCTTCATCGGCCACCTCTTCCCCCTCTGGATCGGTTTCAAGGGCGGCAAGGGTGTTGCCACCTATATCGGCACGCTGCTCGGCGTCGCGCCATCAATGGTTCTGCTCTTTGCAGCCGTCTGGCTTGGGGTTGCCTTCGTCAGCCGCTATTCCTCGCTTTCAGCGCTTGTTGCGATGCTTGTCATCCCGGTTGCATTGTGGATATTGGGCGACGAAAAGGTTGCGGCAATCATGGCCATCATGAGCGTCATCTCCTACTGGAAACACAAGGCCAATATCTCCCGCCTGATCAGCGGGACGGAAAGCAAGATCGGGGCTAAGGGGTAATGGACGCGCTCAGCGCAAAGCCAAAAGGAATTGCGCTGACGGAGAGACAGAGGATCGCCTGGCTGAGGCTGATCCGCTCCGACAATGTCGGCCCCGCGACCTTTCGCGATCTCATCAATCATTTCGGCTCGGCGGAAGCCGCTCTTTCCATGCTACCGGAACTATCGGCGCGCGGCGGCGCGACACGTTCGATCCGCATCGCCACCGAAGCAGAAGCATACCGCGAACTCGAGGCGGCGCAGCGCTTTGGCGCCCGCTTCATCGGCATCGGCGAGCCTGATTATCCGCAGGCGCTCCGCCAGATCGACGGTGCGCCACCGCTGCTCGCGGTCAAGGGCGATCTTTCCGTGCTAAACAGACCGGCGGTCGGCATCGTCGGTTCGCGCAATGCTTCCATCAGCGGCGCGAAATTCGCGGCGATGATGGCCCGAGATTGTGGCCGGGCCGGCTATGCGGTCGTCTCCGGCCTTGCCCGCGGCATCGACACGGCCGCCCATCGGGCGAGCCTCGATACCGGTACTATTGCCGCAATGGCCGGAGGGCTGGACCAGCCCTACCCGCCTGAGAATGTCGGACTGCTGGAGGAGATATGGAATGGCAACGGGCTTGCCGTCAGCGAGATGCCTTTCGGCTGGGAGCCGCGTGCGCGTGATTTCCCCCGCCGCAACCGGCTGATTGCGGGCATCGCGCTCGGCGTTGCGGTCGTTGAGGCAGCAGTTCGCTCCGGTTCGCTTATCACGGCACGGATGGCCGGCGAATTCGGGCGGCTGGTCTTTGCCGTGCCGGGTTCGCCGCTCGATCCGCGCTGCCACGGCACGAACGGCCTCCTCAAGGACGGGGCGATGATCGTCACTTCGCCTGAGGATGTCGTGGAAGCGCTGGCGCCGCTCTCCCAGCCCGATCTCTTCTCGCTGCCATCAGCCGAAGAACCGAAGCGCGAAGGCGGCAGGATGTCGCTTCCGCCCGACGAAACGGAACGCACGCTCGTCATCGATGCGCTCGGTCCGACGCCGGCGGAGGTCGACGACATCATCCGTCATACCGGTCTTTCGGCTTCCGCCGTCTATCTTGTTCTTCTGGAGCTGGATATGGCCGGACGGCTCCATCGCCATGCCGGCGGGCTGGTCTCAATTTCCATGACCGACTGAGCCGCTATTGATGCGTGACCGCAGGTCTCCGGCTTCGACATAGGCCATTTCGATGAGATAACAGAGCATCTCCGCATTTTCGCGTTCTGCCACCTGGCGCAACTCTGCGAGCATCTGCCGGATGAAAGCAATGTTTTCAAGCGATGCCGAGCGATCGGTGTCTTTTTCTGCAGCCTTGGGCGCCATAATTGTCTCTATGAAATCGGAGAGCGCTGCTTTACCAGGAGCCCGAACCACACTTCAAAAACGATAGCGCAATCATCCTGAATTGCAATAGGTTCAGAATCTCGCAATGGTTGCGATACGCGGCAAAGAGGTAAAATTGAAGCAAACCTCTTGACCAGAGCGAATTCCCTGTCCATGTCGGGGGGCCGGTATTCATGTTGCAGTGCATGTTACGCCTGCCTCTCCGCCGGATCGGCATCTTTTTTAGAGAATCATCATGAATGTTGTAGTGGTGGAATCGCCTGCCAAGGCCAAGACGATCAATAAGTATCTGGGTCCAGGATACAAGGTGCTCGCCTCTTTCGGCCATGTGCGCGATCTGCCTGCCAAGGATGGATCAGTTCTTCCGGATCAGGATTTCGAGATGCTTTGGGAGGTGGACAGCGCGTCCGCCAAGCGCATGAAGGATATTGCCGACGCGGTGAAATCCTCCGATGCCCTGTTCCTGGCGACCGACCCGGATCGCGAAGGCGAAGCGATCTCCTGGCATGTTCTCGACCTTCTGAACAAGAAGCGCGTCATCAACGGCAAGCCGGTCAAGCGCGTCGTCTTCAACGCCATCACCAAGAAGGCCGTGCTCGATGCGATGGCCGATCCGCGCGACATCGACGTCCCGCTGGTCGATGCCTATCTGGCACGGCGCGCACTCGATTACCTCGTCGGCTTCAACCTCTCGCCGGTTCTCTGGCGCAAGCTGCCCGGCGCGCGTTCCGCCGGCCGCGTGCAGTCGGTTGCGCTGCGCCTCGTCTGCGATCGAGAATCCGAGATCGAGCGCTTCGTTTCCGAGGAATACTGGAACCTTTCGGCGCTCTTGAAGACGCCGCGCGGCGACGAATTCGAGGCAAGACTGGTTGCCGCCAATGGCAAGCGGCTGCAGCCGCGCTCGATCGGAAATGGCGAAGAAGCCGGCAACCTGAAGGCGCTGCTGGAAGGTGCCAGCTATGTCGTCGAAAGCGTCGAGGCAAAGCCCGTCAAGCGTAACCCGGCACCGCCCTTTACGACCTCCACGCTGCAGCAGGCAGCCTCCTCCAAGCTCGGCTTCTCGGCCTCGCGCACCATGCAGATCGCGCAGAAGCTTTACGAGGGCGTCGACATTGGCGGCGAGACCGTCGGTCTGATCACCTATATGCGTACAGACGGCGTACAGATGGCGCCGGAAGCGATCGATGCGGCGCGAAGCGCCATCGGCGAGCAGTTCGGTGAACGCTACCTGCCGGAAAAGGCACGTTTCTACTCGACCAAGGCGAAGAACGCCCAG
Organism: Rhizobium sp. 01T437; assembly: GCF_056398505.1. NCBI lineage: Bacteria > Pseudomonadati > Pseudomonadota > Alphaproteobacteria > Hyphomicrobiales > Rhizobiaceae > Rhizobium > Rhizobium sp. 01T437. The sequence goes on from NZ_JBFTPM010000008.1 coordinate 25,216, forward strand.
GAAGCGCATGAAGCGATCCGCCCGACCGACTTCAACCGCTCACCGGATCGCGTCCGCAAATTCCTGGATGCCGACCAGATCCGTCTCTACGATCTGGTCTGGAAGCGCGGTATCGCCAGCCAGATGGCATCGGCCGAAATCGAACGTACGACGGCTGAAATCATTGCCGACAACAACGGCCTGAAGGCTGGCCTGCGCGCCGTCGGTTCCGTCATCCGCTTCGACGGCTTCATCGCCGCCTATACCGACCAGAAGGAGGATGGCGAGCAGAGCGACGACGCTGACGAGGAAGATGGCCGCCTGCCGGAGATCAATGCGCGCGAGAACCTCGCCAAGCAGAAGATCAACTCGACGCAGCATTTCACCGAGCCGCCGCCGCGTTATTCCGAAGCCTCGCTCATCAAGAAAATGGAAGAGCTCGGCATCGGCCGTCCGTCCACCTATGCCGCGACGCTCGCGACACTGCGCGACCGCGACTATGTGACGATCGACAAGCGTAAGCTCATTCCGCAAGCAAAGGGGCGTCTCGTTACCGCCTTCCTCGAAAGCTTCTTCACCAAGTATGTCGAATATGATTTCACGGCCGATCTCGAAGAGAAGCTCGACCGGATTTCGGCCGGCGAACTGAACTGGAAGCAGGTTCTTCGTGACTTCTGGAAGGATTTCTTCTCGCAGATCGAAGACACCAAGGAACTGCGCGTCACCAACGTTCTGGACTCGCTGAACGAAGCCCTGGCACCGCTGGTCTTCCCGAAGCGCGAGGACGGCAGCGATCCGCGCATCTGCCAGGTCTGCGGCACCGGCAACCTGTCGCTGAAGCTCGGCAAGTACGGTGCCTTCGTCGGCTGCTCCAATTATCCGGAATGCAACTATACCCGCCAACTCTCTTCCGAGAACGGCGGCGAGGCCGAAGGCGCTGCGCTGAACGAGCCGAAGAACCTCGGCACCGACCCGACCACCGGCGAGGAACTGACGCTGCGTTCGGGCCGTTTCGGACCCTATATCCAGCGCGGCGACGGCAAGGATGCCAAGCGCTCCTCGCTGCCGAAGGGCTGGAAGCCCGAGGATATCGACTACGAGAAGGCGATGGCGCTGATTTCGCTGCCGCGCGATATTGGCAAACATCCGGAATCCGGCAAGATGATCTCTTCCGGGCTCGGCCGCTACGGGCCGTTCCTGCTGCATGACGGCACCTATGCCAACCTGGAAAGCATCGAGGACGTCTTCTCGGTCGGTCTCAACCGCGCCGTGACGCTGATTGCCGAAAAGCAGGCCAAGGCGCCGGGCGGCAACCGCGGAACGCCGGCAGCCCTGAAGGAGCTCGGCGCTCATCCTGACGGTGGTGCGATCACCGTTCGCGACGGTCGCTACGGCCCCTATGTCAACTGGGGCAAGGTCAACGCGACGCTGCCGAAGGGCAAGGATCCGCAGGCCATCACCGTCGAAGAGGCGCTGGCGCTGATCGCAGAAAAGGCAGGCAAGGCTCCCGCCGGCAAGACAAAGGCCAAGTCGGCGGCGAAGCCGAAGGCTGCGGCCGCTGAAGCCAAGACGACGAAGACCGCCGCAAAGCCGAAGGCAACCAAGGCAAAAGCGCCGGCGAAAACGAAAAAGAGCTGAGAGTGGCGAGAGAACCGCGCGAGACTACGAGAGCCATGGGCAAGCGCCCGGGAAAATTCGGACGCGCGAGCAGGGAACCTGCGCCTGAGCCGCTGAACATCGTGCACGGCATCCTGCCGCCGCGCGAAGTCATCCTGCGTTTCATCGCCGAACATCCGCAGAAAGCCTCCAAGCGCGAACTCGCTAAGGCCTTCGGGCTGAAGGGCGAAAGCCGCGTCGAGCTCAAGCACCTGCTGCAGGAGCTGGAGCAGGAAGGCATGCTGCAGAAGACCCGCAAGTCGCTGATCCGGCCCGGTGCGCTGCCGCCCGTCACCGTGCTCGACATCACCACGCGCGACAAGGATGGCGAGTTGATCGGCCGCCCGGCCGAATGGCCGGAGGATCAGGGCGTGGCCCCTGCCGTCGCCATTCGCCAGCAATCGCCAGCGGGCCGTCAGGGCAAGGGCAAGTCGCCGGTTGCAGGCATGGGTGACCGTATCCTTGCCAAGATCTTCCCGGCTGTCGATCGTGGCGGCCCGGCCTATACCGCCCGCATCATCAAGGTGATCGACAAGCGGCGGGGCGCCAGCATGGGCGTCTTCAAGGATGCGCCCGGCGGTGCCGGACGCCTGCTGCCCATCGAGCGGCGCGGCGAGGAAATGGTGATCGACCCTGAATACAAGGGCGATGCCAAGGACGGCGATCTGGTCGAGGTGGAGATTGCGCGTCTTGGCCGTTTCGGCCTGGCTCGTGCCAAGGTGCTTTCGGTCGTCGGCTCCGTCGCTTCGGAAAAGGCGATCTCGATGATCGCCATCCATGCGCACGGTATTCCGCATGTCTTCCCGCCAGCCGCCGTCGCAGAGGCGGATGACGCCAAGCCTGCCACCATGTCGCATCGGGAGGACTGGCGCGACCTGCCACTGATCACCATCGACCCTGCCGATGCCAAGGACCATGACGACGCCGTCTATGCCGAGGATGATCCGTCGGAAGACAATGCCGGCGGCGTTATCGTCACCGTCGCCATTGCCGACGTCTCCTGGTACGTGCGGCCGAATTCACCGCTCGACCGTGAAGCGCTGAAGCGCGGCAACTCGGTCTACTTTCCCGATCGTGTCGTGCCGATGCTGCCGGAGCGGATCTCCAACGATCTCTGCTCGCTGAAGGAAGGCGTCGACCGCCCTGCCCTTGCGGTGCGCATGGTCTTCTCGAAGGACGGCCGCAAGATCGGGCATACCTTCCATCGCATCATGATGAAGAGCGCTGCCAAGCTGTCCTATCAGCAGGCGCAGGCTGCGATCGACGGTAAGCCTGACGACAAGACCGGGCCGATGCTGGAGCCAATCCTGAAGCCGCTGTGGCACGCTTACGAGACGATGAAGCGCGGTCGCGACCGGCGCCAGCCGCTCGAGCTCGACATGCCTGAGCGCAAGATACTGCTGAAGCCCGACGGCACCGTCGACCGGGTCTTCGTGCCGCCGCGCCTCGATGCCCATAAGCTGATCGAAGAAATGATGATCCAGGCGAACGTCTGCGCTGCCGAGACATTGGAAAAAAAGCGCCAGCCGCTGATCTACCGTATCCACGATACGCCAACGCTTGCCAAGCAGGAGGTGCTGCGCGAGTTCCTCGCTACCCTCGGCATCTCGCTTGCCAAGGGCGGCAATATGCGCGCCAACAGCTTCAACGGCATCCTCGCAAAGGCGGACGACACACCGCACCAGACGATGGTCAACGAGATGGTACTGCGCTCGCAGAGCCAAGCGATCTACAGTCCTGAAAATATCGGACACTTCGGCCTGAACCTGATGAAGTATGCGCACTTCACCTCGCCGATCCGCCGTTACGCCGACCTGATCGTGCACCGTGCGCTCGTCGGCTCACTCGGCTTCGGCGAGGGCGGCATCACACCGGACGAGGAAGCGACACTCGACGACATCTCCGCCGAAATCTCCACCTTCGAGCGTCGCGCCATGGCCGCCGAACGCGAGACGGTCGATCGGCTCATCGCCCATCATCTTGCCGGCCGCATAGGCCAGGAATTCGAGGGGCGCGTTTCGGGCGTCACCAAATCCGGTCTGTTTATCATGCTGCCGGACTATGGCGCGGACGGTTTCATCCCTATATCTACGCTCGGCACCGACTACTTCATCTATGACGAGGCGCATCAGGCGCTATCAGGTGAAAAGACAGGCCTTGGCTATCGTCTCGGCGACGATGTGACCGTGCGGTTGGCAGAGGCGATCCCGCTTGCGGGCGCCCTGCGCTTCGAGATGCTGAGCGAGGGACGCAAGATGCCGACGGCTGTGCGCTCCTTCCACAAGGCGGGGCGACGCGACGCAAGCCGCGCTCGCAAGAAGATCGGAACGAGGCCGCCGCGCGGGCGGCACTAGTTCCGGGAAGGGAAAGATCGATGAGCACACCGACAGACGAGGTCGTCCGCTACGGGGATACGCCCGATGCCGAGCGCCCGCTCGGGCGCTCCATCATGCGCGGCATGCTGAACCGCTGCCCAGCCTGCGGCAGCGGCAAGCTGTTTCGCGCTTTTCTGAAGCCCGTCGATCATTGCGCCGCCTGCGGCGAGGCGATGTACCACCAGCGCGCCGACGACCTGCCGCCCTATATCGTCATCCTCGTGCTCGGCCACGTCGTCGTCGGTGGGTTCATGCTGACGGACATGGCCTTCGTCCTGCCGGTCTGGGTGCATCTCGCCATCTGGACACCGATCACCATCATCACGGCGCTCGTCTCGATCCAGCCGATCAAGGGCGGCGTCATAGGCCTGCAATGGGCGCTGAAGATGCACGGTTTCGGCGGCCATGATGACGAACCGGATGATTACGACGTACCCGGCCGGCAAGCTTGAACACCTTCACCTTCCAGACATATTTCGCGTGTAGTGGCAGCGACCAGAGCGCCATGACCCATAGCCGACTATCTGCAGAGGATCGACACGGTCATCATCTTTTGTACGGGGAAAGCTTACACTCAAGAAATCGCCGGCGGATGCCAGAAATATTGTGAAACCCTGCCCGTCACTTGGATTTGGCATGTCTATGTCTTTCTATGTGGCTCCAGACGGACGATTCGTCCGCATACCTCTCTAAGGATGGATAAATGTCTCAGCCGAGGAACGGCACACCGGGCGATGTTGAGGAAATCCATTGGCCTTCTCTGGTGGCAGCCGTCTCGTCCATCTCCGCCGTCGGCATAGCGATCGGCCTGGGACTTCCTCTCCTCAGCATAATTCTCGAAAAGCGTGGCATTTCCTCCACCCTCATCGGCCTTAACACCGCCATGGCCGGTATCGCGGCGATGGCGGCGGCACCGATCACCACCAAGCTCGCGCATAAATACGGTGTCGCGCCCACCATGATTTGGGCGGTGCTGATCTCGGCGCTCAGCGCGCTCGGCTTCTACTATGCACAGGACTTCTGGATGTGGTTTCCGCTGCGTTTCGCCTTCCACGGCGCAACGACCACACTCTTCATCCTCTCTGAATTCTGGATCAATGCGGCCTCACCGCCTTCCAAACGCGGCTTCGTGCTCGGCATCTACGCAACCGTCCTTTCACTCGGCTTTGCTGCCGGCCCGCTGATCTTCTCGCTGCTTGGCAGCGACGGCATCCTGCCCTTCCTGGTCGGCGCCTTCGCGATCCTGCTGGCTGCGATCCCGATCTTTATCGCCCGCCATGAAAGCCCTGTCCTGGACGAGAAGCCGGAACTGCATTTCATGCGCTATGTCTTCCTGGTGCCGACCGCAACCGCGGCCGTCTTCATCTTCGGGGCAGTCGAAGCCGGCGGCCTCTCGCTCTTTCCGATCTTTGCGGTGCGTGCGCATTTCACCGAATCGCAGGCAGCACTGCTGCTCACCATGATGGGTGTCGGTAACGTCATCTTCCAGATCCCGCTCGGGTTGCTTTCGGACCGCATCAAGGACAAGCGCCCCCTGCTGGCGCTGATGGCGCTGACCGGTTTCGTCGGCACGATGATGCTGCCGGTCCTCGTCAATAACTGGCTTCTCATGGCCGGCATCCTGCTTTTCTGGGGCGGCTGCGTCTCCGGCCTCTACACGGTCGGTCTCAGCCATCTCGGCTCGCGGCTGACAGGTTCGGACCTTGCGGCCGCCAATGCGGCCTTCGTTTTCTGTTATGCCGTCGGCACCGTTGCAGGCCCCCAGGTAATCGGCGCTGCCATCGATGTTGCCGGAAACAACGGTTTTGCCTATGCAATTGCCGGTTTCTTCGGGCTTTATGCCTTGCTCGCCGGCATAAGACTGCTTTTCCTCGGAAAGCGGGCTTGACTTTTCGGGCTAGATTCGTAGTTTCGCGCCAGAATTTGCCGTGGAGCCTATCCGGTTTTCCACGGCTTTCATTTTCTTAAAGGCAGGACGACCATGGCCAAGGCTACCACTATCAAGATCAAGCTTCTGTCGACGGCCGACACCGGTTTCTTCTACGTCACGACGAAGAACAGCCGTACGATGACGGACAAGATGACGAAGACCAAGTACGACCCGATTGCCAAGAAGCACGTCGAGTTCAAGGAAACCAAGATCAAGTAATTACCTGATCTCACGGCTCTTTCAAAAAGCGCGCGCCTCCGGGTTGCGCGCTTTTTGTTTGCACTGGGCTTGCTGACGACAATGTTAGCGCAAACAAAGAAAAACGCCGCCCTTCCATCTTCGGGAAGTGACGGCGTTTTTACGAAAAGGGGGTCGGCCAGCATGCAAAACGGCACGAGGAACCGTTTGAGATTGCGTACCAGCCGACCGACCCCACGACCCAGGAGATGCGGCGGACCTGAGCATCATGGGGTATCGACAGCTCCTCCACGGGAGCGTTTTCTGTTCTGAGCCGATAATTTGCGCAAAAATGAAAGAAAATCAACAAATTCTTAATGGTAAAATTTCCGAGTATGATTCTATGGTTAAAAGTCCAGTTTTGGCACGTGTAAAGACGCAACGAAATCTCTTTTACCAAAAGGACAATATTTGATACCAGCAAGAATTTCAGAAATATATTGCAATAATACCTCAGCCCCTCCCCTTACGTAAGGCGTCGGCGTTACGTTTTGTGAAATACGATTTACAGAGGTCAGACAATCAGGATGCAACTATAGTCCGCTCTTCTTTTCACGTTCGCCGCCTCTAGCTTTCGGGAGCAGGCGATACGTGTTATCGGAAGAAACACGCTCTAAAGTCCATTTTTGGGCTATCGGGTTGAAAAACCGGCACCTTCGTTGCAGCCAACAAAATTAAATATTCGTAAGGTTCAGCTACCCCCAGTGGATAACCGAAAGCGACGCATTACGGAACGCTATGTCGTCAGGCGGCCGAGGCCACGACGCGGTTGCGCCCGGTATTCTTGGCCTCATAGAGCGCAAGGTCTGCCTGCTTCATGAGCTGGTCGGGCGTTATGACTGAGGCGATGCGCGAGGATATGCCGAAAGAGGCCGTAATATTCAGCGTTTCGCCCGACGACTTCAGCAGGAACGGCGTGCTTTCGATGGCCGCGCGCAGGCGCTCGGCAACGGCCGCGGCAATTTCCGGCGAGGTGTCCGGCATGACGACGACGAACTCCTCCCCGCCGTAGCGGCAGGCAAGATCAGCGCCGCGGACGGTCGAGCGCACGCGGTTTGCGAATTCCTTCAGCACCTGGTCGCCGCCGTCATGGCCATAGGTGTCGTTGACCTGCTTGAAGCGGTCGATATCGGTGATCAGCACCGAAAGCGGCCGGCCACGGGCCATCGAACGGTTGAAGAGCACGTTGAGATGGTTGTCGAGATAACGGCGGTTATTGAGACCGGTCAGCGGATCGGTGACAGCGAGTTCGATCGTCTGCTTGACGCTGGCGCGCAGGCGGTCGTTGTAGCGCTTGCGGCGGATCTGCGTCAGGCTGCGGGCGACCAGCTCGTTCGGATCGACAGGGCGCACGATATAGTCGTTGACCCCAAGATCGAGCGCGCGGATGACCATCTCGTCGGCGCCCTGCTCCGTGATGATCAGGATCGGCAGGAAACGGGTCCGTTCCAGCGAGCGGAACTGCGAGCAAAGCCTGAGCGGATCGTATTCATCGAAATTGGCGTTGACGATGACGAGTTCGAAGGCGCTCTCGGCGGCTTCGAAAAGAGCTGCCTGCGGATCGGAGATGGCGACTACGTCTGCGACGGGCTTCAGCGTCTTGATGATGCGTTCCTGCGAGTTGGCACGGCTGTCGACCAGCAACACCTGTCCCGCCTCGTCGGCGCGTCCGTCACCGGCGCGCATCAACTCGTCCATGCCCATCGTATGGGCGGTCTCGGCGCGCACGCGCAGTTCGTCGCTCAGCGTCTTCAGGCGCAGCAGGCTTTTTACGCGGGAGATGAGCTGCAGGTCGTTGACGGGCTTCGTCAGGAAGTCGTCGGCACCGGCCTTCAGGCCGCGCACGCGGTCGGCCGATTGGTCGAGTGCTGTGACCATGACGACGGGAATATGGGCGGTCTTCGGATTGGCCTTCAGCCGCTCGCAGACTTCGAAACCGTCGATGCCGGGCATCATGATGTCGAGCAGGATGAGATCGACCTGGTTGCGGTCGCAGATCGCCAGCGCCTCGTAGCCGTCGGCCGCGGTCAGCACGTCGAAATATTCAGCCAGCAGCCGCGCTTCGAGCAGCTTCACATTTGCCGGAATATCATCAACAACCAGTATTCGCGCAGTCATGAATCTTTTTTCCGATGCCTCAGGCGTCGCCCAAATAAGTCTTAATCGTCTCAATGAATTTCGGAACGGAGATCGGCTTCGAGACATAGGCCTCGCAGCCGCCCTGTCTGATCCGCTCCTCGTCGCCCTTCATGGCAAAGGCCGTGACGGCAATGACCGGGATCACATGCAGTTCGTCGTCTTCCTTCAGCCACTTGGTGACTTCGAGGCCGGAAACTTCCGGAAGCTGAATATCCATAAGTATAAGATCGGGGCGATGTTTGCGCGCAAGATCAAGCGCTTCCATGCCGTTGCGGGTCTGGATCGTGGTATAGCCCGAGGCCTCGATGAGGTCGCGAAAGAGCTTCATGTTGAGCTCGTTATCTTCTACAATCATCACCTGTTTGGGCATGATTAGCTGTCCCTACGTCCGCTCTTGAAGCCAAATGTCCATGATAAAGACATTAGCTGACAAATGGCTCCATGAAACCGATAGTGCAAGCTACCGGTATTTGGTTGAAGAAAAGGTAACTCGACCACCGCAATGCAAAGCAATTTCAAGACTTCGAAACAACTTGCGGCGGCAGCAGATCCGCAAGAAACGGCCATTGCCGTCCTCGGCTGGCTTGCGAACGACCCGGATCTCTTCGGTCGCTTCCTGGCATTGACAGGCGTAGAACCCCAGCAAGTGCGCAATGCCATCAACGATCCCGGCTTTCTCGCCGGCATGCTGGACTTCCTCATGAACCATGAGCCGACGGCAATCGCCTTCTGTGAGGCGACGAACACGACGCCGGAAGCGCTGACTGCGGCATGGCGCCACTTCTCGCCGCCTGGCCTCGACTCTGGGGAATACTGATCGTGAGCAACAGCGCCGAATTCGACATCTCGCATATCCGCCTTGGCGACAGGCCGCTCATCGTCTGCGATGTCGATGATGTGGTGCTGCAATTCATCGGTCCTTTCCAACTGTACCTCAAAAGTCTCGGTCATGAATTTCTGCCGCGCTCCTTCCGTCTTCACGGCAACATCGTCTCGCTGGCCGACGGGGTTGCGCTTGAGGATCAGCATGTCAGCCGGCTGATCCTGGAATTCTTCGAAGCCCAGGAAAGCTGGCAGACGCCTATCGATCCCGTCGTTTCGACGCTCGAACGCTTGTCTGATGATGCCGACGTCCTGTTCCTCACCGCGATGCCACCGCAGTTTTCCGCCCATCGTCGTCGCCTTCTCGACAGCGCGGGCCTCACCTTCCCGTTGCTTGCCAGCGAACAGCCGAAGGGACCGATCGTGCAGGCGCTGCATGGCGGTCGCGATCTTCCGGTCGTCTTTATCGATGATATGGCGCGCAACCTGCATTCCGTGAAGGAGCATGTGGCAGATTGCCTGCTCATCCATCTCATGCCGGATTCGCCCGTTCACCGCTTCGCGCCAGCCGCCGCCGAGAATATCGCGCGGGCGAGAGACTGGGCTCATGCCGCCGAACTCATCGACCAACATCTTACGGCACATACGATCAGCCGTGCAAATCCAGCCGCATGAGCGGCCGGCCGTCCTTGCGCTGCGCGATCGTTTCGAAACCGGCCGTGTCGAAAATCGCCGTGGAGCCGATGCAAAGCGTGACGGATTTCGACTGCTTCACATGGTCGATCGGACAGGCTTCCAGCAACCGTGCGCCCTGACCGCGGGCATAATCGACGGCACCAGCAAGCAATCTGTGGCTCAAGCCTTTTCCGCGCAGATTCGGCAACAGGAAGAAACAACTGACTGCCCAGATCGAGGGGTCATGAGCGTCACCCTCCTCGAGTGGCCGCGAAACCGTTCGCGGCGAATTGAACTGCGGCACGTCGTGGCGCGGCCCCACCTGAACCCAGGCCACAGGCTCGCCCTCGATATAACAGAGAATGCCCGGCGGCGGTCCCGTCTCAATCCGGCCCTGCATATGGGCCTTGCGCTCCGAAGGCTCCATCTTCGTGCGGACGGCATGCGGAAGACGCAGCGCCACGCACCAGCAATTATAGAAGGCGCCCTGCGGGCCGAACAGCTTTTCGAAATCGCCCCAGCGCTCGGCCGTAACAGGTTCGAAACGAAGATCGATATCCACGGCCAAGCTCTCCTCCCTCTCTTGAGACTCAAAAGCTTAGGGCGTAATGTTGCAATGTTCAACCTTTGTTCTCACCATGGCGCCTGCATCTGACAAGACACCCGGCTTCTGTCGCGACTGCCTTGCCGAGCAGAAGGGAGACGTGCGCCGCTGCCATGTTTGCGGCAGCCCGCGTCTCGCGCGCCACAAAGAGCTTTACGACCTGACGCTCGCGCATATTGACTGCGACGCCTTCTATGCCGCTGTGGAAAAACGCGACAATCCGGAGCTTGCCGACAAGCCCGTGATCATCGGCGGCGGCAAGCGTGGGGTCGTCTCAACTGCCTGTTATATCGCCCGCATCCACGGCGTACGCTCGGCCATGCCGATGTTCAAGGCGCTGGAGGCCTGCCCACAGGCCGTCGTCATCCGCCCGGACATGGAGAAATATGTTAAGGTCGGGCGGCAGGTTCGCGCGCTGATGCAGGAACTGACACCGCTTGTGCAGCCGCTCTCCATCGACGAGGCCTTCCTTGAACTCGGCGGCACCGAACGGCTGCATCACGATCCGCCGGCCCGCACGCTGGCGAAGTTTGCCCGCCGCGTCGAAAAAGAGGTGGGCATTACCGTCTCGGTCGGTCTTTCCTATTGCAAATTCCTCGCCAAGGTCGCCTCCGACCTGCAGAAACCGCGTGGTTTTTCCGTCATCGGACGCGAGGAAGCCGTGGAGTTTCTGGCGCCTCGTCCCGTGACGACCATCTGGGGCGTCGGCAAGGCACTTGCCGCGACGCTCGAAGCAGACGGCATCCGCACGATCGGCCAGTTGCAGCAAATGGAAGAGAATGACTTGATGCGCCGTTTCGGCAGCATCGGCCAGCGGCTTTCCCGCCTGTCGCGCGGCATCGACGACCGCGAGGTGCATATCAACGATGCGGCCAAGAGCGTGTCAGCTGAAACCACCTTCTTCGATGATATCTCGCGTTATGATGATCTGGTGCCGATCCTGCGCAATCTCTCGGAAAAGGTCTCCTGGCGGCTGAAGAAGAACGGCATTGCCGGCCAGACCGTGGTGCTGAAGATGAAGACGGCCGATTTCAAATCGCGCACCCGCAACCGGCGCCTTGAAGACCCGACACAACTGGCCGACAAGATCTTCCGCACGGGGCTCGATCTTCTGGAGAAGGAAACGGACGGCACGAAATTCCGCCTGATCGGCATTGGCGTCACCGATCTCGGCGATGCCGGCCGCGCCGACCCGCCCGATCTCATCGACCAGCAATCCGGCCGGCGCGCGGCGGCGGAAGCCGCCATGGACAAGTTGCGCGACAAGTTCGGCAAGGGCACGGTCGAGACCGGCTATACTTTCGGTGGCAAGGGGAACCGCTAGCCTACAGCATCGGTCCGAAAATCGGAATCGATTTTCGGAAAGCCTGATGCGTAGATTCAAAGTGTTAGAGCGTCCTTTGTGCGTCCGAATGGACGCACGGCGCTCTAGGCCGGCACCGTGGACATTTCCTGCAGCGCCGCCTCCCTGTTCTTCGCAGCCTGCACATAACCGGGTTCGATCGCGATGGCACGATCATAGCTTTCCAGCGCCTCATCATGGCGCCCCAGTCGCCGTAAAACATTGCCGCGATTGTTGAGAGCGATGGCGTGACCGGCATCGAGAGCGATTGCCCGATCGTAGCTTGCGAGCGCCTGATCGAAATTCGAAAGCCGCGCCTGGATATTGCCGCGATTGCAATAGGCGGAGGCAGATGTCGGTTTCGCCTCGATCGCCTTATCGACGCAGACTGCTGCGTCACGCAGATCGCCCTTCTGCAATAGCAGCAATGCCAGATGCTGCAGAGCATCGAAATGATCTGGCATGACTAAGATCACGTCGCGATAGCCAGCTTCCGCAGCAGTAAGATCGCCGGCCCGATGACGTTCAGCGGCAGCACTGAAATGGGTTTCGGGATCACCGGTCAACCTTGGCCGCCGCGCCGCCTCGATTTTCGCCAGCAATGAACTGGCTTGCGCATGTTTCTCGTCGACGGCCAGGATCTGCCGGCAGCAGAGTTCGGCGGCGGTCGGGTTTCCATTCCTGAAGAAATGCACCGCCTGATGCATGGCGATGCCAAGCGAGTGCGGATCGAGACGGTCGCCGATATTACGGCCTGTCAGCGTCGAGATCTGCAGCTTCTCGACGATATGGTGCTCCGATCCGAGTAGATCCTTATAGCTGTAATTGCCGGTGCCCATGTCGTAGATGCGGTAGCCATTTTCGATCGCCCAGCGCAGATTGTAGCAATGGAGCATGAAACCGGGGCTGATCGAGTGGCGGAAGGTCAGGTCGCGACTTCCGAGGAAGCACATCATCGACTTGCGGTAGGGATCGAGGAAGATGATGAAGGTGCCGACCGGCTTGTCCTGATGCCAGAGGATCGGCATGAACACCGTGCCATGCTCGATGCAGGCCGGCAGCATATGACGGCTGTTGTCGAGAATGAACTTTCCGTAGCGCGGCTGGCGCTCGCCCCATTGCAGGTTCCACATCTCGTAAAAGAGCGCCAGGTCGCGCTCCATCGTCTCGGGCGTGACGTGAGTGATACGCAGTTCGTTCTGCGGTGCGACGAGATCGCGCAGCGCTTTTCGCGCATTGCGCCGGGTCTTCGAGCCGAAACGCTCATCGACGAAGGTTTCGAAATCATCGCCGAGCGGCACATAGACATAGACGTCGTGGTCGATGTTTTCACCAACCGAGGTGATGTGCGGCCTGCGAGCGACCTTTCTCTTTGAAAATTCGGAAACCGGAAAGGCCTCGAGGAGCGCCTTCAGTCTCTCCTCGGATATATAGACATCGTCGAGATCGAGATGTTTCCAGTTGAAGGTCTGGAGGCAATCGGCAAAGGCGCTGAGCGCCGCTTCGGCATCCTCGGGACGTGTCAGGAGGCCATTATAGCCGGCGTAAGGCGTGCCGCCGAGCCGCAGTATATTGACGAGGCCCTGCCCTTCCTCGAATTCGACATGCAGCTGGATGGGCAGGAAAGCCACGTATCGTTCATCCCCCTCCTGCCGCTTAGCGGCGAGAACGAACGACGAAGCACGCCGCTCCAGCCATTTGACGATCCAGTGCCAGGAGAGGAAGTAGTTCCCCTCCGGATCGGCAGCGTAGACCTCGTTCCAGTTATCTTTCAGGGCATGCAGATCATCGAACGCGGAAGCAATATCGACATGCATTTCCAAGTCTCCCCCAAGACTTCTCCTTTTTTAGATTTGCATAAAATTGAATATCCCACAATCTCGTGATCAAAGCGGCGCCGCGTATTCAAGCCTTCGTTAAACTTCGCGTGCTTAACTCGCGTCGTTTTTGTGCATGTGGTGTATTGCGTCATGTCTGTGCGTGTAAGCGTTCTTATCGGGTTGCTGTCGGCAACCGCTCTTGTCCATCCGGCTTTTGCAGCAGACGCGCGCACGCTGCAGATTTTCGTGTCCAAGGATAAGCAGTCGCTGGCCGTCTATGACGGTGCGGAGGTCGTGGCGACCTCCAAGATCTCGAGCGGCAAGGATGGGCACACGACGCCGAGCGGTATCTTCTCCGTCATCGAGAAGCAGAAGTACCACGAATCCAATATCTATTCGAACGCGCCGATGCCCTTCATGCAGCGGCTGACATGGTCCGGCATCGCGCTACACGAGTCTAATTCCGTGCCGCGCTATCCGGCCTCGCATGGCTGCGTGCGCATGCCCGACGCCTTTGCGAAATCGCTCTACAAGATGACCGAGATGGGCGTGCCTGTCATCATTACCGACAGTGAGCTGATACCAGAGCCGATTGACCATCCGACCCTGTTCCGCCCCAACCGGCCCGAACCGGCACCACTGCTATCGGACGTGGAGCTGCGGCCGTCCATAGGTGACGCGAAGACGCAGGTGCAGGTCGCCATGAACGAGACGACGGCTGCCCTGCCGATGCCGCAGTTCCAGCTGCAGGCGCCTGCTGCGGATAGCGCGCCGATCAGCATGCTGATTACGCGCCGGACGCTGCGTGAAAACGTCATCGATATCCAGACCCTGCTGAACCAGCTCGGCTTTGCTGCCGGCGAGCCTGATGGGCTGGCCGGTCCTGCGACCGTTCAGGCCATCAATGCCTTCAAGGCGCTGCGGCCAACGGAATTTGCCCGTGACAAGGGCCTGGTCACTGATACTCTCCTTAAGGAAGTTTACGCAGCGGCAGGCAAAGGCGAGCCTCCGAATGGCGTCATCATGGTACGGCAGGATTTCAAGCCGCTCTTCGAGGCGCCCATTACCATCGCCGGTCCGGGTCTTGCTCTCGGCACGCACTTCTTCTCGCTGCATTCAGTCGATGAGGCGGCCGGCACGGCGGACTGGCTGGGGGTAACGCTGGAGAACAATCTCTCCCGCGAGACGGTGAAGCGGCTCGGCATCGCCAATCAGGAAAGCTCCATCATCAGCGGCCGTCCAATCGCCAGAGCGCTCAGCCGCATCTCGATGTCAGAAGAAACCCGTCACCGGATCGATGCACTGATCTCGCCTGGCTCAACGCTGACGATATCAGATACAGGCCTCGGATCCGAAACCGGCGAAGGCACGGGATTCATCACCATCACCCGCGAGAGCTGAGGCTTACCAAAGCTTCTCGCTGGCGCGTTCGTCGTAGCTTCGGCGGGCGGAAATGATCTTTGCCTGGTTCGTTTCCGTCCAGACCACGAGCGCCTTGATCGTGTCGTGCAGCGTGCAGCCGAGATCCGTCAGAGCATAATCAACCCTTGGCGGAACGACGGGATAGACTGTCCGCTCGATCAGCCCGTCACGCTCGAGCTGACGCAATGTCGTCGTCAGCATACGCTGGCTGATGCCATCGATGCTCTTGCGCAATTCGGTAAAGCGCAAGGTGCGTTTTTCGAGCAGGGCAATGACCAGCAGCGACCATTTGTCGGCGATGCGATCGAGGATCTGGCGCACCTCGCATTCTTCCCGCGAATCCCACTGGTGGACGTCGTAATCGCGGTCGGTGCTGCAGCAGTCACTCGGTGAGTTTGAAGTGCCTTCTTCCATGGCTCCGAACCATGCCTTATGTCAGCTTTGGTTACAATAGGGAACCGAGGATCAATATGTAACCATTCTCGCTCTTCCCTGCTTCACGGACAAGGAAATCAGGATGTCTACAAGTCCTCCACTGGCATTGGATAGCGGAAGAATGAGCCGCAGCGCTGCCGGAATGCTCGCCGTTCTGTGCGGCGCCATCTTTCTCGAAGGCGTCGATGCGGCCATGCTCAACATCGCGCTTCCATCGATCCGGGCCGAGCTTGGTCTTTCGACCACCACGCTGAGCGCCGTGGTTTCGGCCTATGTGCTTGCCTATGCCGGGCTGATGCTGCTTGGCGGGCGAGTCGCCGACATGTACGGCAAGCGCAAGGTCTTCCTGACGGCACTGACCGTCTTCCTGCTGTTCTCCGGCCTCGGCGGCTTTGCGACCGAGGGCTGGATGCTGCTGACGGCTCGCTTCGTGACGGGTGCAGCGGCCGCCTTCATGACGCCCGCCGGGCTTGCGCTCATCAATGGTAGCTTTCCGGAGGGATCGCAGCGTAACAGGGCCGTGCTGATCTATGCCGGCACGGCCTCGGCCGGCTTCTCCCTCGGCCTCGTCATTGGCGGGCTTCTGTCCGCCGTCGGCTGGCGATGGGTGTTTTTCGCACCTGTTATCTTCTCCGCCATCCTGCTCGTTGCCGGCACGAAGCTGATCGTGGAGAACAAGGAGGACACAACCCCACGCCAGAGGTTCGACATTGCTGGCGCGCTGACGCTGACCGGCGCCATGCTGCTTGCCGCCTATGCGCTGACGCGACTGGAGCATGCCACCAGTGAGCTAACCTGGACGATTGTGGCGGCAGGCGCGAGCGCGGTGCTCTGGTTCGCCTTCATCCTCATCGAACGCAATTCGCGTGCGCCGCTGGTGCGGCTCGGCATCTTCCGGTCTGCCGCCCTGGTACAATCCAACCTCGGAGCGATGCTCTTCACCGGCGCCTTCTTCGGCTTTCAGTTCATCGTCTCGCTCTACCTGCAGGAACTGCTCGGCTGGTCCTCCTTCGAAACCAGCCTCGCCCTCATCGTCATCGGCATGGACGCCATTCTGGCGCCCCTGCTGACGCCCCTACTCGTCGAGCGCTTCGGCAATGGACGCGTGGTGCTTGGCGGCTTTGCTTTTGCCCGGGCTACGCGCTCTTCCTTGGTATGGGGCTCGACTGGACATATGCGGCGATGCTGCCGTCGACGATCCTGCTCGGCCTGGCCTTCTCGCTTGGCTACGGCCCGCTGACGATCATTGCGACTGAAGGTATTGCCGAAAACGAACAGGGACTGGCAAGCGGGCTGGTGAATACGTCGTTCCAGTTCGGCGCGGCCCTCGGCCTCTCCGCCGTCAGCGCCGTCGGCACACTTGCTCTCGGCGATGGAGACAGTCCATCCGAACGCCTGGAAGCGCTGCGCACCGCCTTGCTGGTGCCGGTCGCGGCGACGTTGATCGGCATGGTCATCATGGGCTTCGGCAGAGGCCGCTGCGCGGATGCATCCTGCCGGCTGCAGGCCGGCTGAAAAATAAAGGCGACCGGCGCACTGCCGGTCGCTCTTTTCGTTCAGACGAGTTCGACGTCGACGACGCCAGGAGCAGCCCGCAAGGCAGCTGCAATCTCGGGCGTGATGCGATATTTCTCTTGCAGCACCACTTCGACCTCGCGCTTGCCCTCCTCCTTGATGACGATGAAGGAGACGAGGCCGTCGCCCTTGGCGTTCAGATGTGCGGCGACGGCGCGTAGCGGGCCGGAGTCGCGGACATAGACGCGTAGCGCCTTCTGCATCTGCAGCGACTTTTCCTCCAGCGACTGGATGGTCTGCAGACGCAGGCTGACACCTTCCGGCCGCTCTTCGCCGATCGCGGTGATGACGAAGGATTTCCCGGGCTCGAGTATGTCACGATACTGGTTCAGCATTTCGGAGAAGAGCACGGCTTCATACTGGCCGGAGGAATCCGAGAAGACGATGATGCCCATCTTGTTGCCGGTGCGCGTCTTGCGCTCCTGCTTGGAAATGACGGTGCCCGCCAGTCGCCCGTTCGCAGCGCCCTGCTTCACCGCCGTCGAGAAATCCGCGAAGGTCTGTACGCGCATCTTCTGAAGGATGTTGTTGTAGCTGTCGAGCGGATGGGCGGTCAGGTAGAAGCCCAGCACCTGGAATTCCTTGAGCAGCCGCTCGGAGGCAAGCCAGGGCGAGAACGGCGGCAAGGCGATCTTTTCCGGACCCGAGGATAGCGCACCGCCGAAAATATCCGACTGGCCGCTCAGTTTGTTTTCCTGGGCGCGCTGCGCATAGCCGAGCACGCGGTCGAGACCGGCCGAAAGCTGGGCGCGATCCAGGTTGAAGCAATCGAAGGCGCCTGCATAGATCAGGCTTTCCAGCACGCGGCGGTTCACCTGGCGCGGATCGATGCGCAGGCAGAAATCCTCGATGCTGGCAAAGGGCTTGTCGCCGCGCATTTCGACGATGTGATCGACAGCGGATTCACCGACACCCTTGAGAGCCGCAAGCGCGTAATAGATACGGTTGTCGCCGGTCTCGAACTGGCGGAAGGAGGTCTGGACGGAGGGCGCGATGACCTCGATGCCCAGGCGCTTGGCATCCTGGCGGAAGTCGTTGACCTTTTCGGTGTTCGACATATCGAGCGTCATCGACGCGGCCAGGAACTCGACCGGATAATGCGCCTTCATATAGGCCGTCTGATAGGAGACGATAGCGTAGGCGGCAGCGTGCGACTTGTTGAAGCCGTAGTTTGCGAACTTTGCGAGCAGTTCGAAGATGTTGTCGGCCTGCGGCTTCGACACGCCGTTCTGGACCGCGCCGACGACGAAGCGCTCGCGCTGCTGGTCCATTTCGGCCTTGATCTTCTTACCCATGGCGCGGCGCAGAAGATCGGCTTCGCCAAGCGAATAGCCCGACAGGACCTGGGCGATCTGCATCACCTGCTCCTGGTAGACGATAACGCCCTGCGTTTCCTTGAGCAGATGGTCGATCATCGGATGGATCGATTCCAGCTCTTCATCGCCATGCTTGCGGGCATTGTAGGTCGGAATGTTTTCCATCGGACCCGGGCGATAGAGGGCGACCAGCGCGATGATGTCCTCAATACAGTCCGGCTTCATGCCGATCAGTGCCTTGCGCATGCCGGCACTTTCAACCTGGAACACGCCGACCGTCTCGCCGCGCGAAAGCATCTCGTAGGTCTTCTTGTCGTCGAGCGGGATCTTCGGAAGATCGACCTCGATGCCGCGCTTCCGGCAGAAGTCGACAGCGACCTTGAGCACGGTCAGCGTCTTCAGGCCGAGGAAGTCGAACTTCACGAGACCGGCCTGTTCCACCCATTTCATGTTGAACTGGGTGACCGGCATGTCGGACCGCGGATCGCGATACATCGGCACGAGCTTCGACAGCGGACGGTCGCCGATCACGATGCCGGCGGCATGAGTCGAGGCGTGGCGGTAGAGGCCTTCGATCTTCTGGGCAATATCCAGAAGGCGGGCAACGACCGGTTCCTTGGCTGCCTCTTCCTGCAGCTTCGGCTCTTCCTCGATCGCCTTGGAAAGCGGCGTCGGGTTTGCGGGATTGTTCGGCACCAGCTTGCAGATCTTGTCGACCTGGCCGTAGGGCATTTCCAGCACGCGGCCGACATCGCGCAGTGCCGCGCGCGCCTGCAACGAACCGAAGGTTATGATCTGCGCCACCTGCTCGCGACCATATTTCTGCTGCACGTAACGGATCACCTCTTCGCGGCGGTCCTGGCAGAAGTCGATATCGAAGTCGGGCATCGAGACACGTTCGGGATTGAGGAAGCGTTCGAAGAGCAGCGAGAAACGCAGCGGATCGACGTCGGTGATCGTCAGCGCATAGGCGACCAGTGAACCCGCACCCGAACCGCGGCCCGGACCGACCGGAATATCCTGCTGCTTGGCCCATTTGATGAAGTCCGCAACGATCAGGAAGTAGCCGGGGAACTTCATGCGCTCGATAACGCTGAGCTCGAATTCCAGCCGTTCGCGGTAATCCTTCTCCTCGTAACCGGCGGACATTCCAAGCTCGGCAAGGCGCATATCCAGCCCCTCCTCCGCCTGGCGGCGAAGTTCGAGCGATTCTGCGCGCTCGGCCTCCTCGGGATCATCGGTCGCGCCGGTGAAGCGTGGCAGGATCGGCTTGCGGGTCTTCAGAATGAAGGAACAGCGCCGTGCGATCTCGACGGTATTATCCAGTGCCTCAGGCAGATCGGCGAAAAGCTTTTCCATCTCTGCACGGCTCTTCAGATAATGATCCGGCGAGAGGCGGAAGCGGCTGTCGTCGGAAACGATGGCGTTGTGGGCCACCGCCATCAGCGCGTCATGCGCGTCGTAATCGTCTCGTGTCGGGAAGAAGGCCTCGTTGGTCGCCACCAGCGGCAGATCATACTTGTAGGCAAGGCCGATGATCTTCTGTTCGTGGCGCTTGTCGTAGGTTCCGTGCCGCTGCAGTTCGACATAGAGCCGGTCACCGAAGAGGCGCTTCAGCGCCAGCAGTCGCGTCTCTGCCGCAGCAGCATGGCCGTCCTTAAACGGCATGTCGACAGGGCCGGTCGAGGCACCGGTCAAAGCGATCAGCCCCTCGGTACCGATTTCCTCCAGCCAGGAGGAACGGATATGGACAGCCTGATTGCTCTCACCGCCGAGATAGGCGCGGCTGACGAGATCGACCAGCCGCTCGTAACCCGCATCCGTAGCTGACAGAAGCACGATCGAAGGCAATTTAACCAGCGCCTGCTGACCGCCTCGCTTCTCGGTGTCGAGGCCATCTTCCATGTCGATCGACACCTGGCAGCCGATGATCGGCTGCAGACCGTCCTCCAGCGCCTTCTGGGAAAATTCCAGGGCGACGAAAAGATTGTTGGTATCGGTGATGGCGATTGCCGGCTGGCTGTCGCCCGATGCCTTGTAGAGGATCTTTTTGAGGGGCAGCGCGCCTTCGAGCAGCGAATAGGCGGAGTGGACCCTCAGATGGACGAAGCCCGGTTTTCCGCCGACGACTGCGCCAGCAGCACCTTTTTCCGCATCCGCCATGATCTGCCTTTCGAACCGCCTCACTGAAGAGTGCGCATTGTCGGCATTGTCGGCGATTCTGTCCAGAAAAAGTCCCGCTTCGGGACCGCATGGCTGCCATGCGATCCCCTGAATTCTTACATTGCCATGACGATCAGCGAAAAGCTGGCAATGAACATTGCGATGGAGGTGAATGCTGCGATATCACGGATCATGTCAGTCATTTGGCTCTCCGTTTGCTCTTATGTTTTTAATTTGTTCCATGTATGTTCTATTGTCAACAGGTTTACCCCCCGCTTCTGCGGGACATGGTTAACATCGGAGCAGTGGGACGATGGACACGCAGGAACTCAACGGCTTCATTGTCGAAGCCAAATCGCAGACTTATGTTGCCGGCGCCAAGGCACAGCCTTCCTATCGGATCGGCGCCCATGATCTCGGCTACAAGCGCGGCATCTGGCGCTATCTCGACAGCTATTTCGGCGGCACGGATTTTGCCGGTCAGGAAGTGGTGTGGCTGGAGGAAAAGCCGGTGTGGGCGATGAACTATTTCGGGCGGATCATCGAGCCCGGGATCATCGACGGAACTGTCGCCGGCACGATCATTAGCGCCGCGCTGTCACAGCTCTACAAACAAGGCCGCTTCCTCGGCGGCATGGTCTTCGATCATTCGCTGGGGCGCTATGTCGATACGAGCGAAGGCGACTGCACGCATTTCCGTGGCCACGAATTCATCCTTGTCGATGGTCAGAAGGCCTATGAGCTCGATTATCGCGGCGGGCTGATTATCCCCTGATAATCAGAAATCCACGACCTTGCCGTCGGAGATCGTCACGCGCCGGTCCATGCGCCGGGCGAGCTCGTGGTTGTGTGTGGCGATCAGCGCGGCAAGGCCGGACTGGCGCACCAGGGCCTCCAGAGCGTCGAAGACATAGCTGGCGGTTTCCGGGTCGAGATTGCCGGTCGGTTCGTCGGCCAGAAGCAGGCTCGGTGCATTGGCAACGGCGCGAGCGATTGCCACGCGCTGCTGCTCGCCGCCGGAAAGCTCGCCCGGGCGATGCGCACCGCGGTGGCCGATGCGCATGTAATCCAGAAGCATCTTCGCCCGCTCGCCCGCTTCCTTCCATGAGAGGCCGGCGATGAGCTGTGGCATCATGATGTTCTCCTGCGCAGAGAATTCCGGCAGCAGATGGTGGAACTGATAAACGAAACCGATCTCGCCGCGGCGGATGGCCGTGCGCTTCTCATCGGAAAGGCCATCACAGGGGCGGCCGTTGACCACTACCTCGCCGCCGTCGGGATGCTCCAGCAGCCCTGCGACATGCAGCAGCGTCGATTTGCCGGTGCCGGACGGCGCCACCAGCGCCACCATCTCACCGCTCGACAGGGTGAGGTCCGCACCCTTGAGGATAGTCAGCAGCGTTTCGCCCTGGCCATAATGGCGCGCGACGCCCGAAAGCTTGAGAACGACGTTGCGTTTCATGAATGCGGCATTCCTTGGATTGAGCCTTGGATTTGACCTTGGATCACGGCCTTATTCGTAACGAAGGGCCTGAACGGGATCGAGGCGGGAGGCGCGCCAGGCGGGGAAGATCGTCGCGATGAAGGAGAGAGTCAGCGCCATGATGACGACAGAAACCGTTTCGCTCACATCCATTTCCGCCGGCAGCTGGCTGAGGAAATAGACCTGCGGATTGAAGATCACGGTGCCTGAGATCCAGGAGAAGAATTGGCGGATGGACTCGATGTTGACGCAGACGAGCACGCCAAGCAAAACGCCGGCGATCGTGCCGACGATGCCGATCGCCGCTCCCGTCATGAAGAAGATGCGCATAATGGCGCCGGCGCTCGCACCCATGGTGCGCAGGATTGCGATGTCGCTGCCCTTATCCTTCACCAGCATGATGAGGCCGGAGATGATGTTGAGCGCGGCCACGAGCACGATCAGCGTCAGGATCATGAACATGACATTGCGCTCCACCTCCAGGGCGGAGAAGAAGGTCTGGTTGCGCTGACGCCAGTCGGTGATGGCTATCTGCCGACCGGCCGCCTCCTCCACCTTGGGCCTCAGATTGTCGATATCGTCGGGGTTATTGACGAAGAGTTCGATCGACTGCACCAGCCCGTCGGCATTGAAATAAAGCTGCGATTCCTCGAGCGGCATATAGATGATCGAGGAATCGTATTCCGACATGCCGATCTCGAAGAGACCGGAGATCTTGTAGGATTTGATGCGCGGATTGACGCCCATCGGCGTCACATCACCTTCCGGTGACGTCAGCGTAATCAGGTCACCGACCCGCAGGCCGAGCTGGTCGGCCATGCGCGTGCCCATCAAAACGCTGTCGCCTGCAGCAAAACCCACCATGTCGCCGGACTTGATATTGTCGGAGACGGCCTTGAGCTTGGTCAGGTCTTCGGCGCGCGTGCCGCGCACCAGCGCACCGGTACTGCCGCCCGTCCGCGAGGAGGCAAGCACCTGGCCTTCCACCAAGGGCAACGCCATCTTGATGCCGGGCACGGCCTCGAATTTCTTCACGAGGTCGGCATAGTCGGTAAAGGGACCATCGATCGGCTGGATGATCATGTGGCCGTTGATGCCGAGGATGCGCGAGACGAGCTCCGTGCGGAACCCGTTCATCACGGCCATGACGATAATGAGCGTCGCAACGCCCAGCATGATGCCGACGAAGGAGAAGCCGGCAATGACGGAGATGAACGCCTCCTTGCGGCGGGCGCGCAGATAGCGCCATGCCACAAGGCGTTCGAAGGTGGAAAATGGCTTGCCAGCCGGACCCAAGCCGGATTTTGAACTCCGGTCCACTGCTGCCTCTGCCATTTCGCCTCCGTCTTTCTTTAAGCCACGAACCTGTTGATCGCCGCCTCGATGGTCATCGTCTCGCGGGCGCCAGTCTTGCGGTCCTTCACTTCCACTTCGCCATTCGCGACCGCGCGCGGACCGGCAATGATCTGGTACGGCACGCCGATCAGGTCGGCGGTCGCAAACTTGGTGCCGGCACGGTCGTCCGTGTCGTCATAGAGCACATCCTTGCCGGCCTTCGTCAGCGCCGCGTAGATCAGCTCGCAGGTGCCGTCGCAGGCTTCGTCGCCGGCCTTCATGTTGATGACCACAACATCGAAGGGCGCGACCGACTCCGGCCAGATGATTCCGTTCTCATCATGCGATGCTTCGATGATGGCGGGAACAAGGCGTGTCGGGCCGATACCGTAGGAACCCATGTGAACGGTATGTTCCTTGCCATCGGGACCTTGCACCTTCGCGCCCATCGGCTCGGAATACCTGGTACCGAAGTAGAAAATATGACCGACTTCGATGCCGCGCGCAGAAAGACGCTCGCCTTCCGGAATGGCGTTGAAGGCCGCCTCGTCATGCATCTCGGAGGTCGCGGCATAAAGCGACGTCCACTTGTCGAAAATCGACTTCAGGCCGTCGACGCTGTCGAAATCCGTATTTTCCACGGGAATGTCGAAATTGACGAAATCCTTGTGGCAGAACACTTCCGACTCGCCGGTGTCGGCGAGGATGATGAATTCATGGCTGAGATCGCCGCCGATCGGGCCGGTGTCGGCGCGCATCGGAATGGCGCGCAGGCCAAGGCGATCGAAGGTGCGCAGATAGGCGGTGAACATCTTGTTGTAGGAATGTTCCGCACCTTCGCGCGTCAAGTCGAAGGAGTAAGCGTCCTTCATCATGAATTCGCGCGAGCGCATGGTGCCGAAGCGCGGACGGATCTCGTCACGGAATTTCAGCTGGATATGATAGAGATTGAGCGGCAGGTCCTTGTAGGACTTCACGGAGGAACGGAAGATATCCGTGATCACTTCTTCGTTGGTCGGGCCGTAGAGCATCGGACGGTCCTGACGGTCCTTGATGCGCAGCATCTCCTTGCCATAGGCGTCGTAACGGCCACTCTCCTGCCAGAGCTCGGCCGACTGCAGCGTCGGCATCAGAAGCTCGATGGCGCCGGCGCGGTTCTGCTCCTCGCGGATGATGTTGTTGACCTTGTCCAGCACCTTCTTGCCGAGCGGCAGCCAGGAATAGATGCCCTGCGACTGCTGGCGCACCATACCGGAGCGCAGCATCAGCCGGTGAGAGACGATTTCCGCCTCCTTGGGGTTTTCCTTGAGAATGGGTATGAAAAAGCGGGACAGACGCATGGCGGATTCCGGTACAGTTGAGACGCCGCTTACCCAAGCGGAATCGACGGCATTTGTTAAAGATGGGAGCGTTCATAGCCGCTTCGCGGCAGGAAGGAAACCCGCGACCCGTGCCAGCTGCCTCCCGCAGACGCATGTTAGCGCCCACAAATTGAGCAGGCGCGAAAAAGCGCGTATTTATAAGGGCTTGAAGGCAAATCTTGTCAACAGAAAAATTTTGCGTGAGTGTAGCAAAAATGCAAAAAAAGCTAATGACAAAGCACAATCTTTGAGCTAGCTTTAGCTCACAAAACAGGCAGGAAGGTTAAATTCTTGCCGAACTCGCGGTCAAGTCTTGGGAGGATCAGATCTTAGGCGCGCTCGTCGCTGCCCCGGTAACGGTTAAGGATCACGCGATAATTAAAACAAGGCTTTTAGCCTTGTTTTTTTTTGCTTTTTCGGCTTCCGACATTCCCGAAAAATCAAGCTCGCCTTTCGTTAGGTAAGCCCGCCTTCCGTTACGCAAGCTCTTTGCCTCACTTGCATGACGTCCGTATGACAGATTTTTCGCGGTTGCATTTACATCTGCTCAAAGATTGAGCAAAAGCCATTCCTAATAGAAGCTAGGCCCTATTTGTGGAAGTGCATCGAAGCCGAGACCGAAATAGGTCGAACAGATATACCAGAAGCCGTAAATTGCACCTGAAATGAGCGTCGTCAGCGAAAAAACGAAACCCGGACGAAAACGGGTCGGCGCGCTCGGCACGGTGCCCAGCACAACATCATTATCGTCCGCCTGAGTGCGCAGGCCGATCGGCAGCACGGCGAAAAGCGTGATCCACCAGATAATGAAATAAACTGCGAACCCCTGAAGGAAGGCCTGAAACATCTTGGTTCCCGTCGATATGGCGCCTTAGCGGCTGGTTTTGGCTGCTTATAAGCCGGAATGGCGGCCAGTTCAAAGGCGGTGGGCGATTTAGGTCACTCTGACGCAGAGCTTCAGACCTGTTCCAGCTCGATCAGCGTACCGAAGAAGTCCTTCGGGTGGAGGAAAAGCACCGGCTTGCCATGCGCGCCAATCTTCGGCTCGCCATTGCCAAGCACCCTAGCCCCCGATGCCGTTAACCGATCGCGGGCAGCGAGAATATCGGCGACCTCGTAGCAGATGTGGTGCATTCCGCCCGACGGGTTCTTCTCGAGGAAGGCCGCAATGGGCGAGGCTTCACCGAGCGGCTCCAGCAGCTCCACCTTGGTATTCGGCAGCTCCACGAAAACGACCGTCACGCCATGCGCCGGTAGCGCCTGCGGCTGCGAGACCGCTGCCCCCAGAGTGTCGCGATAGCTCGCGACTGCGGCGGCCAGATCAGGCACGGCGATGGCGATATGGTTCACCCGGCCAAGCATCATCAGACCCTGGTGATGAAGACCGTGACGAGAGGCTTCTTGCCCCAGGTATGATTGGCGGCAGCGCGCACGGCGCGGCGCAGAGCCTCCTGTACCATGTCGATATCCTTGCGGCGGGCGCGTGGAATGCTCTCGAACGCCCCGATCGCGGCGTCGAACAACCCATCTTCCATATCTTCGCCCTCGTCGTCATAGACCGGCAGGCCGATCGCCACGAGATCGGGCTCGCCAATGATGTCGTAGCGGCTGTCGAGCACGATGCTGAGGGCGACATGGCCGACATAGGAAAGCTTCTTGCGCTCGCCGATGCCCATCTCATCGAAGTCACCGATCAGTGACCCATCCTTGTAGATGCGGCCATGCGGCGCCTCGTCGATCACCTCGACCGGTCCCGGGGCGAGCCGCAGCACATCGCCATTGCGCACACGCGGCACCGTCGGAATGCCGGACTGCTCGGCAAGCTCTTTGTGCGCCGTCAGATGCGTTGCCTCGCCATGTACGGGCACAACGACTTTCGGCCGTGTCCACTCGTACATCTTCTGCAACTCGTTGCGGCGCGGATGGCCGGAGACATGCACCAGCGCCTCTGTGTCGGTGATGATGTGAACGCCCTGCTCTACGAGACCGTTCTTGATGTCCTGGATCGCCTTCTCGTTACCGGGGATGGCACGCGAGGAGAAGACAACGATATCGCCGGCGGTGAACGCCACATTGCGCATCTCGTCGCGGGAGAGCTTGGCAAGGGCAGCGCGCGGCTCGCCCTGACTGCCGGTGAGGATCACCACGACCTTGTCACGCGGGATGAAGCCGTAATCCTCTTCGGAGATGAAGGGCTTTACGCCCTCCAGCAGGCCGATGTCCTGGGCAACGTCGCACACGCGCTTCAGCGAGCTTCCGAGCAGCAGCACTTCGCGACCGGCGGCTTCGGCGGCTTCGGCGACAGTGCGGATACGGCCGACATTCGAGGAGAAGGTGGTAATTGCCACACGCCCCTCGGCATTCTCGATGATCTTGCGCAAGCTCTCCGAGACATCCTTCTCGGAGGGCGAAACGCCGTCGCGCAGCGCATTGGTGGAGTCGCAGAGCAACGCCAGCACGCCCTCATCGCCAATCTGACGGAAGCGCGCCTCGTCGGTCAGAGGTCCGAGCGACGGCTCGTGGTCGATCTTCCAGTCGCCGGTGTGGATGACATTGCCGAGCGGCGTGCGGATCACCAGCGACATGGGCTCGGGGATCGAGTGATTGACGGCGACACCCTCGATGCTGAAGGGGCCGACATTGATCGTATCGCCGGCCTTGAAGATCGTCACGGGTACTTCGCCGATCGCATCCTTCTCGAAATTGCGCTTGGCTTCCAGCAGGCCGGCCGTGAAGGGCGAGGCATAGACCGGCACGTTGAGGCCCGGCCAGAGATCGGCGAGCGCGCCATAGTGATCCTCATGGGCGTGGGTGATGATGATCGCCTTGAGGTTCTTGCGCTCATTGGCAAGGAAGCGGATATCCGGCAGGACGAGATCGACACCCGGCAGATCCGGGCCCGGAAAGGTGACGCCGCAATCCACCATGATCCACTGGCGATGATCCGCCGGGCCGTAGCCGTACAGCGCGAGATTCATGCCGATCTCGCCGACGCCGCCCAGGGGCAGAAATACCAGTTCGTCCTGTTTCGCCATAATGTTTGTTTTTTCCACTATCCAAAGAATACATCGCCGGCCGCAATCGGCATTATCCTGCCTGCGCCGGTATCGAGCATCAACAGGCCATTATCATCTATCCCGGCGAAATACCCTGAAATCGACCTGTCGGGCAGATTCACGGTTATCTTTTCGCCAATACCGCAGGCGACAGCGCGCCACCGAGCCGTGACCTCGGCGATACCCTGCCCTTCATCCCAGATATCAAGCGTCTCGGCCATGGAGGCAAAGAGATGGGCGAAGAGCTCTTCGGGCGAAGCCGCACTTCCCTGACCGCGCAGGCAGGTGACGGGATAGATAGGATTGTCCGGCATGACCGATACATTTATGCCGATGCCGATCACGACAGCATGGCGGCCATCCGCCAGTCGTTCGCCTTCCACGAGGATGCCGCAGGTCTTCTTGCGTCCGATCAGGATATCGTTCGGCCACTTCACCTCCAGCGGCTCGGCGCCGGGCGGCAATACACTGCGGATCGCCTGGTGCACGGCGACGGCGATTGCCAGCGGCAGGGAGGCAAGGCGCTCCATCGGCGCCGGATCGATGAGGAGAAGTGAGGCGTAGAGATTGCCGCGCTCTGAAACCCAGGGACGGCCCCGGCGGCCCCGGCCGCCGGTCTGTCGTTCGGCGGTCACCCAGAGCAGACCGCTGTCCCCTGCCCGAGCCCGGGCAAGGCATTCCGTGTTGGTCGACGACGTATCCGACAAGGCCTCGTGCCTGATATCGCCGAGCGATATCCGGCGCCGCTTGTCGGAAGCCATCAGAACAGCGTTGCCGCAGCGAGCTCTGCCGCACCACCGATCGGACCGCCGATGAGAACATAGGCAGCGACGAAGAGGCCGGAGAGACCGAAGACGAGGCGCAGCGAGCCGGAGACGCGGGCGAATTCGCCGGTCGCCTCATCGAACCACATCAGCTTGATGACGCGCAGGTAGTAGTAAGCGCCGACGACCGAAGCCAGGACACCGATGACAGCAAGCGCATAGAGCTTGGCTTCGATGGCGGCGACGAAGACGAAGTACTTCGCAAAGAAACCGGCGAGCGGCGGGATACCGGCGAGCGAGAACATCAGTGCTGTCAGCACGACAGCCATGAAGGGGTTCGTCGTCGACAGGCCGGCGAGATCGCTGACATTCTCGACAACCGTGCCGTCCTTGCGGCGCATCGACATGATGATGGCGAAGGAGCCGAGGGTCATGACCATGTAGATCGCCATGTAGAGCATGACGCCTGTGACGCCCGTCTGGTTGCCGGCTGCGAGGCCAACCAGCGCATAACCCATGTGACCGATCGAGGAATAGGCCATCAGTCGCTTGATGTTCTTCTGGCCGATGGCCGCGAACGAACCCAGCAGCATCGAGGCGATCGAAATGAAGACGATGACCTGCTGCCAGTCGGTCAGCACCGGCTCGAAGGCGGTGATGACAATACGGGTCATCATCGCCATGGCGGCAACCTTCGGTGCGCTCGCCAGGAAGGCAGTGACCGGGGTTGGCGCGCCTTCATAAACGTCCGGCGTCCACATGTGAAATGGAACGGCCGAGATCTTGAAGGCGATGCCGGCGAGGATGAAGACGAGGCCGAAGATCAGACCGAGCGAACGCGTGCCTTCGACCGTCAACGCCTGGGCGACATCGGCAAAGTGCGTATGGCCAGTAAAGCCGTAAACCAGCGACATGCCGTAGAGCAGCATGCCCGAGGAGAGTGCGCCGAGCACGAAATACTTCAAGCCGGCTTCCGTCGACTTAAGGCTGTCGCGGTTGATCGCAGCGATGACGTAGATCGCCAGAGACTGCAGCTCAAGGCCGAGATAGAGCGCGATCAGGTCGTTGGCCGAGATCATCAGCATGATGCCGAGCGTACACAGCACCAGAAGAACCGGGAACTCGAACTTGTCGAGCTGGTTTTCTCTGGCGAGACCCATCGACATGAACAGCGCGACGAAGGAGCCGATCAGCGCCAGCACCTTCATAAAGCGTGCGAAGCCGTCAGCGAGATAAACACCGCCATAGGCAAGCCCGTCGCCAGGGACGAAGACCAACCAGAGGCCGGAGATAGCAATCACGATCATCGCCAGCGTGCTGACGAGCGGACCAGACCGCTCACCCGCAAAGACGCCGATCATGAGCAGTACGAGGGCACCGATCGCGAGGATGATTTCCGGCGCGGACAGGTACAGGCTCAGGGAGATTGTTTCAGCAGTCATGTCCTAAAGTCCCGTCATTTCATCGACAGCGCAACATTCTGCGCTGCCTGCACTGCGGCCGAATAGCTGTTGATCAGATGGTCTACGGAAGCTGCGGTCGCATCGAAGACCGGAGCCGGATAGACGCCGAAGAAAATAGTGAGCGCGACCAGCGGATAAAGGATGACCTTTTCACGCGGCGAAAGGTCGAGCAGAGCCTTCAGCTTTTCCTTCTCCAGCGCGCCGAAGATCACCCGGCGATAGAGCCAGAGCGCATAGGCAGCCGAGAGGATGACACCGGTGGCGGCAAAGAGCGCAACCCAGGTGTTGGCGCGGAAGACACCGATCAGCGTCAGGAATTCGCCGATGAAGCCCGAAGTGCCCGGCAGGCCGACATTCGCCATGGTGAAGACCATGAAGGCCACCGCGTATTTCGGCATGTTGTTGACCAGGCCACCATAGGCCGCGATTTCGCGGGTGTGGGTACGGTCATAGACGACGCCGACGCACAGGAAGAGCGCGCCCGAGACGATGCCGTGCGACAGCATCTGGAAGATCGAACCCTGCAGGCCCTGAGCGTTCGCCGCGAAAATGCCCATCGTCACGTAGCCCATGTGAGCGACCGAGGAATAGGCGATCAGCTTCTTGATGTCGTCCTGCATCATCGCGACCAGCGAGGTGTAGATGATAGCGATAACGGACAGCGCGAAGACGAGCGGCGCGAAATGATCCGAAGCGACCGGGAACATGCCGATCGAGAAGCGGATCAGGCCGTAGCCGCCGAGCTTCAGGAGCACGCCTGCCAGGATGACGGAACCGGCCGTCGGCGCCTGGACGTGTGCGTCCGGGAGCCATGTGTGGACCGGCCACATCGGCATCTTCACCGCGAAGGAGGCGAAGAAGGCAAGCCACAGCCAGGTCTGCATTGCCGGCGGGAACTTGTAGGCCAGCAGCGCGGTGATGTCGGTCGTGCCGGCCTGCCAGTACATCGCCATGATGGCGAGCAGCATCAGAACCGAGCCGAGCAGCGTGTAGAGGAAGAACTTGTAGCTCGCATAGACGCGGTTCGCACCGCCCCAGACGCCGATGATCAGGAACATCGGAATGAGGCCGCCTTCGAAGAAGACGTAGAAGAGAACGATATCGAGCGAGACGAAGACACCGACCATCATCACTTCGAGGATGAGGAAGGCGATCATGTATTCCTTCAGCCGCTTCTCGATCGAGAGCCAGCTTGCCAGCACGCAGAAGGGCATCAGGAAGGTCGAGAGGATGATGAACAGCATGGAGATGCCGTCGACACCGACATGGTAGCCGATGCCGGTGCCGAGCCAGCTATGCTGCTCGATCATCTGGAAGCCTGGATTGGCGTTGTCGAAGCCGATCCAGATGAAGAGCGAGAGGATGAAGGTGAAGACCGTGGTGATCAGCGAAATCCACAGCACGTTCTTGCGGCCGTTCTCGGTTTCGCCGTTCATCAGCAACAAGAGCACCACGCCGACGAGCGGCAAGAAGGTGACCGTTGAAAGAATAGGCCAATCGGTCATCAGAAGGAACTCCCGAGCATCATCCAGGTAACAAGCGCCGCAACGCCGATCAGCATCGCGAAGGCATAGTGATAGAGGTAGCCGGTCTGCAGGCGCACGACGCGGTCGGTG
Source organism: Rhizobium sp. 01T437 (assembly GCF_056398505.1). Lineage (NCBI taxonomy): Bacteria > Pseudomonadati > Pseudomonadota > Alphaproteobacteria > Hyphomicrobiales > Rhizobiaceae > Rhizobium > Rhizobium sp. 01T437. The sequence goes on from NZ_JBFTPM010000008.1 coordinate 56,784, forward strand.
ACGTTGACGACGCGGGCGGCAATGCCGTTCGGACCGTAGGTATCGATGACGCCGACATCACCCTTCTTCCACAGGAAGTTGCCAAGCGCCTTGGCGCTGCGGACGAAGAGGAAGTCATAGAGCTCGTCGAAGTACCACTTGTTGAGCAGGAACTGATAGAGCACACGGTGCTGCTCGGCGAGCTTGCGCGGCGTCGACGGCGACCTGATGTACATGTACCAGGCGGTCACGAAACCGAGCAGCATGGCGATGAAGGGGCTGAGGCCGACCCATACCGGAACATGATGGAATTCTTCCACCAGTTCGTTCTCGGCACCGGTGAAGAGCGCGCCCTTCCAGAACTCGGCATATTCCTCGCCGTAGAAACGGCCTTCGAAGAGCACGCCCGCGACGACCGCGCCGATCGCCAGGATATAGAGCGGCACCAGCATGACCTGTGGCGATTCATGGACGTGATGCATGACTTCATGCGAAGCGCGCGGCCTGCCGAAGAAGGTCATGAAGATCAGGCGCCAGGAATAGAAGCTCGTGAAAAGCGCGGCAATAACGAGCAGCGTGAAGGCGAAGCCCGCAGCCGGCGAATGCGATGCATAGGTCGCCTCGACGATGACATCCTTGGAGAAGAAGCCAGCAAAGCCGATCGGCGTGAAGGGAATGCCGAAACCGGTGATCGCCAGCGTGCCGATGATCATCAGGACAGCAGTAACTTTAATATGCGGCCACAAGCCGCCCATGTAGCGCATGTCCTGCTCGCCATCGACGGCATGGATGACCGAGCCGGCGCAAAGGAAGAGCAGCGCCTTAAAGAAGGCATGCGTGAAGAGATGGAAGATCGCCGCGCCATAGGCCCCGGCGCCGAGCGCCACGAACATGTAGCCGAGCTGCGAGCAGGTGGAATAGGCGATGACGCGCTTGATGTCGTTCTGCACAAGAGCAACGGTCGCCGCGAAAAAGGCAGTGATTGCGCCGATAACCGTCACGACGACGAGCGCATCCGGCGACAGTTCGAAAAGCGGCGACATGCGGGCGACGAGGAAGACGCCGGCGGTCACCATTGTTGCGGCATGGATGAGTGCGGATACCGGGGTTGGGCCTTCCATGGCATCCGGCAGCCAGGTGTGCAGCAGGAACTGTGCCGACTTACCCATTGCGCCCATGAAGAGCAGCAGGCAGGCGCCGGTCAGCGCATGCGCCTTGTCGAGATGCATGCCAAAGAGGTTCAGGATCACTTCGCCGGCTTCGCCGCCGCCTTCCGCCGGAGCGAAGGTCGAAGCATTGGCGAAGATCGTGTCGAAGTTGATCGAGCCGAACAGCACGAAGACGGTGGCAATACCGAGCACGAAGCCGAAGTCGCCGACGCGGTTGACGATGAAGGCCTTTATTGCAGCTGCCGATGCCGAGGGCTTCTTGTACCAGAAGCCGATCAGCAGGTACGAGGCCAGACCCACGCCTTCCCAGCCGAAGAACATCTGGGCGAGGTTGTCGGCGGTCACCAGCATGAGCATGGCGAAAGTGAAGAGCGACAGATAAGCGAAGAAGCGCGGGCGATGCGGATCGGTGTGCATGTAACCGATCGAGTAGATATGCACCAGGGTCGAGACCGTATTGACGACGATCAGCATGACCGAGGTCAGCGTATCGACACGCAGCGACCAGGAGACGTCAATGCCGCCGGACTGGATCCAGCGAAGAACCTCGACCTTGATCACGCCTTCCGGATGGCCGAGCGCAACCGTGAAGAAAACGACCCAGGACAGGACGGCGGCGATGATCATCAGGCCGCAGGTGACATATTCCGACGCCTTGGCGCCGATCGCGCGGCCGAAGAGGCCGGCGATGATCGCGCCGATCAGGGGAAGGAAGACGATAGCCTTATAGAGGAACATGAGCCGCTCAGCCCTTCATCATATTGACGTCTTCGACCGCGATCGAACCGCGGTTGCGGTAGAAGACAACGAGAATTGCAAGACCGATCGCCGCTTCAGCAGCAGCAACAGTCAGAATGAACAGTGCAAAGACCTGGCCGACGATGTCGTTGAGGAACGACGAGAAGGCGACCATGTTGATGTTGACCGACAACAGGATCAATTCGATCGACATCAGGATGACGATGATGTTCTTCCGGTTCAGGAAGATGCCGAAGATGCCGATCGTGAAGAGGATGGCGCTGACCGTGAGATAGTGGGAAAGTCCGATGACCATGTTCTTTGTTCCTTGACCTCTCGGCTCAGCTCACGCCCTGGCCCGGCTTGACCTTGATCACCTCGACGGCGGTCGCAGGCGTGCGGGCAACCTGGCGGGAAATATTCTGCCGCTTGATATTGGTGCGATGCTTCAGCGTCAGCACGATCGCGCCGATCATGGCGACCAGCAGGATCAGACCGGCAATCTGGAAGAAGTAGACGTAGTTCGTATAGAGCACGTCGCCGAGAGCCGCCGTATTGGTGCGTTCGGTGAGTGCCGGGATCGGCATGGCGACTGTCTTGGCAATCTCGGGCGAGATCGCGCTGCCGCCGATGACGACGATGAGTTCGGCTGCGAGGATGAGACCGATCAGCGCGCCGATCGGCGCATATTCGAGAACACCGGCGCGAAGCTCGGTGAAGTCGATGTCGAGCATCATCACCACGAAGAGGAAGAGAACAGCGACCGCGCCCACGTAGACGACGAGCAGGATCATCGCCAGGAATTCGGCACCCAGCAGCAGGAAGAGACCCGCTGCATTGAAGAACACCAGGATCAGGAACAGAACCGAGTGAACCGGGTTCTTCGCCCAGATGACCATGAACGCCGACGCTATCGCGACAAAGGCGAAAAGATAGAAAAATAGAGCCTGCAGACCCATGTTGGTGCCTTTTTCATCTTCCCCCGGGCAGCCGGGAGTTTCCCTGCCCGATGGGACTTCGCACAGCTTTCGCCGGCAAAGCCCCGGTGCATGTTGACCGCGGTGAGCAAGAGTGCCCTTCCCGCGGCATTTCAAATTTCAATCAACGATACGGCGCATCGATCGCCATATTGCGGGCGATTTCACGCTCCCACCGGTCGCCGTTTTCGAGGAGCCTCTGCTTATCGAAGTAGAGTTCTTCACGGGTTTCGGTGGCGAATTCGAAATTCGGGCCTTCGACGATCGCATCAACAGGGCAAGCTTCCTGGCAGAAGCCGCAGTAGATGCACTTCACCATGTCGATGTCGTAACGCACCGTGCGGCGTGTGCCGTCATTGCGGCGCGGGCCGGCTTCGATGGTGATCGCCTGAGCGGGACAGATCGCTTCGCAGAGCTTGCAGGCGATGCAGCGCTCTTCACCGTTGGGATAACGGCGCAGTGCATGTTCGCCGCGGAAGCGCGGGCTGACCGGACCCTTTTCGAAGGGGTAGTTGATCGTCGCCTTCTGCTTGAAGAAATAGCGCATCGACAGGAAGAAGGCGCCGACGAATTCTTTAAGGAAAAGCGAGTTGATGGAGGCGGACAGGCTTCCCATCTTCAATCTCCAATTTTGCCGGAAACGAGGTTGGACATCAGCCTGCCCATCCCGTCAGTTTCAGCACGAATGCAACGATGACGACCATGGCGAGCGACAGTGGAAGGAAAACCTTCCAGCCGAGACGCATGAGCTGGTCGTAGCGGTAACGCGGCACGAAAGCCTTGACCATGGCGAACATGAAGAACACCAGGCATGACTTCAGCATGAACCAGATGATGCCCGGGACCCAGTTGATGAGCCAGAAATCAACCGGCGGCAGCCAGCCACCCAGGAAGAGGATCGTCGTCAGCGAGCACATCAGCACGACGGCCGCATATTCGCCGAGCATGAACATCATGTACGGAGCCGAGCCGTATTCGACCATGAAGCCGGCGACGAGTTCGGATTCTGCTTCCGGAAGGTCGAAAGGCGGGCGGTTCGTCTCGGCGAGCGCCGAGATGAAGAAGACGACGAACATCGGGAACAGCGCCAGCCAGTGCCAGTCGAGGAACGAATTCGGCAGGCCGAGCATCGTGCCGAGGCCGGTGCGCTGGGCATTGACAATGTCAGTCAGGTTCAGCGAACCGACGCAAAGAAGAACGGTGACGATGACAAAGCCGATCGAGACTTCGTAGGACACCATCTGTGCGGCGGAGCGCAGCGCGCCGAGGAACGGATACTTCGAGTTCGAAGCCCAGCCGCCCATGATGATGCCGTAAACTTCAAGCGAGGAGATCGCCAGGATGTAGAGGATGCCGACATTGATGTTGGCAACCACCCAACCATCGGCGAGCGGCACGACCGCCCAGGTCGACAACGCCAGAAGCACGGTCACGAGCGGGGCGAGCAGGAAGACTGCCTTGTTGGCGCCAGCCGGAATGACAGGCTCCTTGAAGACGAACTTCAGAAGGTCGGCGAAGGACTGGAACAGGCCGAAGGGGCCGACGACGTTCGGACCGCGGCGCAGCTGGACGGCAGCCCAGATCTTGCGGTCGGCAAGAAGGACGTAAGCGATGAAGACCAGCAGGCAGACGAGCAGCAGCAGTGACTGACCGATCATGATGATCGCCGGCCAGACATAGGTCGAGAAGAAAGAATCCATGAGTTCCTGCCCTTACTCTGCCGCGACTTTGAAATTGTTGCGGGCCAATGCCGAGCACTCGGCCATGACAGCCGAGGCGCGCGCTATCGGGTTCGTCAAATAGAAGTCTTTGACCGACGACGCAAACCCGGATTTGTTCATCTTACCGGCTTTTTTCGCCAGTGCGGCAATTTGGGCGCTATCACCTTCGGCGATCTCATCGACGGCCGCGAAATGCGGGAATGCCGCATAGAGTTTGCTGCGCAATTCGCCGAGAGAATCAAAGGGAAGCTTCTTGCCGAGCACGTCGGAAAGGGCGCGGATGATCGCCCAGTCTTCGCGGGCGTCGCCCGGTGCGAAACCGGCGCGATTGCCCATCTGGACGCGACCTTCGGTGTTGACCCAGGTGCCGGACTTTTCGGTGTAGGCAGCAGCCGGCAGGATGACGTCGGCGCCATGTGCGCCGCTGTCGCCATGCGAGCCGATATAGACGGTGAACTTCGCAGCCTTGGTCGAGAAGTCGAGTTCGTCGGCGCCGAGCAGGAAGAGCACGTCCATAGCCTTCAGCATCTCGGCGGCATTGGCGTCCTTGGCGCCCGGCACGAAGCCGAGGTCGAGGCCGCCGACGCGCGATGCCGCGGTGTGCAGCACCGCAAAGCCGTTCCAGCCTTCAGCGACTGCGCCGACATTGACGGCGAGCTTGGCGGCGGTTGCGAGAACGCCTGCACCATCCGTACGGGTCAGAGCGCCCTGGCCGATGATGATCATCGGCTTGGAAGCCTTGGAGAGGACTTCGGCGAAGGCGTGGCCGCCGTCAAGAATGTCCTTCAGCGTATCGGGACCTGCACCGAGGTAATCATACTTGTAGCGCATCTCGCCACCCTCGCCGATCACACCGATCGGGAAGCCGCCGCGACGGAAACGCTTGCGGATGCGGGCATTGAGGATGGCGGCTTCAAAGCGCGGATTCGCACCGACGATGAGCAGTGCGTCGGCCTGTTCGATGCCTGATATGGTCGGATTGAAAAGGTAGCTTGCGCGGCCGAGCGACGGATCAAGTGCCGTCCCATCCTGGCGACAGTCGAGGTTCCCGGAACCCAGCGACTTTATCAGTTCGGACAGCGCATACATTTCTTCGACCGAAGCGAGGTCGCCGGCAATCGCGCCGATCTTGTCGCCTGATGTTGCCGATACGGCAGCCTTGATGGCGCCGAAGGCTTCGCCCCAGCTCGCCGGCTGCAGGCGGCCGTCCTTGCGGACGTAAGGACGGTCGAGGCGCTGCGTCTTCAGGCCGTCCCAGACGTGACGGGTCTTGTCGGAGATCCACTCTTCATTCACCGCCTCGTTGACGCGCGGCAGGATGCGCATGACTTCGCGACCGCGGGTATCGACGCGGATTGCCGAGCCGACGGCGTCCATGACGTCGATCGATTCGGTCTTGTTCAGTTCCCACGGACGGGCCGTGAAGGCGAAGGGCTTGGAGGTCAGTGCGCCGACCGGGCAGAGGTCAACGACGTTGCCCTGCAGCTCGGAGGTCATGGCCTGCTCGAGATAGGTGGTGATTTCGGCGTCTTCGCCGCGGCCGATCAGGCCGAGTTCGGAAATGCCGGCAACTTCCGTCGTGAAGCGGACGCAACGCGTGCAGTGAATGCAGCGGTTCATGACCGTCTTGACGAGCGGGCCGATATACTTGTCTTCGACGGCGCGCTTGTCTTCCTGATAGCGCGAAGTGTCGATACCGAAGGCCATGGCCTGGTCCTGCAGATCGCATTCGCCGCCCTGGTCGCAGATCGGGCAATCCAGCGGATGGTTGATCAGCAGGAATTCCATCACGCCCTCACGGGCCTTCTTGACCATCGGCGTATTGGTGAAGACTTCAGGCAGTTCGCCGTTCGGGCCGCCGCGAATATCGCGCACGCCCATGGCGCAGGAAGCCTGCGGCTTCGGCGGACCGCCCTTGACCTCGACGAGGCACATACGGCAATTGCCGGCAACCGACAGACGCTCATGGAAGCAGAAGCGCGGAACTTCAGCACCGGCCTCTTCGCACGCCTGAATCAGCGTGTAATGATCCGGAACTTCGATCTCGTTACCGTCAATCTTCAGTTTTGCCATCGTCACTCAGTCCTGTTTCCCATTCGCCGGGCACCGGCAAACAAACCTATTTTTGCAACATCCATATTGCCAAGACAGACATTTCGTCCGTCCCGGCGCCGGAATTGCCCAAATTCTCTTTCGCTGGTTCCGAGACCCGAAACCCGCCATCGGCACCACGACCCGGAGCCCCCTGCCCCGTCGGTCGATACGCCATTCTTCCGGCCATCGCCTGTGGCCGGAAATCTACTTCTTCCTGCGGCCCCGTGTCGCCAGCACCTTGGCCTGGCCAACCCAGTCGTCACGCAGGATGCGGCCGTCGAAGCCGAGCTCAGCGTCCAGGCTCGCAACGTCGGCGTCGCTCCATGCCGCGATATCGGCAAAGGTGCAGATGCCTCTTTTGTTCAGCACCTGCTCCAGCTTCGGACCAATGCCAGCGATCAGCTTCAGGTCGTCAACCTTCCTGGACCTTGCGGCCGGCTTCGTCTTGACAACCGTCGGCTTTACGGCTTCTACCGTCGGCGCCCTGGTGGAAACCACCGTCAGCTTCGGCTTTACAGCCTTGCGAACCGGCGTAGCCGTTTCAGCCGGAGGGCGAATATTCTCCGGGCGGATGGCCATCTCTGGCGTTTCTTCATCCGGCGGCGTTTCGTCGAGCGCTGCGGCCGCCATGTTCGCCGTCTCGAACGCGCCCTGCAGTGCGCCGAAGAAGACGCCGGCCATCTGCGTGGAAATGCCGAAGCCGATCGCTGTGGCCGCGGCAAATGCCGCAGCTGGATGCGCCATCAGCGGGTGAACGGGCATCGCACGCGCATTTTCCAGCATGCCGGCAGCAAGACGGCCGAAGTCAGCCGCGAAATCGGCTGCCCCTTCTCCCACCTTGCTGTCGGATGCCCTGGTCGTCATGCGCTTACTCAGCCGCCTCCAGAACCGCACCGTGATCGAGCGCACTGGCCGTATACTGGTCGATGCGGGCTTCGATTTCCGGACGGAAGTTACGGATCAGACCCTGCACAGGCCATGCGGCGGCATCGCCGAGCGCACAGATCGTGTGACCTTCGATCTGCTTGGTGACCTGGAACAGCATGTCAATTTCGCGCTTCTGGGCATTGCCGCGCGCCATGCGCTCCATCACGCGCCACATCCAGCCGGTGCCTTCGCGGCACGGCGTGCACTGGCCGCAGCTCTCATGCTTGAAGAAGGCCGAGATACGGGCGATCGCCTTGATGACGTCGGTGGACTTGTCCATGACGATCGAGGCGGCCGTACCGAAGGAGGAGCCGACAGCGCGCAGGCCGTCGAAGTCCATCGGGCAGTCGATGATGTCCTTGGCCGGAACGATCGGGCACGATGCGCCGCCCGGAATGACGGCCAGTAGGTTGTCCCAGCCGCCGCGGATGCCGCCAGCGTGCTTGTCCACCAGTTCGCGGAAGGTGATGCCCATGCTCTCTTCGACGGTGCACGGCTTGTTGACGTGACCGGAGAGCATGAAGAGCTTGGTGCCGACATTGTTCGGACGGCCGATGGACGAGAACCAGCCGGCGCCACGGCGCAGGATAGTCGGGGCAACGGCGATCGATTCGACGTTATTGACCGTCGTCGGGCAGCCATAGAGACCCATATTGGCCGGGAATGGCGGCTTCAGGCGCGGCTGGCCCTTCTTGCCTTCAAGGCTTTCGAGCAGCGCGGTTTCTTCGCCGCAGATATAAGCGCCGGCGCCATGATGGACGAAGATGTCCATATCCCAGCCGAGCTTGTTGTTCTTGCCGAGAAGGCCGGCATCGTAGCATTCATCGATCGCGGCCTGCAGGGCTTCGCGTTCACGGATATATTCGCCGCGCACATAGATATAGGCAGCGTTGGCACCCATGGCGAAGCTTGCGATCACGCAGCCTTCGATCAGCGTATGCGGATCGTTGCGCATGATGTCGCGGTCCTTGCAGGTGCCGGGCTCCGATTCGTCGGCGTTGACGACGAGGTAATGCGGGCGGCCATCGCTCTGCTTCGGCATGAACGACCACTTGAGGCCTGTCGGGAAACCTGCACCGCCACGGCCACGGAGGCCGGAAGCCTTCATCTCCTCGATGATCCAGTCACGGCCCTTTTCGAGGATCTGCTTGGTGCCATCCCAGTGGCCGCGGCTCATCGCGCCCTTCAGGGATTTGTCCTTGAGGCCGTAGATGTTGGTAAAGATGCGGTCTTTATCTTCTAACATGCTTCACACCTCTTACCGCGGCTTCTTGCCGAAGACCTTGATATATTCCGCTTCGCCGCCCTTGGCGAGCGCCTTGGCCTGCTTGACCCAGTCGTCGCGCTCGATGCGGCCACGGAAATTCAGGAAGCCATCGACCCATTCGCGTTCGGCCTTCTTCCAGCCCGCAATCTGCGAGAAGGTGAAAATGCCGATTTCGTTCAACGTTGCTTCGATCTTCGGACCGACGCCAGAGATCATTTTGAGATCGTCGGGAGCGGCAGGCTTTTCGATGCCGGCCGGGCGATTCTTGTCGGTCAGCGACGGCTTTACAACGGCTTCAGTGACAGGTTTCGGCGCGGGCTCGGAAGCGGCCGTACCGGACAGCGGCTGAGCTTCGGCAGCCTTCGCATTCTTGGCCGATGCCTTGGGAGACGTTGCCGGCGTCTTCAGCGACGCGTTAGTCTCGGCATCGGTGCTCTTCGGGCGAGCGGCCTCGGAGGGCGGAACCGGCGCGCCGTCGACAGGCGCGGTCGCCGGGGCCTTGTTAACCCCGGTGCGGGTGGCAGCAACATCGCTCAGCAGGGTCGTCGGGCCACCTTCGGGCGAAGACAGGTGACGGTCGATCTGCGGGCCAACCTTGACGCTCGCCCCATTTCCGGCCGCGAACGTATCGATGATTTCCTCCAGGCGCTCCGGCGTCAGATCCTCGTAGGTATCCTTGCCGATCATCACCATCGGAGCGTTGACGCAGGCCCCGAGACATTCGACCTCTTCCCAGGAGAGCGTGCCCTCGGCATTGCGCTCGAACGGATGCTGGTGGATCTTGCTGCGGCAGACGCCCATCAGCTTTTCCGAGCCACGCAGCATGCAGGGCGTCGTGCCGCAGACCTGCACGTGAGCGCGGGTGCCAACGGGATGAAGCTGGAACTGGGTGTAGAAGGTCGCGACCTCAAGAACACGGATATAGGCCATGTCCAGCATGTCGGCGATCTTTTCGATCGCCGGGCGAGTGACCCAGCCATCCTGCTCCTGCGCACGCATCAACAGCGGAATGACCGCGGACTGCTGACGGCCTGCGGGATATTTCTGAATCGTCTTTTCCGCCCAGACCGCATTTTCATCGCTGAAAGCGAATGCGGCCGGCTGGAATTGATCTTCGGCTAATCGACGAACGGACATTCTTCCTCACGCCTTGTCAGTTTAGCGTTCCACACCGCGAAGCAGTCAAAGACTGCATTTCACAGGCATAGGCCGACTGGTCTTTTTGCATAAACACCACGAACTTGCCGCCATTCGGCACGGCGGCCTTGATTTGATAGCCCTTGGACAAAAGATCGCCCATGGACGATTGCTCTGCCGGCGGCTGCGCTTCCTCATGGCCCAGCGGCGTGCCGAGCTTTCCGGCATCCTGCGCGAAGGCACCGGAAGCCGAAAGAAGAAGTGCGGCTGCGAGCGGCAGAGCCTGCATCAGCGGTCCACCTCGCCGAACACGATGTCGAGCGAGCCGAGAACGGCCGCGACGTCGGCAAGCTGGTGGCCACGGCACATGAAGTCCATTGCCTGCAGATGCGCATAACCCGGAGCGCGGATCTTGCAGCGGTAAGGCTTGTTGGTGCCGTCGGAGACGAGGTAGACGCCGAACTCACCCTTCGGCGCTTCGACAGCGGCATAAACTTCGCCGGCTGGAACGTGATAGCCTTCGGTGTAGAGCTTGAAGTGGTGGATGAGCGCTTCCATCGAGCGCTTCATCTCACCGCGCTTCGGCGGAACGACCTTGCCGTCGATCGAGGAGAACGGTCCCGTCTTCGCATCACTGAGCAGGCGATTGACGCACTGCTTCATGATCTTCACGGATTCGCGCATCTCGATCATGCGGATCAGGTAGCGGTCATAGTTGTCGCCATTCTTGCCAATCGGGATGTCGAATTCGAGATCGGAATAGCATTCATAGGGCTGCGCGCGGCGCAGGTCCCAGGCAGCGCCCGAACCGCGCACCATAACGCCCGAGAAGCCCCAGGCCCAGCAATCTTCCAACGAGACGACGCCGATATCGACGTTACGCTGCTTGAAGATGCGGTTGCCGGTCAGAAGGTCGTCGATATCGTCGAGCTTCGCGGGGAATTCGTCGCACCACTTGCCGATGTCCTGCACGAGCTGTTCCGGCAGGTCCTGGTGAACGCCGCCCGGACGGAAGTAGGCAGCATGCATGCGCGAGCCGCTGGCGCGCTCATAGAACACCATCAGCTTCTCGCGCTCTTCGAAACCCCAGAGCGGCGGCGTCAGTGCGCCAACGTCCATGGCCTGCGTCGTGACGTTCAGCAGGTGCGACAGAATACGGCCGATTTCCGAGTAGAGCACGCGGATGAGCTGGCCGCGAATCGGGATCTCGATGCCGAGCAGCTTTTCGACCGCCATCGCATAGGCATGTTCCTGGTTCATCGGCGCCACGTAGTCGAGGCGGTCGAAGTAGGGAACGGCCTGCAGATAGGTCTTGGTCTCGATCAGCTTTTCGGTACCGCGATGCAGCAGGCCGATATGCGGATCGACGCGCTCCACGATTTCGCCGTCAAGCTCCAGCACAAGACGCAGAACGCCGTGCGCCGCCGGATGCTGCGGCCCGAAATTGATGTTGAAGTTACGGACGTTATGTTCGGTCATGGCGATGGGCTCGCTTTTTCAGGTAGTCAGTGAACAGCGGGCTTTCGGCCCGCCACACGCCTCAAACTTACTGCTTCGCCTTTTCGTCGCCCGGCAGCACATATTCCGTGCCTTCCCAAGGGGACAAGAAATCGAAATTGCGGAATTCCTGCTTCAGTTCGACAGGTTCGTAAACGACGCGCTTTGCCGCATCGTCGTAGCGAACTTCGACGAAACCGGTCGTCGGGAAGTCCTTGCGCAGCGGATGACCTTCGAAACCGTAGTCGGTCAGGATCCGTCGCAGGTCCGGGTGGCCAGTGAAGAGCACGCCGTACATGTCCCAGGTCTCGCGCTCGAACCAATCGGCACCCGGATAGACGGCGCAGGCGGACGGAACCGGCGTATCCTCGTCAGTCGCCACCTTCACGCGGATGCGCAGGTTCTGCTTCGGAGACAGAATATGATAGACGACATCGAAGCGCAGTTCGCGCTGCGGCCAGTCGACGCCGCAAATATCCGTCAGGTTGACGAAGCCGCACTTGGCGTCATCGCGCAGGAAGGTCAGCAGCGGAATCAGGTTATCGCCAGTCGTCGTCAGCGTCAGCTCGCCATATTTGAGCTGCGAGGCGGCAATCAGGTTGCCACGCGCTTCCGAAATGTAGGACGAAAGCTCAGTAAGGGCTTCGCTCATAATTCTCTGTCCTTACCCTTAGCGTTCGATCGTGCCGGTGCGGCGGATCTTCTTCTGCAGCAGAAGCACGCCGTAAAGCAGCGCCTCCGCCGTGGGGGGACAGCCCGGCACGTAGATATCGATCGGCACAACGCGGTCGCAACCACGCACGACCGAATAGGAATAGTGGTAGTAGCCGCCACCATTGGCGCAGGAGCCCATGGAGATGACGTAACGCGGCTCGGGCATCTGGTCGTAGACCTTGCGCAGAGCGGGCGCCATCTTGTTGGTCAGCGTGCCGGCGACAATCATCACGTCCGACTGGCGCGGCGAAGCGCGCGGCGCGAAGCCGAAGCGCTCGACGTCGTAACGCGGCATGGAGAGCTGCATCATTTCGACGGCGCAGCAGGCGAGACCGAAGGTCATCCACATCAACGAGCCGGTACGAGCCCAGTTGATCAGCTCATCGGTCGAGGTGACGAGAAAACCCTTGTCGGCGAGCTCGTTGTTGATCTCGCCGAAGAACGCGTCGTTGCTGCCGATCGGCTTGCCGGTCGAGGGATCGATAATCCCCTTCGGCTGCTGCGCTACGAGCGTCTGATTGTTAGCGGGGGCTACTCCCATTCCAGGGCTCCCTTCTTCCATTCATAGATAAAGCCGATGGTCAGCACGAGAAGGAAGACCATCATGGACCAGAAGCCGAACCAGCCGATGGCGCCGAAGGAAATGGCCCACGGGAAGAGGAAAGCGACTTCGAGGTCGAAGATGATGAAGAGAATCGACACAAGATAGAAGCGGATATCGAACTTCATGCGAGCGTCGTCGAATGCGTTGAAGCCGCATTCATAAGCCGAAAGCTTTTCCGAATCGGGCGCCTTGAAGGCAACGGCAAACGGCGCAATGAGAAGCGCCAGGCCGATAACGAGCGCGATGCCGATGAAGATAGCGATCGGAATATAGGAACTGAGCAGTTCAGTCATCATGTTCATCCCTGCTTGCGGGCGGCGCCGGGCGGCGCAACTGGGCAAATGCCCGGCAAGCGAACGTGCGTTGCAACAAGCCGTGGTTAGCGCAGCCGGAGCCCCGGCGCAAGACTTTTACAGAAGCTATTCGAACAGCGTGAGACGGACATTATCAAGCAGATGCAACGATGTCGCGACAAATCCGCAAATGTCGCGGAAGGCCGCATGGCTGACCCTCGGAAACTGCATGGCTTTTCGGAGATAAGTGGCGCGAGTGACGGGGCTCGAACCCGCGACCTCCGGCGTGACAGGCCGGCACTCTAACCGACTGAGCTACACCCGCGCATTGGACCTTTCGGACCGTGAGGATACCACGAAACCGGACAGACGGCGTCAATTTGACGCCTGCTTTGAAATGGCGCGAGTGACGGGGCTCGAACCCGCGACCTCCGGCGTGACAGGCCGGCACTCTAACCGACTGAGCTACACCCGCATTCTTTCAAGCAATCCGGTGCCTGAGCACCTTCTCCAAACGGGCTGGCCGTTGGGATGAGCGGCTAACTAAGGGGTTCGCCTTTTAGTGTCAAGCAGGTTTGGAGACAAAACCATGACAGTCCTGAAATTGTTTCGGAAAGCCTTCTCGATCCTCCCGGCAAATCGGCGATTCTGCTTTGCCTGCGGGCCTCATATCCGTTGCGTCAGGTTTTCCACAAGCAGCCCGCACGGATGCGGCGGGGATGCCAGAAACGCCCCTGCCCGCGACAGAGCTTCACGACGGAAGCTCGAATCGCATGCGCTCTCTCAGAGCCTGAAGTCCCTTGCAGCCGCCTCAGGCCTTGCCGGCATATTGTTCGTCGCTGACCTGCTCCAGCCAGTCCGCAACGCTGCCGTTCAATGCTTCCTGGATGGCGATATGGCTCATGGCGGTCTCGGGGCTTGCGCCATGCCAATGCTTCTCGCCCGGCGGGAACCACACGACATCACCCGGGCGTATTTCCCTGATTTCCCCGCCCCATGTCTGAGCGAGGCCTCTGCCTGACGTAACGATCAGCGTCTGACCCAGGGGGTGCGTATGCCAGGCGGTGCGCGCCCCCGGCTCGAAGGTCACGTGAGTGCCCCGCACGCGCGCCGGCTCCGGCGCCTCGACGAGCGGATCGAGACGAACTGAGCCGGTGAAATAATCGACCTGGCCCTTCGTGGAAGGGCGCGAGCCTGCAGTCTTGATATCCATGATCTTTCCTGTTCTTCCGTTGTCTGCGGTTGAAGCCGTCGTGGACAAGGATATTTGATCGCAGCAGGCGATCCAAGCGCCATCGGCAATTGCCGCCCTACCCGGCGCCTGCTACTGCGAGGGCCTTTCATCACGAACGGAGGATTTCCATGAAACATCATGCTTTTGGCCGCCTGCCCTTTACCGTCACCGATGTCGGCTTTGGCGCCTGGCAGATCGGCGGCTCCTGGGGCGATGTCAGCGAAGCGGACGGCCGCGCTGCCTTGAATGCCGCGCTCGACGCCGGCATGACCTTCATCGATACCGCCGACGTCTATGGCGACGGTCGCTCCGAAAAGATCATCGCCGATGTGCTGAAGGCGCGGGGCGGTGAACGCCCGATGGTTGCGACCAAGGCCGGCCGCCGTCTGAACCCGCATGTCGCTGATGGCTACACCAAGGCCAATCTGGAAGGCTTCATCGACCGCAGCCTGAAAAACCTGCAGGTGGACAGCCTCGATCTCGTGCAGCTCCACTGCCCGCCGACGGAAGTGCTCTATCGCCCGGAAGTCTTCGCAGGTCTGGACGAGTTGCAGAAGGCCGGCAAGATCAAGGGCTACGGCGTCAGCGTCGAGAAGGTCGAGGAAGCACTGAAGGCGATCGAATATCCCGGCGTCGTCAGCATCCAGATCATCTACAACATCTTCCGCCAGCGTCCCGATCATCTGTTCTTCAGCGAAGCCCGCCGCAAGAACGTGGCGATCATCGCCCGCGTGCCGCTCGCAAGCGGCCTGCTCTCCGGCAAGATCACCCGCGACACGAAGTTCGCCAGCGACGACCACCGCAACTTCAACCGTAACGGCGAAGCTTTCGATGTCGGCGAAACCTTTTCGGGCGTACCCTTCGAGGTCGGCCTGCAGGCGGTCGAGGAAGTGCGCAAGCTCGTTCCTGCAGGCGCCGGCATGGCGGCCTTTGCGCTGCGCTGGATCCTGATGGCAGAAGCCGTCACCGTCGTCATCCCCGGTGCACGAAATGCCGAGCAGGCCAAGGCGAACGCAGCCGCTGCCGATCTTGCGCCGCTCTCTGCCGACGTCATGGCCGCCACGCGCGAGATCTATGAGCGTCTGATCGCACCGCATGTGCATCAGCGCTGGTAGGCCCTGACTGATTGCTCAGACCCGGCCAGCCGAGATAGCCGGGCCTGATCTATCCATCCGGCCGTGCTGGATCAAACCGTTACGACAATCTTGCCGAACTGCTCGTTCGATTCCAGGAAGCGATGCGCCTCGACGATCTGCTCGAAGGGGAATGTTCTCGATATGACGGGTTTGAGAGCACCGGATTCGAGCCCTTCCAGAATAAACCGCTTTGCCGCGTCCAGCCGGGCCGGATCGCGGGTGATTTCGTGAACGAGATAGCCGCGCAGCGTCAGACATTTTCCGAGCACGGCAGGCAGAGGAAAGGGCGTCGGCGCCGAGCTCAGTCCCCCATATTCGATGAGAATGCCGCCCGATGACATTGCTGCCGTCAGCGGTTCGAAGATCGGGCCTGCCACGGCGTCGAAGACGACCCGTACGCCATCCGCCCCGGCGATTTCCCTCAGCCGTATTTCAAGGTCCTCCTCCTGCGATGCAATGACATGCGCGGCGGCGGCATCCTGCAATGACTGACGTTTCGCCGCGGTCCTCGTGATCGCGATCGGCGTGGCACCCACCATGTTGGCGATCTGGATCGCAGCAAGCCCCACGCTGCTCGATGCCGCGGTAACGGCAATGAAATCGCCCTTCTGCAGCCGAGCAATATCGATGAGCGCGCCATAGGCCGTGAGATATTGCATCCAAGTCGCGGCTGCCGCCACCCAGGAGAGCGACGGCGGGTGCATGACCACGTATTCAGCGGGAAATGCGACCAGTTCGCCATAGGCCGGTGTGCGCACCATGGAAATCGGCGGAATGATGCTGACGCCGTCACCCGGCGCAAAGCCATCGACGCCCTCGCCTACCGCCTCGACGATGCCGGCCGCTTCGAGGCCCAGGCCAGATGGCAGAGGCGCAGTCTCGATGTAGTTGCCGGACCGCAGCAGCGCCTCGGCTCTGTTGATGCCCAGCGCCTTGACGCGGATTTGAACCTGCCCCGGCCCGGGTGCCGGCACATTTACATCCTCGATGCGAAGAACCTCGGGACCACCCAGCTCGTGGAAGCGGATAATGCGTGCCATTTCCATCGACTCCAAAACAATTGAACCGAATGAGCTATGACAAGCGGACTGCAGAAGATAAATTGGTCCAAAGGCAAGACAGAAGAAACCATGAGTTTGCAATATGGATCGTCTCACCAGCATGACCGTCTTCGTGAAGGCCGTGGATCTGGGCTCGTTTGCGGCAGCGGCGGCGGCACTCGGCCTATCCGGGCCCATGGTCGGCAAGCACATCCGCTTTCTGGAAGAGCGATTGGGGGTCAGCCTTATCAGCCGGACGACACGCCGCCAGAGCCTGACGGACTTCGGACGTGCCTATTATGAACGTTGCCGGATGATCCTTGCCGAGACGGAGGCAGCGGATGCGCTTGCGATCGATCATCTTTCCGAACCATGCGGAAAGCTGCGTGTCACCATGCCCGCGCATTTTGGCCGGCATTGCGTGCTTCCGGTTCTGATCGAGCTTGCAAAGCGATATCCGAACCTCCAACTCGATCTGTCGCTCAGCGATCCCATTACCGATCTCGCCGATGACGGTTACGATCTCGCGATCCGGACCGGCGAACTAGCAGACAGGTCAGGCATTATCGCGCGACGCGTCGCGCGCCAGCGCATGGTGGTCTGCGCCTCAGCGGGCTATCTCGATGCGCATGGTAGACCTGAGCAGATCGAAGATATCGGCAGGCACAATGCGATCATCTACGCACGCTCTGCCCGCTTCAGCCCATGGCTCTTCCCGCATGGCGACCAGCCTCCGGTGGAAGTTCGGCCAAACAGCCGATTGCGGCTCGACGATCTCGATGCGATTGCAGATGCAGCAACGGCCGGCATGGGGCTTGCCTGGCTGCCCTACTGGCTCATCCGCGACCGCGTACAGGCTGGAGCGCTGGAAGTGCTTGCCGGGTCAGCCGGAGTTTCTTTATGACTGCCATGCGCTCTGGCTGCAGACACCGCACCTGCCGCTCAGGATCCGTCTTGCCGTCGACGCATTGGCGGCCGCTCTGCCCAAATTCATGGTCTAGGTCCGTCGGGTCGTCAGAGTGATCGAGCCAAAGAAAAAGGCCAGGCAAAGCCCGGCCTTTCCATTTCGCGGGAATGCGAACTCAGTTCGTTGCGGTCAGGTTGACCGGGAAGAACAGGGTTTCGCCCGAGGAGTCGCTCACACCGTCATTGTCGGTCACGGCATAGGCCTTGCCTGATGCGTCGAAGGCGAAACCTTCCAGCTTGTCGAGAACATAGCCATTGGTGGCCGACTTCAGGTCGCCGATGAAATCATGGGCTTCCGTCTTCTTGACGACCGGCAGTTCGGCCCCGAGCTTGCCGGGCTTCAGGTCGGAGATTGCGACCTTGTAGAGCTTCTTCAGCTTGGCCGCATCGCCGACGAGGTTGTCGCGCTCGATGATATAGACGCTGTCGCCCTGTGCGGTGATTTCGGAGAGACCGACCCAGCCGCTCTCGGTCTTGTCGAGCGGGTAGCGGACGCCACCCCATTCCTTCTTCTTCGGGTTGTAGGAGAGGAGCTTCACAAAGCCCTTCTCGTCATCGTTCCACTCGCGCTGAACGGCCATCCAGAGCGTTGCGTCGTCGCCGGTGCCGATAATCGTGACACCTTCGAAGCCGTAGCGGATTTCGTTGGTGAGCAGTTCCTTCGGCAGGGCGATCTCGGTCTTGATGTCGCCCTTGGCAGTGACGTTGTAGAGCGCATGCGGAACCAGGCGCTCGGTATAGCCTTCCGAAGCCAGCCAGAAGGAGCCGTCGGCAGCAACAGCGATGCCTTCAATGTCGAGCTTCTGGGCCGGAGCGCCGTCACGCTTGACGACCAGCGCGTCGGTGATGACGGCCGGCTTCTTGGTGGCGTCGATCGTGTAGATCGTCGGCTGCGAACCGAGGACGCTGTCGCTGACGGCGTAGAGCATGCCCGGCTTGCCAGGAACGGCAGCGAGGCCCGAAAGAGCTGCAAAGCCGATCGGATTGCCGTCCTTCTCGGCGGAGACAATGTGCGGATAGGCCTTCTCACCTTCGCCGCGCTCGTAGATCATCACGTGCGAACGCGCACCGCCGTCTTTGCCGAGGTCGAGTTCGTTGGCGGTCGCAAGCAGGTTACGCTGCGGAATGGCGATCGCGCCTTCCGGAGAAATACCCGACGGCAGGATCTGCAGCAGTTCCGGATCGGCGCCCGTGTCCTTGTAGACGCCGACGACGGAAGCGCGCTCGGCGAGCAGGAAGAACAGGTTGTCAGCGCCGAACTTGGCCGCTTCGAGACCTTCCGGCTCGACGCCCTTCGACGAGGAGCGGCTTTCCGGATAGTGGCCGAGAGCGGCGACAGCACGCTCGAAGGAGCTGCCGGATTCGAAGAGAACCTTGCCGGTCTTGTCGAAGATGGTGAAGCCGCGCGAGCCACCTTCATAATCGCCTTCGTTGGCGACGACGAGACGGTTGTCGTCCAGCCACTTCACAGCGTCGGGCTCGCGATGGACGCCCTTCTTCTCGCCGGTGAATTTCAGGGCGCCGTCACGCTTGGTGTCGATGCCGGTGAGATCAACGGTGCCGGCAGAGAAGTGCGTCTTCACTGTGCCGGTCGTGCCGTCGAGGATGATGATCTCGTTGCTTTCCTGCAGGGTCAGGGCGATTTCGTTCTGGCTGTTGAAGGCAACGAATTCCGGCTCCGGATCCTCCGGGGCAACGCCAGCGAGGCCGGTCAGGGCGACGTGCTTGATCGTGCCGCAATCGACGGTACCGTCGGTCTTGACCTGGAAGACGACGAGGTCGCCTGCCGGCATCTGCGGGATCTTGCCGTCGTTGACCTCTTCGTCGCGCTCGTTTTCGATCGCGATGGTGCCGAGCGTCCTGTCCTTGTTGAGGGCAATCGAATCAGGCTGGCCGCCGAGATCGCAGGTGGCATCGATCTTCTTACCGGCGATATCGACGATCGCCAGACGGCCGGACGGCTTCTGCTTGCTTTCGCCAGTGTTGACGGCGACGAGCGCCTTGCCGGCTGCAGTCGTGACCGAGGTCGGTTCACCGTCCATCATCAGCGCGCCGCCGGCCTTGGGTGCCTTGGCATCGGTGATGTCGATGAAGCCTATCGCGCCGAGCGGGCTGTCGCTGTAGATCAGCGTGTTGCCATCCTGCGAAGCGGTGATGATCTCGGCCGAAGTGGCCGAAAGCTTGTCCTTGTCAGCCGGCAGGTTGGTCGCGACCGGGAAAGAGGCGATGCGGTTGAAAACCGGCTCAGCCGCTGCCGGGAAGGCAACGGATGCAAAAAGCACGGCAGCGAGCGCTGCCTTGCGCGAAGACAATGTCATTGAAAATCCCCCAATGTCGAAAAAATCGAACAGAGGTTTTTTGCGGGACTGCCATGACAGACACATGACAGCCTGCGACATTTTGTACGGTTTGCGTCAGGCCGCCTGCCGTTCGCGACGCATCTCGTTGCGCATGATGAACAGCGACGCGGCGAGGATAAGCGCAGCGCCGAGCCACAGATAACCAGCCGGCGCATAGCCGAAGAAAAGCCAGCCGGCGAGCACGTTCAGCGGCAGTTTCAGGTCGTCGAAGGGCTGCACATAGGCTGCGTCGGCGCTGGCATAGGCGAGCGTCAGCAGATATTGCGCCACGACCGTCAGGAGGCCTGCCAGAAGGAAGAGAGCAAGTGCGGCGCCTGTCGGCACCACAAAGCCCGCCGCGAGCGCCAGGCCGCCATTGATCGGCGTCAGCAGCACCAGCAGCCACACGGTGATCGTCTCCGGCTTCTCAATGCCGGTCAGGCTCTTGGTGACGAGCGAAGAGGCGCCCCAAAGCAGGGGGCCGAGATAACAGGCAGAAGTGCTGCCCAGGTGAAGCTGTCCGACCATGGCTGGAGGATGATCATGGCGCCGATAAAGCCGACACCTGTCGCCATCCAGCGAGCGGGGCCAACACGTTCACCGAGGAAAAGGCGTGCGCCGAGAATGATGAAGAAGGGCGAGGTCATGACGAGCGCGATCGCCTGCCAGATCGGCACGGAGGCGAGGCCGGAGACCCACGCCTCGACGCCGAGCGCGGCAAAGACGACACGCACGATATGCCGCCACGGATAATCCGTGCGCATGGCGGAAAGGCCGACCTTGCGCAGGAAGGGCAAGGAGAAAAGGAAGGCGAAGCCATATTGCCAGAAGGCTGCGGAAGCCGCCGGGAAGGCAAGCGTCATCGTGAGCCACTGGGTGACGACATTGAGGAGCGAGAAGACGACGCCTCCAAGCACCATGAAGGCCGCACCGGCAAAGGCGCGGGAATGCGAGATTGCAAGGGAATTCTGATTCATGTCTTCCATCCGGAATAGGGACCAAACATAAATCAGGACGCATGAGGCTATAGAACGCAGGCGCCGACAGATCCCTGCCCGCGCGCGGCCATGCTCATTCTCTTTCATCCGGACTTTAACCGTCGGCTCCGGAATCACACCGGATCTGCTGACCCTTCCCAAACCAAGGCTTGAGAAGGCGCTCGCGGGCTCAGGCCGTAGCCCTTACCGCCGGTGGGGACTTTCACCCCGCCCTGAGAACATCGCCGTCGTAAGGCAAAGCGCTGCATGCCGCAAGCGGCGAAAACAAAAAGGGGTCCGGCGATGCCGAACCCCCTCGAAATCCTGCGCGGCCGTTCTCGTTTACGGCCGGCGGACAATCTCGTATCAGCCGTTGACGGCGTCCTTCAGGCCCTTGCCGGGCGTGAACTTCGGCACGTTGCGTGCCGGAATGTCAACTTCGGCGCCGGTCGACGGGTTGCGACCCTTCGTGGCAGCACGATGAGAAACCGTGAAGCTGCCGAAGCCAGCGAGACGAATGTCGCCCTTGTTCTTCAGCTCGGCCTGCACAACATCAAAAACTGCGTCTACGGCAGATGCTGCGTCAGACTTCGTCAGTCCAGCCTTTTCGGCTACTGCGGACACGAGTTCATTCTTGTTCATGTTTCCACCCCTTTCTAAATGGTTTGAAACAACTCAATCTGTAAGCTAGGCGCAGAAATCGCTTTCATCAGGCCCGCCGAGAACCCAAAAACCCTGCAAATCAAGGAAAAGCAAGCGTCTACATGACGTTTTCACAAAAAAGGCCGGCGTTTCCGCCGGCCTTTTTCGCTATTTGCAACAATTGGGCATAAATGTGGCCGCCAAAGCTCAATGAGCAATGGCTGCACCTGCATCATCGAGCCCTTCGACCGTCGCGATGACGGGCGTTTCGACCGTGCCATCCCACTCGATCGGCTCGGGGCGACGAAGCAGCGCGTGCTTGATCACTTCGCCCATACGCGAGACCGGAATGATCTCCATGTTGTTCTTCACGTTGTCCGGAATCTCTGCCAGATCCTTGGCATTCTCTTCCGGAATCAGCACCTTCTTGATGCCGCCGCGCAATGCGGCCAGCAGCTTTTCCTTCAGGCCGCCGATCGGCAGGACACGGCCGCGCAGGGTGATTTCACCCGTCATTGCCACATCCTTGTTGACCGGAATACCGGTCATGATCGAGACGATCGCGGTTGCCATCGCGACACCGGCAGACGGACCATCCTTCGGCGTTGCGCCTTCCGGCACGTGCACGTGGATGTCGCTCTTGTCGAAGAGCGGCGGCTGGATGCCGAAATCGACGGCGCGCGAGCGGACGTAAGACGCCGCTGCCGAGATCGATTCCTTCATGACTTCCTTCAGGTTGCCGGTGACGGTCATGCGGCCCTTGCCGGGCATCATGACGCCTTCGATCGTCAGCAGCTCGCCGCCGACCTCCGTCCAGGCAAGACCCGTGACCACGCCGACCTGGTCCTCGCGCTCGGCTTCGCCGTGGCGGAAGCGCGGAACGCCAAGATAATCGTCAATGTTCGCTGCCGTAACGTGAACTGACTTCGTCTTGCCCTTGATGATCTCTGTGACCGCCTTGCGGGCGAGCTTCATCAATTCGCGTTCGAAGTTACGGACACCAGCTTCGCGGGTGTACTGCTGGCTGATCGCCATCAGCGCATCGTCGCTGACCGAGAATTCGCTCGGCTGCAGCGCATGTTCCTTGATGGCCTTCGGCAGCAGGTGCCGCTTGGCGATCTCGCGCTTTTCGTCTTCGGTGTAGCCGGCGATACGGATGATTTCCATGCGGTCCATCAGCGGAGCCGGGATGTTCAGCGTATTCGCCGTCGTGATGAACATCACGTCCGACAGGTCGTATTCGACTTCCAGGTAGTGGTCCATGAAGGTCGAGTTCTGAGCCGGATCGAGTACCTCGAGCAAAGCCGAAGACGGATCGCCGCGATAATCCTGGCCGAGCTTGTCGATCTCATCGAGCAGGAACAGCGGGTTGGACTTCTTCGCCTTCTTCATCGACTGGATGACCTTGCCGGGCATCGAACCGATATAGGTGCGGCGGTGGCCGCGGATTTCGGCTTCGTCACGGACGCCGCCGAGAGCCATGCGGACATATTCGCGGCCGGTTGCCTTGGCGATCGACTGGGCGAGCGAGGTCTTGCCGACGCCCGGAGGGCCGACGAGGCACAGGATGGGGCCCTTGATCTTGGTGGCACGAGCCTGGACCGCCAGATACTCGACGATGCGCTCCTTGACCTTTTCGAGACCGAAGTGATCGGCTTCGAGGATCTTCTCGGCATTGTTGAGATCGGCCTTGATCTTCGACTTCTTGCCCCAGGGAATACCGAGCAGCCAGTCCAGATAGTTGCGCACGACGGTGGCTTCCGCCGACATCGGGCTCATCTGGCGCAGCTTCTTCAGTTCCGCATCGGCCTTTTCACGGGCTTCCTTGGACAGCTTGGTTTTGGCGATGCGCTCTTCCAGTTCGCTCATCTCGTCGCGGCCTTCCTCGCCGTCGCCGAGTTCCTTTTGGATCGCCTTCATCTGCTCATTCAGGTAGTATTCGCGCTGGGTCTTCTCCATCTGGCGCTTGACGCGCGAGCGGATGCGCTTTTCGACCTGCAGGACCGAGATCTCGCCTTCCATGAAGCCGAGCGCCTTTTCGAGGCGAGCCTTGACGCTGGTGGTTTCCAGCATCTCCTGCTTCTCGGTGATCTTGATCGACAGGTGCGAGGCGACCGTATCGGCGAGCTTGGAATAGTCGTCGATCTGGCTGGCCGCACCGACTACCTCGGGCGAGATCTTCTTGTTGAGCTTCACGTAGCTCTCGAATTCCGACACGACGGAACGCGACAAAGCTTCCAGTTCGACCGGATCGTCATGCGGCTCTTCGAGCACATGGCCGAGGGCTTCGTAGAAATCCTCGCGGCTCGTGTAGGTATCGATCTCGGCGCGCGCACGGCCTTCGACCAGAACCTTTACGGTACCGTCAGGCAGCTTCAGGAGCTGCAGCACGTTTGCGACCGTACCGACGCGATGGATCGCAGACGGGTCCGGATCATCATCGCTGGCGTTGATCTGGGTGACCAGCATGATCTGCTTGTCGGAACCCATGACCTCTTCGAGCGCGCGGATCGACTTTTCCCGTCCGACGAACAGCGGGACGATCATATGGGGGAATACCACGATGTCGCGCAGGGGGAGAACAGGATAGGCGGTGCTGGTGCTCGCTACAGACGTTTTCTTCGTCATTTTTATTCCTTTCCATCGTCCCGTTACCGGGCTCTTTGGCGCGGCCGCTTGGGACCGGCCGACACTCTCACTTGTTGTTACAAGTGGAGGTTCTGACTACGCTTTTCAAGCCACGTTAACGCCCGCGTTCCACGGTTGTGACAGCTTTATTACATGGAACGCCAACACAATGAAGCGCCTATCTGGAGCGACGCTTACCATTTCCGAACCGCCTAAAATAACAACGCCAGCAACACGCTACGGAATCACAGCATCATTGCCAAGGGTCATCCTTTGCGCAATATCGGCGACGGCTGTTTTCAACCTTGCCCGCAACTATTATCAGCGCCCGGCACCTGTTTTCAAATAGAAAGGGGCCCGCACAAGGCAAGCCCCTTAAAATAACGGTTCTCAGCTCAAGCTTCAGGCCGAAACGTTTGCCTTCTCGTCCTGACGGTCGGCGTAGATATACAGCGGACGAGCCGAGCCGCGTGCGACCTCTTCGGAGATGACGACTTCACGAACGCCTTCCAGCGCCGGCAGTTCGAACATCGTGTCGAGCAGGATCTTTTCCATGATCGAACGCAGGCCGCGAGCACCGGTCTTGCGGATGATCGCCTTGCGGGCGATTTCGCGCAGCGCGTCCTCGTGGAAGGACAGCTCCACGTCTTCCATCTCGAACAGGCGCTGATACTGCTTGATCAGCGCGTTTTTCGGCTCGGACAGGATCTGGATCAGCGCATCCTCATCGAGGTCTTCCAGCGTCGCCAGAACCGGCAGACGGCCGATGAATTCCGGAATGAGGCCGAACTTGACCAGATCTTCCGGCTCCAGTTCGCGCAGCACTTCGCCGACGCGGCGGTCGTCCGGTGCCTTGACACTCGCGCCGAAGCCGATCGAGGTCTTCTCGCCGCGGGCAGAGATGATTTTGTCGAGGCCTGCGAAGGCGCCGCCGCAGATGAACAGGATGTTCGTCGTGTCGACCTGCAGGAATTCCTGCTGCGGATGCTTGCGGCCGCCCTGCGGCGGGACAGAGGCAACCGTGCCTTCCATGATCTTCAGAAGCGCCTGCTGCACGCCCTCGCCCGACACGTCTCGGGTGATGGACGGGTTGTCGGACTTGCGGGAGATCTTGTCGACTTCGTCGATGTAGACGATGCCGCGCTGGGCGCGCTCGACATTGTAATCCGCAGCCTGCAAAAGCTTCAGGATGATGTTTTCGACGTCTTCACCGACATAGCCGGCTTCCGTCAGCGTGGTCGCGTCGGCCATCGTGAAGGGAACGTCGATGATGCGGGCGAGCGTCTGGGCAAGATAGGTCTTGCCGCAGCCGGTCGGGCCGACCAGCATGATGTTCGACTTCGCCAATTCGACATCGCCGTTCTTGGAGGCGTGCGCGAGACGCTTGTAGTGGTTGTGAACGGCGACCGACAGGATCTTCTTCGCCTGACGCTGGCCGATGACATATTCGTCGAGGACCTTGATGATGTCCTGGGGCGTCGGGACGCCGTCACGGGACTTGACCATCGAGGACTTGTTCTCCTCGCGGATGATGTCCATGCACAACTCGACGCATTCATCGCAGATGAACACG
Source organism: Rhizobium sp. 01T437 (assembly GCF_056398505.1). NCBI lineage: Bacteria > Pseudomonadati > Pseudomonadota > Alphaproteobacteria > Hyphomicrobiales > Rhizobiaceae > Rhizobium > Rhizobium sp. 01T437. Next base: position 82,436 of record NZ_JBFTPM010000008.1, read on the forward strand.
GTCGGTCCGGCAATAAGCTTCCGGACTTCATGCTGGCTCTTTCCGCAGAAAGAACAATAGAGGGTGTTCTTACTGTCGCCGCCGTTGCTGCCGCTGACCTTGCTCATATCACTTTCCTTCCAGCACGCCGCATTTCGAACGCGAAATCGCGGTCCACTCAATCAGCTCCCTGGCAGCACTCCCTACCCGGAGTTCCTGCCGACAAGGGCTTCAGGGGGTACGAACCGGGCCCAATCAATCATGTCCGGGTACCGGCGGCAACGAATTCCCCTTCGAATGCCGAATGCTATGTCACAAAAATTCAACATAGCATTAATAGTTACTATTAGCGTCTCCGCCGCCAGATGAAACCCCTTGTTCAATCACAAATGGGATAGAACTGTGGCGGCGAAAACACCATCCCTATTAATTACTAGGCCTGATCGCCTTCCATTTCGATGCGCGAGGTCAGAACCTTGTCGATAACGCCCCAGGTCTGGGCCTCGTCCGCATCCATGAAATGGTCGCGATCAAGGGTCTTTTCGACTTCCTCATAGGTACGGCCCGTGTGCTTCACATAGACCTCGTTGAGGCGGCGCTTCATCTTCAGGATGTCGCGGGCGTGACGCTCGATGTCCGATGCCTGGCCCTGGAAACCGCCCGAAGGCTGGTGGACCATGATGCGGGAGTTCGGCGTGGCGAAGCGCATGTCCTTGTGGCCGGCCGCCAGAAGCAGCGAGCCCATGGAAGCGGCCTGACCGATGCAAAGCGTCGAAACGGCCGGCTTGATAAACTGCATCGTATCGTAGATCGCCATGCCGGCGGTAACGACGCCGCCCGGAGAATTGATGTAGAGCGCGATTTCCTTCTTCGGGTTTTCGGCCTCGAGGAAGAGAAGCTGGGCGCAGACGAGTGTCGCCATATGGTCCTCGACAGGGCCCGTCAGGAAGATGATGCGTTCCTTGAGCAGGCGGGAATAGATGTCGTAGGAGCGTTCACCGCGATTGGTCTGTTCCACAACCATCGGCACGAGTGCCATAGCGGTATCGACTGGGTTTCTCATGTGCGTCCTTTTAACGTCTTTCCGGCGAAAGCCGGGAATCAAAGAAAAATGCCTTGTCCCTACATAGAGTGTCCCAGCCCCCCTCTTCAAGACACGCATAAGGATAACGTTAAGAAGCGGGCGCGACATATGGCTTTGACATTTCCCTATCCCGTTTCTCCCAAACGCCTGTTAACGGCGAGGCCAGACCTTTGGCTCTCACAGTTTTTCTCTGCGACAGGATGAAGGAAGGCTTACTACATTCGACTGATCTCATGGACATTTACCTCGCGGAAAGCTTACCGGCAGATATCGACGAAATTGCCGACCGCAGACTTGCGCCATTAATCAAACGGCGAGCTTCTTCGGCAAGGATGCGACCAATTCTCAAGGGGTTGCCGCCGTGTTCAATGTCACTACAGGTCTGTCCATCTGGTGTTCCGAGGCCCTTACTCTGGCTCTGGTTCTGTTCGTGGCCTGGCGCCACAACCAGAAGAGCGGCGCCTACCTTTATTGGGGGCTCGGCTTCCTGTTCAGCGGCATCGGCTTTGCGCTGATTGCAGCCCGCGGCGAAATCCCCGACCTGCTTTCCATCGAGATCGGCAATGCCGTCGCCCTGCTCGGACAGAGTGCCTGGGTCGCCGGCTTCCTGGCGCTCGACCGCAAGAAGATGGAATGGTGGGCGCTGCTGCCGCCGGCAATCTGGCTTGCGGGCGTCTTCCTGCCGTGGATCAACGAGGATTATTCCAACCGGGTCATTCTCTACAATCTCTCCTCGGCGACCGGCGCCACCGCGCTTGCCATGGCGGTCGCCGCCGGCGACATCCGTCGTGAGCGCACACGCATCATGCTGATGGCGATCTTCGTGCTGCAGGCCTTCCTCTGCTTCGGCGTGGCGCTGACAATGGCGCTTATTCTGCCTTCGGATGGGGAAGCGACGAATTTCAGCGGCGTGGCCGCCATGGCCAGCGCCTTCCTGCTCACCATCGCCTTCGCGCTCACCTGCCGCCTCATCATGGAACGATCGGAACGCCACCTGCGCCTCCTGACGTTGACGGATGCGCTGACCGGCGTGCTGAACCGCCGCGGCCTGCTCGGCTATTTCGACAAGATCCAGGAAAAGGCGCATGACGAGCAGCAGCAGGTCGGTGTCATCCTCTTTGACCTCGACCATTTCAAGCGCGTCAACGACCGCTTCGGCCATCAGTCGGGCGATGCCGTCCTCACCGCCTTCGCCCGCCTTGCCCGCCAGTATATCCCGAACAATATCTTCGGCCGCATGGGCGGCGAGGAATTCGCGGCCTTCGTGACCGTCCGCGACCAGACGGAAGCGGAAGCGCTGGCGGAATCGATCCGCGCCGAATTCTGCCGCCTGCCCGTCAGCACGGGCGAGGCACTGATCCCCGCCACCGTCAGCGTCGGCATCGCGCTCTCCTCGGCGATCGAAGCCAATATCGACCGGCTGGTGTCGGCCGCCGACCGGGCGCTCTATTCGGCAAAGGCTGCCGGCCGCAACTGCACGGTCGTTTTCGGCGAGGAAGAAGCGGCGGCACCCGCGCCTGGCGAGCCGAACTCCCATGCCGGCGAACTCGTGCCGACCGTCGACGATCAGGTGGAAGCACTGCGCCGCATGGGTGTACTTTCCCGCGCCGGATAGAGCACCTCCGTTTTTCTTCGAACCACGAAAATGCTCTATCCTTTTGTTTTTACGCAATTCCGGACGCAAAACCGCTGCACACTTTTGCTGGAATTGCTGTAAACCGCCATCTTTTCGAGGCTTGGCAAATCCGCTAAGCCTCTGCTCATGATGATACCGCCCTTCCTCAAGATCGATCCAGCCACCCGCCATGTGTCGCTCGACGGCAGCGACCCGGCCTTCTATGGCAACCCGAACGCAGTCTATGCCGCGCTCCATGCCCATTGTACCACCTTCTATTGGGAACAGCAGAAGCAGTGGTTCGTCACCAACTACGATCATGTGAACGGGCTGCTGCGCGACCGTCGCTTCGGCCGGCAGATCTTGCATATTGCCAGCCGCGAGGAGCTCGGCCTTCCCGAGCCCGAGCCGCATATCGCCGCCTTCGATCTCGCCGAGCGCTATTCGCTGCTGGAGCTGGAGCCGCCGGAACACACGCGGCTGCGCACCCTCGTCAACCGCGCCTTCGTCTCGCGCCATGTCGAGAGGATGAAGCCGGAGCTGGAAGAGCTCGCGAACAGGCTGATCGACGGCTTTGCAGACAGGGGCGAGGTCGAGCTTCTTTCGGCCTTTGCCGATATCATCCCGGTGACGATGATCGCCCGCATGATCGGCATTCCCGAAGAAATGGGGCCGCAGCTCCTCAAGTGGTCGCATGCCTATGTGCGCATGTATATGTTCGGGCGCACTCGCGCGGACGAAGATGCTGCCGAGCAGGCAGCACGGGAGTTTTCCGATTATGTGAAGACGGTCATTGCCGAGCGCCGCGCTGAACCGCGCGACGACCTGCTGACGCATATGATCCATACTGAGCACAAGGGCCAGTACCTGACGGAAGACGAGCTCATCTCGACGACCATCGTGCTGCTCAATGCCGGCCATGAGGCGACGGTCCACCAGATCGGCAATTCCGTGCGCATCATCCTGGATAGCGGCTACAACCCGGCTGAGCTTTTTCGCGACGAAACCGCCACCGAGCGCACGGTCGAGGAATCACTGCGCATCTGCGCGCCCGTCCACATCTTCCAGCGCTGGGCGCTCGAGCCTGCCGAGATCGACGGCATCGCGTTCAAGCGCGGTGACAAGGTGAGCATGATCCTGGCCGCCGCCAATCTCGATCCGGCAAAATTCAGCGATCCCCTCACCTTCAAGCCCGATCGCAACGAGGCGCCCAATCTCTCCTTCGGCGCCGGCATCCACTTCTGCATCGGCGCGCCGCTGGCGCGGCTGGAGCTCAACGTCGTGCTGCCGATCCTGTTCAAGCGGCTGCCGGGGCTCAAGCTTGCGAAGACGCCCGTCGTCAAGGACGTCTATCATTTCCACGGCCTCGATCGTCTGGACCTCGTCTGGTAGGCCATCACACTCACAATCCTGAAACGAAAACGGCCGGCAAGCTCATCGCGTGCCGACCGTTTCTGTTCCGCGAGGAAATATCGCATCAGCCGTAACGGCCCGTGATGTAGTCTTCCGTGCGCTTGACCTTCGGCGACTGGAAGATCTGCGCCGTCGGGCCGTATTCGATCAGCTCGCCGAGATACATGAAGGCGGTGTTGTCGGAGATGCGGCTTGCCTGCTGCATGTTGTGGGTGACGATGACGATCGTGAACTCGCCCTTCAACTGCGCGACCAGCTCTTCAACCTTGGCAGTCGAGATCGGGTCGAGGGCCGAGGTCGGCTCGTCGAGAAGCAGGACTTCCGGTCGCAGCGCCACGCCGCGGGCGATGCAGAGACGCTGCTGCTGGCCGCCGGAAAGGCCGAGGCCGCTGCCCTTCAGCTTATCCTTGACCTCATCCCAGAGAGCGGCCTGACGCAGCGCCTGCTCGACGCGCACGTCCATATCGGCCTTGTTGAGGCGCTCATGGTGGCGAATGCCATAGGCGATGTTGTCATAGATCGACATCGGGAACGGCACCGGCTTCTGGAACACCATGCCGACGCGGGCGCGCAGTTCATTCATCGAAAAGCTCGGGTCGAGAATGTTCTTGCCGTCGAGTTTGATCGAGCCGGTGGCACGCATCTTCGGATACAGCATGTAGATGCGGTTCAGGATGCGCAGCAGGGTGGACTTGCCACAGCCGGAGGGACCGATCAGGGCCGAGACCTGGCGCTCCGGGAAGCTCAGGCTCACATCCTTGATCGCGTGGGCGTCACCGTAGTAGAAATTGACTTTCTCGAGGGAGATCTTGTCTCTCGCCATCGGCTTTTCCAGCTTGCTGGTAGTATCGATAGTGTCTGCAGACTGAAGCATCATTTCCCACCTTTTCGGTTCAGGACGGAGCGCGATACGACGCTCAGGATTAGAACGACGGCCGTCATCACGAAGGCACCGGCCCATGCAAGATTCTGCCATTGCTCATAGGGGCTCATGGCGAACTGGAAGATGACGACGGGAATGTTCGCCATCGGCTGCGACATATCCAGGCTCCAATACTGATTGTTCAGAGCCGTGAAGAGGAGCGGCGCGGTTTCGCCCGAAATGCGGGCGATCGCGAGCAGGATACCGGTGAGGATACCCGTGGAGGCGGCGCGGTAGAGAACGTTGACGGTGACCTTCCAGCGCGGAATGCCGAGCGAAAGGGCTGCCTCACGCATGACATCGGGAACCAACCGCAGCATCTCGTCGGTCGTGCGCACCACGACCGGCAGGAAGATGAAGGCGAGCGCGATGCCGCCGGCAAAGCCGGAGAAGCGTGAAGTCGGGCGGACGACCACTTCATAGACGAACAAACCGATGATGATCGACGGCGCCGAGAGCAGGATATCGTTGACGAAGCGGATGGCCTCGCCGAGTTTCTTGCCGCGGGCGAATTCCGACAGATAGGTGCCGGCCAGCACGCCGATCGGCGTACCGATGATAACAGCGAGAACGACCATCAGCAGGCTGCCCATGAAGGCGTTGGCGAGACCACCGCCGTCTTCGCCGGGCGGCGGTGTCATTTCCGTGAGAAGGCTGGGGCTCAGCGCAGACAGACCGTGGATCAGCGTCGTCCAGAGGATCCACACCAGAAAGACCAGGCCGAGTACGGTCGCGAGGCAGCAAAGCGTCAGCGCGATTGCGCTTCCAATCTGGCGGCGGCGGTAAAGGGAACCCGAATAGGTAGCCATGATTATTCCCCCCTCTGCTTTGCCATACGCACCAGCATGAGCTTGGCGGCCGCCAGAACGATGAAGGTGACAACGAAGAGGATTAGGCCAAGTGCTGCCAGCGACGACCGGTAGAGGTCGTCCGAAGCCTCGGCAAACTCATTGGCGAGCGTTGCGGCAATCGAGGTGCCGGGCTCCATCAGCGACACCGCAATGTTATGGGTGTTGCCGAGGACGAAGGTGACTGCCATGGTTTCCCCGAGTGCGCGGCCGAGACCAAGGAAGATGCCACCGACGACGGCCGTGCGGGTGTGCGGGATGACGATGTCGCGCACTACTTCCCACTTTGTCGAACCAAGCGCATAGGCCGATTCCTTCAGCTGCGCGGGGACGACCAGGAAGACGTCACGCATGACCGAGGAAATGAAGGGGATGATCATGATCGCCAGCACGATGCCTGACGTCAGCATGCCGATACCGAGCGGAGCCCCCGAAAACAGCGCGCCGATCAGCGGGATCGGACCCAGCCAGTCGATGAGCACCGGCTGGATGTAATCCGACATGAACGGAGCAAAGGTGAAGAGACCCCACATGCCGTAAATGATCGAGGGGATGCCGGCCAAAAGCTCGACGGCGCCGCCGATTGGCCCGCGGATCGAGCGCGGCGCAACTTCGGTAATGAAAACCGCGATACCGAGGCTGACGGGAACGCCGATGATCATGGCGAGCGCAGAGGTGACCAGCGTGCCATAGATCGGCACAAGACCCGCGAACTTCTCAGCAACCGGATCCCATTCAGTGCCGGTCAGGAAGCCAAAGCCGAAGGTCCGGAACGCGAGAAGCCCGCCCAGGGCCATGGAGACCGCCGCTGCCAGCAGGGCGGCGAGAACAAACAGGCCGCAGCCCAAGACTATCCAATAAAAAATCCGATCGCCTGCGGCGCCGTCGCGGCGCTTCACGCCCGCGGTGTCGGCGGGCAGCGATGCCAATGCTTCGCTCATATCCGTACGCTCTGCTGCTTTGAGGGGGTGTCAAAGGCATTCGGGGCGGAAAGCCAAGCTTCCCGCCCCGACCGCAGTTTCGTCAGGATCAGCTCTTGAAAGAGGCCGTCCAGTAATCTTCGATCTGCTTTACGAGCGCGTCCGGAAGCGGAACGTAATCGAGCGAGGAAGCTTCCTTCTGACCCTTTTCGAGGGCCCACTTGAAGAAGGAGAAAGCAGCCTTGGAGCGTTCAGCGTCCTTGGGTTCCTTGTACATGATCGCCCAGGTGGTTGCCGTGATCGGCCAGGCCTTTTCGCCCGGAGCGTTGGTCATGATCAGGTAGAAATCCTGAGCCTTGCCCCATTCTGCGCTTGCAGCGGCAGCCGAGAAGCTTTCAGCGTTCGGCTTCGGGTACTGGCCGGCAGCATTCTGGATGAGAACGTAGGGCAGCTTGTTCTGCAGAGCGTAGGCGTATTCGACGTAACCGATCGAGTCCTTGACGCGGGTAACGTAAGCAGCAACGCCTTCGTTGCCCTTGCCGCCGATGCCGACCGGCCAGTTGACGGCGGTGCCTTCACCAACCTTCGACTTCCAGTCCGGGTTTACCTTGGAGAAGAAGTTGGTCCAGTTGAAGGACGTGCCCGAGCCGTCCGAACGGTGAACAACGGCAATCTGGCTGTCGGGCAGCTTCAGGCCCGGGTTCAGATCGGCGATGGCCTTGTCGTTCCACTTGGTGACGTTGCCGAGGTAGATGTCAGCGAGGACCTTGCCCGAGAGCTTCAGTTCGCCTGATTTGATGCCCTTGACGTTGATGACGGGAACGATGCCGCCGACAACGAGCGGGAACTGGCCGAAGCCGCCAGCCGTCAGATCTTCCGGCTTGAGCGGGGCGTCAGAAGCGCCGAAGTCAACCGTTGCAGCCTTGATCTGGGCGATACCGCCACCCGAACCAATCGACTGGTAGTTCAGCTTGTCGCCGGTTTCCTTGTTGTAGTCTGCCGACCACTTCGAAAGAACCGGATAGACGAAGGTCGAACCAGCGCCGGTAATATCGGCAGCGGAGGCCGAGACTGCCAGAGCGGCAACCAGGCCGGCGCCGAGGCAGGCCGAAAGAAGTTTCTTGGTGAGCATTTGCGACTCTTCCCTGATGGAACGAAAGGACGACGAGGTCCGGCGCCATGGAGGGGGTGTCCACTGTCAGGGGCGCTGAATTTCCTCGTCACGGGAAGGCGGCTAGGCGTCTATTATTACAGTTTGATGACAGTTTGTGACGGGTGACATGAAATGCAAAGCTGTGCATAAGTCGCTGAAGTCACTGACTTTCCTAATGAATCGCGCATCAACAAAGCCCTAGCAGATGAGGTACAACGCTATTGTCGCAGGGCTGCGGTCGATTGCCGCAGCCCTGTTCGAAAATGTCGCAATCAGACCTTGGAAATCCCGTAGCGGGCGGCAGGCCTGTCGAGAGAAAGGTTCGGGCCAAGCCCATGACGAGCGGCCGTATAGGCGTCAAAATCGGCAATATTGGGCAGTGAAGGGATGGTGATCACCTCGCCCTGATCGAAACCTGCGAGAGCGGCATCCACCATGTCGGTCACGTCCATCACCATGGATGGCGGGAAGCTGTCGAAGGAGCCGCCGACACGCTCGAAGATCTCGGTGCGGGTCAGGCCAGGCAGCACGGCCTGAACCTTGACGCCCTTCGGACCGGCTTCGGCATTCAGCGCATGGGTGAGGTTCAACACGAAAGCCTTGGTGGCGCTGTAGGTGCCGTTGAAACGCTCGGGGATGAGGGCGACGACGGAGGCGATATTGATGACTGCGCCCTTGCCGCGTTCGGCAAAAGTCTGGGCGGCGGCAACGGCAAGCCTATTTGCGGCGACGACGTTCAGTTCGATCATGGTTTCGAGATAATCGATGTCATCTTCGAGCAGCGTGCCCTTCGGGCCGATGCCGGCGTTGTTGACGAGAAGCGTGATGGCCTTGTCGTCGCGCAGACGCTGCTCGACCTTGCGCACATCCTCGCGCTTGGTGAGGTCAGCCGGAAGCACGTCCACCTTGATCCCCTGCTCTGCCGAGAGCTTTTCGGAGAGTGCGTTCAGGCGGGCGGCATCGCGAGCGACGAGCAGAAGATCGTAGCCGCGCTTGGCGAGCCGGTCGGCATAGGTTGCGCCGATGCCCGAAGAGGCGCCGGTAACGAGGGCAGTTCCGAGAGTAGAGCGAGACATGGTTTCATCCTTTCATGACTGGAATTTAGTGGTATATGCCACTATATGTGTAAGGAACCTGGATTTGTGCAAGGGGCGCGACGAAAAATAAACGTAGCGGCGTTTGGCGCGTCATCAATGTGCTAGAGACATCCGCTGCAGGAGAATGATGATGAATGAACGGGCGAAGCTCTTCGAGAGCTGGCAGATCTGCAGCAACAGCGCGCTGAAGCGAGCGACGCGGCAGCTCGGCCAGCTCTATGATGACGTTATCGATGCGAGCGGCCTCAGGGGCACGCAATATACGCTGATGACGCAGATCCATATGAATTCCGGTTCATCGCTTAAGGTTCTGGCCGAAAACATGGTGATGGATCTTTCAGCGCTCGGCCACACGCTGAAGCCGCTGATCCGGGACGGGCTGGTGGAACTCGTGCCCGACGAGAAGGACCGTCGGGTCAAGCGCGCGAAGCTGACGGAAGCCGGCATCAAAAAATGGCAGGAAGCCACCCGGCTCTGGCGGGAAGCGCACGAACGCTTCGAGCAGCTTTTCGGCGAAGAGCAGGCAAAGGCGCTGCGCGACACGCTGAACCTGATTGCCTCGAAGGATTTCGCCGGTCGCTTTCGGGCCGGCGAAGACAAGGGCTGATGCTCGCCTTCAGAGGCGGACTACATAATCCTTGCGAGTCGTTTCAATCACTTCCCAGGTTCCGTTGAAGCCCGGTCTGAGGATGAGGCGATCGCCGGCCTTGAGATGAATAGGTTCGCCGCCGTCTTCGGTCACAATGGAATGACCGGAGAGGACGCTGAAATATTCCCATTCCTCATAGGCGATCCGCCACTTGCCAGGCGTTGCCTCCCAGATGCCGGCATAGAGGCCGCCGTCGGCTTCCTCCAGGTTCCAGGTGCGGAATTGCGGATTGCCGGAAATGATGCGCTCTGCGGCGGGCGCACCGACTTCCGGTACGACACTATCGATATCGAAGGAGATAACGTTTGCCATGGTCACCGCGCCGAGGTCAGAAGTTTCAGGCCGAAGCCCATGAAGATGACGCCGGCCGCAGCATCGAGTGTCTTGCGGCCGCGCGCATAGGCGCCGGCAACGGCGGGGTTGCGCAATACTGTCAGCACGAACGAGTACCAGAGCGAGGAGACTAGAACCATGGTTGCGACAGCAGAAGCACCCTGTATCCAGCTATGTTCGACGGGAAGTGTCGCCGCAAAGAGCGAAGCGACGAAGAAAGCCGATTTCGGATTGGCGAGGTTGGTCGCGAGCCCCGAATAGAAAGCCTGCTTCGTGCCGATCCCTGCCCGTGCTGTTTGCGGCTTTCCATTGCCCGCCTTGTGCCAGGTGTTCCAGACGAGCTTTGCACCGAGGAAGCAGAGATAGAGCCCGCCAGCGACCTTCAGGAACAGATAGGCGAAAGGTGCGGCCGCAAAGAGCGCGCTGATGCCGAGCCAGCCGGCGAGCCCCCAGCAGAAGGTGCCGAGGATAACACCGGCGATGACGGCCACTGCCGCGCTTCGCGAACCCTCCAGCGCCGTCCGGACGACGATGAAGAAGTTGGGGCCTGGCGTGATGGCGGCCACCGCCCAGATGGCCGCAACGGAAAGCAGAAACATGAAGCCTTTTCCTCAGCTGTAGTCCGTCACATAGCTTTGACAGATTTCTCATTGAAATCAAACGGTTTTAGGGATGATAACATCCAACATGTCCGGCAATTTCCGCAAATGATCAGCTTGGCCGCCTTCACGCCAAATCCGTCACGACCAATAAAAGATCGCTGCAATTACAGCGCGCTCCGTGCCTCTCAGCCGGCTTGCCCGAGCGCCTGCGCGGCGGCACGAAGAGCGGGCGTGTCCCTCCCCTCCGTCAGCCGCTCATAAACGGGTCGAAGCAGCCCATCGGCTTCCTCGGTCCGCCCATGCTCCGTCCAGAGCCTCGCCAGATCAGTCGCCGCCCGGATTTCCCAGGCGCCAGCGCCTTGCCTGCGGCTCACGTCCAATGACAACGTGAAACAGGTCTCTGCATCCATGTGGCTCAGTCCGGGTGCAGCCAAAAGAATGCAGCCCCTTAACCGCAGAAGCTCCGGAAGGTAGGAATAGTAGCCCTTTTCCTCGATCAGTTGCTCGGTTTCCTCTGCGAGCTCCCATGCTTCGGCAGATCGCCCGCCGGCCAGAAGGCCCATGATGAGAACGAAGTGGAACCGCACCGTGAAGAGTTCGAAGCGTGTGGCATGAAGATCCTCCAGCTGCTTACGCAGCGCCGTAACGCCGGCTTCGAAGTCACCTCGCCGTATCGCGATCTCGGCCTTGTAGGCATGACCCATGGAGAGATAGGGGCCGAAAGCCTGGGTCTCCGCTCTGGCGATGAAGGAAACCAATTGTTCCTCCGCCACGTCGAAATCGCCGATCCACAGAAGCGTCGCGATCGAACTCAACGAGATCGCGAAGGAGACGGGATGGCGCATCGTTTCCGCATCCTTGAAACATTGGCGGATCACCGCGCGAGCCCGGTCGGTATGGCCTTCCAGCCAGAGATTTGTCGACCAGCCGATCCTGGCCCAGGTGTAGTGATCGAAGCCGTAGTGCATCTGCTTGCTGGCTGGCGAAAGACCGGGCTCGACAACGGGTTTCAGCGTCGCATGTGCTTCAGCGAGGCGCCCGACCAGACAGTAAGAGAGGCCGAGAAGAGCCTTGGATAGTGTGGTCGCCGCAGGATCGCCTATTCGATCGGCGATCTCGGTGCAGCGCTCGGCGTATTCCACGCATAGCCTGAACTCGCCGCTGCGCAGATGGAAGAAGTGGATCGGTCCCAGCAGTCTTGCGGCATTGAGGTCGTCGCCGCGCGCTTCGGCTATCTCCAGACTCCTGTTCAGCGCGGCAGCCGACATCTCGTTGTGGCCTCTCATGAACATCATCGATACTCCGAATGCCGCCTGGAGCTGCATCTCCTCGCTCGTGCCACGGGTGGCATCGTCCAGCGACTGGAGTGCGCGCTCCGTCCATCGTTGGCACTCCGGCAGCAAGCCCATCGCACGGAAGACAGGAGCAACGGAGGCGACAAGGCCGACCCCGAGCGATATATCGCCGTTCTCCCCGAAACACCATTCGAGTGCGCTGCGAACGTTATCGACTGCATTGAAGTGCGGCGCTCGCTCCAAGGGGGTCGAGAGCGACGTCCACTCGCTGCCGTTCTGTTCGAACCAAAGGCGGCAGTAGGCTGCGTGTCGCCTCGCCAGTTCCTGCCACTCGTCGTCCCTGCCGAGTTCGATGACGTAGGCGCGCGTAGTGTCGAGAAGCCGGTAACGCATCATGGCACCGATCGGGCGGGCGGCCACCATCGACTTTTCCACCAGATTGTCGATAGCCGCAAAAACCGAAGCACGATCGAGCGTGTCGTTCGTCACCACCTCCAAAGCGGCATCGAGTGGAAAATTTCCCACGAACACCGCGAGCCTGCGCAGCACCGCACGTTCGGTTTCGGACAGAAGCCCATAGCTCCAGTCGAGGGTGGCCTGCAGCGTTTGCTGGCGCGGCGGGGCTGTCCGCAAACCCTGCCACAGGTGTGTCAGCCTTTGATCGAGCAATGCTGCGGTCTGTTCCAGACCATAGGCCTCGACGCGTCTGGCGGCGAGTTCGATGGCCAGGGCGACCCCATCGAGCTTTCGGCATATGTCGCAGACAATCGCGGCTTCGGCCTCGTTTCCGTCGAGTTGGGCACCGCTGGCTATCGCACGTTCGACGAAAAGCTGCGCTGCCGGATATTGCTGAACGGCCGCTGACGGCGCTTCAGTGACTTCCGGTGGGTATCCCAAAGCATCCAACCTGTAGATGCGCTCGCTGTCGATGCGCAGCGCCTCACGGCTCGTCGCTATCATGTGCACCTGTGGTGCGGCGTCCAGAATGGACGAAGCAATGGTGGCGACCGTTTCCACCAGGTGCTCGCAGGTATCGAGGATCAGGAGAAGGCGTTTGTCCCTGAGAAACCGCATGACATCGGGTGTGGCGTCTTCGGCCTGGACCGAAAGTCCGAGCAGGGCAGCGATCGTCGTCGCAGCAAGTTTCGGATCGGCGACCACGCCGAGATCAACGAACAGCACGTGCCCGGCGAAAACCTCGGCGGCCTGATGGGCTGCCGCAATCGCGACGGTCGTCTTTCCCACTCCGCCCGGGCCGACGATCGTGACGAGCCGGGAATCCGTCAGTTGCGCACCCAGCTTCATGACATCGACGTCACGGCCGACCATTCGGGCGAGCCGTGGCGGAAGGTTCGCATGCGGAAACGCGTCCTCGACGGGCGGGCTATCGCGATGATCGGGCAACGCGGCTGCTGTAGGAGCGACGAAGCAGTAGCCCCTCCCCGCAATCGTGGTGATATAGCGCGCGCCGTCCTGGCCATCCCCGAGGGCCTTGCGTAGTCCGGCCATATGGAAGCGAAGGCTGCCTTCCTCGACGACTGCGTCGGGCCAGACCCTGTCCATCAGTTCCTTCTTGCTGACGATTTCATTTGGGGACGTCACGAGCGCTACAAGAATGTCGAGGGCACGTCCGCCCAGCTCGACAGGGACACCCTCCCTGGTCAGAAGCCTTTCGCCTACCGCCAGCTTGAACGGTCCGAAGCGAATTCCCGTGTTATTCCCGACTGCTACGATCGCCATGGCTCATCCCTCTGGCCGACGTCTGTGCGCTGGCGGACATTAGTCCAGCGGTTCGATCCGTGCCACTACCCGAAGGTATCGAAACGGGAGAAAAACAGTCGATGCGCGAATATCGGCTGGTGTTAACATGCTCCGCTTTCGTCTCCTGACAACAGCTAACAACGCATAACGGGCGCTTCTCGGCATACGGCAGTAGGTTTCAGTCAGCACAAACGTGCAACCGAAACATCCTGATCCCCGAGGAGAAAGCCATGATCAAGACCGAAGTCGCTGATGCAATCGACCAGGACCGCCGCCGTTTTCTCGCCGCTGCCTCCCTGGGCGTGGCGGTTGCAAGTTCAGGCGCGCTTCTGCCATCCCATCTGCTTGCTGCCACAGCCGATGAGGCGATCAAGCCGTTCCACGTTCATTTTCCGAACGAAACCCTCAAAGACCTCCATCGCCGCGTCGCCGCCACACGCTGGCCAGATCGCGAGACGGTGAGCGACCACTCGCAAGGCGTCCAGCTCTCCACCATCAAGAAGCTCGCCGACCACTGGGCCAAGAACTACGACTGGCGCAAGGTCGAGGCGAAGCTCAACTCCTACCCGCAGTTCATCACGAAGATCGATGGGCTGGACATCCACTTCATCCATGTGAAGTCCAAGCACGAAAACGCTTTACCGATCATTATCACCCATGGCTGGCCGGGATCGATCATCGAGCAACTGAAGATCATCGAGCCCTTGACCGATCCAACCGCACACGGCGGCAGCGCCGAAGACGCCTTCCACGTTGTCATTCCCTCGCTTCCCGGCTACGGCTTCTCCGGCAAGCCGACGGAGCCGGGCTGGAATCCGCCGCGCATCGCCAAGGCCTGGGCCGTGCTCATGCAGCGTCTCGGTTACACGAAGTATGTCGCCCAAGGCGGTGACTGGGGCAATGCCGTCACCGAGCTGATGGCGATGCAGGAACCGGCCGGCCTTCTCGGCATCCACACCAACATGGCAGCCACCGTGCCGGCCGATATTGCCAAGCTGCTGTCGTCAGGCGCCCCGGCACCCGACAGCCTCTCGGCCGATGAAAAGCGCGCCTATGAGCAGCTCGACGATTTTTACAAGAACGGCCTCGGTTATGCGATCGAGATGAACAACCGGCCGCAGACGCTCTATGGCATCGTCGACTCCCCGATCGGCCTTGCCGCCTGGATGCTCGATCATGACATCCGCAGCTATGACATGATCGCCCGCGTCTTCGACGGAAAACAGGAAGGGCTTTCGAAGGACGATATCCTCGACAACGTCACGCTCTACTGGCTGACGAATACGGCAATTTCTTCCGCACGACTCTACTGGGACAATGCCCATTTCCCGTCCGGCGGTTTCTTCGATCCGCGCGGCATCAAGATACCGGTCGCCGTCAGCGCCTTCCCCGACGAGATTTACCAGGCTCCGAAGAGCTGGGCCGAGAAGGCCTATCCGCAGCTCATCTTCTACAACCGCCCATCCAAGGGTGGCCACTTCGCAGCCTGGGAGCAGCCCATGTTCCTGACCGAAGATCTGCGCGCCGCGTTCAAGCCGCTTCGCAAATCGATCTGACAACGGTGGCGGCGCGGTGTGCGCCGCCCGACACAGCGATCTCAACCCCTTATCGAAGAAGGAGACAGACAATGCGCGACAATCAGATCGTCGATTCCAGCTTCACCGCCATCATCAATGCGCCGATCGAGAAAATCGACATTCCCAACTGGTGCTACACACTGCCGGAGAAGGAATATCAGGGCTGCTCGCCGGCCCATATCGCCGCCGGCTTCACGACCGCGCCTGACGGCACACGCATGTCGATCAATGTCGAGACGATCGGCGGCAGTCTGATGGTCCAGCACTATGTCGAGACGCTCGGAGAGAAGGATCACCTGATCCTCGATTCAGACTCCGACGTCTTCACGCCGACCGGCCGTGTCACCATCCATGTGACCTGGGAACTGAGCGTCAAGGCGATCGACAAGGACCGCTGCGAGTTCACCAACCGCGTCCAGTCCTTCGCCACCGACGAAATGTTGGCGAACCTGGATCGGCAGGGCATCCCCTTCGAGGTGTTCCGCACGCAGCGCCAGCCGATGTCGATCGCCCATAACAAAGGCGAGACGCCGCTCTTTGCAGCAAGCATCGAGCGCTTTGCGCTTCGTAACCAGTCATCGTCGAGAGCCGCCTGAGCGCCAAAGGAGGATGCGATGACCGAACTGTCCTACGAACACGGCATTACCGGGCTTCTGGTGGTCGACCCGTATAACGACTTCATTTCCGAAGGAGGCAAGATCTGGCCGCGCATTCAGGCGGTTGCCGAGGCCAACAATTGCGTCCCGCACATGGAGCAGATCCTAAAGGCGGCACGGCAGGTCAAACTCCCCGTCTTCTTCGCGATGCATCACCGCTTTCGCGAAGGCGACTACGAGAACTGGAAGTATATCGCCCCCATTCAGAAACTGGCCTGGAAGCGCAAGACCTTCGAGTTCGGCACCTGGGGCGGAGAATTCAAGGCGGAGTTCGTTCCTGCTGCGGGCGAGGTCGTGGCATCGGAGCATTGGTGCTCCAGCGGCTTTGCCAACACCGACCTCGACAACCAGCTCAAAAGGCGGGGCATCCACAGACTGATCGTCATCGGCCTGATCGCGCATACCTGCATCGAGGCAACGGTCCGCTTCGCAGCCGAGCTTGGATATGACGTGACGGTCGTGAAGGACGCGGTCGCCGACTATTCCGACGAGATGATGCATGCGGCGCTGGAAATCAACATGCCGAACTACGCCAGCGCCATCGTGACGACCGAGCAAATCCTCGGAGCACTGGCGGCCATGGAGAACATGGCGCCGGCGGCATAACCGGCCGCATCGAAGGCTGAAGGAGGTCGGCCGAATGGCCGTCCTTAGCGCCCACGGCATTCGCCCAAGCGGTCATAGACTCGCCGACGCGTGACCGAAGAAGCGTACACCCGCCCAAACAGGGGCATCCGCAACGAAAGCAAAAAAGGAGTGCGTCATGGACCAGAAAATGAATCCCAAAGTCCTCTACACCGCAAAGACACACGTCACCGGCGGTCGCGAACACGGTGTCGCCCGCAGTTCCGACGGGCGTCTCGATGTAAGGCTCGGCGTACCGGGCACGGCGCGCATCGGCACCAATCCCGAACAGCTCTTTGCAGCAGGCTGGTCGGCCTGCTTCGAGAGCGCCATCGGGCTCATCGTGCAGAAAAAGCATATCACGCTCGCTGGTGACGTCACGATCGATGCCGAAGTCGATCTCAACCTGTCCGACACTGACGGCTACTCGCTGACCGCTCGCCTGAACGTCGGCATTCCAGGCGTGGAGCGCGATGTCGCCCAGTCGCTGATCGACGAGGCGCACCAGATTTGCCCCTACTCGAAGGCAACGCGTGGAAACATCGACGTCACGATCAAGCTGGTCTGACAAAACCGGCTGACAGCCCCTCGCCGCAGGTCGCGGCCGATGCCAGGAAGGAGTGCGTACAATGACTTCTGCAAATGGTACTGCGCTGATAACAGGCGCATCTTCGGGTATCGGCGCGATCTACGCCGACAGGCTTGCGCGGCGGGGGTTTGACCTCGTCCTGGTGGCCAGAGGGAAAGACGCCCTGGCCAAAGTCGCCCAGGGCATCTCGGAATCGACGGGTAGAGCCGTTACGCCGGTTCCGGCCGATCTCGGCAGGAAGGAGGATCTCCGACGGATCGAAACCATCCTGAGGACCGATCCTTCGATCACCATGCTCGTCAACAATGCAGGCGTCGGTTCCGTCGAGCCGCTCCTGAAAGCCGATGTCGACGACATGGAGCGTATGATCGAGATCAACGTCGTCGCGTTGACCCGCCTCGTCTATGCCGCCGTCCCGGCATTTGCGGAGCGTAAACGCGGCACGATCATAAACCTTGCGTCCGCGCTTGCGCTCGCTCCCGGCATGTTCAACGGTGTCTACGGAGCATCGAAGGCCTTCGTTGTGTCGTTCACGCAGTCGCTCGACAAGGAATTATCCAGCAGCGGCCTGCGCTTCCAGGCCGTCCTTCCAGGCGCAATCGCGACACAGTTCTGGGAAGCCTCCGGAGGTTCGCTGGATCATCTGCCCAGCCGCGCCGTCATGCGCGCGGAAGATGCTGTCGATGCTGCTCTTGCCGGCCTCGACCTCGGTGAATTGGTCACCCTGCCCTCGCTGCCGGATGTATCAGAATGGGAGGCATACGATGCCGCACGCCAGCAACTCATTCCCAAGATTTCCCTGAATGCCCCGGCACAGCGCTACCTCAAGACCGCCCAAACGTAGGCAGCTCAGCCATCCCCGGACATGGCCGCCTAATCACAGTGAAAGGAACCCGCGATGAGATCGTCAGCAATCGTTCTGGCCCGCCGGCCAACTGGCGCACCAGGGCCTGAGCATTTTCGGACCGAGGCGATCGAGATCAACGAGCCGCGTGAGGGCGAAGTCTTGCTTCGTGTCCTCTATCTCTCGCTCGATCCCTATATGCGCGGTCGCATGAGCGACGCCAAATCCTATGCCAAGCCGGTTCCCGTTGGTGGCATCATGGCAGGCGAGACCGTCTGCGAAGTCACGCAGTCCGGGAGCCCGGAATTCAAACCGGGTGATATCGTTCGTGCAATGACGGGATGGTGCACGCACGCGGTCATAGATGCCAACCGAGTTCAGCATGTGAACACCTACGGCGCTCCCATTTCCACTGCGCTTGGCGTTCTTGGCATGCCGGGCTTCACAGCCTATGGCGGGATGAAGGTGATCGGGCAGCCGAAGCCGGGTGAGACAGTGGTGGTTGCCGCTGCATCCGGACCTGTCGGATCACTCGTCGGCCAGCTTGCAATGCGGGCTGGTGCGCGTGCGGTGGGCATCGCGGGAGGCAGGGACAAATGTGACTATGTAAAAGACGCACTGCGCTTCGACGCCGTGGTCGATCACCGCTCAACCGATTTCGTATCTGAGCTTTCCAGTGTCTGCCCCAATGGCGTTGACGTCTACTTCGAAAATGTCGGCGGCCATGTCTGGGATGCGGTGTTTCCGCTCCTGAACCAATATGCCCGCGTGCCTGTCTGCGGACTTATCGCCCAGTACAACGATCCGGGCAAAGGCGAGCAGGATCGGCTCCCTGCCACGATGTCCGCGATCCTGCGCCGGAGCCTTCTTCTGAGGGGCTTTATCAATTCCGAATTCATCCCCACGCACTACGAAGCGTTTCAGCAGGAGATCGGGCCATTGGTCGCGTCTGGCGACATCAAGTACCGCGAGGACGTGGTCGAGGGGCTGGAGCAAGCTCCCGAAGCGTTCATAGGCATGCTCAAGGGCAGCAACTTCGGGAAGCTCCTTGTCCGTGTATCGTGATCTTCAAAACCACCGCATCGCGCCGTGACGGCACGACCGGTCTTTCCTCAGATCTTCGACAGCGACTGCTCGAGGTCGGCGATGATGTCCTTCACATCCTCGATGCCAACGGAGAGGCGCACCACGTCCGGCCCGGCACCAGCGGCGATCCTCTGCTCGTCGGTCAACTGCCGGTGCGTGGTGGAGGCCGGATGGATCACGAGGGAGCGCGTATCGCCGATATTGGCAAGATGCGAGAAGAGCTCCAATCCTTCGACCAGCGCCTTGCCGGCCTCGTAGCCGCCCTTGACGCCGAAGGTGAAGACCGAGCCTGCTCCCTTGGGCGAGTAGCGCTGCTGCAGGGCGTGGTTCGGGTCATCCTCCAGGCCGGAATAATTCACCCAGGCGATCTTGGAATGGGCCTTCAGCCATTTGGCAACATCAATCGCATTGTCGCTATGGCGCTGCATGCGCAGCGGCAGCGTCTCGATGCCGGTCTGGATGAGGAAGGCGTTGAAGGGCGAGATGGCCGGACCGAGGTCGCGCAGGCCGAGCACACGGCAGGCGATCGCGAAGGCGAAATTGCCGAAGGTCTGGTGCAGGACGACGCCATTATATTCCGGCCGCGGGCTGGAGAGCATCGGATAGTTGCCGGTCTTCGACCAGTCGAAGGTGCCGCCATCGACGATGATGCCGCCCATGGAATTGCCATGACCGCCGAGGAACTTGGTCAGCGAATGCACGACGATATCGGCGCCATGTTCGATCGGCCTGATGAGATAGGGTGTCGCCATGGTGTTGTCGACGATCAGCGGCAGGTCGTGGCGGTGGGCGACTTCGGCGATCGCGGCGATATCGACGAAGGTGCCGCCGGGATTGGCGAGGCTCTCGATGAAGATCGCCCGCGTCTTGTCGTCGATCTTGCTCTTGAAATCATCGGGGTCGTCGGAATCGGCCCAGCGCACCTGCCAGCCGAAATTCTCGAAGGCATGGCCGAACTGATTGATCGAGCCGCCATAGAGGCGGCGGGCGGCGACAAAATTCTCGCCGGGACGCATCAGCGTATGGAAGACGATCATCTGCGCGGCATGGCCGGAGGCGACGGCGAGCGCTGCCGTGCCGCCTTCAAGGGCCGCGACGCGTTCCTCCAGAACCGCCTGCGTCGGGTTCATGATGCGGCTATAGATATTGCCGAACTGCTGCAGGCCGAAGAGAGCTGCGGCATGGTCGGAATCGTTGAAGACGAAGGCCGTCGTCTGGTAGATCGGTGTAATCCGCGCGCCGGTCGCCGGATCGGGCTGTGCGCCCGCATGGATTGCCAGCGTGTTGAATCCCGGATCGTTTTTAGCCATGTCGTCCTCCCGTACTGTTGTTGACGGGCGCGATCATAGCCGCTCGAATGTGAAAGTTAACCGCGATCTTTTTCAACCGCGGCGCGTTCCAAGGAAAATCCGTTCTGCTTGACGGCGTCAGCCGAGAAGACGTGGATACTCACAGCGTCAGCCGAAAAGACGCGGATACTCGATCGCCGGGCAACGGTTCATGACGACCTTGATGCCGCCGGCTTCGGCCTTGGCGGCGGCCGCGTCGTCGCTTACGCCGAGTTGCGCCCACACAACCTGCGGGCGGGGCTCGAGTGCCAGCGCCTCGTCCACCACTCCATCAAGATATTCGGATGCGCGGAAGACATCGACCATGTCGACCGGTTCGGGAATGTCGGCGAGACGGGCGTAAACGGTCTGGCCCTGAATCTGCTTGCCCGCCTGCCCCGGATTGACAGGAATGACCTTGTATCCGCGCGACAGGAGATAACCCATGACACCGTTGCTCGGCCGGGCCGGATTGGGCGAAGCCCCCGTCAGCGCGATGGTTTTGACGGATTTCAGAATGCCGGAAAGATAGTCGTCGGCGTAGGCATCATGGTTCATATCTGGTGTCTCCGGTCTGGTGTCTTCAGGAGGCGGATTTGACAGTCGCGATTCATTGAAACCGGGCGGCTCGTTTCAACGTATATAGGTGCCGGAAATATCAGGGAGAAATTATGCCATGAAAAAAATAATCCTTGCGCTCGCGCTCGTGCTAGCTGCCTCGCCGACGCTTGCGATCTCACGCTACAATCCGCTTGCCATGAGCTGCCAGAGCGTGCGGGCGGCGATCCACAACGAAGGCGCCGTCATCTTTCGCTATACCTCGCCGCGCGGCCTTCCTCTCTACGACCGCTATGTCCGCAACAGCAACTATTGCGACGCGACCGATTATGCGGAATGGACGAGCATTCCCTCCAGGGACAATCCCAAGTGCCGGGTGCTGAACTGCCAGAATATCGACAACCTGGACGGGATGCTGCTCATTCCACACTATAGTCTCTAACTCTGCATTTATTCGGAATTGCGAATACTATCGGTCCTTTCGCACCTGCGAAAGGACCGGACGATCAATCTGGGGATACAAAATATCGTGAGCACCTCTTCTGGTTGTTAATTTATAATCATTTCAAAGTTATAGAATAATGTCTATATTTCAGCATCATAGGATTGTCGACACTCTCTTTCTACAGATGAATTTCACCTTTCATACATAATTTGATCACGATATGTTCATGTGTCCATTAGCGACATCTCATAGTTGTGTGAGCTGAGCGTAATTGAACGTATTTCGAGCGCACGCAAAAATTGCTACAACGATGGGCAATTGTTCACCTGATCAATCCATGCTATTGAAAATTCGACCGTGCGGAGTACACCTTCCAGGGCAAATCACGCAAACCCAGGTTGTTATTTCAAGGCAGGTTCAAACGGGAAAGCTGTGATGTTTTCCCCAATCTTGTTGCACTGCTCCTGGACCATCCACCTTGCCCCTCGATGTTCTTCTTCTCGTCCTTTTCGGTGCTCTTCTGCATGCGACATGGAATGCCATCATCAAAGCCGGCAAGGACAAGTCGCTTGATGCGGCGCTGATCTCTGCAGGCGGCGCAGTCGCCTCGCTACCTTTCCTGCCGTTGCTCCCCCTGCCGCAGCCGCAGGCCTGGCCCTTCATCGGCGCTTCCGCCATCCTGCAATTTGCCTATTTCCAGCTGGTCGCCGCTGCCTACAGGGCCGGCGATATCGGCCTGGTCTATCCGCTGATGCGTGGCGGCGCGCCCCTGCTCATCGTCGCCACCAGCGGCTTTATCCTGGGAGAGCATCTGACGGGTGGAGCGCTTGCCGGAACCATGACGATCTGTGTTGGCATCCTGACGCTCGCCTTCGAAGCCCGCCACGGCAGCCACCACGCGATTATGCTGGCGCTCATCAACGCCTGCGTCATCGCCACCTATACCTATGTGGACGGCATCGGCGCCCGGCTTTCGGGCAATGCGATTTCCTACACGCTGTGGATGTCGCTTCTGCCGCCGGTTCTGCTCTTTGCCTGGGCGCTTTCACGGCGCGGTCTGTTGACTGTCGCCACTCACGTCAGGCGCAACTGGTGGCGCGGACTGATCGGCGGGGCGGGCTCGATCGCCTCCTACGGGCTGGCGCTCTGGGCGATGACGAAGGCCCCGGTTGCGACGGTGGCGGCGCTGCGGGAAACCGCCATCCTGTTTGCGCTTGTCATCTCGGTTCTCGTGCTGAAGGAGAAAGCCAGCATCTGGCGTTATCTCGCCGGCATCATCATCGCGCTCGGCGGGCTGATCCTGAAACTTGCCTGATCATTCGCCCTTCCATTCGGGCGTGCGCTTGCCGAGGAAGGCGCCGATGCCCTCTTGCGCATCATCGGTCAGCATGCTGTCGACCATCACGCTCGCGGCATAATCGTAGGCTTCCGCGACGGGCATTTCGAGCTGCTTGTAAAAGGTTTCCTTGCCGATCCTCAGCGCCTGCGGCGACTTCGAAGCGATGACGGAAGCGTATTTGTTGACCACCTGCGTGAGGTACTGCTTTGGCACGATACGGTTTACCAGACCGAAATCCTTTGCAGTCGAGGCGTCGATCGTCTCGCCCGTCAGCAACATTTCCATCGCCTGCTTGCGGTGAGCGGCGCGCGAAACGGCGACAGCCGGCGTCGAGCAGAAAAGCCCGATATTGACGCCTGGCGTGCAGAAGGTGGAGGTATCCGTGCAGATCGCGAGATCGCAGCTCGCGACGAGCTGGCAGCCCGCTGCGGTCGCGAGCCCATCGATCTCGGCGATAACAGGCTTTGGCAGGCGATTGATCTCCAGCATCATGTCGGCGGCCAGCGCAAAGGCCTCTTCGAAGAAGGCGACACCTTCGTCCTCGTCGGCGCGATGAGCGGTCAGCTCCTTGAGGTCATGACCGGCGGAAAAGACATTGCCGGTCGAAGCGATGACGACGATGCGCACGTCCTCGTCGTCCGCCGCACCCTGCAGCTCGCCCATCAGCGTTTCCATGACTGATATCGACAGAGCATTGGCCGGCGGATTGTTGAGCGTCAGGCGCAATATGCCACCGGAAAGCTGGCGGAGCACAAGTGCGCCCTCGCCTGAATTGTTGTTGTCCCTGCGGAAGGATACGATCTCGGCCATTGCATGTTCCTGTGCGCTGTCTATATCCCGCTTTTGTGCCACAAGGGTGGGGCGATTTCGAGCCGAATACCGCAATGCGACGGCCTCGAAGGGCGAAACTTCCTGTTTTCAGGCGCCCTAAAATGGGGTATGCACATACCACACTGTTAAACTATTGTTTTTACTTACTTATTTTTCTGATAGTCAAAATGGCTTGTATTGACCGGCTAATCGATTGTCGCTATAAGCCGCGCCGGAAATGCAGCCTTTGCGGGCTGCTTTCTTTTTGGTCTGTCTTACGGCCGACCAACCAAGCAACAAGAAACGCCCCTCGCCTTCGGGCATGGGGATCCAAGAGAGAGTAACAATTATGGCAACCTTCTCCCAGAAGCCTGCAGAGGTGGAGAAGAAGTGGGTCATCATCGACGCCGAAGGGCTCGTCGTTGGTCGTCTCGCTTCCGTCATCGCTATGCGTCTGCGTGGCAAGCACAAGGCAACCTTCACGCCTCACGTTGACGACGGCGACAATGTTATCGTCATCAACGCTGACAAGGTCGTTTTCACCGGCAAGAAGTATTCTGACAAGGTTTACTACTGGCACACCGGTTATGCCGGCGGTATCAAGGAGCGTACGGCTCGCCAGATCATCGAAGGCCGCTTCCCGGAGCGCGTCCTCGAGAAGGCTGTTGAGCGCATGGTTCCCCGCGGCCCGCTCGGCCGTCGCCAGATGAAGAACCTGCGCGTCTACTCCGGCCCGAACCATCCCCACGAAGCCCAGCAGCCGTCCGTCCTCGACGTCGCCTCGCTGAACAAGAAGAACGTAAGGAGCGCCTGATAGTGGCTGACCTCTCTTCCCTGAAGGATCTCGGCACGTCGTCTGAAGTAGCTGCTGCTGCTCCGGCTCACGTCCGCAAGGTCGACTCGCTTGGCCGTTCCTACGCGACCGGCAAGCGCAAGAACGCTGTTGCCCGCGTCTGGGTCAAGCCAGGCTCCGGCAAGATCATCGTCAACGGCAAGGAATTCGCGGAATACTTCGCTCGTCCGGTTCTGCAGATGATCCTGCGCCAGCCGATCGTTGCTGCTGCCCGCGACGGCCAGTTCGACATCGTTGCAACCGTTGCCGGCGGCGGTCTTTCCGGCCAGGCCGGTGCCGTTCGCCACGGTCTTTCGAAGGCCCTCACCTACTTCGAACCGGGCCTGCGCCCGGTCCTGAAGAAGGGTGGCTTCCTGACCCGCGACAGCCGCGTCGTCGAACGTAAGAAGTACGGTAAGGCCAAGGCCCGCCGTTCGTTCCAGTTCTCGAAGCGCTAATCGCTTTCGGACATGCTTTTATGGAAAGGCCGGGTTTTCGCCCGGCCTTTTCGTTTATTCGGGCTTGTTGAAGAAAGCCTCAAGCCGATATCCATCGGGATCGATGATGAAGGCGGCATAATAGAACTGGCTGTAGTCCGGACGGATGCCCGGCGCACCATTGTCCTCGCCGCCATTGGCAAGCGCTGCGGCATAAAAGGCATTGACGGCCTCCTCACTCTTGGCGACGAAGCAGAAATGCAGTCCAGAGCCGCGATCGGCCGGCACCGGGCGCTCCACTTCACTCACCCAGAAGGCAGGCCTCTCGGCGCCGTATCCCATCGTTCCGTCGAAATTCGACAGCCGCTCATAGCCGAGCGGCGCCAGCGCCGCATCGTAAAACTGGCGCGATCTATCGAGGCTTTTTACCCCGATTGAAATGTGGTCGAACATTGCCCATGGCTCCTTCCTGGTTCGGTCGGCGCAGCTTCTTGGAAGCGGTTCGCGAAGTCAACGCGCCACACTCACCTATTGTCGCCGGTACTGCCGGCTGCTAAAGCCGCATCAGATTTCAAATCGGACAAGACAGGACCTGACATGGGAGCCACCCCGTCCGCAGACAGATAGGCCGCAGCAACCTTTTGAAGTTGTTGCGGCATCTGTCCGATCAATCCAGACTGCGATGAGAAGGCAGATCGCCGACGGATGAACTCATTCGAGCGGATGAATACCTATGCCTTCCCAAAACAGGAACTGGACTTGCTCCCTGCCGGCAGCGCTGCTGCTTCTGGCGCCCTTCGATATCCTGGCCTCGCTTGCCATGGATATCTACCTCCCCGTCGTCCCGACGATGCCTGAAGCACTCGGCACATCGGCGACAGTCGTTCAACTGACGCTCAGCCTCTACATGCTGATCCTCGGCGCCGGACAGATGCTCTTCGGCCCTCTGTCGGACCGGATCGGCCGGCGCCCGGTGCTGCTTGTCGGCGCGCTGCTGTTTGCGGCCTCTTCGCTGCTGCTCGCAGCCACGTCGTCGGCCGCACTGTTTGTCGTGCTGCGTCTGTTGCAGGCGGCGGGCGCGTCGGCGGCACTTGTGGCGACCTTCGCAACGGTGCGCGATGTCTATGCCGCGAGGCCGGAAGGCGCCGTCATCTACAGCCTGCTTGGCGCGATCCTCTCCTTCGTGCCGGCGCTCGGACCGATCGCCGGTGCACTGATTGCCGATCATGTTGGGTGGCGTGCCATCTTCCTGCTGCTCGGCGGACTGATGCTTGCGGCAATCCTCAATGCATTTAGAGGCTGGCACGAAACGAGACCTGCGGCATCGGCCAATGCAACGATCAGCATGCGCGCCATCCTGGCGAATGCGCATTTCTGGACCTACACGATGGGCTTCAGCGCGGCGATGGGAGCCTTCTTCGTGTTCTTTTCCACCGCACCTCGTGTGCTGATCGATCATGCCGGCTTTTCCGGTCTCGCCTTCAGCCTTTCCTTCGCAACGGCCGCAGCGGTGATGATCATATCCGCACGCTTCGCCGGACGCTTCGTCGCGCGATGGGGAATGGCCGGCAGCCTTGCCCGCGGCATGGGCCTGCTTCTTGTAGGCGCATTGCTCCTCGGCATCGGCGAAGTGTTGCTTGCTCCCTCATTCGCCAGCTTCGTTCTGCCGATGTGGGTGATTGCCGTCGGCATCGTGCTGACGACTGCAGTCACAGCGAACGGTGCGCTGGCGGCCTTTGGCCAAACAGCCGGAACGGCGGTTGCGCTCTATTTCTGCGTCGAAAGCCTGATCGTCGGCTGCATCGGCACGCTCTTCGTGCTGCTGTTGGATGGCAATACGGCATGGCCGCTCGCCGGCTATTGCGCGGTGACGGGTATCGTCACCCTACTTGCGCTGCGCCGTATCCGCGCCCGCGGCTGAGATCAAAGGGCGGCGGAGAAGATCCGCCGCCCTGCCTTGAAATCTGCCGGAACCTCGCCTACCCCTTCCTGCAGAGACAAGGAATCCGAGCATGTCCTCCACCCAGCCATCACCCTTCGCCACCACGCCCGAACCGCCCTATTACGTCGTGACCTTCTCCTCCGTTCGCACCGAGGGCGACAATGGTTACGGCGCGATGGCAGACCGGATGGCGGAACTGGCACTGCAGCAGCCGGGCTGTCTCGGGGCCGAAAGCGCGCGGGATGCCGATGGCTTCGGCATCACCAATTCCTACTGGGCCGACGAGGAAAGCCTGAAGGCGTGGAAACAGGTGGCAAACCATCTTGCCGCCCAGCAGCTCGGCCGCAAGCGCTGGTACAAGCAATATAAGGTTCGCATTGCGCGGGTAGAACGCGCTTACGAATTTATCGCAGAGGAAGAAGCCTCCCATGGTGAATAAGACCATCGACCATGCCTTCACGGCACAGAGCCTGACATCGGCTGCCTCCGACCCGACCTTTGCCGGCGCGCTTTCCTTCATGCGCCGCCGCTTCACCAAGGATCTTACAGGAGCCGATGCCGTCGTCTGGGGTATTCCTTTCGATGCCGCGACCTCCAACCGGCCGGGCACGCGTTTCGGGCCGCAGGCGATCCGCCGGGCTTCCGCAATCTTCGACAATGATCCGCAATATCCGTTCCAGCGTGATCTCTTCGCCGAGATGGCCGTGATCGACTACGGCGACTGCCTGCTCGACTACGGCAACCATCAGGATACACCCGCCGCCATCGAGCGGCAGGCGAGCGCCATTCTCGACAGCGGCGCCTTCCTGCTGACCCTCGGCGGCGACCACTATGTCACCTGGCCGCTCTTGAAGGCGCATGTCGACCGCCACGGCCCGCTGGCGCTCGTGCAGTTCGACGCGCATCAGGACACCTGGTTGGACGATGAGCGCCGCATCGACCACGGCTCGTTCGTGGCCCGTGCGGTCCGCGCCGGCCTTATCGATCCCGACCGCTCGATCCAGATCGGTATCCGCACTCATGCGCCAGAGGATTTCGGCATCCATCTTCTCTATGGCCATCAGGTCGAGGAAATGAGCGCGACGGACATCGCATCGACGATTATCGCGCATACGAAGGGTTCGCCCGCCTACCTGACCTTCGATATCGACTGCCTGGATCCGGCCTTTGCGCCCGGCACCGGCACTCCGGTTGCCGGCGGTCCTTCAAGCGCGAAGATCCTCTCCGTGCTGCAGCGACTGAAGCAACTCGACATCCGCGGCGCCGACGTCGTCGAAGTCTCTCCGCCCTATGACCATGCCGACATCACCGCCATTGCGGGGGCGACGGTCGCAATGTATATGCTGGGCCTCCACGCCGAACGGCGCGCGACGGCAGGATGACTGCTGTTATCAAATTGATTCAACTTCATGGCAAACTGATTCCGGAAACAATCCGAACCCACTGAAAGTGCAGGATAATCATGGCAGCAAAGATCTTCATCGATGGCGAGGCTGGAACGACGGGTCTGCAGATCCGCGAGCGTCTGGCGGAGCGCCGCGATCTTGAGCTGCTGTCGATCCCGACCGAAAGCCGCAAGGACAAGGCGGTGCGTGCTGCCCTGCTCAACGACGCCGATATTGCCATCCTCTGCCTGCCTGACGACGCGGCCAAGGAAAGCGTCAGTCTGATCGAGAACGACCGTACCAAGGTTATCGACGCTTCGACTGCGCATCGCGTCGCCGAGGGCTGGGCCTATGGCTTTCCGGAAATGAGCAAGGAGCAGGCCGGCGTCATCGGCTCGGCCAAGCGCGTCGCCAATCCCGGCTGCTGGCCGCAAGGCCCGATCGCCACGCTGCGCCCGCTGATCGAAGCCGGCCTCGTACCGGCCGATTTCCCGGTCACGGTCAACGGCATTTCTGGTTACACCGGCGGCGGCCGCACCATGATCGAGGATTACGTCGCCAAGGGTGAGGATGCGCCTGAATACATGCCCTATGGCCTGAGCTTCAAGCACAAGCACCTGCCGGAGCTGCAGCGCTACGCCAAGCTTGGACGCGTGCCCTTTTTCCAACCGGTCGTCGGCAATTTCGCGCAGGGCATGGTCGTGACCGTGCCGCTGCAGCTCTCGCATCTGCCCAAGGTGCCGAAGGGTGCCGATCTGCATGCCGCTATCGCCGACTATTATGCAGGCATCAAGGGTTTCGTCGAGGTCGCCCCCTTGGAGGTGTCGGAGCGCACGCCGGAACTCAACCCGGAAATCTACAACAACACCAACCGCATGCGCCTGCACGTCTTTGCCAATGACGATATCGCGCAGGCGCTGCTCGTCGCCGTCTACGATAATCTCGGCAAGGGCGCTTCCGGTGCCGCCGTCCAGAATATGGACCTGATGCTGGGCGCCTGATATCAGGCATTTGCCTGTTGTCAGGCGATTGCGTTAAGACAGGGCCTCCCGCCCTGTCTCTCCCCGAAATACGGAGCCCGATCGATGACGCTGGAAGCGCTGATGGCCGGCCTGCGCGCCTGGTTTGATGCAGCGCTGCCCGATCGCGGCATCTACGCGCTTATCATATTTGCTTTCGTCGCCGGCCTCGCTCGCGGCTTTTCCGGTTTCGGCGCAGCACTCATCTTCATTCCGCTTGCCGGTGCCGTCATCGGGCCAAAACTCACCTCCCCTGTACTGCTCGTCATCGACGGGCTTGCGACGCTCGGCATGATCCCCGCCGCATGGCGCGGGGCGGACAGGCGCGAGGTCTTCACGATGGCAGCAGGTGCCGCTCTCGGTGTTCCGGCCGGAACTGCGGTTTTGGCGCTTATGGACCCGCTGTTGTTGCGCTGGATCATCTCGGCGATCGCCATCTCCCTACTGGCGCTGCTTGTCTCCGGCTGGCGCTATCATGGCAAGCCGGTCGCTCCGCTCAGCGCGGCGATCGGCCTCATTGCCGGTCTCTTCAGCGGCGCGGCGCAGCTCGGCGGGCCGCCTGTTGTCGCTTACTGGCTCGGCGGCAAGAGCAACTTCACGCGTGTGCGCTCGAACGTCATCCTGTACTTTTCGATCTCCACGGTCTTCAGCTTCGTCAGCTATTATTTCGGCGGACTGTTCGTCTCCACGGTCTTTGCGCTTACTATCGTCACGCTGCCCGCCTATGCCGTTGGCCTCTGGGGCGGCTCGAAGCTGTTCGGGTTCGCCAAGGAAAGCACCTTCCGCATGACCTGCTACATTCTGATCGCAGCCTCGGCGATCGGCGGCATGCCTGTCTTCGACAGTCTGCTTCGGTAGTCCCCGATACGATTGCCCGCCTGCTATGAAAGCCTTACACTCTCCCATGTGAGGGGAGCTAAATGGCGTCGGTTCTGATCGGCATTGCCATCATTGGAGGCACGACCGCAACGGTGCTTGCGGCCTATTATATCATGCATCTGCTTATGGGCGGTGACCCAGGCGGGCGCGACAGGGAGCTGGCAAGTTCAGTCATCACTCGCATCGCCAGCCTGCATGCTCTCATCCTCGCCCTCGTTTTTGCGCAGGAAATGATTGAATACCAGGCGCTGCGAACGGAAAGCACGGTGGAAAGCAATGCGGTCGGCGACGTCTTCTATGATGCCGAGCGCTATGGCTCGGAGGCGCAGGCGCCAATCCAGAAAGCCCTGAAAGATTATGTCCGCATCGTCATCGAGCAGGAATGGGGCGAACTCGGGCGCACCGGCGAACTCTCTTCGGCGGCCTGGGATCAATGGAACAACGCTTATCTCAAAATTCTCGAACTGGCTCCCGTCAATGCCAAGCAGGAGAGCCTGCGCGGCCACATGCTCGAAGAAATCCATATGATTTCGGAATCCCGCGACCGGCGGGAAAACAGCGGCACCGACTCCATCAGCCTGATCTTCTGGTTTGCTGCGGTTTCGGGTGTGATCTTCACCGCCATCGGCTACTACCCCTATGCGCCCGACGGCCGCAACCTGCTGTTGCTGTCGATCTTCGGTGTCTTTACCGGCATCATCCTTTTCTTCATCTACGCCTTCTCAAATCCTTACAGCCCACCCGCGACGTTGTTTCCCACGGCTTTCGAGCGCTTGCAGGAGGAAATCAGCGGGCCGGATCCGTAAGTGGAAATGGCCCGAAGGCCTCACCCAAGCCTATCGCCGTCATGCGCCAAAGCAAAAGACTGTCGCTTTTCGCTGCGTTTTGCGGTAAAAGCGGCACGCAGTCAGCAAGGCCGTGCTGCTTGAAAGGCGCGCAGCCCCTGTTTCACGCCGATGGGAGGCACTCATGAAAACGATCCTGAGCAACCAGAAGAACAAGATCAACACTCAGGATACCCGTCTTCATGTCCAGTTTGCTTTCACGCGCGAGGAAAAACCTGCCGCGTCTTAACCGCAGCTTCTCAACAGCATCGCAATCCCACGACAGGCGCCAGCCGCGCCTGCGCAAGTTCCTGTCCTACTTCCGGCCGCATCTTCCGCTGCTCATGGCCGATATTGCCTGCGCCGTCGTCGTTGCTGCTGCCGCAGTAGCCTTGCCGCTCTGCACCAACATCGTCATGAGCCATCTCATCGCGCTCACCGATATGGTTTCGGCCTATTGGCAGATCCTCGGCATGGGAGGAGTCATGCTGGCCATCGTGGCAGTCGAGACAGCTGCCATCTTCTTCGTCGATTATCGCGGCCATATGATGGGTGCGCATATCGAGGCGCATATCCGGCAGGAACTGTTCGACCACTGCCAGAAACTCTCCTTCGGTTTCTACGACCGGCACCGCACCGGCCAATTGATGAGCCGCATCGTCGGCGATTCGTTCTGGCTGGGAGAACTTTTCCATCACGGGCCGGAAGACCTTCTGATCGCTATCCTCAAATATAGCGGGGCGATGGCAGTCCTGTTCTTCATCGATCCGCAGCTTGCCTTCCTGATCCTCCTGCTGACGCCTTTTGCCGTGGCTTATGCGCTGCACTTCAACAGGCGCATGAACCGTGCCCTCGAGGCAAGCAAGCAGGAAATCGCCGCCGTCAACGAAAGGGTCGAGGATGCGCTGGCGGGCATCCGCGTCGTCCAGTCCTTCGCCAACGAAGACCTGGAGCGGAAACGCTTTGCCGCCCTGAACAGGCGCTTCCTTGAAAGCCGTGCCGATGGCTACCGCAGCGAAGCCTGGTTTTCCGCTGGTGCCGAGACCTTCGCCCAGATCATTACGCTTCTGGTCGTCATCCTCGGCGGATTGCGCATCCTTGCGGCGGAACTCACCATTGCCGATCTCCTGACCTTCCTGCTCTGCGTCGGCGTCCTCGTCGATCCGGTCAAGCGGATGGCCAACCTCGCCCGGCTCTGGCAGGAAGGCTATACGGGCTTCGTGCGGGCGATGGAGATACTGGAGATCGATCCTGATGTGGTGGATCACCCTTCGGCCCGTGCGTTGCATACCCCGAAGGGAGAAATCCGGCTCTCGAATGTCGATTTCAGCTATGAGGACGGAGCGGACGTGCTCAGCAACCTGTCGCTGACCATTCGATCAGGCGAATTCGTGGCACTCGTCGGCCCCTCCGGTGTGGGGAAAAGCACGCTCTGCGCGCTGCTTCCCCGCTTCTATGATGTCACCGGTGGCTCGATCGAAATCGATGGCACTGATATCCGTGATGTGACGCTCGCCTCGCTGCGCCGGCACCTCGGCGTGGTGCAGCAGGATGTCTATCTCTTCGCCGGAACCGTAGCGGACAACCTGCGTTACGGCCAACCGGATGCGACGGACGAAGAGGTGGAAGCCGCAGCCCGGGCTGCCCATGCGCATGATTTCATCATGGCGTTGCCGCAGGGCTATCAGACCGATATCGGCCAGCGCGGCGTAAAACTGTCGGGCGGGCAGCGCCAGCGGCTGACGATCGCTCGTGCCTTCCTCAAGAACCCTGCCATCCTCATTTTCGATGAGGCGACGAGCGCGCTCGACAATGAAAGCGAGCGGGCTGTGCAGCAGGCCTTCCTGACGCTTGCCAAGGGGCGCACGACACTCGTGATCGCCCACCGCCTTTCGACGATCCGCCACGCCGACCGCATTCTGGTGCTCACCGGCGACGGTATCGTCGAAGAAGGCAATCATGACAGGCTGATGGAGAGCGGCGGCGTTTATGCCAATCTCTATGGGCTGCAGGCGAGCATCTGAGGTCCCATGACGATGATATGCGGAACAGTTCGGCAGACAGGCCCGAACTGTTCCGCAGATCGACCAAGTGCTATTTCTCTTCACGCCTACAGCATCGGCCCGAAAATCGGAATCGATTTTCGGAAAGCCTGATGCGTAGATTCAAAGAGTTAGAGCGTCCTTTGTGCGTCCGAATGGACGCACAGCGCTCTAGGGAGGAACACCATGACAGTGCTGCGCATCGTTCCGAATATCGCCGCCGCCTCCATTGAGGAGGTACGCAATTTCTATTCCGAGCTGTTCGACCTCGACATCGTCATGGATCATGGCTGGATCGTCACCCTCGCATCAGACAGGCGAGCAATCACCCAGATCGGTATTGCAACGGAGGGCGGATCAGGAACCGCAGTGCCCGACATTTCGATCGAGGTCGATGACGTGAACGAGGTCCATCAGCGCGCTGTGACGGGCGGGCACCAGATCGTCTACGGGCCGGCCGACGAGCCTTGGGGCGTAAGGCGTTTCTATATTCGCGATCCCACCGGCAAGCTGCTGAACATCCTCTCTCACACAGGCTGAATGGTTTGTCTGAGACAGGAACGATCATTGCAACGCCTGCGAAAGCCTCTATTCTGCGACGACCAATCCAAGGCACGAAATAACTGCTTTCATTGAGAATTTTCGAAAATATCCGGATCACACCATGAACACATTAAACCGCCCTGACTTGAGCGATATTCATCGGGGTGACTGGGTGGACCGGCTGTTGCCGGGCGCATGGCGACCTTACACAAGGCTCGCGCGGCTCGATCGTCCAGTCGGAATATGGCTAACGCTGTTTCCATGCTGGGCGGCACTGTTTCAGGCCGCAGATGGCCTTCCCGATATCCGGCAGCTAGCCGTCTTCACGCTCGGCGCCCTGCTGATGCGAAGCGCCGGCTCCACGATCAACGATATCGCGGACCGGAAATTTGACGGCCATGTCGAGCGAACCCGTTTTCGGCCTCTGGCAAGCGGGCAGATCGGCGTCAGTCAGGCGTTAACCTTTCTGGCCGTCGAGCTCGCCTTGGCGGCGTCTCTCCTGTTGTTTCTGACGCCCTATACGCGGCTGGTGGCCCTCTGCGTTCTGCCGCTTGTGTTCGTCTATCCGCTTTGCAAACGCTTCACCCATTGGCCGCAGGCAGTGCTGGGCGCAGCGTTCAACTGGGGCATGCTCATGGCCTGGGCCGAAATTGCCGGCCATATTCCGGCCGGAGCCGTGCTTATGTGGGCTGGAGCCATCGCGTGGCAGATTGGCTACGATACCGTCTATGCCTATGTCGACGTGAAGGACGACAGAAGCCTCGGCCTGAAATCGACTGCCATCCTGTTCGGTCGGCATGGCAAGCTCATGATTGGCCTGTTCTACGCTTTGACGATCGCCGCATGGTCGCTCGGCGGCTGGCTGTCGGGCATGTCCCTGCCTTACGCGTTCGGAATGCTCGTCATCGCCGCGCACCTTGTCTGGCAGACTTGGCGGATTGACCTTGCACGACCGGAAGTGAATTACCGCCTGTTCCTGGCAAACATCCTGACCGGGCTATTGCTGGCAGCCTCGGCCCTTATGGGAACCTGGTAAGCCCCGTCGGCTCAATAAGAGCAGGGGCGACTATCGCTGGGACGGAAACCGTCGGCACAGGCCGGATTCAGGGATGTATCCTCGCCATAGTCGTATCTCCCCGTCGATGTACAGCCCGAAGCGATCGCGGAAAGCGTGATCAGCGCGCCGGCCATCACGAATGTGCGAAATCTGTTCATGTGAACATCCCCCTTCATAGGATCGCCCATACGCCAAGCCGACAATCTAGCATGTCACGGCAAATCCATGCGAGGACTTATCGCATTGATCCCATTCACTCTTCCGCGAGCCAGGGGATAAGGACGTCTCTATCCCTGCTTAATCGCGCTCGGCGATAACAGTTGCGCGGGGATATTCGCCGTAATAGCCGCGCCAGTTGGCGACGGCGAAACCGAATACCACCAAAGCACCTGCCTGATGCAGCAGGCCCCAGTGCAGCGGCACCTCGAGCAGCAGCGTGGTGATGCCAATTGCCGCCTGAATCGTGACGAGTACGAAGAGCACCACGGCGCGGCGTGCATGCGTGGTCCAGGATGCGGCACGCAGCGCGATTGCCATGTTGATCAGCGTCAGTGCGAACAACGTGTAGGCGCCAAAGCGGTGGATGAACTGCACCGTCTTCGGGTTCTCGAAGAGGTTGATCCAGAAGGGCTGCTGGATGAAGAGATCGCCGGGCACGACGGCACCATCCATCAGCGGCCAGGTATTGTAGGTAAAGCCGGCATCGAGGCCGGCGACCAGTGCGCCGAGATAGATCTGGAAGAGCGAGAAGATGGCGATCGCCGCCGCCCAGCGGTGGGAATTCTTCGTCGGCGCAGCATCATCGGAATGCGGCGAAAGCCCGCGCATGATCCACATGCAGGAGGCAAAGATCAGGCAGGCCATGACGAGATGGGTTGCAAGCCGGTACTGGCTGACGTCCGTGCGCACAGACAGGCCGGAGGAGACCATCCACCAGCCGATGAAGCCCTGCAGGCCACCCAGAGCCAGGATGCCGGCAAGCGGCCAGCGCAGGCGCTTCTCGATCCTGCCCGTCAGCCAGAAAAAGACCAGCGGCAGCGCGAAGATCACGCCGATGCCGCGTGCGATCAGCCGGTGCGCCCACTCCCACCAGAAGATGCTCTTGAACTGATCGACCGTCATGTCGCTGTTCAGCTGCTGGAACTCGGGAATGCGCTGGTAGAGCCTGAATTCCTCTTCCCACTCGGCGGCATTCAGCGGCGGGATGACGCCGTGGATCGGCTTCCATTCGGTGATGGAAAGACCGGAATTGGTGAGCCGCGTCGCGCCCCCCACGAGCACGAGACAGAAGAGCGCCAGAAGCACGAAGCCCAGCCAGATGCGCACGGCGCGGCGGTTGTTGTCCTGCCTGCGCACTTCAGTGCGGATCGCCTGCTCCGGGCTCAGGTTCGCGACGGCCATGATGTCTCCTTTTATCCGGCAGTTGATTTGCCCCACTGGCTGATGCAAAACAAGCCCCGAACCTTTGCGGCATGCCGTCGCGCCGGCTCAGTCCCATCTGTTCGAAAGTTATACGATGCCCGTCCGCCTTCGCAAATTCATCGGCACGATCCTGATCATCATCCTCGTGCTTTTCTATGCGATTGTGGCGAATACGATCGCGGTCGCGACGCTCGGCAATGCGCCCTGGTGGGGGCATCTGCTCTACTTCGCGCTCACAGGCTTGCTTTGGGTGCTGCCGGCGATGGTTATCATCAAGTGGATGGCCGGTCCGAAACAGCAGTAGGGTCCGATTAACGGCGGAATAACCCTGATCTGCGGAAAACCTCTCCCTGACGCGGCGGTTAAACCAAATATACGTCTGGCCGCCTTACCTTCCTCTGCAGCAATCTCTCGATCGGAGAAAGACCCGTGCAGACGCAGAGGCTCGATGTTCTTGAACAAAAGTTCGACGCTGTGGCGCAAGCTGAAGCCGGCATTTCCCGGCTGCGCCAACTCAGCGTGAAACTTGCCATGGCCGAACTCGATATCCAGCTTTTCGACAGAATGGAGCCCCTGGAAGAGGAATGGCGCGCGCTGGAGCGCGACAATCTTTCCTCGCTGCACCAAAGCTATGATTGGTGCGCCGCCTGGGTGGCGGCTTTCCGCCGTCCGCTCGCCATCCTGCGTGGCAGCAGCGGCAACCGCACCGCCTTCATCCTGCCGGTGGAAATCGTCGCCTCGCGCGGTATGCGGATCGCCAAATTCATCGGCGCCGACCACAGCAACATCAATACCGGCCTGTTCTCACAGGACTTTGCCGCAGACAGCGATACGGTGGACAGCCATCATCTCGCCGCCCGCCTTCGTGCAGCACTGGCCGGCAAGGCCGATCTGCTTCTTCTGCAAAATATTCCACTGGAATGGCGCAGCCGTCGCAACATGCTCTCGGGCCTGCCCATGGTGCAGAACCAGAACCACGCCTATCAGCTTCCGCTCTTCGATACGTTTGAGAAGACGCTGCAGCAGTTGAACGCCAAGAGCAGGCGCAAGAAATTCCGCGCGCAGAGCCGGCGGCTGGAGGCGGTTGGCGGCTTCGACTATATCGCGCCGGAAGCATCCTCGGAGCAACACGAACTGCTCGACATGTTCTTCCGCCTGAAAAGCGCCCGCTTCGCCTCGCTCGGCCTGCCCGATGTCTTTGCGGATGGGGAGACCAAGACCTTCCTGCACGGCCTGATCGACAAGAGGAATGGCGACAATTTCGGCCTGCAGATGCGCGCCCTGCGCCTGAAGGGCGACTATGAGGGACGCATCGCCGCGCTGTCGGGGATTTCCCGCAAAGGCGACCACGTCATCTGCCAGTTCGGCGCGATTGACGAGGATCTGGTTGCGGATGCAAGCCCTGGTGAATTCCTCTTCTGGCAGATGATATCAGGTCTGCACGGCAAGGGAGTTGCGCTCTTCGATTTCGGTCTCGGCGACCAGACCTACAAGCGCTCCTGGGCACCGGTCGAAACGGACCACTACGATGTGGTTCTGCCGGTCTCCGGCATCGGCTTCGCAGCCGGTACGGCGCATCGGGCGATCACCCGTGGCAAGGCCTTCATCAAGGCCCGCCCCGGTCTCTATAAATTCGCCCAAAATATCCGGGCCAAGGTCGGGTAAGCATGGCGCGCAAAAGTGTGCAGCGGTTTTGCGACAATGACATGCTTAAAACAAAGATTTAAAGATCAGGCGGCGTGACGCGCCGGGCTGCGCATGGCAGCCTCTTCGCCACCCGACATCAGGACGACGCGCTCGTAGCCGGCGCCCTGGAAATCCTGCATCATGCCGACGAAAGTAGCCTCATCGATCTCGGGCAGCGACAGGATGATCTCGATTTCCTTGCTGCGCGTCAGCCGCGAAACGCCGGCGACATCGGCCGCGCCACATTCGACGATGACGATATCATAGGCCGAAGTCAGCGCATCGAGCAGTAGCGAAAGCCTGTCGACGCCCCGCATGGCGCGGCGCACATCGCTCACACCCTGCGGGATCAGATGTGCATCGGACATCCGGTCGCCATGGATCGTCTCGCCGAAGGCGGCCTCACCGCAGAGAAGATCGGTGACGCCCAGTGCCTCTTGGTTCTCGGCCATCAATTCGCTCGGATAGCCGGAGCCGGTCATGTCGATCACGATTACGCGGCGTCCGGTATCGGCGAGCACGCGTGCCAGGGCAACGGTCGCGGCCGAACCGTTGTCACCAGTCGGAGATATGGAGACGGCAAGCGGAGCACGGCAGTCGGTGAGATAACGCGCGACGGACGAAACGGAGAATTCGTTGTCGTCGGCAGGCGCTTCCCCTACCGGCTCGGCTTCCGGCTCCTCATCCTCATGCTCATCCTCATCAATGGCAGCCGTCAGCATGCTCAGTTTGGCGATCTTCGAGGCGGGAACGGGTGCTGCGTCGCCCCGCCCTTCTTCCTCGACCCTGTCCTCGACATCGGGGGCTTCCACCGGGCGCAGCGCACGGCCGCTGAAGAGTTCGGAGAGCATGATGACGATCGCGCTCATGATGAGTGTTGCGACTGCGGCAACGACGACGATCGGCACGACCTTCGGGAAATAGGGATCGACCTGCTCGATCGCCTTCGAAACAATGCGGGCGTCCGCGGGGCTGGAATTCCGGTCGGCGCGGGAAGCAGCCTCGCGGTAGCGGACGAGGTAGGTTTCGAGAAGCTGGCGCTGGGCGTTCGCCTCCCGCTCAAGCGCGTTGAGACCCACTCCGTCCTCGCCCGCCTTGGCGCTGTTGGCCTGCAGCGTATCGGACTGCTGTTCCAATTCCTGTTCGCGCAGATTGGCAACCTTCGTCTCGTTCTCGATGCTGGCGAGAATCTTCTGCGTTTCCTGGCGGATTTGCACGCGGATATCGGCAAGCTGAGCGCGCAGGCTCTTCAGCCGCGGGTGGTTGTTCAGCAGGCTCGTCTGCAGGTCGGAAATCTGCGATTGGAGGCCGGATTCCGTCGCCTTCAACCGCTGGATCGCCTGCGACGACATAATATCACTCAGCGTGTCGGAGGCTTCGCCCGAAGAGAGCGCGTTGCGCACGGCCTGCGCCCTCGCCTCGGCATTCGCCTTGTCAGTGCGCACGCGGGTCAGTTCGACGGAGATATCGTTGAGCTGCTGCGCGGTAAAGGTCGTGGTACCGTTGGTCTGCAGCAGGCCATGGGTGGTGCGGTAATCGGCGACCTTCTTCTCGGCCTCGCTCACCTTCTGGCGCATGCTGTCGATCTCCGGCTCGAGCCAGCGCGTGGCTTCCGTGTTGGAGTCGAGCTTGGCGCCACTCTGGATTGCCAGGTAGACCCGCGCCATGGCGTTCGGAATACTGGCGGCGAGCTTTGGATCCTTGGAGGTGAAGGTGATGCCGATGACGCGCGAGCCCGGCACCTGATAGACTTGCAGGCGCTGAGTGAAGGCGTCGATAACACGCTCTTCCGGCGGATTTTCCAGCGGGTTTTTCTTCAGGTGCAGCGTCACGAGGATATCGGTGAGCGCGGAGCCGTTCGCAGCCGCATCGAATTCCGGCAGATTATAGAGCTTCAGATTGTTGATGACCTGCTTGATAAGGTCCGCCGACTGCAGGATCTGCACCTGGCTCGCGATATTCAACTCGTCGAGCAGTGGCCCGGCACTGGCATCATTCGTCTGGGTATTGGCGAATGCGGGAGCGCGCGGCTCGATAAGCAGACGCGTCTCGCTACGATATTGCGGCGAAACTATCTTGGCGCCGGCAAAGGCGACAGCCGCACCCAATGCGGTGATCGTCAATATTCTCAGACGACGGGCCCAGACCGCGCGCACAAGCTGGCCGAGGTCGATGTCCACATCCTGATCACTCGCTACGCGGGACATACTCACTACTCCAATACGAACTGCCCCAAGCGTAAACGACCATGGTAACTCAACGGTTAATGGCAATTCCCTCGCAAACAAGACGCTCCTGATAAAGGAATTGCGGAAATCGGCGGATTTTTTACCGGGCATTAACCCTAATAGATCGATAACGGCTCGACCGATTTATCTTCCTGTGAGCAAGCGGATGCCCTTCGTCCAGCCCAAGACCTTGATGGCTCTGAGCCTTGTCGCCATGATGGCTGCACTGGCGGGCTGCACGACCTATCGGCCGGCGCCGAAGGCCTTCAACCAGGCGACGATCCAGCCCTATTCGCTTGACAGCGGCGACCGGTTGCGCATCACCGTGTTCGATCAGGCGACGCTGACCAATACCTATACTGTGGATCAGGCCGGCTATATCGCATTCCCCCTTATCGGCCAGGTCCCTGCCCGCGGCCGCACCCTGCAGCAGCTTTCCGGCCAGATCGCGCAGAAGCTGCAGCAGGGATATCTTCGCGATCCTGATGTCACGATCGATGTCGACCGCTATCGCTCCGTCTACATCATGGGCGAAGTCGGCCAGCCCGGCCAATATGCCTATGTTCCCGGCATGACCGTGCAGAACGCCATCGCAGTTGCCGGCGGCTTCACCAGCCGCGCCAACCAGAGCATGGTCGACGTCACGCGCAAGATCAACGGACAGGTGCTGACAGGCCGCGTCAATATTTCCGGCCCGATCATTGCCGGTGACACGATCTATGTTCGTGAACGGCTCTTCTAGCTGATGGAGGAACAGAGGCCCCTCCGCATTCTTCACTGCTTCCGGTCGCCGGTCGGCGGAATTTTCCGCCATGTCCGCGATCTGGTGGAGGAACACAGCCGAGCGGGCCACGAAATCGGCATCATCTGCGACAGCTCGACCGGCGGCGAATATGAGGACCGTCTCTTCGACGATATCCGCCCTTATCTTTCGCTCGGCCTGACGCGTATTCCGATACGGCGCTCCATCAGCCCGGCTGATGCCATGGTACTCTGGAACACATTCAAGGAAATCAGGAGTTTGCGGCCGGATGTGCTGCATGGGCACGGCGCCAAGGGCGGTGTGCTTGCGCGGCTTGCCGGCTCAGCCCTGCGGGTCAATAGGTATCGCGTAGCCCGCCTCTATACCGCGCATGGCGGAAGCCTGCATTATTCCCGCGCCTCCATGCTCGGCCAGTTCGTGCTGCGCATGGAGCGGCTGCAGGAATATTTTACCGATGCGCTGGTCTTCATCTGCGAATATGAGCGCCAGACCTATGCGACCAAGGTGGGTCGGCCGCGGGTCACCAACCGTCTGATCTATAACGGCATCGGCGCGCGGGACTTTTCAGACATTCCGACCCGCTCCGATGCCGTGCACTTCATTTATGTCGGCATGCTGCGCGACCTTAAAGGCCCGGATCTCTTCATCGACGCCTTCGCCAAGACCGAGCGCCTGCTCGGCCGGCCGCTTTCGGCGCTGATGATCGGCGACGGGCCGGAACGCGACCGCTATCGCGAGATGATGGTGGAGCGCGGCCTCGGCAAGCGCATCGGCATGCTGCCGGCCATGCGCGTGAAGGATGCCTTC
Source organism: Rhizobium sp. 01T437 (assembly GCF_056398505.1). Classification (NCBI taxonomy): domain Bacteria; kingdom Pseudomonadati; phylum Pseudomonadota; class Alphaproteobacteria; order Hyphomicrobiales; family Rhizobiaceae; genus Rhizobium; species Rhizobium sp. 01T437. The sequence goes on from NZ_JBFTPM010000008.1 coordinate 123,829, forward strand.
TCCATGGCGCAGAATCTCGTTGTTCCCTCCCGCGCCGAAGCGATGCCTTACATCGTTCTGGAAGGGCTCGGCGCCGGCAAGACGGTCATCGCGTCGCGCGTCGGCGGTATTCCCGAGGTGCTCGGCGCGGACAGTCCCGCGCTGGTGACACCGGGAGATTCAGACGATCTGGCGCGGGTGATGGCGGAAGCACTGACAGTACCCGGCTGGCACGACAAAGTCATGCCCTCTCCCGACACGGTCAAATCGGTCTTTTCCGCGGCGGTCATGGCGCGCGATGTGCTGAAACTCTACGGCGAACTCGTCAATCCCGCTGCGGCACAGGCGATCCCGGCCGCCTCGTAAATGTTTCTTAGGGGCTTTCTGTTATCCCGCTCACATCAACGAGCGATGAAGCCCCATGAACAAGCTGGAAAAGAGCGGACAGTTCGATGTCGAAGCCCTGCGCAAGCAGGTCTCCGATACGGAAACGCGCAACGACGCCTCCAAGCATGCTGCCGGCGAGACGCCTGGTATCAATCCCTATGCACGTCAGATCGCCGAACAGTTCCGAGACGGAACCTATTCGCCGACGATCATCATCGGCCAGTTGCGGCTGCTGGAATTCCTGACACAGTTCGTCATCGGCCTTGCCGCCTTCTATTTCGCGCCTGGCGACGGCAGCGACAGCATCCTGATGCGGGCCGTCATGGCGGCAATCGTTTCGGCATTGACCGTCATAGCGCTTCAGCTTGCCGATACCTATTCCATTCCGGCTCTCAGAGCCCGCGTGCGGTATCTGCCGCGTGCCTTCGCAGCATTCGCCATCGTCTTCGTGCTGACAACAGGCGCTTTCTCGCTTCTGCGGGGTCTCAGCGCTGCAACCGCGGAATCCTATGGCATCTGGTTTATTGCAGGGGCGCTCTTTCTGGTCATCGAGCGTTTCCTCGTTGCACAGGGCATGCGCAACTGGGCGCGCAACGGTATCATGGAGCGCCGCGCCGTCATCGTCGGCGGCGGCGAGCCGGCCAAGGAACTGATCCGTATGCTGGAGCAGCAGGCGGATAACGACATCCGTGTCTGCGGCATCTTCGACGACCGTGGCGAGAAGCGCTCGCCGATCATGGTCGCCGGCTATCCGAAGCTCGGCACGGTGAGCGAACTCGTGGAATTCGTGCGGATGACGCGCATCGACATGCTGATCATCGCACTGCCGCTCTCTGCCGAAGCGCGCATCTTCGAACTTTTGAAAAAGCTCTGGGTGCTGCCGGTCGACATCCGCCTTGCCGCACACGCAAATCGCCTTCGTTTCCGCCCGCGTGCCTATTCGCATGTCGGCGCAGTGCCGATGCTTGACATCTTCAAGAAGCCGATCCGCGACTGGGATTCCGTTGCCAAGCGCGCTTTCGATATCTTCTTCACAATCATCGCGCTCTGCCTGCTCTGGCCCGTCATGGTGGCGACAGCGATTGCCGTGAAGGCGACTTCGGAAGGACCTGTTTTCTTCAAGCAGAAGCGCCACGGCTTCAACAATGAAGTCATCAATGTCTTCAAGTTCCGCTCCATGTACACCAACATGAGCGATCCGACGGCGAAAGCCGCCGTCACCAAGGGCGATCCGCGCGTCACCCGTGTCGGCCGCTTCATCCGCAAGACCTCGATCGACGAGCTACCGCAGCTCTTCAACGTGCTGAAAGGCGAGCTTTCGCTGGTAGGCCCGCGTCCGCACGCCGTGCTCGCCCAGGCGCACGACCGCGCTTTCGCCGATATCGTCGACGGCTATTTTGCCCGCCACCGCGTCAAGCCCGGCGTCACCGGCTGGGCGCAGATCAATGGCTGGCGCGGTGAAGTCGACAATGACGAGAAGATCAAGTTCCGCACGGCCTACGACCTTTATTATATCGAGAACTGGTCGCTCTGGTTCGACCTCAAGATCCTGTTCCTGACGCCGGTCCGGCTGCTCAACACGGAAAACGCCTATTGAGCGCGATCGACGCCTCCCCTGTGCGCGTGGCCCAGCCGCAACGGCTGACGCTCCGCCTCATCGGCTCGGCGGCGGTCGCTTTCGGGGTCTTCCTTTCCGGCTTCGTCATCGACGAGCCCGCGCCCTATGAACTGTGGATGGCAGGGCTGATCGGCCTGTGGTTCATACTCGGCCTGAAGATATCCCGCACCACCGCGCCGTTGCTGGCGCTCCTGCTGACCTTCAACATCGGCGGCATGCTGTCGCTCACCCAGATGCGGGACCTGGCGACCGGCCCGATGTATATCGCCGTCTCCACCTTCCTGGCGCTGACCTCCATCTTCTATGCCGCGATCATCGAGGACAGCCACAAGCGGCTGCCGCTGATCTTCAATGCCTGGAGCTTTGCTGCTGTTATCACTTCCCTGCTCGGCATCCTCGGCTATTTCCACGCCTTTCCGGGCTCGGAAGTCTTCACGCTTTACGACCGCGCCAAGGGCGCCTTCCAGGATCCGAACGTTTTCGGCCCCTTCCTCGTGCCGCCGGGGCTTTACCTCGTGCACGGCATTCTCGCCGGAAATCTCAAGACGTCACCGATCAAGGCGGGAGCGTTGCTCATCCTGGCGCTCGGCATCTTCCTCTCTTTCTCACGCGCCGCCTGGGGTCTCTTCGCCTTTGCCGTGGTGGTACTGATCTTCATCATGCTCTTGAAGGAGCGCAGCGGCGCCTTCCGGCTCAGGGTGCTGATCCTGTCGCTAGGCGCGATCATCCTGATGGTGGCCTCGCTGCTCGTCGCGCTGCAGGTTCCCAAGGTCAGCGAGCTCTTCTCCGCCCGCGCCCAGCTCGTGCAGCAATATGACGGTGAGCATCTCGGCCGTTTCGACCGCCATCGCATCGGCTTCCAGATGATGATGGAACGGCCGCTCGGTATCGGGCCTCTGGTCTTCGGCACCATGTTTCCGGAAGACGAGCACAATATCTGGCTGAAGTCGCTGACCACCTACGGCTGGCTGGGTTTCATCAGCTATGTCGGCATGCTGTGCTGGACGCTCACTCTCGGCTTCCGCAACATGCTGCTCGACCGGCCATGGCAGCCTTTCCTCATGGTCGCGTGGATCTCCGTTCTCGGCCATGCGGCGATCGGCAACGTCATCGATATCGACCACTGGCGCCACGTTTACCTGCTGTTCGGCATCGTCTGGGGCTGCGCGGCGCTGGAAGTTCGCCACAAGCGCTCGACCCGCTCACAAACACTTGAGAAGTTCCGCAAAGGCGCTAGATTTCCGGCATGATTACAGGGACACAGATACGCGGCGCACGCGCCATGATCGGCATGAGCATCGAGGAGCTCGCAACTCATGCCGGACTTTCCGTCGAAACAGTCCAGGCGCTTGAAAACGGCGAATGGGCCGGCGAGACGCGCGCCACGATCGACGTTCGCAACACGCTGGAAGCCCACGGCATCATCTTCATCGCCAGCGGCAATCAGGATGAGGGCGGCCCCGGCATACGCCTGCGCGCCCGCAGCTCCAACGATGACGGCATCCGGCCGGAAAATCTCAACGCTGCCAACGACGATTGACGGAACCAAGCGCCATCTCAGGCGTTTCGGCTGTCCTGTCAATGTGTTGGGGGTAGCCTATCTTGAATCGCAATAGCGGTCTTTACCTTGTCATCGGCGCGCTCGTCGTCGTGGTCGTCGGCCTCGGCGCCTACATCTTCCATGAGGAGAGCAAGCCTGAGGGCATCGAGATGAGTATCGGAAAGAACGGTGTCTCTATCGAGCAGAACTGAGCTCAGAGCCCTTTCTGATCAGCGCAAAGCATTCTGGATCGGGGAGTTTTAGAGATAGGTCTTGGCGAGAATTGTCAGCTTGCCGCTGTCCTTCACGCCTTGCTTGTAAAGCTGGATGATGGCTGCGCCGATCCTATCGGCCTCCGGCGTGCGGGGGGCGATGCCGCTGTCATCGCAAATCTGGCTCAGGACCTGCGACAGCAGGTCGATATCTTCCGAAAAGAGCGGTAGATCCTGGGGATGAACTGACGATTTCAACATCGCGCCGCATTTCCCTCAGAGGGCAATAACGCATCATTCTGCGCAGCCGACGCCCTCCCTGCCAGCCATGTTCTTATTATGCGCGTGGCCCAAAACTTTAGCAACTGCGCAAATCAAAATCGTCGGGAACAATCTCTTGTCTCGCGCGTTACGGGGCCGTTTGGAATTCATATGGAATGAGAGCCGTGAGCGAAAAACGCTTCCCCTCGCCCGTGAGGGTCAAATCTCCAAGCAGCAGCTTCATCGTTTCAACTGCCTGGGAAGCCGTCGAATATCTCAAGCGCTGGCCGGCCAAGCGCGGCCGCGAATATCGCATAGCACTCCAGCACTGCCTTGATGCAATGGATGGGCTGAGGAGCCCGCGCGCGGCACAGGTGTCTTTCGCGATGGCTGCCAGGACAGCCGGGCTGCTGGTGTGAGGATTGATAGGCCAGTCAGAATTCAGCTCAGAATTTCAGCCGGCCGCTCGCCTGATGAAGCTGATACTGATTGAAGCCTTCGACAATCACCTTGGCGCCAACTTCGGCGACATGCTCTTCGGCAAGCTCCGCGAGCGCAAGGGCAACCTCCCCTTCCGGCCAGCCGGCTTTCACGGCTTCGTCAGCGAGAGCCTTGAATGCAGCGGCAAGGGTCTGCCGACAATCCTGTGTCTTATTGTCAATCGTCATAAGCCCGAAACTATGCTTTTCTACGATTTCCCTTCATTACACCCTCAGCAATAAAATTGCGAATAAATTTCAATTTTCAAATAATCCAAAATTGGGACGATCGTGCACATCAGCTTCAATCATAGGTAGATTTCGTCCAAATATGAAATAAATCCCCTCCCCAAGCGGAGATATTTGACGGAAATATTAAAGAAATAGTTTACCGAAAATTTAGTATATCAAAAACTACAACCTAAACCTCATATTATTGCGGCAAAGGTCGACGCAGCTTAGTGCCGCATTGCTTATGGGCGGGAGGATTTCCATGCTACGCCGTCGTATGCAAGGATTTTTGCCGCTCTGCGCGGACTTTTTTCAGCAGTCATCGGCGAGTTGTGAGCCCTCTGGACGGCGCCAGAGAAGCAGGACACAAGCTCCTCAGCAGACATTCCCTTGGACAAATTCCGTTTTATGATCACGGCGGCATTTTTCCCTTGCGTCCAAAAACCGAAAAGTCTAACAGAAGCAAGCCGTTTCGGCAGGTCGGGGCGTAGCGCAGCCCGGTAGCGCACTTGACTGGGGGTCAAGGGGTCGCTGGTTCGAGTCCAGTCGCCCCGACCATTTAATCCCTTGAAATCTCAGTCTTTCCGCATCTCGCAAGAGTGAGGGCGCGGCGCGTCCTCAGCGCGATTCATCCGTCCATATGCGGCGCTCGCCGCGGTAGATGTACCGGCCCGAGCCCTGGCGGGTGTTGTCGCGGTAATAATCGCGGCGATTGCGGTTGCGGTCGTCGCCGGCGCAACGCTCGGGAAAGCGGCGGCAATCCTGGTAGGTTTGCCGGTCGACACGCGGATTTCTCGGATCGACAGCCATTGCATTACCGGCAAGCATTGCTAAAGCTAAGGCAAGAACGAACCTGATCATTTCACTCTCTTCAATTTCCTGCAGACCATTGCCTGGAGTTTACCACATGCTGCCAAGCCGCTCACTTCTCATCGGCGTGATCGTGACGCTTGCCTCCTCGCATATCGCATTGGCAGAAAACGTCAAATTCCGGAACGCCAAGGAAAACGAAATCCGTCAGATGCTGAAAGGCGCCAGCGACTTGCGGAAAGCCTCGAACGGCTATGAATACCGTCCAGGCAATAAGAACGGCTATAAAATTTCAGACGGTCAGATCTGCGTTCTTTTCCCCAACAAGCAGACTGACTGCATTTCAATCAAGACGGACGGCAACGTACTGCAGATGCTCGACAACAAGGGCAATCGCATCAAGCTCTAGGCCTTGCCGGCTTCTGTCCTGCCGATCGAGCCGGATCCATCCAGTCGGGCCGTAACCCCTTCCCGGACCTTTACCCAAAAACCGCGTTGGAAACCACGATTTTGCGGGTCGCTTGCCCGCAGCCGCGATGTGCCATGCGCCGATGCGGTTTCTGTCCGAGGCAGTCGGATCTCAACGAGTTTTCAGCCGGCTCTTGCCGGCAGGGGGAAATCATGAAAGGTCGCTTCGTATCAGCCGCAGTCGCCAGCTTCCTCGTCACCGGCCTCATCGCTGGCGCGGCCATGGCGGCTGATGCCATCGGTGAGGTACCGGCCGCACCGGCAGCCGAGATCGCGCCGGTCTTCACATGGACGGGCTTCTATGCCGGTGTCGGTGGCGGACCAACCTGGGCCAATGGCGATTTCGACGTCTTTTCCGAAGACATGAATGGTGGCCTGATCACTGGCTTCGTGGGCTATAATTGGCAGCTCGACAACAATTTCGTCTTCGGTATCGAAGGTGACGTTTCCTATAACTGGGACAAGGCCGATGTCGGCCCGTTTGAAGTCGGCCTCGAAACTGCCGGCTCCGTCCGAGCCCGGCTCGGCTATGCGATCGATCGCGCTCTGATCTATGGCGCGGCAGGCTGGACGGCTGCGCAGGCCCATATCGACGGCCCCGCCGGCAACGACAGGGATACGCTATCAGGCTGGACGATTGGCGCGGGCGTCGACTACGCCTTCACCAATAACTTCTTCGGCCGGCTGGAATATCGCTACAATGATTACGGCAGCGCCGATCTTCTCGGGCTCGACGGCGACATCGACCAGCATGTCGTGATGATCGGCGTGGGCTATAAATTCTGAAGCCCTGTCCGTTCAAGACTATTCAGGCTGCCAGACTATGCGGCGGAGAGCGCGAGCTTGCCATCCGCCGCCACACGCGGTTGCCATGCGGAATAGTTGGCGATGGTGAAATGCGGTGTCTCGAAGGGCGTCGCATGGGTTTCGGTGATGACAGTGACATCGGCTCCGGCACCCTCGCCGGCGAGAATGCCTGCAACCGCATCCTCGAATACCAGGCAGCGGGTGGGATCGACGCCAAGGCGGCTCGCGCCGAGCAGGTAGCATTCCGGGCTCGGCTTGCCTGACGAGACTTCCTCGCCGCTGACGATCATTTTCGGCATGGGAATGCCTGCGGCCGCCATGCGGCGGACGGCGAGCTCGATCGGCGCCGAAGTGACGATCCCCCAGCGATCCGCGGGCAGTGCATTCAGGAAGCGGATGGAGCCCGGAATCTCGACGATGCCCTCGAAATCCTCCATCTCCTCCTTCAGAAGCAGCTTTGCCTCAGCAATCGGATCGACGCCGGGAAGGCCGAGCTGGCGAATGCTGTCGGATGCACGAACACCATGGATGGTCTTGAGAAGAACCTCAGGCTCGAAGCCATGGCGGAGGCCCCACTCGCTCCAGACGCGCTCGACGACGGCGATGGAGTTCAGCACCGTGCCGTCCATATCGAAGAGGAAGGCATCGTAGGTCTTGTCGAGAACGCGATGGGAAGCGGACAAAGGAGGGTTCCTTGCGAAGCGGAAAGCCGTCGGGCCTTCCGCGACTAGCCGAGCGCAGGACCGGCGTCAACCTAAAGCATGTCGCGCAAAAGTGTGGAGCGGTTTTACAATAACGACATGCGTCAAACAAAGACCTAAAGCGTGGCGAACGAATCTAAGAGGTCGCGACGCGCTTTAGTCGTTGACCTCGGGATGGGTGATGCGCCTCACATCCGCAAGGCCACGTGTGGCATCGCGATTACCGGTGGCAGCCGCAGCCTCGAAAACTCGCGTGGCGTCACCATACATCTTCAGATTCATGTAGCTGTAGCCACGCAGCACCATGAGATCGATGCGCTCCTGCTGCAGCTGGGCGCGCTGGTCGAGAAAAATGAGCGCTTCGCGATAGCGTCCGCCTTCGAAGGCGGCAAGCGCGCGATCGGCAAGGATCGCCACCTGCAGTTCGGAGGCGCGGTCGCGGTTCTGCGGCGCCTTGGTGGCCGCGACTGCGGCACTGTTGGAAAGGCCGGCGCGCAGATAAGCAAGGCTCTGGCCGTAGGCGGCATCCTCACGCTCCTTGCGCACAGGACTTGCAAGCGCCGCCTCGAAAGCCTTTACCGCTTCCATAGGCCTGTTGATATCCATCAGGCACCAACCGCGAGTCAGCGCATCGCTGGGGTTGAGGCGGGTGGGATCAATGGTCGTGGAGCATCCGCGAAGCTGGCGCGGACCACGCTCGACTGCAACCGTCTGCATGACCCGCGCGAGCCTTGCCGGCGCAACGGGCTGGGACTGCGCTTGCGACTGCTGGGATTGGAATTGAGCTGGGGGCTGAGGCTCCGGCTGGAAGGCCGCACTGCGTTCGGTCGGCGCAGACTGGACTTGCGGTGCCGCGGGCTGAACTACCGGCTGCGGCTCCGTCGCAGAGCCGGGGGCCGGCAATGGAGCATTGGTTCGGGAGCCGGCAGACGTGTCGTTCAACGTGGCAATGCGGGGCGAACGACCGGCCCAGAGACGCTGGATCTCGGCAACGCCGGCACGGTCGTTCAACTGCTGCCGGGTAACGGCAAGGCCATAGGCTGAGGGTTCGTCATCCGGCTTCCAGCGCAGTCCCGTCTCGAACCAGCGGGCGGCCGTCTGGAACTGGTTCAACGAACGGGCATACCAGCCGAACTGCTGGGCCGTTGGAACGTATTTCTGCTCGATGATCGTAGCGGCGATGCGACCGAGCACGTCCTCGCTCAGATCGGCCGGCGGCTGCAAGGCCATCAGATTGGCGGTCGCGGCAAGATAGGTGGCGGTCGCATCCTTGGAATCGCCACGCCATTTATACATGACGTCCTCCGCTTCCTGCGGCGACTTGCGGGCAATCAGCGCCAGCGCCAGGCCCTGCGAGGCAAGAGCGGAATCCTGCTTCTCATGTGCGATGCGGAACCACTTTTCGGCATCCGCCTCGTTGTTGCGGCGAAGCTGATACCAGCCGAGCAGCAGCGCGTCCGAGGGTAGCCCCTGCTCTTTGGCAAGCCTCTCGACGCGCGAGATATAATCGGGAGCGACTTCGAGCTTGGCATCGTCGTTGCCATCGGCAACAAAGCGGCGGGCAAGATCATCGCGCAGGCTGTCGAATTCTCTGACACCATTGGCATCTGCAGGTTTTTCGAGAGAAAGCAGCGCCTGCATCGAACCATATGGCAGAAGAGCGGCAGCCTTCTGGATCGTCGCCACGCGTTCGGCCGGCTCGGTGCAGTTCTTCAGGATGTAGGTATAGGCATCCTGTCCGCGCTGCTGCCTGTTCGTCTCAACGAATGCTTCGGCGACGCGCCAGAGCACATCTATCTCGGCGCAGGTCAGCAGGCTCGGCGTTTCGGCTGCGATATCGATGACCGTCGCATATTGCTTGAGATCGGAAGCATTGATGAGCCGGGTTCGGGATTCGGCGACATCCAGGCGGTCGAGCAGGTCGGCCGGCGGCTGCCAGCTTTCGGCGGCCTGACGATCTGCGATCGCCTTGCGCAGCTCGGCATAACGGCCCTCCGAATAAAGCTGCCACATGTTTTCGAGTTGCCTGTCGCCGTTCTGTGGAATGGCGAGCGGATCGGCGGGCGGCACCCAATTCGGATAGAGCGCCTGAAGGCGGGAGATTTCCGCCTGCAGGCGAAGCTTGTCGCCGCGGCTTGCGAAATAACGAAGGGCGCTTACGTCGACGACCGGCTGCTGGCCTGCTGCCGTGCCTGCTGGTGGCGGATTGGCCGGCGTGGTGGCGGCACCGGCAGGAGCCGCTGATGGTGTGGTCTGCGGGGCGACCGGAATCGGAGCCGGCTGCTGGGCCTGATTTGTCTGGATCAGATCCATCTGGGCCGGGCTCTGAGGCTGATCGGCGGAATTATCCTGTGTCGCGGCCTGGATTCGTTCCGCCACGGTCTGCACGTCGATCGGCTGATTGGAGGGAGTATCCGGCCCCTTGATGCGCCCCATCATCATGAGTTCAGGGGTCCTGCCACCGAAGCCGAAGCGCTCCTGCAACGCTTCACGGTCCTTCAGCCCGGCGATGAGAGTCGCCACCAGGACTGCTGCCGTTATCGCCACAAGAGAAGATTTCACAGACACTCTGGATGCTTCTCCCCGACATAGGCCAGCCCCAGAATCTGAAGCGTTGATGGGTAATAATAGGCGGGCGCAAATTGCAGCGCTTCGGCAGGAATTTTTGTTCCGTCTAATACACAGGCCACAACGTGGTTAACAATTTCATAACCAGGATCGGAAAGCTCCGTCTTCGGCTGCCCGGTAGTCAGATCGATGGTGGCGGGCATGCCGTTTGCGGTCATGCCTTCTTTGAGACGCGTCAGCAAAGCCCTGTCGGTCACGCCGCCTCGCGCCAGATAGAGCGGGATGCGGATCGCATTGTAGCCGAACTCGACGTCGAAACCTTCGGCCGGCTGCGGCTGGCGCTTCAGGCTCACCCATTCCGCGGGCAGCTTGCGCGGGCCGAACTTCATGGCCTTGAGCAGTGAGAGACCATCATCGGCGAGTTTCTGCCACTGATCGGACGGTGCAAGTGCTGCCATGACGGGAAGCGCTTCATAGACCCAGTAAGATGGGTTGATGACAGGGCCATCGTCACGATCCGCGGCGGAGAAGCCTTGCGCACCTGGCATCAGCAGGGTGCGGCCGGCAAAATCGGCTACGGTTTCCGACAGCGTCGACTGCGCTATGCGGGTGGCCGCGGTGATATAGTCGGTTCGGTTCCAGGCAGAACCCGCCAGCGCAAGGGCATAGGCGATCAATATGTCGCCATCGGAGGCATTGTTAGTGTCGGTCACATGCGGGGTGGCGGACGGATCCCATTTCCAGACAGCAAGGCCGTCATTACGCAGCAGCAGTTCGGTGCGGGTGAAATACCAGATCTGCTCGAAATCGGCCGGGCTTGCAGCGAGATAGGCGAGCAGCAGGCCATAGCCCTGCCCTTCGCTGTGGCTGATATTGCCGTTGCCGTTATCGACGATGCGGCCGCTCGGATCGAGGAACTTCGCCTTATAGGCTGCCCATGCCTCGCTGCTGATCCGCGGCTGCTGGGCAGAGGCCGGCCCACCGGCGAGCGCCAGCATCATCGTGCCTGCGAACAATGTGGCGATCCAACCTCTCATTTCGACCTGCCGAGCCTTGAGAGCATTCTGGAAGTGGCCAGACCGATCAGCAGCGACAGCATGACCAGAAGGAAGGAGTAGGAGAGAATATTCGTCGACAGCCAATTGGCAGCAATCAGGCGATAGTTGGCGATCGACAAGCCGCCAGTGGGCACGAAATCGAAGCGCGTGACCGGCACGCTCTCGATCTTGCCGGTGCGGCTGGAATAGGTGGTGATATGGCCCGATATTTGCGGCCAGTTCATCTGCGCAGTGAGCGCATTCAACCCCTCGCGCAGGTCTTTGGCTGAGGGCGACGTCACGACGGTCCAGGCACCGCCGCCATCCGGGCTCTTGCCCTGAGCGATCATCAAGGTCGTCGCATTCGACGGCGTGAATACCTGTTCGGCATTTGGGACGAATTGCAGTGAGCTGGCAGTGATGTCGAAGTTGCGGCGCAGCCATTCGCGGAACGCCTCTATGCGGCCCTGAAGTGCGCCGCCGGTGATGCGTGAGCGCCATTGCTCCAGCGTCTCGCGATTATCGATTTCCGTCGGCTGTGAATCCGTCACCGGACGCCAGGAAGCCTGGCTGGCGGTTGCGACATTGACCTGGGTGAGCGCCGTTGCCGGCATCTGCGAAATCGAGCCGATGAAAATGGCGTTGCGGTCACCGATCACGCCCGGCGAGGCGACGGGTTCGATTGCGATCGGGTGGCCGGCCATGATGGCGAGCTGACCAAGCAGGGTCGCTGTGGCGGAAAGTGTATCAGCATCGGTGCGGTCGATGAACAGCGGCGTCGGATCGGGATTGCGCCCATAAGGGTAGGATGTGCCGGCCATGGCCGCGAGGTTCGGACGCTGCCCGACGCGGGCGAAATCCGGCATGTGAAATTCGGACGTGTCAAAAAGTGCAAAGCGCGGCGCCTGCGAGGCCGTCGCGCCGGGGACGCAGGCCGCATCGTCCTCAGTCATCAGAACTGCCTCGATGGCGATCGAGTTCAGGCCAGGCTTGAAGTGCCGCATCGTCACGCGGATCGGAAGCTGGCGGAAAATACCGCCGTTGGTCGTGGCGATCGGCACGGTGGAGGCGATGTTGCCGTTCACATAGACGTCAATATGGCTGCCGGGGAGCACTTTGCTGGAATAGGCGGCATCGAGCAGGATTTTCGCCTCGCCATAGGCATTGGCATAGAAATCGGCCGGCACGGCGACATTGAAGCCGGTGCGGAAGCGGCGGCCGGAGAAGTCGACGGTGCGTATGCCGAGCTGCGAAAGCGGGATGCGCGTATCGGCAAAGAGAAGCGGCGCGTCGGGTGCCGTCCAGCGCTGAGTGGTCAGCACGTCGCGGCGTATTTCGGGGGCCCGGTCGGTCGGAGACACGATGGTATCGATCGCTGTCGAAACCGCCTGCCAGGATGGACCGCTGATCAGCAGGACGGGCGAACCACTGCGCGGGTCAGTGACAAAGGCGGCAAGTGGAGCGCTTTCAGCGCCCTGGGGAAGGCTGGGGAAGATCGGCCGCAGCTCGGCCGCGGTACCGACGAGCACGCCCATCTTGCCGGGACCAGCTGCCGGCAGCGCGCCGGTACTGAAGGCAAAGACCTGGTTCGGCATGCCGCTCAGGAGCGACAGGCCCTGCGCCAGACGCAGGAGTGGCTTGGTGGTACCGGGCTGTTCCATCGCCGGAACGACCAGATCGAATTCCGTCTTGCCGGTGCCATCGACGCCGATGGCGCGGATCGCTTCCGTGCCGGAAAGCTGGCCGGCATCGCGGCTGGCAAAACTCAGATAGGTGCCGGCCGGATCGATGTTCGACCAGAGCTCATAGGTGGAGTCGATGCTGCAATCCGTGCGGTGACGCTGATTGGCTTCGAAGGTGATGAGGTTGGCGCCGGGTTGCAGCAGGCCCTGAGGAACCTCGAAGCTGACCGCCGATGGGCTGTCGGGTGAACCGACCTGCTGCTGGCCGATGGCACGGTTATTGATGAACACGGTCAGCTGCGACACTTCGGGAGCGACGACGATGGCGTTCTGATAGGTGAAAGTGAATCGCGCTTTCGCCGCCGCCTGCTCCGTCGTCAGATAGATCGACCATGACCTGCGGTCGTATTCACCGGCAAGGCCGAGTTCGGAGAAGGGCACGATATAGCGCCTGAAATCACCGGTCTGCGGAGCGGCCGCGACAGGACGGACGACAGGTGGCGCTGCCGGTTGCGGCTGGGCCTGTGCCGGGGCGGAAGGCGTGGCCGGCACCGGTGCAGGTGCGGCGGGAACGGCGCTGACCGGCGGCGCTGTCGGCGCGGGTGCCTGCGTCTGCGCCGGTGCGGGAGGCGGCACCGGCTGTGGGGCAACCGTCTGCGGCACGACAGGAACAGGAGCCGGCGCGGGCTGTGCAGGCTGGGCGGGCAGTCTCAGGCGCGGAGCAACCGGCGGCGCACCCGCCGGACGCTCGCCAGACATGTCGAAAGGGCTGATCTGCGCATAAGCGAGAACCGACGTGCCGACCAGAAAAAGGGAAGCGGCGAAGAGCTTTCTCATCCGGCGTTCACCTTTGCCGCCTGCTGCTGTCGATGCGCTTCACGCTCCGGCCGCATGCTACGGAAGAAATACACCAGGCCACGGCTCGTCTGGTAGAGCGAGAGGCCGAGGAACCAGACGGTGCCCCTGATGAGGCCGGGATTACGGCGGCGAGAAGCCTGGAACTGCGTCCACTGATCGGAATTGGCGAAGATCAGGTCGGCGATCAGGCGGTGATCCAGCGCGCTCTTCGGCTGATACTGGCAGCCGACATTGGTAATATCGCCCGACGGTTCGATGTTGCGGACGATGAGCGGCAAGGTTTCGAGATCGGCGCCGCTATAGGGACGGAAGCGGATTTCGCCGAGCGCGCCGACCTGCACTGCATCGAAATGCTTGCTGAAGATGTGCAGACGCGCGCCGTGGACGGAGACATCCTCGATAGAGGCCGTGTACCATTGGTCGCCGACGCCGAATTCGCAGCGACGGTTGACGCGCACGCGGCGGGAGGATGCTCTCTCCCCGCGCTCGGAGACGACGCCGAGCGCGCAGCCGGCAAGGATGAGGTTGATGATGTTCCAGCCGCCGACGACCAGGGTGACATCCGCCTTATAGGGTTCGGCATAGATCTTGTAGATGGTGATCGCGACGGCGATGATCTGCACCGCAAAGATCACGAAGAAGGGCCTGCTGATTTCCGACAGGCGGCTGACGGCAATGGATTCGTCCTTCGCGGTGACCTTGAAGGTCGGCTTGCGCGGATTGAGCATGACCGAGACGACAGCCGGCAACAGGTGCACCGTCTGCACATATTCATAGAGTTCGGAAATCCACGGCCAGCGGAACGATCCGTAGAGATAGTTCTGCATCATCAGGTTCACGATCATGTAGGCGAGCGTATAGGCCAGGAACTCGCCGCCGGAAGCCGTGAAGATTTCCAGATCGAAGAAGAGATAGAAGAGTGGCGCGAACAGGAAGATCGTGCGCGGGAACGGAAACAGCCAGAACAGCGACGAGGACATGTAGCAGAAGCGCTGCGGCAGGGTGAGGCCGCGCTTAAGCAGCGGAAAGCGGAAGCGCAGGATCTGCATCATGCCCTGCGCCCAGCGGCTGCGCTGGCCGATGAAGCTTGCGAAGGTTGCCGGCTGCAGCCCGGCGATCAGCGGCTTGTCGAGATAGATGCTGTTCCAGCCGGCGCCGTGAAGAGCAAGCGCGGTCTCGCAATCCTCGGTAATGCTGACACCACTGAAGCCGTTGGTGGATTGCAGCGCGCGGCGGCTCAGCACCGCTGCCGAACCGCAGAAGAAGGCGGCGTTCCATTTGTCGAGGCCGCGCTGGATGATGCCGTAGAACATTTCGTTCTCGCTCGGCATCTTTTCGAAGGTGCGCAGGTTGCGCTCCAGCGGGTCCGGGTTGATGAAGAAATGCGGCGTCTGGACGAGGAAGAGCTTCGGGTCATCGTCGAAATAGCCGACCGTCTCCAGAAGGAAGTCGCGCGCCGGCGCATGGTCGGCGTCGAAAACGGCAATCAGCTCGCCGCTCGAATGCTGCATGCCGTTGTTGAGGTTGCCGGCCTTGGCGTGTTCGTTGCGGTCGCGCGTAAGGTAATTGACATCGAGATCGATGCAGAGCTGCTTGAGCTCGGCGTGGCGGGCCGCGGCGGCCTGCGCTTCGATCAGCTTGCCGGAATTGCGTTTCTGCAACGTGCCGCCATCGTCCAGCAGCCAGACGTGCAGCTTGTCGGCCGGATAATCCATCGCCTTGGCGGCGGCAAGCGTATTGGCAAGCAGGCCGGCATCTTCGTTGTAGGATGGTACGAAGACATCGACATGAGGGAAGCGCTCGAGCTTGCCGGCACGTGAGGGACGCGGCGGCAGCGGGGTCGCGACAATGAAGAGCGACAGCGCCAGCATCATCACGCTATACATTTCAGCAAGATAGAGCAGCAGGCCGGGAATGAAGTTTGCGAGCTGGTTGACCGGCGGCAGCGTATTGGTCGTCCGCCAATAGACATAGCGCAGGACGATGGCCGTACCGAAGGCGAGCGCCACGAGACGCCATGTGCCCTCACCCTTCAGCACCTTGATCAGCGCCATGACCGTGACGACGGTGATGCTGGCGATGAGTTGGGTCTGCAGATTGACGGGCAGCGTGATCAGGGCGATCACACAAAGCGACACCAAGGCCCATATGACAACACTGCCAGCCTTACGCATGAACGTTCCTTCGAAATGGCTCAACCGCTGCGCGTCGGCGCATTGGGCATGTTTGCTATTTCTGGCAGGCGGCCGTCATGGCCGCATCGCCTATGCAATCAGGCGAAGGCACGGTCACACCGATCGGCCTTGCCGTTTGTTGGATCGTCGCCGGCGCCACTGCCGGCGGCTCTATCGCATTCGTCTGCGTGTCGTCGTTCGGCAGCGGCACACGGGGGCCGACAGGCGGCTGCAGGACCGGCGCGGCGGGTGCCGGCTGCGCCTGCACGCGGCGTACGGCTATGGCCCGTGACTGGCGGACCGCGGCCGGAGCGGGCTCGTAACCGATCGGCATCGTGGTCGGACGATAGCCGCCTTCATCGGGATAGATCGGCGCGCCGGTCTGGCCGAGCGTCGGATTGGCCGACGGCGGAGCGCCATAGGGATTCCAGATATCGCCATCGAAAGTGCCGGTGACGGTATAGCCGTAGACGATGCCAAGAAGCTGGCGCTCGGTAGCACGGGCATCGCAAAGGCGCAGGCGGATCTGGATCATACCGAAGTTGCGCGCCTGCGTCTGTGCGGATCTGCTGGAGCGGATCTGCTGCCAGGCATAAATGCAGGTATCGCCAGCACGGCTGCTGCCCGAGGCATAACCGAAGGGACCGTAGCTGTTCTGCAGGAAGGTCGCTGATGTCGCCATTGGAACGCCGGGAACCGAGCGCGCCATCTCGCGGGCGATATCCCCTTCCCGGATCATCCTGTAGGAGGCGCTGCCGGCCCCTGGATTGGTGCCTGACGCGCCAAGGAATTGAGCTTTCAGGAAATTCTGGCCCTGAACAGATGAGGACGTGAAGAGCGATATCGTCTGCTCCACACCGTTTCCGCGCTTCTGTTCTACGACGCTGACGATCGACGGCCCCCCGGGGGGCGGCAGCACAAGCGCCTTTTCCGGCTCTACTGTCTCAGGCCCGGCAGGCTGACGCACTCCACCTGTCGACGTGCAGCCGGCTATCATGGCCGCAACAGCCACCACCGATATCGTCTTAGGAAGATGCATGTCCTGGCCGTTGCTATCGTATTTTTAATCTTTGCCTGAAGGGACAAAGCGCGACGAATTTCCGAATCAACAACCCCTATGTCGTTCATTAGGAATAAACGATGCTTATGGTTAACAAATGGTCAACATCTCGACCACAGTTTTACCGGGTAAAGTTAGCAGACGATCCACCTTTGCGGGCGCAGCCACACGAGAGGAAATGAACGGTATCCGGCAAAGGACGGTCCGGAGGCTCTCAATCTTGTCGGCACGGCAATGAGGTTCTTCCCGGGCCTCACGCCTGTTCCGCAGGAGGCTTGCTGTTCAGTACCTCGCGGACCTTGTGGGCCAACTGTTCCAGGCTGAAGGGCTTGGCGAGCAGCGAGACGCCGTGGTCCAGCACACCATTGTGAACAATGGCATTGCGGGTGTAACCGGTCGTGTAGAGTATCCGGATTTCCGGCCACTTCTCCATGACGGCATCAGCAAGCTGGCGACCATTCATCTGCGGCATGACGATATCTGTGAAGATGAGATCGACGCGTTCGTTCTGTAGAACCTCCAGCGCCTCGGGACCGCCTGCGGCCTGCAGCACGCTGTAGCCGAGTTCCCGCAGGCTTTCGGCTGTCATTTCCCGCACACTCTGGTCATCCTCCACCACGAGAACGGTATCCTCGATGCTCCCCTGCGGGATCGGCGTCATCGACGGCGCCGAAAAGCGTGCGTCGCCCGAACCGACATGGCGCGGGAGATAGATCTTTATCGTCGTGCCGCGATCGATCTCGGAATAGATCTTGATGTGTCCCCTGCTCTGCTTGACGTAGCCATAGACCTGGCTGAGGCCGAGGCCCGTGCCCTTGCCGGGACCCTTCGTGGTGTAGAAAGGATCGAAGGCGCGTTCCAGAACCTCGGGCGACATGCCGATGCCTGTATCGGTGATGCTGATCATCACATATTGGCCGGCCTCCACCTCCTGGTGCATGCGCGCATAACGGTCGTCCAGTTCCGTATTGGCCGTCTCGATGGTCAGATGTCCGCCATCAGGCATGGCGTCGCGCGCATTGACCGAGAGGTTGAGGATGGCATTTTCAAGCTGGCTCAAATCAGCGAAGGTCGGCCAGAGGCCACCGGCCAGAACCGCTTCGATCCTGATCTGCTCGCCCAGCATCCCGCGCAGCAGTTCCGACATGCCGCCGACCAGCTTGTTTGCATCTATGATTTCCGGCGCCAACGGCTGCTGGCGTGAAAAGGCGAGCAAGCGCGCGGTCAGCACCGCTGCGCGCTGCGCGCCGTCCCTGGCGCTCTGGATCGAGTTCAGGAGGCGTGGATCCTCCTTACCGTTCAACCGCCTCTGGGCAAGATCGAGGCTACCGACGATGATCGCCAGCATGTTGTTGAAGTCGTGAGCGACGCCGCCGGTCAGCTGGCCGATGGTTTCCATCTTCTGCAACTGGCGTACCTGCGCCTGGGCGGCGGCATGTTCCGCCATCTCTCGTTTCAGTTCGCCGGTGCGTTGCGTAACCGTCTCTTCCAGTTTCCTGTTAAAATCGTTGAGTTCTCTACGCAGGCGCGCCTGCCGGCCGTGCGAGACGACGATCGCCTGCATCAGTCCGACGATGATGAATGCATTGACGACGAAGGTCGACAGGCCGATCCATTGGCCGAAGGTAACGGGCCAGAAGATATCGTGCGGCTCGACGAAGAACTGCTGGACGACGAAACCTGACAGAATGGCGGCGACCGCCCCTGGCCCGGCACCGCCGATGAAGCTTGCGATCAAGACGGCGGGCAAGAAGCTCAGAAAGGGAAAGCCGGAGAGATAATCGCCGGCAGCAACGCGCAGCAGGAAGGTGAATGCAACAGCGGCGACAGCGAGCGGATAGGTCAAACCCGGCCTATGACGCAGCCAGTCCGTGGCGCTCAACAAATCCATTTCCCAGCCTCTTCCCTTCCGTTGCGAAAACGGCCCTCCAGCTTTTGCATATCGAATCCGACCGGGCAATATGCCGTTTCTCGCACTACGGCGATCCAGCCTTGACGAGCAGCCGGCTCGGGACAGATAAGCCGTGATACCCAGCAAAGGGCTCGGCACGGTCTACGCAAGGGTAAAGGTGGACGAAACCATGAAAGACATATTCATCGTCGAGGACGATGCGCTGATAGCCATGTTGCTTGAGGAGATGCTCGAGGATCTCGGCTACCGCGTCAGTGCGAACGTTCCGGATCTGGAGCAGGCGCTCGATGCAGCCCAGAACAAAGAATTCGACGCGGCTATCCTCGACGTATCATTGGCCGGAAAGAGTTCGCTGCCGGTCGCAAAGCTGCTCGAGGCGCTCGGCAAGCCCTATGTCTTTGCGACGGGATATGGCAGCGCGCCCGAAGGCAGCAATTCAAGCCAGCCTGTCCTGCGAAAACCGTTCCAGCTCTCCGATCTCGAAAAAGCGCTCAAAGGCATGCAGGCCTGAAGCGAATCGCGATCTTCGAGATTCGCCTGCCGCGCTTTAGGTTCTTGTCTCACGCAAGTCGTCACTGCCAAATCACTGCGCACTTTTGCGCGATGTGCTTTAGCGCACCTGATCAAGCAGGCGCTTGCATTCCAGGAGATCGTAAAGCGCTTCCTGGAGAAGCGCTCGATCCTCCTTGCCGACACTCGACTTGCCGACCGAAATTTCCGGCTGATCATCCTCGCCGCTGACGAAATTGAAGAAGCGGCGCGTGATCGGCGGCTTGGCGCGGCCGACGATCTGGTCCTCTTCCGCCATGGCGACGCGCGGTTCGCCTGCGACAGTATCGTTCAAGTTGCCCGAGAGCGCTTCGACGCTTGCAAGATCGCCGTGACCGACCGCGACGACAAACTTGTTGCCGTTTGTCTTCAGGAGCTTCTGCACGCCCTTGATCGTATAACCGTGATCGTAGAGCAGATGGCGGATGCCTTTCAAAAGATCGACATCCTCCGGCCGGTAATAACGGCGGCCACCGCCACGCTTCATCGGCTTTATCTGCGGAAAGCGGGTTTCCCAAAAGCGCAGCACATGCTGCGGCAGGTCGAGATCATCAGCAACTTCGCTGATGGTGCGAAAGGCATCCGGGCTCTTGTCCAACGTCATACTGCTACGCGACCTCGCGGATCGATCCAAACGGCGACTCATCATATTTCAACGGTTTGGAGCCGCGAATTCAAGTCACGTCTTCGCGTTGCGCACAGCCAGAGGAGCTACGCGGCAAAAAACTTTTCCGTTCAGCGGAGAAAAAATGATCAGGCAGCCGGATTTTGCGGCTTCGTTTTGCCCTTCCGGGCAACATGAGACTTGAGAATGCGCGTCTTCAGCACATTCGAGGCCTTGAAGGTCATGACGCGGCGGGGCGAAATCGGAACTTCCTCGCCGGTCTTCGGATTGCGCCCGATACGCTCGTTCTTGTCGCGCACCTGGAAGGTTGCAAAGGAGGAAAGTTTGACGGTTTCGCCGCGCACGATGGCGTTGCAGATTTCGTCGATAACCGTTTCAACCAGCTCAGCAGATTCTGTCCGGGAGAGACCGACCTTCCGAAAAACGGATTCCGCCAGGTCTGCTCGCGTCACTGTCTTTCCGGTCATGGTTTCCCCGCCCAATAGAAAATATTTTGTGAAAGTGGACGAAGATTATTTGTCTTGTGCCTCACGGTCAAGCTCTTGTTCGCCGCCAGTTTTTTAGGATTTGCGCCTACCAGCGCAGCAAAACCGCACCCCAGGTGAAGCCGCCGCCCATGGCTTCCAGCATCACGAGGTCGCCCTTCTTGATGCGCCCGTCGCCGGCAGCCGTCGCAAGTGCCAGCGGAATGGAGGCAGCAGACGTATTGCCGTGCAGATCGACGGTAATGACGACCTTTTCCGGGGCAATGTTCAGCTTCTTGGCCGAACCGTCGATAATGCGGCGATTGGCCTGGTGGGGGACCAGCCAGTCGAGATCATCTGAAGTCGTTCCGGTCGAATCGAAAGCGGCCTGGATGACGTCGGTAATCATGCCTACGGCATATTTGAAGACCTCGCGGCCTTCCATGCGCAGCTTGCCGACCGTACCCGTCGAGGACGGACCGCCGTCGACATAGAGTTTTTCCTTGTGCGAGCCGTCCGAGCGCAGATGTGCGGTCAGCACGCCGCGGTCTGCCGTCGTCCCCTCGCCTTCGGCCGCTTCCAGCACAATCGCGCCGGCGCCGTCGCCGAAAAGCACGCAAGTGGTGCGGTCATTCCAGTCGAGGATGCGGGAGAAGGTCTCAGCGCCGATGACGAGCACGCGCTTGGCAAGACCGCCACGGATATAGGCGTCAGCCGTCGTTACCGCATAGACGAAACCCGTGCAGACGGCCTGAACGTCGAAGGCGAAGCCATGCGCCATGCCGAGACGATTCTGGATGTTGACGGACGTCGCCGGGAAGGTGTTGTCGGGCGTCGAGGTGGCACAGATGATCATATCGATATCGTCAGGCGTCAGCCCGCCATTTGCGAGCGCGGCACGCGCTGCAGCCTCGCCGAGCGACGACGTCGTTTCGTCATCGCCGGCAATGTAACGCTGCCGGATGCCGGTACGCTGGACGATCCATTCGTCCGACGTGTCGACGACACCTTCCATTTCGCGGTTGGTCATCACGCGTTTCGGAAGTGCTGCTCCGAAGCCACGAACCACTGATCGGATCATATTGCTTGAACCCCGTCGCTCACGCGGCTTCCGGCCCCATTGGGGGCAGCCGCTTGGCATGATATTTTTTGAGATCGTTTTCTATTTTCTGGGTCAGGCCATTCTTGGCCATGTCATAACCGACTTCGATGGCCGCGGCTATGCCTTCGGCATTCGCCCCACCATGGCTCTTGATGACGATGCCGTTCAAGCCAAGAAATACGCCGCCGTTGACCTTGCTCGGATCGAGCTTCTCGCGCAGCATGTCGAAGGCGCTCTTGGCGAAGAGATAGCCGATGCGGGCAAGCAGCGTGCGCGACATGGCGGCGCGCAGATAGGCGCCAATCTGCCGGGCCGTGCCTTCGGCCGCCTTTAGCGCGATATTGCCGGAAAAGCCTTCCACCACCACGACGTCGACCGTACCCTTGCCGAGATCGTCGCCCTCGACGAAGCCAAAATATTCGAGCGAATCAAGATTGGCCTCGCGCAGCAGGCGCCCGGCTTCCTTGACCTCTTCCTGGCCCTTGA
This sequence comes from Rhizobium sp. 01T437, assembly GCF_056398505.1. Classification (NCBI taxonomy): domain Bacteria; kingdom Pseudomonadati; phylum Pseudomonadota; class Alphaproteobacteria; order Hyphomicrobiales; family Rhizobiaceae; genus Rhizobium; species Rhizobium sp. 01T437. Next base: position 145,839 of record NZ_JBFTPM010000008.1, read on the forward strand.
TCTCCTCGACGCCAACATTCAGCAGGCCAACGGTCGGGCGCTCCACCTCGAACAGGGCTCGCGCCATCGCGCCACCCATGAGAGCGAAATCCATGAGCTGCTGCGAATCGGCGCCGATCGTGGCGCCGACATCGAGCACGATGCTTTCGCCCTTCATCGTCGGCCAGATGGCGGCGATCGCCGGACGTTCGATATTGGCCATCGTGCGCAGACAAAACTTGGCCATTGCCATGAGCGCGCCGGTGTTGCCGGCGGAAACGGCGACATCGGCCTCGCCCGACTTCACCGCTTCGATGGTGCGCCACATGGTGGAGATATAGCGGCCGCGGCGCAGCGCCTGGCTCGGCTTCTCTTCCATGCTGACGGCAAGTTCGCAATCGTGAAAGGTCGACTTTTCCCTGAGCTTGGGAAACTTCGCCAGAACCGGGTCGCACTGTTCCTTGATGCCGTAAAAGACGAAGGAAATATCCGGGTGCCTGTCCAGCGCCTTGGCAGCACCGGGGATGACAACCTGGGGACCAAAGTCGCCACCCATGAGGTCGAGAGATATTCTGATCACGCGTCCCTGATCCTTCTCTTTCGCCTCAAGGACGAAATTTCGGCCAAAATACCGGTTTTGGCGTCGCTTACAACTGAATTGTGGCAAATGCCGGAGATGCTTCAGTCCTTTTTCCAGTCCTTGAGCGCGGCGAATGCAGAGGGCTTCCGGTCATTTTCCCCCGTATCCTCGATATGGGCCGCAAACTCCACGCCTTCCTTGCGCGGATAAGGATCGATGGCAAGTGCTGCGAATTCTGCGACAACCTCACCGGCATCGATCGTATCGCCGGTAAAGATTTCCGGCAGGTCCGGACCATCGGGATCCAGCACCATTTCACCGGTATCATTAGCCGGATGGCGGGCGAGCTTGGAATTTTCAGGCACGAAGATCTGCTCGAAAGTCTCATCGATCGCGGATTCGACGGGCTCGAGGGTGACGATGCAGGACTGGACGATCTTGGCCTGCACGCGTCCCTTGACGCGGATACCGTCGCGCTTCCACCTGTTGATCTGCAGATCGGCATGGAGATTGTCCACCGACACGACGTTCCAGCTTTCGGCCAGCGCCTTCAGCTCATCCTTGTCGGCGCTCACGCGGACCTCGACCGGATTGGCAGAGATGTGTCCGACCTTGACCGGATAGGAAAAGGGAATCTCGCTCGGATCTTTCTTCATGATTTTACTCCTCAGGCGACCTCAGGAATCGTCGCCGAACCGGTGGCGATCGCCTCTTCGGGAATGGCCGACAAGTGGGCTTCCGCCGCCATCATCCATTGCGCGAGGCCGCTCATATCAGTGGCCTCGGCTGTTTCGGGATAGATATTGCGCTGAAGTGCTGCGGAAAGACTAGCGGCATCGCCGGCATCCATAGCCTTCGAATAGGCTTCCAGCCGGCCATAGAACATGCCCGCGAGCTTCTTCATGCGCTTCGGCACGCTGTTGTCGCCGATGCCGAGTTCGCGAATCGAATAGTCGATATCCTGAAAGAAGGCATCGACGATTTCCTGGGCGATCTCCTGGCCGCTCGTCCCGGAGGTGCGGGTGCGGCGGAAAAACAGGATCATGGCGATCGACAGCATCTCGAAGCGGCCCATGACGGTATCGGGTACGTCAAGGCGCTCATAGAGCTCCGGCATGCGGGCGGCAGCCGTAAGAGCTGCGTATTGCCGCTCGACGATGGTCTGGTTGCTGTTTCTCTTACCGAAGAGCCCGAAGATCATTTGTTTTTTCCGGAAATGCCGCATTCTTGGCGCCGAGCGGCACCGGGCCTTGTTGCATGATTTCGAAAGCTGGTTTACCGAAGCAGGCGCGAATTGCAATGCCGTTCGTGGCCGGTTTCGGGACAGGTGCGCTCCGGTGCACAACGAGGCAGATCGGGAGAGTTCGACCCCGGAATGGCCACAATGGTTTTGCAGGAGGAAGCACGCAGTGTTTGGAATGGCTGCTATCGATACTCAAGGGAGTAGATGTCGTTGAAGAAACGGTATTTCAAGTCAGACATGAAATTCTTCAGCAATGCGGCCATTGCCATCATAATCGCCTCCGCCACCACCCTCTCAGGATGCCAGACGAGTACCGTGCTGAATGGCGGTTACATCGTCGACGAGCAGTCGCTGGCACTGGTGCCTGAGGGTTCCAGCCGCGAGCAGGTGCTGTTGTCGCTCGGCACACCGTCCACGACAGCAACATTCGACGGCGAAGTCTTCTATTACATCTCGCAGCGCCGTCAGCGCTCGATGGCCTACCAGAAGCTGCGCGTCACCGACCAGAGCATTCTCGCCATCTATTTCGACAAGGACGGCGTCGTGACCCGCCGCGCCAACTACACCCTGCAAGACGGCAAGGTATTCGACACGATTGCCCGCGTTACCCCGACGGGCGGGCGCGAACTCACCTTCCTGCAGCAGATGCTGTCCGGCGGCAGCGCGGCCAATGCAGCCAAGAGCCTCTTCGGTGGCGGTGCCGGCGGTACGCCGCAGAACCCGTCCAGCCTGCGCTAAAGCAAGCTGTCTTCCATACGAAAACCCGCCGGAGCGATCCGGCGGGTTTCTTGTTTTGTTGGCTTACGCGTCTTAATGCGCAAGAATCGCCAGCAGCAGCAACGCCACGATGTTGGTGATCTTGATCGCCGGGTTGACGGCGGGACCGGCCGTATCCTTGTAGGGATCGCCGACGGTATCACCCGTCACCGATGCCTTGTGAGCATCCGAGCCCTTCATATGGCGAACGCCGTCCTTGTCGACGAAGCCGTCTTCGAAGCTCTTCTTGGCATTGTCCCACGCGCCGCCGCCCGAGGTCATCGAGATCGCGACGAAGAGCCCGTTGATGATGACGCCGAGCAGCGATGCGCCAAGTGCTGCAAAGGCCGATGCCTTGGAGCCGGAGATGATGAGCACGCCGAAATAGACGACGACGGGCGCCAGCACCGGCAGCAGCGACGGGATGATCATTTCGCGGATCGCGGCCTTGGTCAGAAGATCAACGGCCTTGCCGTAATCCGGCTTTTCCGTACCCTGCATGATGCCGGGCTTTTCCTTGAATTGCCGGCGCACTTCTTCGACGATCGCACCAGCCGCACGACCGACGGCAGTCATTGCGATCCCGCCGAAGAGGTAGGGAATGAGACCTCCGAAGATCAATCCCGCCACCACATAGGGGTTGGAAAGATCGAAGGAAATTTCGCCGATGCCGGCAAAATAAGGAAACTTGTCGCCATTCGCCGCAAAATATTTGAGGTCATAGGAATAGGCCGCGAAGAGAACCAACGCACCGAGACCAGCAGAACCGATGGCGTAGCCCTTGGTAACAGCCTTTGTCGTGTTTCCGACGGCATCGAGCGCATCAGTGGACTTGCGTACCTCTGGTGGTAGATGGGCCATTTCGGCGATGCCGCCGGCATTGTCCGTTACCGGTCCGAAAGCGTCGAGTGCCACGATCATGCCGGCGATGCCAAGCATGGCTGTGACCGCAATACCGGTACCGAACAGACCGCCGAGCTGATAGGTGGCAAGAATGCCGCCGACAATGACGATTGCCGGAAGTGCCGTCGATTCCAGGGATACCGCAAGGCCCTGGATGACGTTGGTGCCGTGGCCGGTGACCGATGCCTGGGCGATCGAGACGACCGGGCGCTTGCCGGTGCCGGTATAATATTCGGTGATGACGACGATCAGCGCTGTGACGACGAGGCCAACGAGACCGCAGAAGAAGAGCTTCGTGCCGGTGACGTCGAAACCAGCGACCTGCCCGAGCGAACCCCAACCGACCGTCATCGAGGTCGCGGCACCAAGACCAATGATGGACAGAAGGCCCGTCACGATGAGGCCCTTGTAGAGGGCGCCCATGATCGAACCATTCGAGCCGAGCTTGACGAAGAAGGTGCCGATGATCGAGGTGATGATGCAGGCGCCGCAGATTGCCAGCGGATAGATCATAGCCGACTGTAGGATAGGTGCGCCGGCAAAGAAGATTGACGCAAGAACCATCGTGGCGACGACGGACACTGCGTAGGTCTCGAAAAGGTCGGCCGCCATGCCGGCGCAATCGCCGACGTTATCACCGACGTTGTCGGCAATGGTTGCGGGGTTGCGCGGATCGTCTTCCGGAATACCGGCTTCGACCTTGCCGACGAGATCGCCGCCGACGTCGGCACCCTTCGTAAAGATGCCGCCGCCGAGACGGGCGAAGATCGAAATCAGCGATGCGCCGAAGCCGAGCGACACGAGAGCATCGATGACTTCACGCGAGCCGGCCTCATGGCCGAGCACGATCGTCAGCATATAATAATAGACGGAGACGCCGAGCAGCGCGAGGCCGGCAACCAGAAGACCGGTGATCGCGCCCGATTTGAAGGCGATGTCCAGACCCGCCGAGAGGCTGGCTGATGCGGCCTGGGCGGTGCGCACATTGGCGCGGACGGAAACATGCATGCCGATGAAGCCAGCAGCACCCGAGAGGACGGCGCCGATCAGGAATCCGATCGCTGCCGTGGCGGAAAGGAGCAGCCATGCTGCGATGAAAACAACAATGCCTACGATGGCAATGGTTCTATACTGACGCGTCAGATAGGCCTGGGCGCCCTCGCGGATATAGCCCGCGATCTCCTGCATGCGGCTGTTGCCCTGGTCGGCAGCAAGCACCGACCGGGTTGCCCAGATGGCATAGACCACCGAGAGCAGGCCACATGCGATTACCAATAAAAGAATGGTCATTCGCTCTTTCCTCCCATAAGCCGGAACTCACTCCTTCTCCGGCGACGAATGCTGCTGAATCGACTCCTCTCCATAGAAACGCTCAGCTGGCGAGCGGAGATTGCGTGGTCGATAACGTCGCGTCAAGACTGCAAAACTTCAAAAGCCTTGCAGTTCCGAAGAAAGAAAGGGAGGGATCGTTTGGCGGCTAAGTGCCTATTTCTTCTGGTCGCCGCGCACCTGCTTGGCGATGCGGTCCAGAACGGCATTGACGAGCTTGGGCTCATCGTCGTCGAAGAAGGCACGAGCGATCTCGACATATTCGGTCACGATGACGGCGACCGGCACATCCTTGCGGTCGACGAGTTCGAAAACGCCGGCGCGAAGGATGGCGCGGACAGTGCTGTCCAGGCGCGATAGCGCCCAGTCGTCCTGCAGGGCAGAGGCAATCAGCGGGTCGAGGCGGAGCTGGTCGCGCACGACGCCTGAGACGATCGAGCGGAACCAGCCGGCATCGGCCTTGAGATAGGTTTCCCCATCAAGTTCCTGGCCAAGGCGATGCGCCTCGTATTCCGCCACGATTTCCAGAACGCCGGTGCCGCCGATATCCATCTGATAAAGCGCCTGCACAGCCGCGAGGCGTGCAGCGCCCCGCTGGTTGGCAGCCTTGACCGGTCGTTCGGTATTTTCGTCAGTCATTCTTTATGCACCCAACTTCTTCTTCAGCTCGATCATGGTGAGAGCTGCACGGGCGGCGAAACCGCCCTTGTCCTTTTCCGAGCGGCGCGCGCGCACCCAGGCCTGTTCATCGTTCTCGACGGTCAGGATGCCGTTGCCGATGGCAAGGGACTCGCTGACGGCGAGATCCATAAGCGCGCGCGAGGACTCGTTCGACACGATATCGAAATGATAGGTCTCGCCGCGGATGACCATGCCGAGTGCGACGAAACCGTCATACTGCGTGCCATCATTATCCGCGCCATCGAGCGCCATGGCAATCGTCGCCGGAATTTCCAGCGCGCCGGGCACAGTGACGACGTCAAAGGTGGCGCCCGCTTCTTCCAGCGCGAAGGTCGCGCCTTCCAGAAGAGCATCGGCCATGTCGTCATAGAAGCGTGCTTCGACGATCAAAATATGGGGAGCGGTCTCTTTCGGCATGGTTCACCTTCGGTTGGAGGGGCATTTTCCACTCGGGCAGGCCGCGGTCAAAACACGCCTTCGAACGAATGGCAAGCAAATTCGGGCGGCGCTCTGAAGGAAAGACAAAATATCTGCAATGGGATAGCTCAGGCGCGCTTCGTCGGCCGCAACGACGCAAAAAACGTGTTTAGCCGGGTGATGCAATAACGGCAAATCCAAGGCGGATTTCGTGAACAATTTGTAATTTATTTTCAGTGACTTAGTCTATTGAATCGACGATGCTGCAGCGCCAAATCTCTGTCGTAACACCGACGATCCCCTGCAACGACAGCCGACCGTCACACCTGACGAAAGGATACTATCATGAACCGCGTTGCTAAAATCGCTATTGCCGCCGCTTTCTCCTCCCTTGCATTTGCCGGCGTCAGCCGGGCTGAAAGCCTCGGCATGAATACCGCCCAGGGTATCGAACAGACGCTCCGCACCTTCCAGGGCAACGACTTCGACATCCAGCCGGTCTATAACTGGCACAACCTCGACGACGAGGACACCGGGCCGCGCTCCGCCCCCCAGCGCTCCCAAAGCGCTGTCCACGCCATTCAGGCTTCCATTGATGCCAACAGGTCGCTGGCACACCAGCTCAACAATGATGGCGTCAATATCCGCAATGTCGTGAACGCCGAACAGGCAGCCGACGGCAGCATTACGTTCTACGTTCGCTGAGGCTGCCAACTTGGCAGGCGAGTATGGGCGGTTGATCTCCTCACCGTCCATTCCGCCTTCTATCGAAATCGCTGTTGCATTTTCCGCCGGATTGGATTGTCTTCTCGCCAAAGCGGAGGACCCCATGGCGACGAACGCAAAACCGGTCATCAACACGGCCGATCTCTCCCTCGAACACTGGACGAGGGGAAAGCTCTTCGAAAGCCGCGACACGTCTTTCGGAAAAGATCTGGGGCTCGCCAATCTCGGCATCAGCTACAGCGAAGTGCCGCCCGGTAAATCCGGCTGCCCTTTTCACAATCATCACGTCGAAGACGAGCTCTTCTACATCATCGAGGGTACGGGCGAATATCGCTTCGGCGACCAGCGCTATCCGATCAAGAAGGGCGATGTGCTGGGCGCGCCGTCGGGCGGGCCGGAAACGGCCCATCAGATCATCAATACCGGATCAACGACGCTTATCTATCTGGGCCTATCGACCAAGGCGAAGACCGAGATCTGCGAATATCCCGATTCCGGCAAGTTCCTTGCCAAGACCAACCGCGATGGCAGCTCCTTCGATCATATTGGTCGAGGAGAGAATGCGCTCGATTACTGGGATGGCGAACCGGGGCTCTGATATCGGCTCCATCATCGCAACTCCATTTCAGAGCAGCATCTCATGACTGATATTCCAACACTGGAAACCGGACGGCTCATTCTGCGTGCGCATCAACGCGACGATTTCGAGGCGCATTTCGAACTGTGGCGCGACGAGCATGTCGTGCGCTTTATCACCGGCGTGCCCTCCACCCGTGAGCAGAGTTGGGCACGGCTGCTGCGTATCGCCGGCATGTGGCATCACATGGGCTTCGGTTTCTTCGCGATCGATGAAAAGAAAAGCGGCCGCTTCATCGGCGAAGCGGGTTTCCTCGAAGCCAAGCGTGATATGCAGCCCTCGATCGAAGGCACAATGGAATTGGGCTGGGCGCTGATGCCATCTGCGCATGGCAAAGGCTATGCCACCGAGGCGCTGCAGGCGATCATCGGCTGGGGCGAGGCACAGTTTCCGGGACGGCCGATGACCTGCATCATCAGTCCGGACAATATGCCGTCGCTCAGGGTCGCCGAAAAGCTCGGTTTCCGCGAAACCGCGCGGACGGACTATAACGGCCCGATCATTCAGCTTTCGCGCTAGGAAATTCAGCAAGGCGGGCGGCATAACGCGCCATCGTGTCGACCTCGAAATTGACGAAGTCGCCGGCCTTGCGCTCGCCCCAGGTCGTGACCTCGAGCGTATGGCGGATCAGCAGCACGTCGAAATCCGTGCCATCGACGGCATTGACTGTGAGCGACGTCCCGTCGAGTGCGATCGAACCCTTGGGCGCTACGAATTTCGCGAGATGGGCCGGCGCACGCAGACGATAGCGCGTGGCATCGCCTTCTTCCGTCACCGACAGGATCTCGGCCTTGCCGTCGACATGGCCGGAGACGATGTGACCGCCGAGTTCATCGCCGATCTTCAGCGAGCGCTCGAGATTGACATGGCTGCCCGCCTGCCAGGTGGAAACGGTGGTGAGCCGCAGCGCCTCTTCCCATGCCTCGACCTCGAACCAGCGGCCGTTGCTGCCGTCCTGCGGCAGGCCGGTCACGGTGAGGCAGATACCGGAATGAGAGATGGAAGCGCCCATATCGATGGTCGCCGGATCGTAATTCGTCGCGACGCGAAGCTTGATGCCTTCCTTCAGCGGCGAAACGGATTCGATCGTGCCGACATCAGTGACAATTCCGGTGAACATCAATTCTCTCTTTCGTATTCGTCCAGGCGATCCGCGCCGAATATGTAAGTGCCCCTGTGGGCGAAACCGGATGGTATGTCGGTTGCCTGCAGCGGGGATTCAATACCGCCGTCGCCGATGACGACAGGCGCCTGATAAAGCTGGATGCGATCCACGAGACCAGCTTGAAGGAAAAGCTTCGCGGTCTTTGCGCCGCCTTCGACCAGGAGCGAGGAGATGCCGCGTGTGGCAAGCGCCGGCAGCAGGACTTCGGGGTGATAGGGATTGCAGTAGAGGATCTCGACGCCGGCGGCTTCGAGTGCGGCGCGGCGGGAGCCCGTCTCGGCAGGATCGGCGGGTGCATCCCGCTTCATATCGCCTGCTGCGGAAACGTCTGGTTGCGACGCGGGCGGCAGGCCCTCGGCATCTGCCGACAAGGGCCAGACCTCCTCACTCGCCACAACGATGACCGGCACCTCCCGCGCCGTCTCGACAAGCTTGCTCGTGAGCGGCAGGGCCAGAACGGGGTCGAGCACGATACGAATGGGTGATTGGGCCTCAAGGCCCGGTGTCCGCACCGTCAGCAGCGGATCATCGGCGATAGCCGTGCCGATACCGACAAGAATGGCATCGGTTTCGGCCCGCAGCGCCTGCACCTGGGCACGCGCCTCCGGACCTGTGATCGCCACCTGCCCTACCCCCTCGCGGCCGATCATGCCATCGGCGGAAACCGCAAGCTTGAGAGTCACATAGGGGCGGTTCTTCGTCTGGCGGGTGAGATAGCCTGACAGCGATTGCCTGCCCTCTTCCTCCAATACGCCCGAGGTCACCTCGATGCCGGCATCGCGCAGCATGGAAATGCCGCGCCCGGAAACTCTGACATCGGGATCGGTGACGCTGATGACGACGCGACCGACGCCATAAGCGATCAGCGCCTCGGCGCAGGGTGGCGTCTTGCCATGATGCGAGCAGGGTTCGAGCGTGACATAGGCTGTCGCACCGCGGGCAAATTCGCCGGCTTCTGCGAGCGCCTGCGGCTCGGCATGCGGGCGGCCGCCGAGCGCGGTCACGGCACGGCCGACGATCACGCCATCTCGAACGATGACGCAGCCGACGGATGGGTTCGTGGAAGTCTGGCCCGTATGCCAACGCGACAAGCGGATCGCGGCTGCCATGAAGCGTTCGTCCTCAGGCCGCGCGATCCCCTCGCCCATGGTCAGACGTCCAGCGGATCGCGGCCGATCTTGGCGTTGATCTCGGCGATCAGTTTTTCGAAATCCTCGGCATGCGAGAAATCGCGATAGACCGAGGCGTAACGCACGAAGCCGACATCATCGAGGCTCTTCATGGCTTCCAGAACCTGCAGGCCGATCTGCTCGGAGGAGATTTCCGTCTCGCCCGAGCTTTCCAGCCGGCGCACGATGCCGGAGACAGCGCGCTCGATGCGATCGCGATCGACGGGCCGCTTGCGCAATGCCACATCGAAGGACCTGACCAGCTTATCACGGTCGAAGGGAACCTTTCGGCCGGTCTTCTTCGTGACCATCAGCTCGCGCAGTTGCACGCGCTCGAAGGTCGTGAAGCGTCCGCCGCAGTCCGGACAGATGCGGCGCCGGCGGATGGAGGTGTTATCCTCCGCCGGGCGTGAATCCTTGACCTGCGTATCTTCCGAACCGCAATAGGGGCAGCGCATGCCTTCTCCTTAGCCCATGTAATCATACATGGGGAAGCGATCGGTCAGGTTCACCACCTTGCCGCGGACGGCAGCCTCGACGGCGGCATTGCCCTCGTCGGAATTGGCGACCTTCAGGCCATCGAGAACCTCGACGATGAGGTTGCCGATCTCGCGGAATTCCGCTTCCTTGAAACCGCGCGTCGTGCCGGCCGGGGCGCCGAGGCGCACGCCAGAGGTAACGAAGGGCTTTTCCGGGTCGAAGGGAATGCCGTTCTTGTTGCAGGTGATGTAGGCGCGGCCGAGTGCGGCTTCTGCGCGCTTGCCGGTGGCATTCTTCTTGCGCAGGTCGACCAGCATCAGGTGGTTGTCGGTGCCGCCGGAGACGACATCGAGGCCGCCGGCGACAAGCGTTTCGGCCAGCGCCTTGGCGTTCTTGACGACCTGGGCGGCGTATTCCTTGAATTCCGGCTGCAGGGCCTCGCCGAAGGCAACGGCCTTGGCGGCAATGATGTGCATCAACGGGCCGCCCTGGAGACCGGGGAAGACAGCCGAATTGAACTTCTTGGCCAGATCCTCGTCATTCGTCAGGATGACGCCGCCGCGCGGGCCGCGAAGCGACTTGTGGGTCGTGGTGGTCGCAACATGGCAATGCGGGAACGGCGACGGATGCACGCCACCGGCAACGAGACCGGCGATATGAGCCATGTCGACCATCAGGTAGGCGCCGACCGAGTCAGCGATCTCGCGGAAGCGCTTCCAGTCCCAGATGCGCGAATAGGCGGTGCCGCCGGCGATGATGAGCTTCGGCTTGGTTTCCTTGGCCTTGCGCTCCACTTCATCCATGTCGAGCAGGTTGTCGCCTTCGCGAACACCGTAGGACACGACGTTGAACCACTTGCCGGACATGTTGACCGGCGAACCATGCGTCAGGTGACCGCCGGAGTTCAGGTCGAGACCCATGAACGTATCGCCCGGCTGCAGCAGCGCCAGGAAGACGGCCTGGTTCATCTGCGAACCGGAGTTCGGCTGAACGTTGGCGAAGTTGACGCCGAAGAGCTTCTTGGCGCGCTCGATTGCGAGTTCCTCCGCGATATCGACGAACTGGCAGCCACCGTAGTAGCGCTTGCCCGGATAACCCTCGGCATATTTGTTGGTCATGATGGAGCCCTGGGCTTCCAGAACGGCGCGGGAAACGATGTTCTCGGATGCGATCAGTTCGATCTCATGCCGTTGACGACCGAGTTCCTTTTCGATCGCGCCGAAGATTTCCGGATCGACGTCCGCAAGCGAACGATTGAAGAAGGATTCGGTGGAAGCATTGGTCATGGCGGGCTCCTTCACTGGAATGCGGCCAAGGTATTAGCGTCCCGCCGATGCGAGGGCAATACGAAGAACGACATTTGCTGGGCTAAGCGCGCGGGGCAAGCACTTTGCGTGAATTGCGCCTCGCGAGAATCAAAAAAGCCGCGCAGATGGCGCGGCTTTTGAGGATCGTTTGATGTCCAGATTACTGGACCGGCTGCTCCATGCCAGCGGTGGTGTCGAGCGCCAGTTCCGCATTGCCATCCATTTCGTAGATATCGTCGCGGAACTGGACGACACCGTCAGCCATGCCCCAGGCCGAGATGTAGACGAAATAGACAGGTACTTCGGTGGCGAGCTTGATCGGCGTGTTTGTGCCGCTGGCAATCACCTGCTCCATCTGCTGGCGGTTCCAGCCGGGCGTTTCACGCAGCAGCCAGTTCGACAGGTCGCGCACGTTCTGGACGCGCACGCAGCCCGACGATTCGAAGCGCATCAGCTTGTTGAACAGGCCCTGCTGCGGCGTGTCGTGCATGTACTCGCCGTTCTTGTTGTAGAAGTTGATCTTCGTGGACGCCATGGCGTTGATCTTGCCGGGGTCCTGACGGAACATCAGGTTCGGCGCCTCGCCGTTCCAGTCGACGGTCTCGGGGGCGACTTCGTTGCCCTTACCGTCGATCAGGCGGATGGCGTTCTTTTCGAGATAGGTCGGATCCTTGCGCATCAGCGGCACGATGTCCTTCTCGACGATCGAGCGGGGTGCCGTCCAGTAGGGGTTGAGGATGACCTCGTAGACCTTCGAGTTGACGAGATGCGTCGGGCGGCTCAGGCGGCCGACAACCGCGGTATGGCGCGTCGCAACGCTGCCGTCTTCAACGGCTTCCACATAAGCGGCCGGAATGTTGACCATCAGGTGGCGCCGGCCCAGGTCTTCCGGGAAGGTCTGCAGGCGAATGAGGTTGGTGTTCAGCTGCTGCAGGCGCACATCGGCGGGAATGTTCATCGCCTTCAGCGTGAATTCGCCGAGCACACCATCGGCGGGCAAGCCGTGACGGGCCTGGAAGCGCTTGACGGCGCCGTCGACATAGGAATCGAAGGCGTTGGACAGGCCGGCTTCACGCGGCAGATCGCCGGTGATCGCGAGACGCTGGCGCAGTGCCTGGACGGTGGGGGAGCTAACACCGAGCTGCAGGCGCTGATCGCCCGGATTGACCTCAGGCCAGCCGCCGGCGGACGCGATCTGCTGATACTGCATGATCGCCTGCTGCGTGCTCGGCACCGACTGTGGGCTGAGGATCGGAGTATTGGAGAGAACGGCAGTCGCCGTGCGCGAGGCAGCCTTAGCATCGAACTGGTCGTCCCAGTTGCCGCGTTTCGGGGCATTCAGGAGACCATCGAGCGCCGATTGCGCGAATGCGGGCCCGGCAAGCGCGCCGGCACCAACAGTTGCCGCCGACGCCAGGAAGGCGCGGCGCGAGAGAGCTTCAATTCCGTTCTTCTTAGACATTCGTCCCAACCACTCAATGCCACGGTGGAGGAACCCGCGGCTCTTTGCGATATCACTGCGCTCTAACGCAGATCCCTATCCGTTCGTTCTTCCGGCGCACCTGGAAATTCCGCCAGTCCCATCACAAGATTGCGAGGAGCAACTGAATGGCGCCAATGGTCCATCGAGGACGCCGGCTATCGAATATTCCGCTGTCACATCAATATGGCCAATTCGTGTTGCCGGGCCGGAAGACAGACTGCCGGTTGCCGGAGACCGCATGCAACGAACCATATGACGGGTAAACCGTGCCGGTTAATAACGACTAAAAAACGGCTTGAATACCGGGCTTTGCGCTTGGTTGCCATGCGTTGCAAAGATGCCACGCAGAGGTGAGCGGATGCCTTGAGCGTTATCAAGGCGTCCGGCCGTGCGGAAGGCCGGCACGCTTCCGCCTCACCAACAGTAGGTCTGCAACGGCAGAAAAGCGCGTCGCGGAGGGAAACCGCGCGCGCTTCAGGTGCCGATTGGAGATCGGAAATCGCCGGCATTCAAGCGGCGCGCAATCCGCGCCACCTGTACCATCTCGTGCCCCGTTGATGCGGCCAGCGCCGGTCAGGGCATTCTGCTATTCATGCCTGGGGACAGATCGTCGCCATCTTACAGGCGATACAGGATCTGATCGTTCCAGAAGCGATCGAGACGCTGCAGAAGCTTGTTCATCTGCGTAAACTCGTCAGTGCCGATGCCGCCAACCTTGTCGATGGAGGCGATGTGGCGTTCGTAGAGCTTGCCGACGGTTTCAGCGATGTCCTGGCCGGTTTCGGTCAGGCTGATGCGAACCGAGCGGCGGTCGATGCGCGAGCGCTGGTGGTTGATGAAGCCTAGGTCGACCAGCTTCTTGACGTTGTAGGAGACATTCGAGCCGAGATAATAACCGCGGGAGCGCAGCTCGCCGGCGGTCAGTTCGGAGTTGCCGATGTTGAAAAGCAGGAGCGCCTGGATGGCGTTGACGTCGCTACGGCCCTGACGGTCGAACTCGTCCTTGATGACGTCGAGCAGACGACGATGAAGACGTTCAACAAGATGAAGGGATTCCATGTAAAGATCACGGATGCCCTGATCCTGCGCATGGAAAGTCGATGCCGCCTGCGGCTTGAGTTTCGTGTTCATTTGACTGCCTCACTGTTTTGTTTGGCGGTGTCGTTTTCTTCCCGCCTTGAGTGAGACCCTATCGAATACATATAAAATTCGACTTAAACCGCAGGCTTAACAGAGGCTTACCGGAAACCCCTTGATGTATCAGGGTAAATCAACGCTTACCTGGCGTCGCTGCCGGCGCCGCTCCAGCCACAGGGAAAGCCTGAAAATCCAGTAGATTACGGCCACGATCACATGCAGCAGAATGATCAGCCGGTTGGGTCCGAAGATCTGCGGAAGCAGGCCGTACATGAGGATCTGGCCGCCTGCGGCCAGCACCCAGATGACCGGTCCCCAGGAAACGGTCAGCCAGAGGCCGAGCGAGGCGACCGGGAAAAGAACGGCAAGGGAGGTGCTTGCGACCTTCCACGGCAGGCTCAACAGATCGAAGCGGCCGGCGCCGACAAGCGAATAGCCGACGAGCATCGCCCAATATTGCAGGCCGAACCAGAAGCAGGAAACGGCAACGAGCCGCAGGAAGAAGATAAAGAGGATATCCGTCAGCGTCCGCTTCGGTATCGTCGGAGAATCGGTTTCCATGGCGGGACATCACACTCGAGTTGCGGCTTCAGTTGTTCGGCTTTCATCCGCCGCGGCCAATCGTCCGGTTTGGATTTTCCGGGGCGCATGATAATGAGCGCTCCGATAAATGGAATGGCCCAGGGACAGATATCATGCAGGACAAGACGCATCTCGTCGATGAAATCACCGGTCACCGCCGCATGCGGCGCAACCGCAAGGCGGACTGGACGCGCCGGCTGGTGCAGGAAAACCGCCTGACGGTTGACGATCTGATCTGGCCGATCTTCATCGTTCCGGGAACCGGTATCGTCGATCCGATCCCCGCTATGCCTGGCGTCAACCGCATGAGCGTCGACAAGGCGGTCGAGGCGGCGAAGGAAGCAGCCGATCTCGGCATCCCGGCGCTTGCCACTTTCCCCGACATCGAGATGGAATTGCGCGACGAAACGGGCTCCAACAGCCTGGTTGCCAATAACCTTATCAATCAGACGACGGCGGCCATCAAAAAGGCTGTACCCAATATCGGCATTATTACGGATGTGGCGCTCGACCCCTTCACCAGCCATGGACATGACGGCATCCTGCGCGACGGCGAGATCGTCAATGACGAAACGGTCGACCAGGTGGTCCGGGCGGCGATCCTGCAGGCCGATGCCGGCGCCGATATCATCGCCCCATCCGAGATGATGGACGGGCGCATCGGCGCGATCCGCCGCGGGCTCGATGCCGCCGGGCACCAGAGCGTCGGCATCATGTCCTATGCCACGAAATTTTCTTCCGGCTTCTATGGTCCCTATCGCGAAGCGATCAACACCAAGGGCCTGCTGAAGGGCGACAAGAACAGCTATTACATCAATCCGGCGAACGGCACCGAAGCGATCCGCGATGCCGCACTCGATGTCGAGGAAGGCGCCGACATGCTGATGGTCAAGCCGGGGCTTGCCTATCTCGACATCTGCTGGCGCGTGAAGGAGGCTTTCGGCCTGCCGACTTTCGCCTATCAGGTGTCAGGCGAATATTCGCAGATCAAGGCTGCGGCGATGAACGGCTGGATCGATGGCGAGCGGATCATGATGGAGACGCTGCTGGCCTTCAAGCGCGCCGGCTGCGACGGCATCCTCACCTATTTTGCGCCGGAAGTGGCGAAAATCCTCGCAAAAAGGTGATTTTCTGGCGAATTATTGTATTTCCCCCTGACGATACCATATCAGCGGCATCGTCTTTCGAAGGGAGATATGGATGAGCTACAACCCCAATCCGCTTTATGCCGCACCGGAGGACTGGCGCGCCTATAGTGGTGTGCTCAGCCGTCGCGTCTTCGCATTCATCCTCGACTACATCATTATCGCCCTGCTCTGCATTCCGGCAGCGATCGTGGTGTTCTTCCTCGGGATCGTCACCTTCGGGCTCGGCTTTATTCTTTTCCCGGCCCTGTACGTCATCGTCGCGGGCATCTACTTCGGCCTGGGTGTCGGCGGTCCGTTACAGGCCTCGCTCGGCATGCGCGCAATGGGTATCGCGATCGTGCGCGTCGACGGACGTCAGATGGACTTCTTCATGGCGATCGCGCATCTGGCGCTGTTCTGGATCCTGAACTCAGTGCTGACGCCGCTGATTCTGCTGGTCGGCCTCTTCACAGAGCGCTCGCGCCTGCTGCACGATTTCCTCGTCGGCACGGCAACGATCCGCACCAGCTGATCCCTTCCCGGCGGGGGACGAAATAAAGTCTCCCCCCGCCCTTTGCCGGCCACAAAAGGGCGCCATATCCAAGAAATCGAATATTCGATTGCGCGGCACTGAATGCCGCGCTGTTGACGTTT
This sequence comes from Rhizobium sp. 01T437, assembly GCF_056398505.1. Taxonomy (NCBI): domain Bacteria; kingdom Pseudomonadati; phylum Pseudomonadota; class Alphaproteobacteria; order Hyphomicrobiales; family Rhizobiaceae; genus Rhizobium; species Rhizobium sp. 01T437. The sequence goes on from NZ_JBFTPM010000008.1 coordinate 162,194, forward strand.
TTTATTCTTGCGTCATGCTGTCTGGAATGACAGGCGCCCCGAAAGGAAATCTCCGCAAGAGATGAATACGCAGACCACGCCATCCCCTCAGTTTTATCTGACGGCTCCGGCTACCTGTCCGTATCTGCCGCATGAGATGGAGCGTAAGGTCTTCACCCATCTCGTCGGACCACGGGCAGCCGAGATGAATGATATCCTGACCCAGGGTGGCTTCCGCCGTTCGCAGAACATTGCCTACCGCCCTGCCTGCGAGGCCTGTCGCGCCTGTGTCTCCGTGCGCATCCTGGCGCAGGAGTTCGAACCCACCAAATCGATGAAGCGGGTGCTGGCGAGCAATTCCGATATCATCGCCACGGAATTTCCGGCCCAGCCGTCGAGCGAGCAATATTCCCTCTTCCGCCGTTACCTCGACTTTCGCCACCAGCAGGGCGGCATGTCCGATATGACCGTGCTCGATTATGCGATCATGGTGGAAGACACACATGTGAACACCAAGATCATCGAATACCGCCGGCGCGAGGAAGGCTCCGGGCTGGAAACGCGGCCGAAGGGCGAATTGCTCGCTGCCGCACTGACCGACACGATGAGCGACGGGCTCTCCATGGTCTATTCCTACTTCAATCCTGACCTCGACCGGCGCTCGCTCGGCACCTTCATGATCCTCGATCATGTGCGCCGCACGAGAGCGCTCGGCCTGCCGCATGTCTATCTCGGCTACTGGGTTCAAGGATCGCGGAAGATGGACTACAAGACACGCTTCCAGCCGCAGGAACATCTGACGCCGCGCGGCTGGGAACGCTTCGATCCCTCTTCCCTCGAGGACGATCCGCAGGACTGATGCCCCTTCCCCACCTTTCCGATCATCGGAAAGGCCTGCTGCTGACGGCAGTCGGCGGGCTGGCGCTTTCCATGGACATTCCACTCGTCCGCCTCGCCGATGGCGAGATCTGGTCGATCCTCAGCGCGCGGAGCGTGGCGACGGTTCTTGCCACGTTCGTCATTCTGATTGCAATGCGCCTTTTCTCCGGCAGGTGGCCACTGCTCGTTCCGGGTCGCCCCGGCCTGCTGGCCGGGCTGCTCTACGGCCTCTCTTCCGTGACCTTCGTATTGGCAGTCTTCAACACAGCCACCGCCAATGTTGTCTTCATCGTCGCCTTCAACCCGATGTTCGGTGCGCTGCTGTCCTGGCTGTTTCTCAAGGAGAAGCCGCAGCCGGTGACTTTGATCGCCATGCTGTTCATGATCTTCGGCGTCGGGCTGATCGTACGCGAGGGACTTTCGAGCGGCCACGTCTTCGGCGACGCCATGGCACTTTTGAGCGCGCTGGTGCTTGCCGCCTCCATCACTGTCGGACGGGCCTCGCGCCGGGAGATGGGTTTCGTTCCGCTGCTTGCCGCAATCCTGCCAGCCGCAGTCGGCATGATGCAGGTCCTGCCTTCAGGACTCTCAATCAACCATCCCGGCTGGATCGTCTTTAACGGCGCTATCATGATGCCGGTCGCCTTCTGGTGCCTGGCGATGGGACCGCGCTACCTCTCCGCGCCCGAAGTCGGCATGTTCTACCTGCTGGAAACGGTACTCGCGCCGATCTGGGTCTGGCTAATCTTCGCTGAAACACCCTCCACCATGACGCTCGTCGGCGGTGCGATACTCGTTGCGGCGATTGCCGCCCATTCCGTCTGGATGGTGAAAGGCAAGAGTGTTCAGCCCGCTTGATCGGCCCGCTCACGCCATAGCGCCGGCGGACTGGCCTGCTTCCGGACTCAATCGTTTCGAACCAGCGGAAAGCTCCAGTTCCCGATCCAGCCCTTCGACGATATGCGTCCAGCCCTGGCGGGTCTTTTCCTCATATTCCGCCCATTCCGCGCACATTTCATGCGTGAGGGTGAGGCGGCTACCGCTGCCCAGGGGTTCGATATCGATTTCGACGCGATCGCAATTGTGGTCGTGCTCCTCGACCGAAAAGCAGAAGACGATGTGTCTGGGGCGCTTCAACTCCAGGAATACGCCGTGATGAAAGGCGTCGCCGGTCGGGCGGCGGTCGACGATGATGAAACGGCCGCCGACGCGCGGCTCGATATCGGCGCGGATGACATGACCGTCGTCGGTCGCGAATAAAAAGCGGCGAGCGATTTCGGGATTGAGCCAGGCATCATAAACCGTGGCGGGCGGCGCCCTATAGCTGTGGGAGACATGCAGTTTGATGGTATTGGCGGTAGACATCGGCGTTCCTCCGTTGGTGGGCCTCCGTTGTTGGGGCCTCCATTGTTCGCGCGCGCTCCCAAGCGCACGGCTTATGGCCGTCCCGTCCGCCCACGGAACGACATTGCCCTTCTTGTTGGCCCTTCTTTTGGGTGACAGGACTGAAATAGAGGAATTGCTCCGCCCGCCAAGGGCGGAGCCTCAAAATTCCGGGATCAGCCGGCGAATTTACCGCTGCGCGGGAAGCCCTTCGGCACGGTGCGGCCGGCGGTGGCGCGGTCGGCCAGCCATTCGGCAAGCTCGTCTTTGTTCTTCGTGAAGGTGCGGCCGGCACTGTCTTCCCAGTTCAGGCCATCGGCGATGGCAAAGCAGCGAACGTCGGAAATGCCGCCATCCTTGTAGCGCTGCAGACGCACGCCCTTGCCACGCGTCATTTCCGGCACTTGGCTCAGCGGGAAGACCAGCATCTTGCGGTTCTCGCCGACGACGGCAACATGATCGCCGGTGACGGGAACGAGAAGCTTGGTTTCGTGCGGCATGGAGACGTTCATGATCTGCTTGCCCTTGCGGGTGTTGGCGACCATTTCCGTTTCCGGAACCACGAAACCATTTCCTTCCGTGGAGACAATCAGCATCTTGCGTGTCGCATCGTGAACGAAGGCCGTCAGCACGTCCTGATCGTTTTCCATGTCGATCATGATACGCAGCGGCTCGCCATGGCCGCGACCACCGGGCAGCTTGTCGCCGCCGAGCGTGAAGACCTTGCCACCGGTGGTGACGATCAGGATCTTGTCCGTCGTCTGCGCCGGGAAGGCCACCTTCAGGCCGTCGCCTTCCTTGAAGGTCAGCGCCGAAGTATCGGAGATGTGGCCCTTCAGAGCGCGAATCCAGCCCTTATCCGAGACGACGACGGTGATCGGTTCCTTCTCGATCATCGCATGCTGAATGGCTTCCTCGTCAGCGTCGGGAGCTTCGGCGAATTGCGTGCGACGACGGCCGACCTCGGTGGCCTTGGCGAATTTCTTCTTCACCTCGCCGATTTCCCAGGCGACCGTCTGCCACTGCTTCTCGTCGGATGCGAGCAGTGCTTCGATCTCGGCCTTTTCCTTGGTGAGTTCGTCGTGTTCCTTGCGGATCTCGAATTCTTCGAGCTTGCGCAGGGCGCGCAGCCGCATGTTGAGGATCGCCTCAACCTGATTGTCCGTCAGGTCCCAGCGCGCCATCATGACCGGCTTCGGCTCATCCTCCTCGCGGATGATGCGGATCACCTCATCGATATTGAGGTAGGCGATCAGCAAACCGCCGAGGATTTCCAGCCGCCTGTCGATGGCCGCCAGGCGGAAGCGCGAGCGGCGCTGAAGAACGTCGCGACGGTGCGCCAGCCACTCCTTCAACACGTCGTTCAGCGCCATAACGCGCGGGATCACGCCCATCGACAGGACGTTCATGTTCAGCGGGAAGCGGCTTTCCAGCTCCGTCAGCTTGAACATGGATTCCATGAGGATGGTCGGATCGACCGTGCGGCTCTTCGGCACCAGTACGACGCGGATATCTTCGGCCGACTCATCCCTGATATCTTCCAGCAGCGGCAGCTTGCGGGCGATCAGCAGTTCGGCGATCTTTTCGATCAGGCGCGACTTCTGCACCTGGAAAGGAATTTCGGTGACGATGATCTGGTAGCCGCCCCGGCCGAGATCTTCCGTCTCCCATTTCGCACGCACGCGAAAACCGCCGCGGCCGGTGCGGTAGCTCTCGATGATGCTCTCTTTATTATCGATGATGATGCCACCCGTCGGAAAATCCGGGCCGGGGATGAATTCGACGAGCTTCTCGATGGTGGCATCGGGATGCTTGATCAGATGCAGCGCGGCGTCGCAGACCTCGTGTACATTGTGCGAGGGAATGGACGTCGCCATGCCGACTGCGATGCCCGAAGAACCGTTCGCGAGAAGGTTCGGGAAGGCGCCGGGAAGAACGATCGGCTCGGAATTGGATTCGTCGTAGGTGTCGCGGAAATCGACGGCATCCTGATCGATGCCTTCGAGCAGCAGCTCGGAGACCGCGGTCATCTTCGATTCTGTGTATCGCATGGCGGCAGGACTGTCGCCGTCGATATTGCCGAAGTTGCCCTGCCCGTTCACCAGCGTGTAGCGCTGCGAAAAGTCCTGGGCCAGACGCGCGAGCGCGTCATAGATCGACTGGTCGCCGTGCGGGTGATAGTTACCCATCACTTCGCCGACGATCTTTGCACATTTCCTGAAGGCCGCGGTCGGCCGCAGGCCCATGTCGTGCATCGCATAGACGATGCGGCGATGAACCGGCTTCAGGCCGTCGCGCACGTCAGGCAGCGCGCGGTGCATGATGGTCGAAAGCGCATAGCGAAGATAGCGCTCTTCGAGCGCCGCCTTCAGGTCGACCGGTTGAATATTGTCGCCGTCTCCGCCAGAAGGCGGTAAAATCTCTTGTCCCATGGAACCCTGACTAACTCAGAAGTGCCTGTGGGGCAAGGAATCCGGGCGCTCCGGCTGTGGATGACGTCTTCCTGCTGACATGAAAGACGGGAAAAGTATCGCCCGAATTTGGACTTTGTTTGCCGATCCTCTCAACAGAAATTTAGGGGTCTGCAAAATATAAAGCCGGACCGTTCCGCAGTCGCTTCATTGCAATATTCAACGGCACACACCACCAGGGGACTTTCTCATGACCTTTTACCGCACAACGCGGCTGATGCTGTCGAGCGCAGCCCTTCTTTCGTTCGCCGGTTCTGCGTTCGCGCTGGACGGCCAGGATCTCCTGACGAAGATCAATGCCGCCTACAGCCAGCAGGGCGGGATGACTGTCGCCGCGGATGGCGTCGATATCGACGGCACGACCGTCACGCTCAAGAACCTCAGCATCAAGCCGGCTGGCGGCGAACCGGTCTCCATCGGCGAGGTCACCCTCTCCGGCGTGGAAGAGCAGGATGACGGCAGCTACTATATCGAAGAGGCCGCTTTCCCCGACATCAACTCGTCCAATGACGGCGTGACCTTCAGCGCCGCGGGACTGACGCTTGGTGGGATTTCCGTTCCCGCAAAGCCTGGAGACACCGTTGACTCCATGTTCTTCGCCGAAAGCGCTCATACTGGCGCGATCAAGATCGTCAAGGATGGCGCCGAGGTCTTCTCGGTGCTCGAAAGCGACGTAAACGCCACGCTGCGCGAAGACGAATCCGGCTTCGATCTAGACGGCGCTTTCAAAAGCATCAAGGCCGATCTCAGCCAAGCAGGCGACACTCCGGACAGCAAGGAAGCGCTCGAGAAGCTGGCGCTTCAGCACGTCCAAGGCGACATCAGCGTAAAGGGCGCCTGGGATCTCGAACCCGGTACAGTCGATCTGTCCGAGATTTCCCTCGACCTCACCAACGTCGGCAAGCTGAACTTCGGCTTCAAGGTCTCGGGCTACACGATGGCCTTCGTGAAATCGATGCAGGACGCCATCAAGCAGTCAGAAGCCAATCCGAACAAGGAAGAAGCACAACAAGCTCTTGGTCTTGCTATGCTCGGCCTTGCCCAGCAGCTCAGCTTCGAGGGCGCTCAGATCCGCTTCGAAGATGCGTCGATCACCAAGCGCGCGCTGGAATATGCCGGTTCGAAGCAGAATGTCTCCGGCCAGCAGATGGCGGATTCGCTGAAGGCCATGACGCCGATCATGCTGGCGCAGCTCAACATTCCGGAACTGCAGAATGCGATTTCAGCCGCCGTCAGCACCTTCCTCGACAATCCGAAGAGCCTGACCGTCAAGGCCACTCCGGACAAGCCGGTCGCCTTCCCGATGATCATTGGTGCTGCCATGGGTGCACCGAACACGGTGCCTCAGATGCTCGGCGTGAAGGTTTCGGCGAACGACTGAGTACTATTCCGATCCAACAAAAAAGCCCGGCAATCGTCTCGCCGGGCTTTTTTGTTGAGTAACTTCTGCCTCAGTCCTTCTTCTGCGGCGGGATCGGGCGGATCGCCAGTTCGCGCAGCTGGGTGGGTGTTGCCGGGGTCGGCGCGCCCATCAGCAGGTCCTGGGCCTGCTGGTTCATCGGGAAGAGCGAGATTTCGCGCAGGTTCTTGGCACCGACGAGCAGCATGACGATACGGTCGATACCGAAGGCAGCACCACCGTGCGGAGGCGCGCCATACTGGAAGGCACGGTAGAGGCCGCCGAAACGATCCTCGACGTCCTGCTGGCTCAAGCCGACCTTTTCGAAGGCGGCTACCATGGTCTCCGGCGACTGGTTACGGATCGAGCCCGAGGCGATTTCGAAGCCGTTGCAGACGGCATCGTACTGGAAGGCCTTGATCGTCAACGGATCCTGGTTGGTCAGTGCATCGAGGCCGCCCTGCGGCATCGAGAACGGGTTGTGGGCGAAGTCGACCTTCTTTTCTTCTTCGTTCCATTCGAAGAACGGGAAGTCGACGATCCAGCACAGTTCGAAGCGGTCGCGATCGACAAGGTTCAGTTCCTCACCCGCCTTGGTGCGGGCTTCACCGGCGAACTTGTAGAACTTGGCGGGATCGCCGGCAACGAAGAAGCAGGCGTCGCCGTCACCGAGGCCGAGCTGCGTGCGGATCGCGTCGGTACGCTCCTCGCCAATGTTCTTGGCAAGCGGACCTGCGCCCTCAAGCTTTTCGCCTTCCTTGCGCCAGAAGATGTAGCCGAGGCCTGGCTGGCCGGTCGACTGCGCCCAGGCGTTCATGCGGTCGCAGAAAGCTCTGGAGCCGCCGGTCTTGGCCGGGATCGCCCAGACCTGAACCTTCGGGTTGGAGGCGATCATGTTGGCGAAGACTTTGAAGCCGGAGCCGGCGAAGTGGTCTGTCACGGCTTCCATGACGATCGGGTTACGCAGGTCCGGCTTGTCGGAGCCATACTTGCGGATTGCTTCGTCATAGGGAATGCGCGGCCATTCCTTGGTGACCGGCTTGCCTTCGGCAAATTCTTCGAAAATGCCGGTCATCAGCGGACCCATCGTGTTCCAGACGTCTTCCTGGGTCACGAAGCTCATTTCGAGGTCGAGCTGGTAGAATTCGCCCGGCAGGCGGTCGGCGCGCGGGTCTTCGTCGCGGAAGCAGGGTGCGATCTGGAAGTAGCGGTCGAAGCCGGCGACCATCAGCAGCTGCTTGTACTGCTGCGGAGCCTGCGGCAGGGCGTAGAAAGTGCCGGGATGAATGCGGCTCGGCACGAGGAAGTCACGCGCGCCTTCCGGCGACGAAGCCGTCAGGATCGGCGTCGTATATTCGGTGAAGCCAACATTGCCCATTTCGCGGCGCATGGCGGAGATCACCTGCGTGCGCTTGACGATGTTCTTGTGCAGCGTTTCGCGGCGCAGGTCGAGGAAGCGGTATTTCAGGCGAACGTCTTCCGGATAGTCCGGCTCGCCGAAGACCGGCAGCGGCAGTTCCTTGGCGGCGGAGAGAACTTCGATCTCCTGCGCATAGAGCTCGATCTCGCCGGTCGGCATGTTCTTGTTGACGGTGTCTTCAGTACGCGCCTTGACGAGACCGTCGACACGGATGACCCATTCGCCGCGAACGGTCTCTGCCTGTTTGAAGGCAGGCGAATCCGGGTCGGCAACGATCTGCGTCGTGCCGTAATGGTCGCGAAGGTCGATGAACAGCACGCCGCCATGATCTCGGACACGATGGACCCAGCCGGAAATACGGACAGTCGAGCCGACGTCCGACTTGCGAAGAGCGGCACATGTGTGGCTGCGGTAGCGGTGCATGATCTCAAATCCTGGCATTTGGCTTAAGACGGCGGCATGGCCGAAGACCTGCAGCGCCGACAAGAAAATCGGGCGGAAAAGCGCATGGACGCTCTGATTTGTCAAGGCTTGGCGCAGCCGACGGGCCGTTTGCCCCCTCGTTTCCGGAGGAGCTGGGGCGCTCTCGCTGCGGCAGTTTGGCCGAAGGCGGCATATTGCTGAAGACGCCAGTCAACTTTAAAAGGAGGCATCATTCAATACGGAGCCTGCCGATGCCCCTCCTCACACGCCGCAACTTGCTCAAGGCTTCCGCCGTCGCCGGCGCCTATGGCGCTGGCATGGCGGTCGCAGGGCGGTTCGGGCTGGCGAAGGCCGCACCTGAGCCGCATGTGCTGACGGCACGCAAGACCGCGGCGCAGATCGTCGATGCCGCGCCGACCCGGGACATCATGACATGGGGCGATGACGGCCTGCCGCCGGTGCTGCGCATGCCGCGGGGAAAGCCCTATGCGGCACGGCTAAGCAACAGCCTCGACGAGCCGACGACGATCCACTGGCATGGGCTGCGCATCGACAACAAGATGGACGGCGTGCCCTTCATGACGCAGCCCTATGTCTATACGGGCGACAATTTCGACTATCTCTTCACGCCGCCGGACGCCGGCACCTTCTGGTATCATCCGCATTGCAACACGCTGACCCAGATGGGCCACGGCATGACGGGCGTGCTTGTCATCGAAGATCCGTCCGATCCCGTCTTCGACGCCGAGGTCGTGCTCAATCTGCGCGACTGGCGGCTTGGCGGCGACGGTCAGTTCATTGCTCCCTTCCGCCCGCGCGATGCCGCTAAGGCCGGCACATATGGCACTGTGCGCACCGCGAACTGGCATCAGGAGCCGAAATATGATGCGCCCGCCGGCGGGCTGATCCGCCTGCGCATCGCCGTCACCGATGTGACCCGCGTCTTCCAGATGAAGATGGAAGGCGCCGATGCGACTGTGATCGCCATCGACGGTAATCCGGTGCCGAAGCGTTTCCCGCTGGATCTCCTGCAGATCGGACCGGGACAGAGGCTCGACCTCGCGGTTCGAATGCCTGACAGTGAGGGCGCAGTCGCGACACTGGAAGACATTCGCGGCACGACGCCGAAGGTGATCGCGAGCTTGCGCGCCACCGGGCAGTCACTGAAGCGCAATATCGGCGATCTCGGCGCACTCGCAGAAAATCCGGTGCCGAAGGCCGATCTCTCTTCGGCAGAAACAATCCCGCTCGTGCTTTCCGCCACGGCGGAGAGCGCGGCTGTCGAAAGCATCTGCGGCACGCTCGGTTACAGTTTCTGGGCTATCAACAAGGTGCCGTGGCCGGGTGATACGCCCGACCCGAGCGCGCCGCTTGCCGAACTGAAACTCGGCAAGAGCTATGTCTTCAATCTGGAAAACGTCACGCCGCATGCGCACCCGATCCATCTGCATGGCATGAGCTTCACCGTCATCTCGTCATCGACGCGCGAGGTGATGCCGCTCGTTTCCGACACCTATCTCATCCAGCCGGATGAAAAGGTGCAGCTCGCCTTTGTCGCCGACAATCCCGGCGACTGGATGCTGCATTGCCATATCATCGAGCACCAGAAGACGGGCATGACGAGCTATCTTCGCGTGGTTTGATATTGCTTGGCAGTGTAAAGGTCGGCTCTTATGAGCGGCATTAAAATCTTCGCCTTTATTATCCTGCCGGCGATGTCGCCATCGATGGATGGGTTGCCGTGCTTGCAAACGAACGCAGCACTCGCAGAAAGCACCGGCTGCGCCCCGGCGAATAAGGCTTCACGAAGGCGAAGGCCCCGCTCACCGTATTGACATATCTCTTCGAAAGGGGAAGGAAGGTTTAACTGACCTCTTCCTTGCGAATGAATTGATATGATCGAAACCACCGCCGATCTGGCGGCCGCCTGCAAAGAGCTGGCCAAGTCCGATTTCATTACCATCGATACTGAATTCCTGCGTGAGACAACCTTCTGGCCGGAACTGTGCCTGATCCAGATGGCGAGCCCGACGGTGGAAGTGCTGGTCGATCCGCTGGCAAAAGATATCGATCTAGCGCCCTTTTTCGAACTGATGGCCAATCCCGATGTGCTGAAGGTGTTTCATGCCGCGCGGCAGGATATCGAAATCATCTTCAATCGCGGCAACCTGATCCCTCACCCGATCTTCGATACGCAGGTCGCCGCCATGGTCTGCGGTTTCGGCGACAGCGTTTCCTACGACCAGCTCATCAGCCGCACCAAGAACGTCCATATCGACAAGTCCTCGCGCTTCACGGACTGGAGCCGCCGGCCGCTTTCCGACAAGCAGCTCGAATATGCGCTGGCCGACGTCACCCATCTGCGCGACGCCTATCTCTACCTCAAGGCCGAACTGGAGCGCGAAGGCCGTGCCTCCTGGCTGCGCGAGGAAATGGACATTCTGGAATCGCGTGAGACCTACGATATCCACCCTGACGATGCCTGGCAGCGGCTGAAGCTGCGCCTGCGCAAGCCGCAGGAGCTGGCGATCCTGAAATATGTCGCCGCCTGGCGGGAACGCGAGGCGCGGTCGCGCAATGTGCCGCGCTCGCGCGTGCTGAAGGACGACGCGATCTATGAGATCGCCCAGCAGCAGCCGAAGGACGCCGAGGCTCTCGGCCGCCTGCGCACGATTCCGAAGGGCTGGGAGCGCTCGGCCACGGGTGCTGCGGTGCTCGAAGCGGTCAACACTGCGCTGGCGCTGCCACGTTCCGAAATGCCGCACGTGCCGCGCCAGGCACAGCCGCCGGAAGGTGCGGCAGCGGCCGTCGAGCTTCTCAAGGTGCTGCTCAAGCTGATTTCCGAAAAGCACGGCGTGGCGCCGAAGGTAATCGCCAACAGCGACGACCTGGACAGAATTGCAGCCGAGGGCGAAACGGCCGAGGTCGCGGCCATGCATGGCTGGCGGCGCGATCTTTTCGGCGAACCGGCGCTGCAGCTCATCCGCGGCGAGATCGCCCTGCGCTTTGCCGGCCGCAAGGTCGAGACCGTCGCTCTGCAGGAGTGAATCCGAAAACTCTTGACCACCGCCCCGCGCCGGAAACAATAGCCGAATGAAGTGCTTCGGCGAAAGGTCGGCATGAGAGAGATATCCCCGGCGCAGAACTGGATCCTGATTGCGCTCGTCCTGGCGCTCAGCGGCGTGGTCTATGATCTGTACTTCTTTACCGGCCAGACGCCCGTCATCGGAGCGATCTTCGCGCTTTTCATCGGCATGCCCATCCTGGCCTTCGAGCGCAAGGTGTTTTTACGCGGCCTCTACCGGCGCATTCAGAGGCTGCCGACCCTTCTCTTCATCATCTCCGAGCTCGTGATCTACGAAATCCTGATGAGCATCGGCTTTGCGGCGGCCGGTTTTCTCCTCGCCGTGCTCGGCGCGCTGAAGCCCCCGAAGATGATCGACGTGCTGATCATGCCGTTCGATGTTTTCCTCTACGCACTTGCCGTGTGCGCCACGCTGATCTTCCTGCTCAGGGTGCGCGAATTGCTGGGGCGCGAAGTCTTCATCAGCATGCTGATCAGCCGTTATCGCAGACCGGTAAAGGAAGAACGCGTCTTCCTGTTCATCGATCTGGCAGAGTCCACCGCCTTTGCGGAAAAGCATGGTGACCTTCGCGCGCAGCAGCTTCTGAGTTCGCTATTTGCCGCCTTCGCCGAGCCGGTGCGGCGTCACAAGGGCCTGATCAACGACTATGTCGGCGATGCGGCGATCATCACCTGGCCTTTAGCGCGCGGCGTCAAGGATGCGCGCTGCGTGCGCTGCCTTTTCGATATCCTCGCCGATATCGAAGCCAATGCCGCAAGCTGGAAGAAGAGTTATGGCCAGGTGCCGAAGCTCAGGGCCGCCCTTCATGGCGGCAGCGTCATTACGGCCGAAGTCGGCGTCGATCATCACAAGATCAGCTTCTTCGGCGATACCGTGAACACCACCTCGCGGCTGGAGTCGCTCTGCCGGACACTCAACCGGCCGGTGCTGATCTCCGCCGAGCTTGCCCAACGCATGACGCTGCCTGAGGAAATTATCGGCGAAAACCTCGGCAATCACGCCGTGCGCGGCCGCGGCCAGGGGCTTGATGTCATCGCACTTTCCTCGCGCGCGGTGACCGTCCTCAATCAGCCAGGGACCCTCAGGCGCGGTTGAGACGGGGCTTTATCCGGCCGTCACCAAAGCTTCACCCAATCGTCAATGTGCCGACATGAATGCCCTGCTAAGCGGATGGCGCTTTTGCACTCCTTTCTATGGGGACATCATGAAGAACGTTCTTTTCGCTTCCGTATCACTTTTCATGCTCGTCGCAGGCTCCGCCTCCGCCGACCAGCAGCTTTTCCCGGCGAAGCTTACCGGCCAGGCCATCCTGCCTGCCAACACGCTGACCCCGGCTCCGGCCGATGCGCCGGCTTTTCTCAAGACCTCCGGCAAATTCACCACCCCGGACCGCAAGCGCACCGAAAAGCTCGGCACGGTTGACGGCAAGGACGGCGCCCGCGTGACCGACGTCAAGCTGCCGCTCGACGGCCAGCCGATCCAGGGCTTCTCCGGCATCAAGACCATGCCCGACGGCACTTTCTGGACGCTCTCCGACAACGGTTTCGGCTCGAAGTTCACCTCGTCCGACTCCATGCTGTTCCTGCATCAGCTGAAGTTCGGCTGGAATGCCAACAAGGTTGACGTCGTCAAGAACGTCTTCCTGTCCGACCCGAACAAGGTCGCTCCGTTCCCGATCGTCACGGAAGCCTCCGACACCCGTTATCTGACCGGCGCCGACTTCGACATCGAATCCGTACAGCCGGTTGCCGACGGCTTCTGGCTCGGCGACGAATTCGGCCCCTACCTCCTGAAGATCGACACCGAAGGCCGCCTGACCGACGTCATCCCCACCACGCTCGACGGCAAGCCGGTTCTCTCCCCCGACAATCCGCTGATCCAGCTGCCGGGCAACCCGGCTGCCAAGATGCCGGCCTTCAACCTCAAGCGCTCCGGCGGCTTCGAGGGCCTCGCCATGTCGAAGGACGGCTCCAAGCTCTACGGCCTGCTCGAAGGCGCCATCTACAATGACGGCCAGATGGAAACGGTTGACGGCCACACCGCCATCCGCGTCATCGAATTCGACGTCGCTTCCAAGAAGTGGACCGGCCGCAGCTGGCTCTATCCGTTCGAAGACAAGGGTGCTTCGATCGGTGACTTCAACATGCTCGACGACTCCACCGCTCTCGTCATGGAGCGCGACAACGGCGCCGGCACGAAGGACAAGGCTTGCGCCGATCCCAAGCAGCCGAAGCCCGATTGCTTCGAAGCTCCGGCCGAGCTGAAGCGCGTCTACAAGATCGAGTTCAACGATGCCAACGCCGGCAAGGCCGTTCGCAAGATCGGCTATATCGATCTCCTGAACATCCAGGATCCTGATAACAAGAAGAAGGCCGGCGATATCGCTGGCGTCTACAACATGCCCTTCGTGACGATCGAAAACGTCGACCGCGTCGACGCCACGCACATCATCATCGGCAACGACAACAACCTGCCGTTTTCGGCCGGCCGTGCCGTCAACAAGGCTGACAACAATGAGTTCAGCATCCTCGAAGTCGGCGAGTTCCTGAACGCGAAGTAATTCGGGTTTGGTGTGAGATTGAGGGGGCGGTGCGAGAGCGCCGCCCTTTTTGTTTCCTGACCTGTGTCAGGCTACCTTCGCTGGAGAAGGTCTATTCGAACCGGAACGCCAGCCGCTTGTTGGTCAGCTTCGACAATTGCTGCAGGCGGCCATCGAGCCGCTCGCCGGCGAAGTCGTGGTATTCGTGCGGCACCACGAATTCGAGATCGAGATCCGGGGACGAAGCCTTACGGAAGGTCAGGTTGCGCACAATGCCCGGCATGGAGGCCGAGAACAGGTAGACGACGCGCAGTATGCCACCGAGCAGCTTGGCGCGATCGACGAATTGCGGACCGGCGATCGAAGAGAGCGGCGCGGTAGAGCCGTCGTCGTGCAGGCCTTCGAAGCGGTAGTAATTGGTCAGCGCGATGAAGGCGCGGCCGGGATGACTGATGCCCACGAAGGAGGAGTGGGCAATGACGTTCAGCGCCTGGGCGCCGCGATAGTCGGGATGGGCGCGCCAGCTGATATCAGCCAGCAGGCAGGCTGCCTGACGATAACGGCTTTCCTCATCGGTTTCCTGAACGCCGAAGAACGGCATCATGCGGCCGGTCCAATCGGCCAGTTCGCGGGCATGTTCCGGCGAACGGGCGCGCAGGATGGCAAGCTCGCCGGCAGCAGCCAGCAGCGGATCGCTGCGGCGTTCGGATTCGGACAGCAGCGAAAAGAGATAGCCTTCGCGCACACCCTGCGCGGAGAAGGAGATCACTGAAGGCTTCATGGCGTTCAGCACTTCCTTCATGGCGATGGCGCCGAAGGGCAGCAGCGAACGGCGGTGCTTGGAAACCGCCTGCAGAGCCGGTTCCTTGGAATCCTTGGCTGTGACGACCTGATCCAGGAACTGCGTCATGCCCTCGAGGGAGATTTCATAGCCCTGCATCATGTGCAGCGGATAACGGGTGATCTCCATGTGCAGCTTGGCAATGTTTCGCCAGGTGCCGCCGACGGCATAGAAAGTACGCCCCTCCCCCTTGGAGAGCAGCTTGGCGGTCTTGACCTGCTTGCGGGCAAAAGCGCGCGCTTTGGCGAGCGACCCGCCGGCATATTCGGACAGACGCAGACCGCCCAGCGGCAGGGTAATACCGCCACTGACATCCTTGCCCCTGATATCGATCAGTTCCAGAGAACCGCCGCCAAGATCGCCGGCAATGCCATCGGGATTGTAAAAGCCGCTGATGATACCGAGCGATGCGAAGCGCGCCTCTTCCTCACCTGAGAGTATGCGGACATGGCGCTGCAGGATCGTCTCGGCCTGATGGATGAAATCGGGACCGTTGCTCGCCTCACGCGCGGCGGCTGTCGCCAGCACATACATGGTGGCGGCGCGCGCCTGATCGGAAAGAGCCTTGAAGCGATGAAGGGCCTGAAGCGCGCGTGCGACGCTTTCTTCATCCATCTTCCCGGTCAGGGCTATACCCTTGCCGAGGCCGCAGAGAACCTTTTCGTTGAAGAGGATGGTGGGCGAACGCGACAAGCCTTCGTAGACGACCAGACGGATGGAGTTCGATCCGATATCGACAACGGAGACCGGGGCGATACCCGGAAGTCGCCCCTGGGCTTCAGATTCAACCATTAGGTCCAGTTTACTTGTTGTTTCGGCCTTCGAGCAGACCGGCGATCAGCTTCGGCGCACTCGATTTCAGAGCTTCACCGCGGCCGGACAGGCTGGGATTGGTCATGAAATATTGCTGCGCATTAAACGGTTCTTCGCCCTTGCGCACTTCCATGCGCCGTGACGTACCGTCGGGCAATATCTCGTAGCTTTGTTGATTGTCAATCACATTGCCGAGCATAATCTGTGACAAAACCTGCTCGTGGACGGTCGGATTCGTCAGCGGAACGAGGGTTTCGACGCGGCGATCGAGGTTTCTCGGCATCATGTCCGCCGAGCCGATATAGACGAGAGCCTTGTCGGACGGCAGGCCGTAACCATTGCCGAAGCAGAAGATGCGGCTGTGCTCGAGGAAGCGGCCGACGATCGATTTGACGCGGATCCTGTCGGAGAGGCCCGGCACCAGCGGACGCAGGCAGCAGATACCGCGCACGACGAGATCGATCTCGACGCCTGCGCGGCTCGCCGTATAGAGCGCGTCGATGATATCAGGGTCGACCAGCGAGTTCATCTTCATCCAGATCGCCGCCGGGCGGCCGGCGCGGGCATGTTCGATCTCTTCGTTGATGTGGCGAAGGATGCGAGAGCGCAGCGTGTAAGGCGAAACGGCAAGCTGCATCCCTTCTTCCGGCTCACCGTAACCGGTGATGAAGTTGAAGATGTTCGCCATGTCGTGGGCGATCACAGGGTTGCAGGTGAAGAAGGACAGATCCGTGTAGATCTTCGCGGTGATCGGATGGTAGTTGCCGGTGCCGAGATGGCAGTAGGTGCGCAGCTTGCCTTCCTCACGACGGACGACGAGCGACATCTTGGCGTGGGTCTTGAGCTCGATGAAGCCGAAGACGACCTGCACGCCGGCGCGCTCAAGGTCGCGCGCCCAGCGGATATTGGCCTCTTCATCGAAGCGGGCCTTGAGCTCGACCAGCGCCGTCACCGACTTGCCGGCTTCGGCGGCGTCGACCAGAGCCCGCACGATCGGGCTGTCGTTGGAGGTGCGGTAGAGCGTCTGCTTTATAGCCAAAACATCAGGATCGTGCGCAGCCTGGAGAAGGAACTGGACCACCACATCGAAGGACTCGTAGGGATGGTGGACCACCATGTCCTTTTCTCTGATGGCGGCGAAGCAATCACCGGCGTGTTCACGAACACGTTCTGGAAATCGCGCATTGTAGGGCGGAAAACGCAGGTCGTCGCGCGGCGCCTTGGTGATTTCAGAGAGTGTGTTGAGCGCCAGCAGGCCGGGCAGAACGGCAACGCGGTTATCCGGAATGCTGAGCGCCTGAACCACGAACTGGCGCAGCGAGGCCGGCATTTCGGAATCCGTCTCGATGCGGATGACCTTGCCGCGGCGGCGGCGCTTGAGCGCGGTCTCAAAGAAGCGGACGAGATCTTCGGCCTCTTCCTCGACTTCGATATCGCTGTCTCTGATGACGCGGAAGGTACCCGAGCCCTGCACCTCATAACCCGGATAGAGCCGGTGGATGAAGATGTTGGCGACGTCTTCCAGCGTAATGTAGCGGATCGTGTTGCGATCGTCTGGCAGGCGGACGAAACGATCTAGCGCTGGCGGCAGGCGCAGCAGCGCCGTCATCGGATCGCGGCCGCTGCGGCTGACGAGCTGCAGGCCGATCGAGAAGCCGAGGTTCGGAATGAACGGGAATGGATGGGCAGGATCGATGGATAGCGGCGTCAGGACCGGGAAGATCGATTGCTCGAACTCGTTTGCCAGCCACTGGCGGTCGGCATCGCTAAGCGCACCCGGACGCACGATCAGGATGTCTTCCTTGGCGAGATACTGCTGCAGGACGGCGAGCGAGGCCTGCTGCTCCATCTGCAGATGATCGATCTCGCTCAGGATCGAATCGAGCTGTTCGGCGGGAGTGCGGCCATCAGGGCTCTTGACGACGATGCTCTGGCGCACCTGACCTTCGAGGCCGGCGACACGCACCATGAAGAATTCGTCGAGGTTGGCGGCCGAGATCGACAGGAAGCGCACACGCTCCAAGAGCGGATGCTCGGTGTTCAGCGTCTCCTCAAGGACACGGCGGTTGAACTGCAGCCAGGAGAATTCGCGGTTGATAAAGCGCTCGGGGCTGGAGAGAAGCTGCTCCAGCGGCGGTTGGTCCGCGCTGTTGTCCGGAGTGGGTTCCTGATGTTCCTGGTATGCGCTGTCCATGGTCCACTCACCCTGCTTTCAATCGCTTTCGGCGAATATATCAGTTTCACGACGGAACTGTGACAGTCAATCGCACGAGCCGGAATTTCCCAATTCATTCAATACTTCAGCAGCGAGCGAACGGGTAATCCCTGTGCCTCTGGAAAGCGCCAGCCGATCGAGCCTTTCGACAATCGTCTGGGCGGCGTTGAGCGACCGCTCCATACGATTGACGATATAAAGGACGAGTTTGTCATCTATATAAAGCTGCCGGTCGGCGAAGAGCTTAACGATGACCTGCGACAGCAATTCCTCGTCCGGCTCGCCGATCTCGACGACCGTCGCGGCCTTCAGGCGCGAGCGCAGATCGGGCAGCGTGACCGGCCAGGACATGGGCCAGAGGCGGCTGGTCATCAAGAGGCCGGTGCCGTTTTCCCGCACGCTGTTGATGACATGGAAGAGCGAGGCGTCATCGAAGCCTGTCCGGTCGACGTCCTCGAACAACACGGGGCCGTTGGCGGCCGCGACTGCCGCATCGGAACCGGCCACGGGATGGATGATTTCCGCCCCGCTCAGTTCCTTCCAGATGCCGGCGAGATGCGATTTTCCGGAGCCGACGGGACCGGCAAGGATGACGACCGGCGACGGCCAGTTCGGCCAGGCATCGACGATCGAAACCGCAGCAGCGAGACGTTCCGACATCAGGAGGTCGTCGCGGCCGGTTGCAGCGTCATGCGAAAAGGCCAAGGGAAGCTGTTCTCCGGCCTTGCGCTTCGGATCAGCGTTCTTCACGTCATTCATCGGAAACAGATTTCGTCTTCCCGGCCCGGTCGCTCGGCAACCTGCCATAGTAGAGATCGCTTTGAAGGTAGCGCGAAAGCGCAAAGCGGACAAGCACGCCGACAGCGGCAGCGGCCGGCACCGCGATCAGCAGACCGACGAAACCAAAGAGCGCGCCGAAGGCAAAGAGCGCGAACATCAGCCAGACGGGATGCAGGCCGACGCTTGAGCCAACGAGCTTCGGCTGGAGGATGTTACCTTCGAGAAACTGGCCACTGAAGAAGACGGCGAGAACAGCGACGATCCAGACATAATCCGGCCAGAACTGGACGATCGCCACGCCGATTGCGAGCACAAGCCCGACCATCGAGCCGACATAGGGGATGAAGCTGATCATGCCGGCGAAAAGCCCGATGAGCAGGCCGAAATTCAGGCCTACGATCGAGAGGCCAACAGCATAATAAATGCCGAGGATGAGGCAGAGCGAACCCTGCCCTCTAATAAAGCCGGCAATCGCCTGATCCATCTCCCTGGCGATCTGGCGCACGTCGTTCACGTAATCGCGCGGCACCCACTGATCGACCTTGGCGACCATGCGATCCCAATCGAGCAGGATGTAGAAGGCGACAACCGGCGTGATGACGAGCAGCGAGATGACGTCGACGATCGCCTTGCCGGAATTCCAGATCTGGGCAAAGAGCCCCGTCAGGAAACCCATGCCTTCCGACAGGATGGTGGAGAAATTGTTCTTGATGGTGCCGAGCTGGCTTTTGATCCAGCCGGGCAGCACGGATTCCTGGTAGTCGGAGACGAATTGCTGCAGCAGGGTGATATAGCCCGGCAGGCGCTGAGCGAAATCGTTGAACTGGTTGATGAGCACGGGAATGAGGATCATCAGCGCCAGCGCAAAGACGATGACGAAAGCCACCAGAATGACGATGGTTGCCATCAGGCGGCTCAAGCCCAGCCGCTCCAGCCTGTCGGCCACCGGATCGAGAAAATAAGCGATCGTCATGCCGGCAATGAAGGGCAGCAGGATCGAACTGAAGATGTAAAGGAAAGCGACGAAAACGAGCAGAACCGTCGCCCAGAAGATGACCTGGCGCTTTAATATCGTTCCGCTGACCTGTTGTGGCATCGCTTCCCCGCTGATCGCTCGCCCCTGCCCACGCCGCTTTAGAACGACCATGGCCGCTCCAGCACATAGGATGGAGGCGCAAAGATGGTCAACCCTGTTGCACCGAATCCGGAAAGCGCACAGGGATTAGCTGGAAAATGGGGGCTTTTCCCTTGCAACGCTTGCATAAAGCGCACTCTCATGCAATTGCGACCGGCATGTGACGCGGTCCTTTATCCGCAGCTTTAAATCCTCCGGAGATCAGCATGAGCCAGTCTGGAAAAAACGGTCTGACCTATAGCGATGCAGGCGTCGACATCGATGCCGGAAACCTGATGGTGGAGAAGATCAAGCCAGCCGTGCGCTCCACGCGCCGTCCGGGCGCCGATGGCGAGATCGGCGGCTTCGGCGGGCTCTTCGATCTCAAGGCCGCGGGCTTTACCGATCCGGTTCTGGTTGCCGCCAATGACGGCGTCGGCACCAAGCTGAAGATCGCCATCGACGCAGACTATCACGACACCGTCGGCATCGACCTCGTCGCCATGTGCGTCAACGATCTCGTGGTGCAGGGTGCGGAGCCGCTGTTCTTCCTCGACTATTTCGCGACCGGCAAGCTCGACCCGGACCAGGGCGCCGCGATCGTCGGCGGCATCGCTGCCGGCTGCCGCGAGGCGGGCTGTGCGCTGATCGGCGGCGAAACGGCGGAAATGCCGGGCATGTATTCCTCGGGCGATTATGATCTCGCCGGCTTTGCGGTGGGTGCCGCCGAACGCGGCAAGCTGCTGCCGTCGGGCGATATCGCTGAAGGCGACGTCATTCTCGGCCTCTCCTCCTCCGGCGTCCACTCCAACGGCTTCTCGCTGGTGCGCAAGATCGTTTCGCTTTCCGGCCTCGGCTGGGATGCGCCGGCGCCGTTTGCCGAGGGCAAGAAGCTCGGCGAAGCGCTGCTGACGCCGACCCGCATCTATGTGAAGCCGCTCTTGAAGGCGATCCGTGAGACGAGCGCGCTGAAGGCACTCGCCCATATCACCGGCGGCGGTTTCCCAGAAAATATTCCGCGCGTGCTGCCGAAGCATCTTGCCGCTGAGATCGACCTTGCCGCCGTCGAGGCGCCGGCCGTTTTCTCGTGGCTTGCCAAGACAGGCGGCGTCGAAGCCAAGGAAATGCTGCGCACCTTCAACTGCGGCGTCGGCATGATTGTCGTCGTCGCCGAAGAGAATGTTGCCGCCGTCTCCAACGTGCTTGAAGCGGAAGGCGAGAAGGTCGTGACGCTCGGTCGCATGGTCGCTCGCACCGAGGGCGAAGCCGGCGTTATCTATAAGGGTACGCTCGCTCTATGAACTCGCCGCGCAAACGCACCGTCGTTTTCATTTCCGGCGGCGGCTCCAACATGATGGCGCTGGTGCGGGCGGCAAAGGCTGAGGATTATCCCGCCGAAATCGTCGGTGTGATTTCCGACAAGGCCGATGCGGGCGGGCTCGCCAAGGCGGCGGCCGAGGGCATTGCGACTTTCGCTTTCGTGCGCAAGGACTATGCCAGCAAGGACGCGCACGAGGCGGCGATCCTTGCCGCGCTTGACGAGCTTTCACCTGAGATCATCTGCCTTGCCGGCTATATGCGACTGCTCTCGGGCGCCTTCATCCAGCGCCATGAAGGCCGAATCATCAATATCCACCCTTCCCTGCTGCCGCTCTTCCCCGGGCTTCATACGCATCAGCGGGCAATCGACGCCGGCATGCGGATTGCCGGCTGCACCGTGCATTTCGTTACCGAAGGCATGGATGAAGGCCCTGTCATCGGCCAGGCAGCCGTGCCTGTGCTTGCGGGCGATACCGCCGATGCGCTGGCGGGACGCGTGCTGACGATCGAACACCAGCTCTATCCGCAGGCGCTGCGGCTCTTTGCCGAAGGCAAGGTGAAGATGGAAGGCGGGAAAGCGGTTGGGGCGGCAGCTTCCGCCACTGCCCCCAAGTCCCAGCTTATTTCGCTGATCGGCGACTAGCTTCAGGCCGCAAGAGCCTGAAGCGGATGCAATGTGCCGTCGCTATAGATGAACTGGCCGCCACGGAAGGTGGCGCGGATGCGTTGCCGGTCGCCATGACAACGGCTGCCGGCGGGCCGCCCTCCACGATATCAACAAGCTTGAAGATGCCAGGCGCGAAGGCGGCCAGACGATAATCGCCGGCGATGACGCTGAGCAGTCCGGCTTTCGCGGCATCGAGCGCGCTCAGATTTCCCGACATTGACTGGCCACGCAGCGCGTTCGGCGCGCCCATCACCAGGAACCAACGGCTCCCGGGCCATCGTATTGACTAGTTATAAACTAACTAGTAACATTATGACTATGACATCAATCAAACGTTCTCCAATCGCGCTCGCCATCCTTGCAATGCTCATGGAAGAGCCGATGCATCCTTACCGAATGCAGCGTCTCATCAAGGAGCGCGGCAAGGACGAGGTGATCAATGTCACGCAAAGGGCGAGCCTTTATCAAACAATCCAGCGGCTTGAACGCGAGGGTTTGATCACCCCGCAGAAAACAGTCCGGGATGACAAGCGTCCCGAGCGGACGGTGTATGAGATAACCGAGAAGGGCCGCGACGTCGCGCTGGACTGGATGCGGGCGATATTGTCGACCTTAACGCGGGAATATCCGGAATTCCCGGCAGCCATATCATTTCTTCCTCTGCTTACCCCAGATGATGTGGCGAGCCAGCTTGAGCTCAGAGCAAAAGCCATCGAGTCGGAGCTTCGCCGGATCGACGGAGCCCTGCAGGAAGCACAGGCCGTTCCAAGGCTCTTCCTTCTCGAGATGGAATATCTCCGAGCGCTTCACGCAACCGAGCTGTCCTGGGTCAACAGCATTGTCGGAGACCTGCGCGCCCAGCGCATCACCTGGACAGAAGAGTGGCTGAGGCAGATCGCCGCGAAATTCTCCATCGACCCTAAACTCGGCGAGGACTAGCACCATGAAGGTTTTGATTATCGGCGCCGGGACCGGCGGCTTGGCACTTGCTCATCTGCTCAAGCAGGCTGGCGTTTGCATTGCCGTGTATGAGCGCGACCTCGCGCCAAACGCCGATACCGGTGGTTATCGCGTCGGCATCAGCCCGGCTGGAAGCCGAGCGCTGAAAGCCTGTATCCCCAGCGAACTCTACGATCTCTATGTCGCCACCTGCTCCAGGTCGCCGCGCTATTTCAACATGCTCACTGAACAGCTGGGCGAAGTGCTGAGCTTCGATATCGATGATGCAGGCCCGAACGCTCTCGACGGTGAAAAGAACGTCATTCGAAAGACGCTGAGGCGGGTTCTGCTCAGAGGGCTTGAAGACGACGTTTTCTTCGGGAAGGCGTTTGAAGGTTACTCAAGTAACGCCGACGGGTCGGTCACTGCTTGCTTTCAGGATGGAAGCCTCGCGACAGGTGATGTCCTTGTGGGGGCCGATGGCACGAGCTCGACCGTACGCAAACAACGTCTGCCGGAAGCGCGTCTGGAAGATACTGGGATCGTATCGCTCGGGGGCAAAATTCCTATGACGGCCGAGACGAAAGCTCTGCTGTCGGACAAAATGTTCAAAGGCATGTCGCTGATTATGGCACCGATGGGCTTCGGTGCAATTGTCCACTCGCTCGAGTTCGCCAACATCAGAACCGGCTCTGGTTTTGCTGCTCGTTGGCCGGATTTCGTCGAAGCACTCGACGAGGATAGTATCGGCTGGGGCGTATGGGGCGCTCGGCAGAATTTCCCGCGGGACCCGACCGGCCTGAGCGGCGCACAGCTGCAAGAGCTGGGCTTGGAGATCACTCGGGACTGGCACCCGCACTTGCGTGCACTCATCCGTATGACCGAGCCCTCGACGATCCACGATATCAAGATGAGGACCTCCGTCCCGCTGACGCCTTGGACGAGTTCGAATGTCACACTTCTCGGTGACGCCGTCCATACGATGACACCCGGACGAGGCGCGGGCGCCAATACAGCGCTTCGCGATGCCGCTCTGCTTGGACGCATGCTGGTCGAAGCGGACCAAGGACAAAAGCCGCTCCTCGAAGCCATACATGCCTACGAAGTCGAGATGCTTCGCTATAGTGCCGAAGCAGTCCAGGAATCGAAAAAGCAGATGGATGCCAGCGACCTGGCCCATCGGCCAATTGTCGGCAGACTTCAGCTGGCTGCGACGCGTGGCGCCATGCGCACCATCAACGCAATACCTGCACTAAAGCGGCGCGCCTTTCGGCAGATGATGCGAGTTCGCGGGGAAAACTAAGGCCGTCGAGGATAGGGTCGATCCGCCTCAGAGGTAACTCGACGAATCAGGCGTCGATCGTCTTACCTCGCGATCGAAGTTTGCCCTTGTTCAGCAGCGCCCATTGCAGCAGCGTGATCGTCTTGAGATCGATGATCTCGCCCTTTTCGACCATCGCAAGGGCCTCCGGGAGCGGGATTTCCAGCACCTCAATATCCTCATGCTCTTCCTCAAGGCCGCCGCCGTCGGATGTGCGGTCGGCGGTATCGATCCTTGCTGCGAAAAAATGCACGACTTCGGTAATGGAGCCCGGAGCCGGATAAGACTTGAAAAGGAAGCTGATGTCGCGGACCGTATAGCCGGTCTCCTCCATCGCCTCGCGGCGGATCGCGGCCTCAGGTTCATCGCCGTCGAGCAGGCCGGCGGGGACTTCGATCATCCAGGCGGGATCGTCGTTTACATAGGCCGGCAGACGGAACTGCTTCACCAGCACGACGACATCGCGCTTGGGATCGTACAGCAGAATGCAGGCGGCGGGCGTGCGGTGATAGACCTCGCGCGGCAAGCGATGGGTCACGCCATTCCGGTCGGTGTAATCGATCCGGTAGCTGGTCAACTTCGTCCAGCCGTCGGACAGGATTTCCTTGCCGACGATTTCCACTTTTGCCTTAGATTGCGTCATATGACGTCCTTGCGAAGCCAGACCTTGTTGTCATGGACGGCAGCGCCGCCATAGGGCGCCACGGGATCGGCGCCGGTGAGTACGTTGATGCCTTCGCCATCGACATGCGCCTTGTTGGGCCAGAGGCCCTCGGCAATCAGCACGCTGGGCTTGACCTCTGTCGTCACGCGAGCATGGAGGCGCAGGTCGCCCCTGATATTGCCGATGCGGACGAGATCGCCGTTATCGACGCCATTGGCCTCGGCATCGGCGGGATTGATCATCACTTCCGGGCGGCCTTCCTTCTGACGTGAGGTCTTGGTTTCCGAGAAACTCGAATTCAGGAAGTTGCGCGCCGGCGAAGTCGCCAGGCGGAAGGGATGTTCGGGATCGGCGAGTTCGATGACATCGACCTGATCCGGGAACGGCGGCAGCTCTGCGTAGGGGCCGAGCGTACCGACGGAAGCCGGCGGCTTGTTCGGTGCGGGATCGTTCACCCAGTCGGGCCGGAAATGGAATTTGCCGTCGGGATGGGCGAAACCATCAAGATAATGTGCTTCCTCGAAGGCCGGCTGGCGGTCGAACCATTTATGCTCGAGGAAATGGTCGTAATCCGGCAGGCCGCTTGCCGCCAGAACGCGGTCGACCATTTCGCGCGCCGTGAAGCCGAAGCCGGGGCGATCGGCGACGCCGAGACGTTTTGCCAGTTCTTCGATGACGAAAAGATTGGTGCGCACGGTCGGTGGCGGCTCGACGAGCTTCGGCCCAAGCAGGATATGGTTCTGACCGCCGGCGCGGTAGATGTCGTCATGCTCGACGAACATGGTGGCGGGAATGACGATATCGGCCATGTCGGCCGTCTCGGTCATGAACTGCTCGTGGACAGCGACGAAGAGATCGTCGCGGGCAAAGCCGCACTTCACCAGCCGCTGTTCCGGGGCGATATTCACCGGATTGGTGTTCTGGATCAGCATGGCCGTCACTGGTCCGCGATGGCGGAGTGCGACGGCATCCCCAGTCAGTGCACGGCCGATCTGCGACTGGTCGATCATGCGGATATCGGCATCCTTCATCGACTTGCCGGTCAGCTCCGCATTGTTCATGCGGAAGATATCGCTGTTGGAATGGAAGGCGCCGCCGCCCTCATATTGCCAGGAGCCGAGCACGGTAGCGATCGAGGCGGCCGCATGCATGGCGACCGCGCCATTGCGCTGACGGGTGAAGCCGTAACCGAGGCGGAAGAAAGTCTTTTTCGTCGTGCCGACGAGCTTGCCGAAAGCTTCGATCTCATCGACCGAAAGGCCGGTGATGGCGGCGGCCCATTCCGGCGTCTTTGTCTTCAGATGCGCTTCGAGGCCAGCGGGATCATCGGCATATTTCGCCATATAGTCGCGGTCGGCATAACCGTCGCGGAAGGCAATGTGCATGGCGGCGCAGGCAAGTGCTGCATCAGTGCCGGGCTTGACGATCAGGGCCATATCGGCCTGCTTCATCGTCGGATTGTCGTATATGTCGATGACGACGATCTTCGCTCCGCGCTCCTTGCGCGACTTGATCGCGTGGGTCATCACGTTGACCTGCGTGGCGACCGCGTTGGTGCCCCAGATGACGACGCAGTCGGTGCGCGCCATCTCGCGCGGGTCCGGGCCCCGCAGCATGCCTGTCGCCATGGTGAAGCCGGTCCAGGCGGGGTTGGTGCAGATCGAGGAGAAGAAGCCGGAATAGCGCTTGGCGTGGCGCAGGCGCTCGATCGAGTCGCGCTGTACCCAGCCCATGGTGCCGGCGTAGAAATAGGGCCAGATGGCTTCGCTGCCATCCTTCGCCTCGGCCTTCACGAAGGCTTCGGCAATCTCGTCCAGCGCGTCATCCCAGGAGATCTGCTGCCATTGCCCTGCCCCCTTGGCGCCGGTGCGGCGCAACGGATGCATGAGACGATCGGGATGGTAGAGGCGCTCGGCATAGCGGGCGACCTTGGCGCAGATGACGCCCGACGTGTAGGAATGGTCGTTGGCCCCCCGGACGCGGCCGATGCGGCCGTCTTCCGTCAGGTCTATCTCCAGTGCGCAGGTGGAGGGACAGTCGTGCGGACAGGCCGTGTGACCGATCCGGGATTTGGCGTGGATGGGGGTCGCAATGTTCATGCGATTTCTATATGCCAAGGCTCGATCGCCCAAAAGGCACAAAAACTCCCAATGGTCCGAATTCATAACAGGCATCAGCGAAAATGAACTACCGCCACATCTACCATGCAGGCAATTTTGCCGATGTGCTGAAGCATGCGGTGCTGGCGCGGCTGATCCGCTATATGCAGAAAAAGGACGCGGGCTTCCGCGTGCTCGACACACATGCCGGTATCGGTCTCTACGATCTCTCCTCCGAGGAAGCGCAGAAGACCGGCGAATGGCATGATGGCATCGGCAAGCTCCTGGAAACCGATCTTGGGCCGCAGGTCTCGGAGCTTCTGGAGCCCTATCTTTCTGCAGTCCGCGAACTGAACCCGCAGGGCGGCCTGCGCTACTATCCCGGCTCGCCGAAGCTTGCCCGCATGCTCTTCCGCCCGCAGGACCGGCTTTCGGCGATGGAACTGCACCCGGAAGATTTTGTCCGGCTGCACCGCGTCTTTGAAGGCGATCACCATGCGCGCATCACCGAGCTCGACGGCTGGCTGGCGCTCGGCGCGCATCTGCCGCCGAAGGAAAAGCGCGGAATCGTGCTCGTCGATCCGCCTTTCGAGGAGGACGGCGAATATGAGCGGCTGGTGGATGGCCTGGCCCGGGCCTACCGGCGCTTTCCGGGCGGTACCTATTGCCTGTGGTATCCGCTGAAGAAGGGCGCGCCGATCAAGGAATTCCATGAGGCGTTGCAGGCAACGGACATTCCGAAGGTGCTCTGCGCGGAACTTGCCGTGCGCAGCGACCGCGAAACGACGGGGCTGACCGGCTCGGGCCTCATCATCGTCAATCCGCCTTTCACGCTGAAGGATGAGCTGCACCAGCTGCTGCCAGCGCTGAAGGACCATCTGGCGCAAGACCGTTTCGCCTCGCAGCGTGCCTTCTGGCTGCGCGGCGAGACGAAGCCCGCCAAGGCTGATTGACCGTTCCCCGGCGCTCAGGAATAGTCCCGCGCCATCAGCATTTCCAAAAGGTGCCCCATGAAGCTTCTCTGCTCCCCGACCTCCCCCTTCTCCAGCAAGGTGTGCATGGCCGCCCGCCATCTCGGTCTCGAGATTACGGAAATCCGGGTCGATACGAATGCGGGGCCGGCGATCCTCGTCGACAACAATCCGCTCGGCAAGATCCCGACGCTGCTGACGGATGACGGCGTTTCCATCTTCGACAGCATCGCCATCATGCATTATTTCGACCGGCTGACGAAGGGCGCGCTCTATCCTTCCAAGAAGGGCAAGCGCACCGATTCCGAAGTGCTGGAAGCGCTGTGCGACGGCGTTTGCGACTGCCTGCTGGCGATCGTCTACGAGCGTCGCTTCCGCGATGACGAAAAGGTGCATCAGCCCTGGATCGACCGTCAATGGAAGAAGGTCACCACCGCGCTGAACTATCTGGCGGCCAATACGCCGAAGCTCGGCAAGAGGCTACATGGCGGGCATTTCGCACTCGCCGCCACGATCGGCTACCTCGACCTGCGCTTCAAGGGCCAGTGGGAAGAAGACCATGCCGAGCTGATCGGCTGGCTGGGAGAATTCGAGAAGAAGTTCGACGGCTATCAACGGCTGAAGCCTCAAGCCTGAAAGATCTGAAGGGCCTGAGAGATCTGCAGAATCTGAGAGACCTTTGATCGACGCAGACAACAAAAAAGCCGGGCACGAAGCCCGGCTTTTTTCGTATTTGGTGTAATCCGAATTAGAACTTGACGCCGATACCGACCTTGACGCTGTTTTCGTCGAAGCCGCGCGAAACGCTGCCGGAGTTCAGGTTATAGTCCTTGTCCTGATAGTCGGTGTAGCGGTATTCGAGGCGCGTCGTGATGTTGTTGGTCACGAAGGCTTCCACACCGGCGCCGACCGTGTAGCCATAGGCGGTCTTGCTGTCGGAAGACGTGCCGTCGGAAACCTTGGTGTCGGCGAGCGCCAGACCAGCCGTACCATAAAGCAGGAAGGGGTTCAGGTCATAACCGACGCGGCCGCGGACGGAGCCGTTCCAGCCGGTCTTGTCCTTGATGCCGCCAGTGGTTACGTCTGCATCGCCATAACCGAGATCGGCTTCAGCGCCGTATACGATCTGGCCCTGCTGGAAATTGTAGCCGGTGAAGAGCTGGCCGCCGAAGTCATAGGTGTTACGGTCGTGACCGAAGCTGCCCATGTTGTAGGTCGCGGCGCCACCGAGGTAGAAGCCCTGCCAGTTGTTGACCGGAGCCGGGGATTCCTCAGCGACCGGTGCCTGCGGGATCTGGTCCACGGCATCGGCTGCCTGTGCGACCGAGAAACCGCCAACGGCGAGAGCGGAAGCCATGAGGCCAGCAAAGAGTATACGCATACTTTTCTCCTTTCAGTCCCGCGCGCTCGTCAACTCAAACTTCGGCGAAGCATTCACGGGGGATTACTAAATGTCCCTTCCGGATCGAGAGTGAAATTGGAATGCAAATGCGGATTTGAAAGAGCCAAATTGTGATATCATTGTGGCTCCGCGGCGGCAGAAATTCGATGTTGCTTGGCCGCAACATACCGTTTATTAAGGATAATAAACAGTTAAACTTACAATACTTATTTTAATAAATCGCGATCGCAAATAATACATAGAATATCCAGGCCGCACAGGCAATGCTTTCGGCCTATTTATATGATCAAGGCCTGCCCTTATATAGTCAGAAAACGGACTCGCTGGACCAGAAGGCAGCATCTTGACTCAGAAAAGACTTCGCGCGGCGCTTGTGACGGGTGCTGCCAAAAGAATAGGCCGGGCAATCGCCGAAGACCTTGTTGCTGATGGATTTTCGGTCGCAATCCATGCCAACGGCTCGCTCGCCGAGGCTGAAGATTTTGTGGCGGAATTGCGGCAAAGGGGCCATCAGGCGGTTGCGATCAAGGCCGATCTCGCCAAAATCGATGAGACCGGAGGGCTTGTCGGGAAGGCGTGCGAGGCGCTCGGACCGATCGATCTTCTCGTTAATAACGCATCGATTTTTCTCGAGGATTCGCTCCGCAAATTCGATGCGCAGGTGTGGGACGAGCATTTCGCCGTCCATGTTCGCGCGCCTTCGATACTCGCCGCTAAATTCGCCGAACAGCTGCCGGAAACGGCCGAAGGGCTGATCGTCAACATTATCGACCAGCGCGTCTGGGCGCTGCGGCCGAGCTTCTACTCCTATACCCTGTCGAAATCGGCGCTGTGGACGGCGACACAGACCATGGCGCAGGCGCTGGCGCCGCGCATCCGCGTCAACGCGATCGGCCCCGGCCCTACAGTGCCGAGCGAACGGCAATTGCAGGAAGACTTCCAAGCGCAGGTTTCAGCCCTTATCTTGAAGCGGGGACCTGAGCTCAAGGAATTCGGCCGAACGATTCGTTTTCTGTTCGAGACCCCTTCGATCACGGGTCAGATGATTGCACTCGACGGTGGCCAGCATCTCGCATGGCAGACGCCGGATGTGCTGGAGATCAAGGAATGAATGCCAAGAAGCTGCCCGATGGCGGTGTTCTTTACGACGAGACTGACGAGAACGACGACGATATCATCGAGGTGGAAGGCGATGCCTCTGTCGCGCCGATTTCTGCGGCGGTCGACTGGAATGCCGGCAGCGTCAACGAGACCGGCCTTGTCGGTGCGGACCTGATCGCCGAATTCGTCAAGCGCCTGCCGAACAGTCCCGGCGTCTACCGCATGTTCAACGAGGCGGGTGACGTTCTCTATGTCGGCAAGGCCCGCAGCCTGAAGAAGCGCGTCGGCAACTATGCGATGGGTCGCGTACACTCCAACCGCATCGCCCAGATGGTGCGCCAGACCGCCAATATGGAATTCGTCACGACGCGGACGGAGACTGAGGCGCTGCTTCTGGAAGCCAATCTGATCAAGCGCTTGCGGCCACGCTTTAACGTGCTGCTGCGCGACGACAAGTCGTTTCCCTATATCCTGATTACCGGTGATCACCGCGCACCGGCCATCTTCAAGCATCGTGGCGCCCGCGCTCGCAAGGGCGACTATTTCGGCCCCTTTGCCTCGGCAGGCGCGGTCGGACGCACGATCAATTCGCTGCAGCGCGCCTTCCTGATCCGCACGTGTACCGACAGCGTCTTCGAGACGCGCACCCGGCCCTGCCTGCTCTACCAGATCAAACGCTGTTCCGGGCCCTGCACCCGTGAGGTCAGTGACGAAGGCTATGCGGAGCTGGTTCAGGAAGCCAAGGACTTCCTGTCCGGCAAGAGCCAGAAGGTGAAGGAGCACATTGCGGAGGCGATGAACATCGCCGCCGAGGACCTCGATTTCGAGCGCGCCGCGATCTATCGCGACCGTCTTGCCGCGCTCTCGCATGTGCAGAGCCACCAGGGCATCAATCCTGCCGGCGTCGAGGAGGCGGATGTCTTCGCCATCCATCATGAAGGCGGGATTTCCTGTATCCAGGTCTTCTTCTTCCGCACCGGGCAGAACTGGGGCAACCGCGCCTACTTCCCGAAGGCCGATCCGCAGCTTTCCGGCGCCGAGGTGCTGAACGCTTTCCTCGCGCAGTTCTACGACGACAAGCCGGTGCCGCGGCAGATCATGCTGTCGGAAACGGTGGAGGAGCTGGAGCTGCTGGCCGCCGCCCTCAGCGAAAAGGCCGGGCACAAGGTTTCCATCCTCGTTCCGCAGCGCGGTGAAAAGCGCGACCTCGTCGAGCATGTCATCGCCAACGCGCGCGAGGCGCATGGCCGCAAGCTTGCCGAAACGGCCTCGCAGTCACGGCTGCTGGAAGGTTTCAAGGACACATTCGGCCTGCCCTATGTGCCACAGCGCGTCGAGATCTACGACAACTCGCATATCATGGGCACGAATGCGGTCGGCGGCATGGTGGTCGCCGGGCCGGAAGGCTTCGTGAAGAACCAGTATCGCAAGTTCAACATCAAATCGACCGAGATCACGCCCGGCGACGACTTCGGCATGATGCGCGAAGTGATGACGCGGCGCTTCTCCCGCCTGCTCAAGGAAGAGGGCATTCCGGATCGTAGCACGCAGGTCACCGCCGCAGACACAGCCGACATGCCCTTCCCCGCCTGGCCCGACGTGATCCTTATCGACGGCGGTCAGGGGCAGATGACGGCGGTGCGGGCAATCCTCGAAGAGCTCGGCATTACCGACAGCGTCATCGCCATCGGCGTCGCCAAGGGTGTGGACCGCGAGGCCGGCCGTGAGCGTTTCTTCGCACCCGGCAAGGGAAGCTTCACGTTGCCGCCGCGCGATCCGGTTCTCTACTTCATCCAGCGTATGCGCGACGAGGCGCACCGTTTCGCGATCGGCTCTCATCGGGCGCGTCGCAAGAAGGAGATGGTCAAGAATCCGCTCGACGAGATCGGCGGCATCGGGCCTTCGCGCAAAAGAGCATTGCTGCAGCACTTCGGAACGGCGAAGGCGGTGTCGCGCGCAGCCCTTTC
Organism: Rhizobium sp. 01T437; assembly: GCF_056398505.1. Lineage (NCBI taxonomy): Bacteria > Pseudomonadati > Pseudomonadota > Alphaproteobacteria > Hyphomicrobiales > Rhizobiaceae > Rhizobium > Rhizobium sp. 01T437. Next base: position 193,987 of record NZ_JBFTPM010000008.1, read on the forward strand.
CGATCTCATGGCGGTGGAAGGGATTTCCGAGGCCGTCGCAAAGCAGGTCTACAATCATTTTCACGACGACGCCGCGAAATAAGCGTTGCCGGTCGCAAATTCCACGCAAAGGCAGCGAAAAAACAGAAAGAATGTTGACGGTCGAGGGGCAAAGCCGTCATCTACCGCCGCATCAATACAGAGAACCGCATCATGGCATCGCGTGCGTATAACATCCCCAATCTCCTCACCTACGGCCGCATCCTGGCGGTGCCGCTGATCGTCGTCTGCTTCTTCATCGAAGGACGACTGAGCAGCAGCGACACGGCGCGCTGGGTGGCGCTGTGGATATTCGTCATCGCCTCGCTCACCGATTTCCTCGACGGTTATCTCGCGCGCATCTGGAACCAGACGTCGAATATCGGCCGCATGCTGGACCCGATCGCCGACAAGCTGCTGGTTTCCGCCATCCTGCTTCTGGTCGCTGCCGACGGCACGATTGCCGGCTGGTCGCTCTGGGCGGCGATCATCATCCTGTGCCGCGAAATCCTGGTTTCGGGGCTGCGCGAATATCTTGCGGGGCTGAAAGTCAGCGTGCCGGTGACGCGCATTGCCAAATGGAAGACGACGCTGCAGCTCGTTGCCATCGCCTTCCTGCTTGCCGGCCCGGCGGGCGACGCCATTTTCCCCTATACGACCTGGACCGGGATCGCGCTCCTCTGGATTGCTGCAATCCTGACGATCTATACCGGCTATGATTATTTCCGCGCCGGGCTGAAACACGTGGTGGACGACGAAGAATGACACGGCTTGTCTATTTCGCCTGGGTGCGCGAACGCATTGGCAAGGGAGAAGAGGAAATCGACCTCCCCGCTTCCGTCGTCAGCGTTGCCGATCTTCTGAATCATTTGAAGGGCCTGGGCGAAGAATATGAGATGGCTCTTCAATATCCTGATGTGATCCGGGTCGCGATCGACCAGGAGCATGTGGAGCATGACGAGCCGATAACAGGCGCGAAGGAAATCGGCATTTTCCCGCCGATGACGGGTGGCTGAGAACAGCCAATCCCGCCGGGCGGAGGAGCCTGCTGTGACCATTACCCCTACCATCCGCGTCCAGCGCGAGGATTTCGATCTGCAGGCGGAAGTCGACCGGCTTTCCAAAGGCAAGCCCGGCATCGGCGCAATCGTCACATTCTCCGGTCTCTGCCGCGATGAGGGCGGGACACTGTCGGCGCTCGAACTCGAACACTATCCCGGCATGGCCGAAGCGGAGATGGCCCGCATCGGCGAACTTGCCATCGAGCGTTTCGGGCTCAGCGGCCTGACCGCCATCCATCGCTTTGGGAGGATCGCGGCCGGCGAGAACATCGTGCTGGTCGTCGCGGCAGCGCCGCACCGGCAGGCGGCCTTCGACGGTGCGAGCTTCGTCATGGATTTCCTGAAGACATCCGCCCCTTTCTGGAAGAAGGAACACGGCAAGGATGGCGGCGCCGGCGACTGGATCGCCGCAAAGGATGCCGACGACACTGCGCGCGACCGCTGGAAATAGTCAGAGCACGACGCGCTCACGCCTGCTCAGCACCAGCAGGAACACCAGCAGCGAGAAGATGGCGAGATCGCGCCAGATGAAGGAACCGTAGGCGCCCCAGAGCGTCTCGACGAGCGCCAGGCCAGCGGCACCACCCGCCGAGCGCAGCGGATCCGAATAGCCGCCGACGGCCGCGATCAGCAGCACCTTGAGGCCGAACATCAGCCCGGCGCCGAAATCCATCGACCCGTAATAGAAGGTCGCAAGTATGCCGCAGCAGGTGGCGATCAGCGCCGCCGCCCCATAGGACACCAGGAAGACACGGCTGGCGCTGGTGCCACAGAGTTCGGCGGCGAGCGGATCGTCGATGACGGCGCGCCAAAGGCGGCCCCAGGCGGTGCGCTTCAGGATCAACGCACCGATCGCAATGATCGCGCACATCAGAACCGTATCCAGAAGCTGGATATAGGTGAGTGTCACCTTGAAGGTACCGTCGCTCCAGAAGGTCACGTTGTCATTCAAGAGCGGCGGCAGCCAGATGGCGCGGGTATTAGCGGCAAGGCGCGCCGTCTCCATGAGCACGATCATCATGCCGAGTGCGGCGACAATGACCGTGTTCGGCGATTTGCTGGCGAGCGGCTGCATGACGAAGCGGCCGATCCAGACCCCTGCCCCCACAGAATAGATCAGTGAGGCGCAGACGCCGATCGATATCGCCGCCGGCAGCACCAGCCAGAGGCGGTTATAGGCCATATCCGTGAAGAGCAGCAGGATCTGGCCGGCAAAGGCGATAATCGCCCCATAGGTGATGTCGGGGCGCTTGGTGACACCGAAGGCGATCGAATAACCGAAGGCAAGCGTGGCGTAGAGCGCTGCTAGCGGCACCGCATTCGCCAGTTGCTGCAGAAGATAAGCCATTCAGTTACTCCAGATCGACTTAAAATAATAACTGGCAAAATGTGTTTTACCAGTTATATTTTTTCCCATGAGCTTCTCCTGGACCCCTCACCGTTTTTCAGGCGGCGCATTGGCGCTCGATGTCGCCAACAGCGTCATCCTGCGTCACGATACTGCGCGCCGCATCGACCGCTTCGAGGCCGAAGGGCAAATGGAGCGTTTCCCCGAAGCGGCGCAGGAATTCTGCGCCGAACGGGCACTTTTCGGCGACATAGTGCCGGTTGGAGCGCAGAATAGAGCGAACTTCATCGAACTGCGCGAAGCGACAGACCGCTATTTCCGCCGGCGCGCGCTCGAGGGCAATGACGACCGGCTTCTTGCCGAACTGCTGGAAGCGCTGGCGCGCACGCTGCGGGGTGCCGCGGAAAAGGGTCTCGATGCGGCGACGGCCCATTCGGTTCTGCGGCTGATCGCCATGTCCGATCCGGAGCGGATGAAGATTTGCGGCAATTGCGGCTGGTTGTTCATCGACCGCAGCAAAAACAAGAGCCGGGCCTGGTGCGACATGGCCGTCTGCGGCAACCGCGCCAAGGCTAACAGGCATTACCGGAGGAAAAAGAAGGAGGAGACGCCATGAAGCGGCGCTCGATCATCACGGCCCTTGCGGCAGCGGGGCTCGTGCTCTCAGCCTGCCAGCGCGAGGCCGAAAGCATGCTGGAAGTGACGGGCCATCTCTTCGTCTTCAACTACCGCGTCGCAAGCGCCACTTATCTGCTGACGCTGAAGAAGACGGCGCCCATTCCCGATGGGTCCACCATCATCGCCGAATTCGAAAACCCGCAGGGCGGAGCGCCACTGGTGCTGAACCAGAAGGTGTTTCCGATGGAGGACAAGATTTCGGTCCAGAGCGAGAACCTGCATTGCGTGCGCAAGGACCGGCCCTATGCCGTCACCGTCAGGCTGGTCGACAAGGATGGCAAGCTCTTGCAGGAGCTGAAGACCCAGTTCAAATCGGATCTCGACCAGACGGTTCTGCCGAGCAAGCCGTTGGTTCTCGGTGCTGGTTATGAGAAGAACCCGGAAGTTTTCAAACCGGACGGGTCGACGGATTTTTCGAATACAGACAAGTGCCCGGCCTGAGCCTTTGAAACAAAAAAGCCGGGACGAGCCCAGCTTTCATGAGTCAATTCAATGCATTCCGAGGGAATGCTTCGTGGCTGAATCAGCCGACGATTTCGGTGTCGGAGAACCAGTACTTGATTTCGTCGGCAGCCGTTTCCGGAGCGTCGGAACCATGAACCGAGTTTTCGCCGATCGACAGAGCATGAACCTTGCGGATCGTGCCTTCGGCAGCGTTTGCCGGGTTGGTTGCGCCCATGACTTCGCGGTTCTTCAGGATGGCGCCTTCGCCTTCCAGGACCTGAACGATGGTCGGGCCGGAGGTCATGCCTTCAACGAGTTCGCCGAAGAAAGGGCGTTCCTTGTGAACGGCGTAGAAGCCTTCTGCTTCGCGCTTGCTCATCCAGACGCGCTTGGAGGCGACGACGCGCAGGCCGGCATCTTCGAGCATCTTGGTGATAGCGCCCGTCAGGTTGCGCTTCGTTGCATCCGGCTTGATCATCGAGAAGGTGCGTTCAATCGCCATAATTCGGGTCCTCATACTCAGGGAAAAGTGGGCGGTCTTTACCCGCCTCACCGCCCGAAAACAAGGGGGCTCCGGCAATTTCACGCCGCTGTCACAGTCCGGCCCCGGCTTTCATGAAGATCGAGGCAGCGTTCGAACCAGGCCATGACGGGGTCGTCAGGGGCCAGCATGGCGAGGCCTGCGGCGATGCGCAGCCATTGCAGCGCACCAAAGACGATATAGTCGGCAAAAAGCGGGCTCTCGCCGCCGATGAAGGGTTGGAAGCGTAGCATGTGGCGCATCGGCTCCAGCTTGGCGGCAAAGGCCTCCCTCTCCGCGTCGCGACCGGCGGCGAAATCCTCCAGCGGCTTGCCCAAGCGGCTTTGGCGACTGACGCGGAAATAGGCCTTGTCGCCCTCATCGAGAATGGAATGAATATCGAGAAGCGCGATCCGCATGATCGCCGGATGGATGATCATCTGCGAATAACCCTCAACCATGCGCGACAGGGCCTTGCCGCCCTCGCCACCGAAAAGCGACGGACGGTCCGGATAGGCATCTTCCAGGTAAAGGGCGATATCGAAACTGTCTGATATCAGCCGGCCATTGTCATCCAGGACCGGCACGGTCTTGGAGAAGCCGCCGCCGATATCAACAATGCGGCTGTAGGTCGTCGGAACCTCTTCGAAATCGAGACCCTTATGGGCGAGCGCCATCACCGCTTTCCAGCAATGCGGCGAGAAGAAGTGACGCTCGTCGGCGCCGCACAGGGAGTAGAGAGCTCTGGTCATGGCCGTCCTTTCGCAATCGCAACGAGTTCATTCCACGCCAGAAAGCGGGCGCGATCAAATCAGGAATTTTCATGGCGCCCATCGCGTCCGTTGCTGAAACGAACACGGCCATTTCCGATCGGGACGCAGCAAGAGTGCATTAACCGGTTTTGCGGCTTCCCGCCCCATAAGCTTTGAAAATTCAATGTCTCTTAAAAGCTTCCCTGCATAGCGGAAGCAGAAGAGCCGATGGCCAAGAGAACCAATGGCAATGAGGGGATCGTCATGCCGACTGCCGTTGCAAATGCATTGAATGCGCGCGAGGCTACCCGGCCGATGCCGGCTGCCGATATCCAGAAGGTCGCTCAGCATATGATGCGGCTCAATGTGGCGGGCCTGCCACGCAATTATGAACTGTTCCACGAGGCACTGATCGGCCTGAATGCCGGGTTGGCGCAGGATATCGCAGCCCTCGGTTCGCATCCGCAGCAGGAAGCCTTGGACGAACTCGGCCTGCGCTACCGGCTCGTCGGCCACTACGGGCTGGCGGGCGACCGCTCGCGCAACGAGGCAAGCCGCATGCTTAAGGAAACGGCGGAGCGACTGGCCGAGGGGCGCCTGCATCACCAGGCCTTTGCGCGCGCCTGCGAGACCATCCTCAAATCCGTCTCGGGCCAGCAGGAGCACCAGAGCCTTGCCGATTTCATGGCCGAGGTCGAATATCTCGCCGCCTCGCTTTCGGCCGTCCTTGCAGCAGAACGAACGATCGGCACAAAGCTGGAAGAGGATATCGAGCGGCTGACGGCGCTGGAGCGCGGCATTTCCGCCGTGCAGGCGGCTGCTATCACGGACAAGATCACCGGCCTGCCGAACCGTATCGGGCTCAATCGTGCGCTCGACGACCTCTATGGTCAGGAAGAGGGTGCGGCCGGCAGCGCGCTGATCATGATCGACATCGATGATTTCAAGGAGCTTACCACCCGCTACGGCGCGCAGACCGGCAACAAGCTTTTGAAGAAGCTTGCCGGCCTCTTCCGCAAGACGGTGAAGAAGAACGATTTCATTGCGCGCCTGGAGGCCGACGAATTCGCCTTCCTCTTTGCCAATGTCGGCATGCAGGATGCATTGGCGATCGCCGAGCGGCTGCGCGGTTCCGTCGAAGACAATCTTGTTTTCGCAGCGTCGGACACTTCGGATGCAAGCGGCTTGACGATTTCGGTCGGCGTGGCGTTGAGCGGCGATGCGGCCACACCCGGTCAGCTTCAGGCCAATGCCCGCGTGGCGCTGCTTGCCGCCCAGTCCAATCCGCGCCTGCCGGTGCAAGCCTTCGGCCGGTAAGGCGTTCGGCTATGCGCTATTGATGGCAAACAGTGGCCAACACGCCGCTGATCCATCTTGCCTTGGCGGCGGCTTTCGGCCAAAACCGCGCGCATGATCACGATTTCAGACATTTCCGCCCGCATCGCCGGCCGCCTGCTCCTCGACCACGCCAGCGTCTCGCTGCCGTCAGGCACTAAGGCCGGGCTCGTGGGGCGCAACGGCGCCGGCAAATCCACCCTCTTCCGCGTCATAACAGGCGATCTGGGAGCCGAAAGCGGGACAATATCGATCCCCAAGAATGCGCGCATGGGTCAGGTGAAGCAGGAAGCTCCGGGAACGGAGGATTCGCTGATCACGATCGTGCTTTCCGCTGACAAGGAACGCGCCGCCCTGCTGACCGAGGCGGAAACGGCAACCGATCCGCATCGCATCGCCGAAATCCAGATGCGCCTCGTCGATATCGACGCCCATTCGGCGGAAGCACGCGCCGCCAGCATCCTCTCGGGCCTTGGCTTCGATCAGGAAGCGCAGGCCCGGCCCGCATCCTCCTTCTCGGGCGGCTGGCGCATGCGCGTGGCGCTCGCCTCCGTGCTCTTTACCGAGCCGGACCTGCTGCTGCTCGACGAGCCGACCAACTATCTCGACCTCGAAGGCACGATGTGGCTGGAGGATTACATCCGCCGCTATCCGCACACGGTCATCATCATCAGCCACGATCGCGATCTGCTGAACAACGCGGTCAATTCGATCGTGCATCTCGACCAGAAGAAGCTCACCTTCTACCGCGGCAATTACGACCAGTTCGAGCGGCAGAAGGCAGAGGCCGACGAGTTGCAGATGAAGGCCAAGGCGAAGAACGATGCGGCGCGCAAGCACCTGCAGAGCTTCATCGACCGCTTCAAGGCCAAGGCCTCCAAGGCGAAGCAGGCCCAATCGCGCGTCAAGGCGCTGGAGCGCATGGGCACGGTCGCGGCCGTGATCGAGGACCACGTTCAGCCGATCACCTTCCCCGAACCCGAAAAGCAGCCGGCCTCGCCGATCGTCGCGGTCAGCGGCGGCGCAGTCGGCTACGAGCCCGGCAAGCCGATCCTCAAAGGGCTCAACCTGCGCATCGACAATGACGACCGCATCGCCCTGCTCGGCTCGAACGGCAACGGTAAATCGACCTTTGCGAAATTCATCTCGGGACGGCTGGCGGCCGAGAGCGGCGAAGTGCGTCTGGCGCCGGGCCTGAAGATTGGTTTCTTCGCGCAGCATCAGCTCGACGATCTCGTACCGAATGAGACGCCTGTCGAACATGTGCGGCGGCTGATGCCGACAGAGCCCGAAGCCAAGGTGCGCTCCCGCGTGGCGCAGATGGGCCTTGCGACCGAGAAGATGGCGACGGCCGCGAAAGACCTCTCGGGCGGCGAAAAGGCACGCCTGCTGATGGGGCTTGCCGCCTTTTATGCACCGAACCTGTTGATCCTCGACGAGCCGACGAACCATCTCGACATCGACAGCCGCCGCGCGCTGATCGAGGCGCTGAACGATTATGACGGGGCGGTTATCCTGATCTCGCACGACCGGCACCTGATCGAAGCGACCGTCGACCGCCTCTGGCTGGTCAACAACGGCACGGTGACGAGTTTCGAAGGCGATATGGAAGAATATCGCGACCTGATCGTCGCTTCCGGCAAAAAAAAAGACGACGAAAAGCAGAAGCAGTCTGAAGACCAGTCCTCGAAGGCCGACCAGCGCAAACTGAATGCGGACAAGCGCGCCTCGCTCGCCCCTCTTAAGAAAAAGATCAACGAAATCGAATCCTTGACGGGCAAGCTGGAGAAACTGATTCAGGCACTTGATGCGGAACTTGCGGATCCTGCGCTCTATGAAAAGGCGCCCGCCAAGGCCGCCGAAAAAGCCAAGCAGCGCGGCGAAACCGCCGCCAAACTCGCTGCCGCCGAAGAGCAATGGCTGGAGCTCTCCGCTGAATATGAAGGAGCCATGGCGAGCTGAGGCGCCGCCGGCGGAAGTCACTGTCTGGAGATACTTTGCTGCGGCGCAAGAATTTTCGCGGTCATCAAGAGCTAGACAATTACCCAAAAATCGCGTCGTCTGTTCTCAAAGACCAGACTTGTCCGCGGACCGCTTTCTGATAAAACGGCGCGCAATAAGTCATACTTTTAGCGAAACACCGAACGCGAGCTTTACAATGTCAGCCATCAACCTCGCCATCGTCGGCGTCGGCAAGATCGTCCGCGACCAGCACCTCCCCTCCATCGCCGCCAATGCCGATTTCAAGCTGGTGGCGACGGCAAGCCGCAACGGTACGGTCGACGGCGTTGCCGCCTATACGTCGATAGACGACATGCTCGACGCCGAACCATCGATCGATGCCGTTTCGCTCTGCATGCCGCCTCAGTATCGCTATGAAGCTGCCTACAAGGCGCTGGCCGCCGGCAAACACGTCTTCCTCGAGAAGCCACCGGGCGCGACGCTGAGCGAAGTGGAAGATCTGGAGGACCTCGCGACCAAGCAGGGTGCGACGCTGTTTGCGAGCTGGCATTCGCGCTATGCAGCTGCCGTCGAAGCCGCCAAATCGTTCCTCGCCTCGACCGAGATCAAGAGCATGCACGTGATCTGGAAGGAAGACGTGCGCCACTGGCATCCGAACCAGGAATGGATCTGGCAGGCCGGCGGTCTCGGCGTTTTCGATCCGGGCATCAACGCGCTTTCGATCGTCACGCATATCCTGCCGAAGGCGATGTTCCTCAGCGCCGGCACGCTGGAATTCCCTGAAAACCGTGATTCGCCGATTGCTGCCGACCTGCATTTCCGCAATGTCGACTACGTTCCCGTTCACGCAGAATTCGACTGGCGCCAGACGGGCAAGCAGAGCTGGGACATCATCGCTGAGACGGCAGCCGGACAGATGGTTCTTTCCGAAGGCGGTTCGAAGCTCTCGGTCGACGGCGAACTGAAGTTCTCTGCGCCGGAAGCCGAATATCCGTCGCTCTACCGCCGTTTCGCCGAGCTCATCAAGGCCGGCAAGTCGGATGTCGATCTGGCGCCGCTGCGCCATGTCGCCGATGCCTTCATGCTCGGCAAGCGCAAATTCGTCGAGGCGTTCTACGACTGATCGGCCTCGCGGGCAGATGCCATTGTGCCTGCGGAATGCTAGAATAGGAAAACGAAACGTGAGGGACGTTTTCCATGCAGCAGGAGCAGGATGAATCGTTTGGATTGGGCGTCCCACATCTGGCGGTGAGGCTCGCCGACCCCAATGCCAAGTGGCGGCAGGCCTATCTGCTGGAAGAGGCCAGGATCCGCGACGCGCTTGGCCCTCTGGCAATCGATATACAGCACTTCGGCAGCACTGCCATTCCAGGCATCAAGGCGAAACCGATCATCGATATCCTGATCGGCATTCGCCGCCTTGATGACGGACTTGCCTGCATCAAGCCCATGGAAGCGATCGGCTACGACTATGCCGGTGCCGACATCGTACCCGACGACCATCTCTTCGGCCGCGGTGTCACGGGCGAGACGCGCACGCATCTCGCCCATGTCGTCGAATATCAGGGCTTCAACTGGAGGCGGAACATCTTCTTCCGCGACAGGCTGCAAGGCGATCCAGCCCTTGCGCTGGCCTATGAAGAACTGAAGATCGGCCTCGCGGAAAAATATGCCGAAAGCCGAGCCGCCTACACGGGAGCGAAGAAGGATTTCATCAACAGGGTTCTGGCGGAAGCGGGCCTTGCCTGACGATCGAGGTCAGGCCTTCTTCTCCCACCGCCCTTCCGGCGTCTGCTGCCAATAGGTGAGGTTATGCCCCTCGCCTTTCAGCTTCTTCCACTGGGCGCGCGCGCCTTCAAGCTGCTCCTGATCATAACCGTCGAACATGAAGACGATCCGCTCATAATCCGCGACGGCCGGCGGCTCGGCGCCATCGACGATGAAGCGGACGGTAGCAGCATTCGGATTGTCAGTCGAAACCGTCAGGAGAACCGGCTGATCCCCGGCGAAATCGGCCTCATCCGTGCCATGCGGCAGAAAGCTATCCTCCCGATAGGTCCATAGATGCTGATCCAGCGCATCGCGCCGCGCAGCCTCCTTCATCTGGACGACGACGCGCCAGCCGCGCTCGACACTCTTGTCGAGCAACGGCGGAAGCGCGTCTTCCAGCTTCGATTCCGTCAGATGGTAGAAGAGGATTTCCGTCATCGTGTTTCGTAGTTCGAGCGGACCAGTTCATCAAGCAGGCGCACGCCGAAACCGGAGCCCCAGGACTGGTTGATCTCGTCCTGCACCGAGCCCATGGCCGTGCCGGCGATATCGAGATGCGCCCAGGGCGTATCCTGCACGAAGCGCTTGAGGAAATGCGCCGCGGTGATGGAACCGGCGAGACGACCGCCGGTATTCTTCATGTCGGCGAACTTGCTGTCGATCATCTTGTCATATTCCTTGCCAAGCGGCATGCGCCACAGCTTCTCGTTCGTGACGAGACCGGCGGCCGTCAGCTGCGCCGACAGCGGATCGTCATTCGAGAAGAGACCCGCATGGCTGTTGCCGAGCGCGACCATGATGGCGCCTGTCAGCGTCGCGAGATTGATCATAAACTGTGGCTTGAAGCGGTCGTTGCAATACCAGAGCGCATCGCAGAGCACGAGGCGGCCTTCCGCATCCGTGTTGATGATCTCGATCGTCTGGCCGGACATGGAGGTGACGATGTCGCCCGGACGCTGGGCGTTGCCATCAGGCATGTTTTCCACAAGGCCGATGATGCCCACGACATTGACCGGCGCCTTGCGGGCGGCAAGCGTGTGCATAAGGCCGGTGACGGCAGCCGCACCGCCCATATCGCCCTTCATGTCTTCCATATTGGCAGCCGGCTTGATCGAGATGCCGCCGGTATCGAAGACGACGCCTTTGCCGATGAAGGCAATCGGCCGATCCTTGCTCTTGCCGCCCTTCCACTGCATGACAGCCAGGCGCGGCGGGCGCACGGAGCCTTGGGCGACGCCGAGCAGCGCGCCCATGCCGAGACGGCGCATTTCGCGCTCGGTGAGGATTTCCACCTCGACGCCAAGCTTCTCGAGCTCCTTTGCCTTGGCCGCAAATTCGATGGGGCCGAGGACGTTCGGCGGCTCGTTGACCAGGTCACGAGCGAGATTGACGCCGTCGGCAACCGCTTCGGCATCGGCGAAGGCCTTCTTGGCCGCAGCCGCATCGGCCGTGACGATCGTCACCTTGACCGACTTCGCCTGCTTCTCCTCGTCGTCATTCTTCTTCGTCTTATAAGTATCGAAGCTGTAGGCGCGCATCAGCATGCCGAGAGCGAAATCGGCCGCAGCCTTGGCGCTGACGTCTGCGCCCGGCGCATCGATGAAGATCGTCGCTTTCTCAGTATTCTTGATCCGCGAGGCAGCGCTGCCGCCGGCCTTCAGCCAGTCGTGGACGGTCAGGTCTGCCGGCTTTCCAAGACCAAGGACGACGATGCGTTCGACAGGCGCACCCTCGGGCGCCACCAGATCGAGGGCAGCCAACGACTTTGCCGAAAAGCGCGCAATCTTCGACGCCTTAGCGATCACTCCCGCCGGATCGGCAATATCGGCCCCAGCCGCGGTGTCGGCCTCGGACGTCTTCAGAAGAATCGCGAGGCCGCTGCTGAGCTTTGCCGATTTTGAGAATGAAATTTCGAATTTTGCAGACATGTCTTCTCCGATGGGATTCATGAAATCCGTTCCAGGGGATAATTTCGCGTTTGACGGGTCTGTCAATGGCCGGCGACAGTTGTTATGTTCCTCGCGGCCGCCCGGCCAAAAGGTTTTCGTCAGTTTCGTAGATGTTTGCGTTGACAGTTTTTTCGAAAAATCGATGGCGGGGTCCGGCAGTTCGCCTGCCGCAAACGGCATTCGGCGTCTTTGTCCTGCTCTTCTGGGTGTGGTGGCTGCTGCTTGCCCTGTTCCGCGCCTTTCCCGGGATAGACATTTATTTTTCCCAGCTTTTTTTCGTGCAGGCGGCCTGTGACGCATCGGCCCCGGCAACCGAGATCTGCGGCTCCTTCCCCTATCGGAGCGAGGCGATCCTCGGTCTGTTGCGCACGCTCTTCTTCTACGTTCCCTATGTCGTGACCGCGGTCATGCTGTGGAAACTGGTCGAGTGCTATCAGCAGCATGGCGCTACATTCAACGCGCCGCGCGCCCGCGACCTGAAGGTTGCGCTCGGCACGCTGCTGATCGGTCCCGTTCTTCTCGTCAATGTGATCCTCAAGGAACATTGGGGTCGGCCGCGGCCAGTGCAGACGGATTTCTTCGGCGGTACGCTGCATTTCGCAGAAGCCGGTTCATTGGCCGGCAAGTGCGTCTCGAACTGCTCCTTCATTTCCGGCGAGGCGGCGAGCGCGGGCTGGCTGTTCTGCCTGCTGATCTTCGTTCCGAAGTCGATACGTTATGCGCTTGTGGCACCCGTCGCCGCCGTTTCCATCCTGACGCCTGCGATGCGGCTCTCCTTCGGTGCACATTATCTATCCGACGTCGTGCTGGGATGGCTTTCTTCGGTCGTCATATTCGCGGCACTGATGGCACTTGCTGAGTCGCCACGGCAACAAAAAAATTCTGAAATTTGAATGAATTTTTGACACTGACTTGTCGCAAAACAGAGACAAACAGCGTAGAGGGAATCTCCTGCTGATCATATCGACCTGCAGGCGCGTTCAAGGGCGAGCATGAAACTACTCGAGACATATATATTGCGGCGTGTTGGCCAGATGTTTCTCGTGGCCCTGCTCCCAGTACTCGCGATCATCTGGACCACCCAGGTCCTGCAGCGCATCAACCTGGTGACCGACAGCGGCCAGTCGATCGGCTCCTTCGCCACGCTTGCGACGCTGATCCTGCCGTCGATCATTCCCATCGTGCTGCCCTTTGCACTCGTCATCGGCATTACCCAGACGCTGACGACGATGAACAATGATTCCGAGCTGACCGTGATCGATGCCGCCGGCGCCCGCCGCAGCATCCTGGCGCGGCCGATCCTGCTGCTCGCGATCCTCATCAGTGTCTTCTCGTTTTTCGTCGACAATGTTGTCGAGCCGCGTGCGAAGACGGTCGTGCGGCAGATGATCGCCGCGACCTATGCCGATCTTCTTTCGTCCGTGATCGAGGAGAAGACCTTCCGCAAGATCGACGAAGGCCTCTATGTGCAGATTTCGCAGCGGCTTGCCGGCCGCATGCTCAAAGGCCTCTTCGTCGCCGACGAGCGCGATCCGAATAACGAGCTCATCTATTATGCGCGCGAAGGCGCCGTGGATGATATCGGCACGTCGCTGATCATGCATGATGGCGAAGTCCATCGCAAAACGCCCGATGGAAACGTCTCGGTCATCAAGTTCGATTCCTATTCCTTCGACCTTTCGGATATGACGGAAAATAACGGCCAGGCGACGCTTCGCGCGAGCGACCGCGATCTCGCCTTCCTGCTCAATCCCGATCCGAAAGATCCTGATTACATCGCCAAACCCGGCAGCTATACCGCCGAGCTGCATCGCCGCCTGACCGACTGGATGCTTCCCTTCGTTTTCGCGCTGTTCTCGCTCGCCATAGCCGGGGATGCGCGATCGCACCGCGAGGCACGCATGCATCCGATGATCGGCGCACTGGGCCTCGCATTCGTCCTGCGCTGGGCGGCGTTCTACGTTGCCAACCAGATCGACAAGAGCACGATCTACATCCCGATCCTCTATGCGATCCCGATCGTGACCAGCCTGGTTTCGATTATTTTCCTGAACATGCATAAGCGGCTCGCCATGCCGCTTGTCGTCAGAAATCGCACCTCGACGATCTGGAAGCGCGCGCAGAAGCGGGTACTTGCCGCGACGAACCGGACCGGCGGAGGCGCTGTGCGATGATTTTCGGGACATTGTCGCGGTATTTCTTCCGCCGGTATGTCGTAACCACGATGTGGTTCCTGATCGGCATGAGCGCCATCACCTTCCTGCTGGACTTCAGCGAGACGGCAAGCCGCATCTCTAATTTCCCCGGCTATACGCTGGGTGGTGCTGTGCTGCTCACCGCCGTTCGCCTGCCGTTGATCCTGCAGCAGACCATCCCCTTCGTGGCGCTGTTCGTCGGCATCACCGTGCTGATCGGCCTCAACCGGAAATATGAACTCGTCGTCACCCGTGCGGCCGGCATCTCGGTCTGGCAGTTCATGCTGCCTTTTATCGCGGGGTCCTTGATTCTCGGGGTGCTGACGGTGGTGGCGCTCAATCCGCTCGCCGCCTGGGGCCAGAGGCAGGCAACACAATTCGAAACGGCCTGGCGCGGTCAGGACAATGCCATGATCAGGGCACTGCAGGTTCCGTGGCTGCGCCAGATCAGCGGCCGGGACGATGTCATCATCGGCGCCAAGACCGTGCTGGAGAACGGCACGCTGCTCATGGACGTCGTGCTTGTCCACTTTGATTCCACCGGTCAGGTCATTCTGAGGCAGGATGCCTCATCCGCCAAATTGGAAGATGGTTACTGGCAGCTTAACAACGTCGTCGAACGCAAGCCTGGGGAAATCCCAGTGCGTAAGGCTACGGAGCAGCTTCGTACCAATCTGAAGCAAGACTTCATCAAGGAGCGGCTGACAGCGCCGGAAACAATTGGTTTCTTTGACCTTTCCAACCGTATCGCTGCCGCCAAATCCTTCGGGATATCCACGAAGGCGCTTGAGACTCAATTCAACTCTCTGCTGTCGCAGCCGCTGCTCTTGGTGGCCATGACTCTCATTGCTGCAACAGTGTCTCTAAAATTTAGCCGGTTCAACCAGTCACGCTCTGTGATTCTGGGTGGAATCCTTTCAGGCTTCATGCTTTATGTCGTCACCGTGCTTGTAAAGGCATTTGGAAGCAGCGGTGTCGTGCCGCCGTTTGTGGCGACTTGGATACCAGTGGTCGTGGCGCTCGCTTTAGGCGCGACGATCCTGCTTCATCAGGAGGATGGCTAGTGGCGGTAGGCGACCGCAAGGTGTTTAGTAAACAGTTGGTTGCCCTGCTCTTAGGCGCAGCTCTGTGTTCCTATTTCGAGAGTGCCCCGCTGGCCTATGGCCAGCAGGCCAATACCGGCATGCCTGCAATCGGCCAGAATATCTCGCCGGATGCGAAGCTGATGCTGTCTGCGAACGAGCTTGTCTATAATAAGGACCAGGAGCTCGTCTCTGTGATCGGCGGCGTGCAGATCAATTACGGCGGCTACAGGCTGGTCGCCCAGAAGGTCGACTATAACCAGAAGACCGGCCGCATGATGGCGACCGGCAACATCGAGATGGTGACGCCCGACGGCAACCGTATCTATGCCGACAGTCTCGACGTGACCGACAATTTCGCAGACGGCTTCATGAATGCGCTGCGAATTGAGACAAGCGATAATACCCGCCTCGTTGCCGAAACCGGCCAGCGAGTCGGCGGTACGCAGATGATTCTCAATAAAGGCGTCTACACGGCCTGCTTGCCCTGCGCCGAAAAGCCCGAACGCGCGCCCTTCTGGCAGGTCAAGGCCGAACGCGTTATCCAGAACAGTGAGAAGCACACGATCCGCCTTGAAAAGGCGCGATTCCAGCTGCTTGGCCGTTCTCTCGTATACTTGCCGTGGATCGAAGTCCCCGACAATACCGTGAAGCGCAAGTCCGGCTTCCTGTTCCCGTCGATGAGCGTTTCACAAAATCTTGGCTACGGTCTGTCCGTTCCCTATTATTACGTCATCTCCCCGAGTTCGGATTTCACCGTCACGGGCACCGGCTATACCTCGCAGGGCTTCCTGCTCGAGGGCGAATATCGCCGCCGCTTCGAAAACGGCACGATGACGATGCACCTCGCCGGCATCGATCAGATGAACCCCGGTAATTTCAGCGAAGGTACAAGCGATGCCGAAGCTGAACAGCGCGGCATGGTCGCATCGGCGGGGAACTTCAGGATCAATCCCCGCTGGACCTTCGGCTGGGATGTGATGGTGCAGAGCGACAACAACTTCTCACGCACCTACAAGATCGACGGTTACGACAACACGCCGCATGCCAACACCGTCTATCTGACGGGTCTCGGCAAGCGGAATTACTTCGACCTGCGCGCCTTCTATTTCGACGTACAGGACGCCGACAGTAACAGCACCGCGGAAAAGCAGCAGGCGATCGTCTATCCGACGCTTGACTATCACTATGTCGCGCCGCAGCCACTCGCAGGCGGTGAGCTTTCTGCAGATGTCAATCTCACCAATATTTCGCGCACCCACGACGACTTCTACAACGTCGCGGGCTTCGACCGCTTCCGTGGCCTGGAGGGTCAGACCACCCGCTTGAGCACGGAACTGCAGTGGAAGCGCACCTTCGTGACATCGACCGGCCTGGTGATCACACCGTTGCTCGCGGCACGCGGCGATGCTTTCGCGCTCAACATGGAAAGTCCGGTCGATGCCAACGGCATCCCCTATGCCGGCAACTATCTCGACGACAACGCGGCAACGCGCGGAATGCTGACAGCCGGGTTGGAAATGCGCTATCCGATCCTGTTCACGACGAGCAACAGCACGCATGTTCTGGAGCCGATCGCGCAGATCTATGCGCGGCCAGACGAGCCGCTTGCAGGCCGGCTGCCGAATGAAGATGCGCAGAGCTTCGTCTTCGATGCGACCAACCTTTTTGATCGTGACAGGTTCTCCGGCTACGACCGTATCGAGGGCGGCACGCGCGCAAACCTCGGCTTCCAGTATACCGGCACCTTCGACAGCGGCTACAAGCTGCACGGCATCTTTGGACAGTCCTATCAGCTCGCCGGTCAGAATTCGTTTGCGACCGACGACCTCGTGAATGTCGGCGCCGATTCCGGCCTTGAAACCGACCGTTCCGACTATGTCGGACTGGGCGGCATCGAAATGCCTTTCGGTCTTTCCGTTGCGGCTTCCTATCGGCTGGACGAGAAGGATTTCTCGTTCAATCGCGGCGATCTGACCACGGCCTATCAGAACGATACTTTCTCGGGCCAGGTCACCTATACGCACGTGAGCGCCCAGCCGGCATATGGCTTTGCCGAAGACCAAGACGAGATTCAGACAAACGCCAGGGTCAAGTTCAAGGACTATTGGTCGATCTTCGGCGGCATTGCCTGGGATCTGAACAACGATGTCGTCACCAGACGCACGCTCGGCATTTCCTATCAGGACGAGTGCACGATCTTCACCATCGCCTATACGGATGCCCGCGATACGTCGGATCAAACGGCAAGCGACTGGACGATCGCTGCCCGCCTGACCTTCCGCACGCTCGGCGATATCAGGCTGGGCACGGGTGACGCTGCGAATAACCTCTGATGACAGATGGACGGCCGGAGATTTCCGGCCGGGCCATTCTTTCGCCGTAAGCCTGTGTAGGACATTGCGACCAGTCGTTATGTGAGACATAGGGTGTCGCGGAGCAAGAGAGGCGATTTCCGCTTGTCTCAGTGTATGGTAAGAACGCCGCGCGCTGGATCGTACGGCGCTATCGGGAGGTCAACAGATGATTGACGCGAAGAAAACCATAACCACGCTTATTGCAGGCGCAGCCTTCATGCTCGCTGCCTTCAGTACACCTGTCTTCGCCGCCAGCGAAGTCAAGGCGGTGGTAAACGGTACCGCCATTACCAGCGGCGATGTCGCAAAGCGACAGGCCTTCATGCGCCTGCAGCGCTTGAAACCCGATGCCAAGGCCGCCGAAGAACAGCTTGTCGACGAGGCGCTGAAGCGGCAGGAAGTCTCTCGCGTGCGCATGTCCGTCTCGCAGGACGACGTCAACGCCTCCTTCGCTCGGTTTGCCGCCAGCAACAAGCTTTCCGTTGAGCAGATGGGGCAGATCCTCGATCGCGCCGGCGTCGGCGTCGATCATTTCAAGAACTTCATTGCCGTGCAGATGAGCTGGCCGCGCGTCGTCAACGCGCGTTACGGCTCCAGCGCACGCCTATCGAATTTCGACCTCGTCAACCGCATGATGCAGAACAACAAGCAGAAGCCGGTGACGACAGAATATATGCTGCAGCAGGTCATCTTCGTTGTTCCCGCATCCAAGCGCAACGCGATCACGGCGAAGCGCAAGAGCGAGGCTGAGGCGTCACGCTCCAAATACCCGGGCTGCGATCAGGCAAAGACTTTCGCCGCCACAATGCGGGACGTTTCGATCCGCGATCTCGGCCGCATGCTGGCCCCGGAAATTCCGGCGGACTGGAAGGATCTGGTCATAGGAGCCAAGGGCAACACCACGGCTACGCGCGTGACCGACAAGGGCGTGGAATATCTCGCGATCTGCAGCCAGCGCCAGGTCTCGGATGACCAGGCGGCTGAAATGGTGTTCCGTCAGGAAGACCTGGACAAGGCAAAGGCAGACAAGTCCGCGGCGCCGGAAAACGAAAACGCCACCAAATATCTGGATGAACTGCGTAAACACGCGCAGATCATCTACCGCTGATCTCTTCATGGCGACACCGTTTTCGCGACCGCTTGCACTGACGCAGGGCGATCCTGCCGGCGTTGGGCCTGATATCACGCTCATGGCCTGGCTTCGCAGACGCGAGCTTGGACTGCCGCCGTTCTTCCTGATCGGCGATCCCGATGTGCTTGCGGTTCGGGCACGAAAGCTCGGCCTCGACGTTCCCCTGCGCAGCATCGGCAACACAGCGGAAAGCCTCGGTGCATTTGCGGACGCGCTGCCAGTCATACCGATACCGGCTGGCATCGATGTCGCAGCCGGAGAGCCGCATGTCTCGACGGCAAAGGGCACGATCGCCTCGATCGAAGCCGCTGTGGCGCTCGTCATGCAGGGCGAAGCGCTTGCAGTCGTCACCAATCCGATCGCCAAGTCGGTGCTCTACGAGGCAGGATTCAAATTTCCAGGCCATACGGAATTCCTTGCCGATCTTGCCATGCATGCGACCGGTCAGTCTGTCATGCCCGTCATGATGCTTGCGGGACCGAAACTGCGCGCCATTCCTGTCACCATCCACATTCCGCTCAAGGATGTGCCGCAGGCGTTGACGCTCGGCCTGATCGTCGAAACCTGCCGGATCGCAGACAGGGATCTGAAGCAGCGGTTCGGGATCGCGTCTCCGCGTCTGGCCATTGCAGGGCTCAATCCACATGCGGGCGAAGGCGGCGCAATCGGCAAGGAGGATGAGACCATCATCCATCCGGCGGTCCAGATCCTTCGTGACGAGGGTATCGATGCGATCGGTCCCCTCCCCGCCGACACGATGTTTCATGACGAAGCGCGCGCGCGTTATGACGTTGCCGTCTGCATGTATCACGATCAGGCGCTGATCCCAGCCAAGGCGCTCGGCTTCGACGATTCCGTCAATGTGACGCTCGGCCTTCCTTTCGTGCGCACCTCCCCCGATCATGGCACCGCCTTCGGCATTGCCGGCAAGGGACTTGCCCGCGAGACGAGCCTCGTTGCCGCGCTGAAGCTCGGCGCGCAGCTTGGCCGAACTGCGGAAAGCCGTCTTTAATGGCTGCACTCGACGGGCTGCCGCCGCTTCGCGAGGTTATCCAGCGTCATGGGCTCGACGCGCGCAAGGCGCTCGGGCAGAACTTCCTGCTCGATCTCAACCTGACGCAGAAGGTTGCCCGCACTGCCGGCGCGCTTGACGACGCGACAGTCTTTGAAGTCGGCCCCGGTCCCGGCGGCTTGACGCGGGCCATCCTGGCGCTCGGTGCGAAGAAGGTCATCGCGGTCGAGCGCGATGCACGCTGCCTGCCGGCTCTCGCCGAAATCGCCGACCATTATCCCGGACGGCTGGAAGTCATCGAGGGCGATGCGCTGAAGACCGATTTCGAGGCGCTGGTGCCGGAAGGCCCAGTGAAGATCATCGCCAACCTGCCCTATAATGTCGGCACCCAGCTTCTGGTAAACTGGCTGCTGCCGAAGGCATGGCCGCCCTTCTGGCAATCTCTGACGCTGATGTTCCAGAAGGAAGTCGGCGAGCGGATCGTCGCCTCCGAGGACGACGATCACTATGGCCGCCTCGGCGTGCTCACGGGATGGCGCACACATTCCCGCATGGCATTCGATATACCGCCACAGGCTTTCACGCCGCCGCCGAAGGTCACCTCGACGGTGGTCCACCTGACGCCGAACGAAAACCCGATCCCATGCTCTGTCGCCAATCTGGAGAAGGTGACGCAGGCAGCCTTCGGCCAGCGCCGCAAGATGCTGCGCCAGAGCCTGAAGCCGATCGGCGGGGAAAGCCTGCTCGTCAAAGCCGGCATCGATCCGGCTAGGCGCGCCGAGACGCTGTCGGTGGAAGAATTCTGCCGGCTAGCGAACAGCCTTTAGGGCATTTCCGTTTTTCTTCGAATCACGGGAATGCTCTATCGCTTTGTTTTCACGCAATTCCGGACGCAAAACCGCTGCACGCTTTTGCTGGAATTGCTTTAAAGAACCGGCGTTTCTTCCAGCAATTCGCGGACGAAATCGAACATGCCGTGGCGACGGTCGCGGCGCAGTCGCTCGGCCTTGACAATCGACTGTACCGCATCGAAGGCAGCGTTCAGGTCATCATTGATGATCACGTAATCATACTCGCGCCAGTGAGAGATCTCGGCACGGGAATTGGCCAGGCGCGTCTGGATGACCTCCTCGGAATCCTCGGCGCGGCGATGCAGGCGGGATTGCAGCTCAGTCATGGTCGGCGGCAGTACGAAGATCGAGACCACATCGGCCTGCATCTTCTGCTGCAATTGCTGAGCGCCCTGCCAGTCGATATCGAACAGCATGTCGCGGCCTTCGGACATGGCCTGCTCAACCGGCTCGCGGGGCGTGCCGTAGAAATTACCGTGAACCTCGGCCCATTCCAACAGAGCATCGGAATCGCGCAGCCGCTCGAATTCCCGCACGCTCTTGAAATGATAGTGAACGCCTTCCACTTCGCTCGGCCGGCGCTGGCGTGTCGTGACGCTGACGGAAAGGCCGATCTGCTTGTCCGTTTCCAGGAGCGTACGCGCGATGGTGGATTTACCGGCGCCCGAGGGCGACGAGATGACCAGCATCAGACCGCGACGGGCGATCTGGATGGGCGAGATTTTCGCCGGGCTCATGTCCTACTCCAAATTCTGGACCTGCTCGCGGAACTGATCGATCACCACCTTCAGCTCGATGCCGGCTGCGGTGACGGCCGATGCGTTCGACTTCGAGCAGATTGTATTCGATTCTCGGTTAAATTCCTGTGCAAGGAAATCGAGCTTTCGGCCAACCGGGCCACCTTTTGTCACGAGATCGCGGGCGGCAGCGACATGGGCCTTCAGCCGGTCGATCTCTTCGCGCAGATCCGCCTTGGTTGCGAGCAGCGCTGCTTCGGCGTGCAGCCGGTCACGGTCGAGCCCGCCGGCTCCTTCCATGAGGAGCGCCACCTGCGCGGAGAGCCTTGTCGCGATCTGCTGCGGCGAGCGCGAGGGATCAGCCTCGATCGTGCTTGTCAGAGCTTCAATCATCGCGACATGGCCGAGAAGCACACGCGCGAGTGCTGCTCCCTCCTGCTCACGCATGGTCCTGAGATCGGAAAGAGCAGCCGTCAGTCCCGACTGGATATCGGCATCGCGCGCGGCAACCGTCTCTTCGCTGTCCTGCGTCTCGCGGAAATCGACGAGGCCGCGGATGGAAAGCAGGGTATCGAGCCTCAGTGGCGCTGGATCGATAAGACCTTCCAGCTTGTCGCGCATGGTGAGAACGGCAGCGAAGGCATCCTGATTGAGCACGGCTTCAAGCTGGCTTTCGCCTGTCGTCAGCGCCAGTGTGGCCTGCAGATTGCCGCGGCTGAAATTCTCGCCGGCAATGCGGCGAACATCCGTTTCGAGGCGCTCCAGACCGGGCGGGAGGCGGAGGCGGAGATCAAAGCCCTTGCCGTTGACCGAACGCAGTTCCCATGCCCAGCGCCAGCGGTCGGTCGTTCCCTCGCGCCGCGCAAAACCAGTCATGGACTGCAATGCCATCAAAGGCCTCCCGATATCAGTTGATCTTCTTTTTCTTCGGCGGAACCGCGGATGTATTGTCCGCAGGCTGGTCTTCCGGCTGTCCGTCGACGACAATTTCGGGATCGGCGCCCTTGTCGGCTTCCAGCTTACGCCAGCGCTTGACGTTGACGTTGTGGTCTTCGAGCGTTGCCGCAAAGACGTGACCGCCGGTGCCATCGGCAACGAAATAGAGGTCCTGCGTCTTCCAGGGATTGGCGACAGCTTCCAGCGCGTCTTTGCCGGGATTTGCGATCGGCGTCGGCGGCAGGCCCTTGATGACGTAGGTGTTGAAGGGCGTCTCTTTCTTCAGGTCCGACTGATAGATCGGCCGGTCTGCGGGTTTACCATCGCCACCGAAGAGACCGTAGATGATGGTCGGATCGGACTGCAGACGCATGCCCTTGCCGAGACGGTTCAGGAAGACGGAGGCGACATGGGCGCGCTCATCCGGCACTCCCGTCTCCTTCTCGACGATGGAGGCGAGCGTGACGAACTCTTCCTTGCTCTTCAAAAGCAGGGACGGATCACGCCGTTCCCAGATCTGGTCGACCAGCTTCTGCTGGGCGGCGGCCATCTGGTCGATGATCTCGGACCGCTTGGTACCGCGCGAGAACTTGTAGGTATCGGGCCGCAGGCTGCCTTCTGCCGGCAGCGCGGCAGGCAGGTCGCCTTCGAGCACCGGATCGTCCAGCATGCGGTCGAACATCTGTCGCACCGTCAGACCTTCGGGGAAGGAAACGGAATAGAGGATCGACTTGCCCGATTTCAGAAGCTCCATGATCTCGTTCATGGATGCATGCGCCTTGATCTCGTATTCACCCGCCTTGAGGCTTTCGCCGGCGCTCAGATGCGTCGCGGTCAGATAGCGGAAGACGCGCGCATCCGAGATAATGAGATTGCGCTCGAGATTCGTGGCGATTTCCGCGAGGCCTGCGCCATTGCGGACGATGAAGTTGGTGTTCGTCTGCAGCGGGCCGGGGTTCTGATAGGCGGTGATGGCGTAGTAAAAGCCAATGAGACCGGCGATGCAGACGACCACCGCCATGGTCATTACGAAATTCAGGAAGAGGACGACCTGGCTGCGCGCATTCCTGGAGCGCTTCGGCGGCTCGGGAACACGTTCCGGGCGCAGGGCTTCGCTCGGCGATTTCGGGATGATCGGTCCCTTCTGCGCCGGCTGGCCGTTGTCGCTGCTCTGGTTGGTCGTATCGCTCACCGGCAATCCTCTAAAACTTGGCCCCCGCTTCGCTATTTCGCGAAGTAATGCGGCAAAAACAGGTTCTGCCGCGCTTCATGACGCCGTTTGACGTTCGCCCGTGCTCGTGAACCGCCTGTTACGCGACGTAGCGGCGCAACACGAGCGATGCATTCGTGCCGCCGAATCCGAACGAGTTGGATAGCGCCACGTTGATTTCTCGCTCACGAGCCTTGTGCGGAACAAGATCGATCGCGGTCTCACGCTCTGGATTGTCGAGATTGAGCGTCGGAGGGGCGACGTTATCCCGAATTGCGAGGGTCGTGAAGATCGCCTCGATGGCGCCGGCAGCACCGAGCAGGTGGCCGGTCGCGGATTTGGTCGACGACATCGAGATCTTAGACGCCGCATTACCGACCAGGCGCTCGACAGCACCAAGCTCGATCGTATCGGCCATGGTCGAGGTGCCGTGAGCATTGATATAGTCGATATCGGCAGGCGTCAGGCCGGCGCGCTTCAGCGCCATGGTCATGCAGCGGAACGCGCCGTCGCCGTCTTCCGACGGAGCAGTGATGTGGAAGGCATCGCCGGAAAGCCCGTAACCAACCACTTCGGCATAGATCTTGGCGCCGCGTGCCAGCGCATGGTCCAGCTCTTCGAGAACCACGATACCGGCGCCCTCGCCCATGACGAAACCATCACGGTCCTTGTCATAGGGGCGCGATGCCTTCTGCGGGTCGTCGTTGTGCTGCGTCGACAGCGCCTTGCAGGCGGCAAAGCCGGCAAGCGAAATGCGGCTGACCGGGGATTCCGTGCCGCCGGCAACCATGACATCGGCATCGCCGAGCGCGATGAGGCGGGCAGCATCACCAATGGCATGCGCACCGGTGGAGCAGGCCGTGACGACCGAATGGTTCGGGCCGCGCAGCTTGTGGCGAATGGAAACCTGGCCGGAGACGAGGTTGATCAGTCGGCCTGGAATGAAGAAAGGAGAGATGCGGCGCGGGCCCTTGTCGCGCAGCGTATAGCCGGCTTCGACAATGCCTTCGATGCCGCCGATGCCCGAGCCGATCAGCACACCTGTCGCGATCTGGTCCTCATCGGTTTCGGGATGCCAGTCGGCATCCTTGAGCGCCATGTCGGCGGCGGCCATGCCGTAGATGATGAAGGGGTCTACCTTGCGCTGTTCCTTCGGCTCCATCCAATCATCAGCATTGAAGGTACCATCAGAACCATCGCCGACGGGAATGCGGCAGGCAATCTTGGCAGGGAGATCATCGACCTCGAATTCGGTCACGAGGCGGGCGCCGTTTGCTCCCGCACGCAGGCGGGACCAGGTGATTTCTGCTCCGCATCCCAAGGGCGATACCATGCCGGTACCTGTTATGACGACCCTTCTCATCGACTGCTTTCCCCCCGTCTGTTATGTTTTATGGAGAAACATGCACAAAAGAAAAGGGCGGACTCTTGGCCCGCCCTTTCTCGAATGCGCAGAATCAGGCCTGAGCCTTTTCAATAAACTTCACGGCATCGCCAACCGTCAGGATCGAGTCAGCGGCATCATCGGGGATTTCAACGCCGAATTCTTCTTCGAAGGCCATGACCAGTTCGACCGTGTCGAGCGAGTCTGCGCCCAGATCGTCGATAAAGCTGGCGCTCTCGACGACCTTGTCGGCATCGACGCCAAGATGATCAATAACAATTTTCTTTACGCGTTCTGCGATATCGCTCATGTCGGTTTCCTCGACCTTATGTCCTGATCGGAGCGTCATTCTGACACCCCTACCCTGTTTCAGCCTGCGATGCTTTCAGACATCCTCGGCAAACTCGTTTACCCGGCTTTAGAGAAGTCCCAGGCTTGCGAAAAGCCCACCGGTCCGTCTGCTTTTTTCGGGACGACTGTTGACAGTCATGGCCCGCTTAACATGCTTTAAGTCTGCCGCAAAGCCAGAAAATCAACCGTTCGTGATTGCTCAACACGCTATTGGCGGAAATCGGCGGCTGCGGCAGCTAATCGTTTCAGATCATGGCCATGCCACCGTTTACGTGCAGGGTCTGACCCGTCATATAGGCCGCTTCCGAGGAGGCGAGATAGACGACTGCAGACGCCACTTCGGCGCCGGTTCCCATACGCTTCATGGGGATCGCGCCCATGATCGTTTCCTTCTGCTTTTCATTCAGCTTGCCGGTCATGGCGCTTTCGATAAAGCCCGGAGCAACGCAGTTGACCGTCACGTTGCGGGTGGCGATTTCCTGCGCCAGCGACTTCGAGAAGCCGATCATGCCGGCTTTGGAGGCGCAGTAATTGGCCTGGCCCGGATTGCCGGTGACGCCGACGATCGAGGTGATGTTGATGATGCGGCCATACCGGCGGCGCATCATCGGATGGGTGAGCTCGCGTGTCAGGCGGAAGGTCGCCGTCAGGTTCACTTCGAGAACGGCATCCCAGTCCTCGTCGCTCATGCGCACGAAGAGACCGTCCTTGGTGATGCCGGCGTTGTTGACCAAGATATCGACGCCTTCGAGATCGGCTTCCGCCTTCTGGCCGAGAGCCTTCACCTCGTCGCGATCCGACAGGTTCGCCGGGAAGATCTTGACGCGGTCGCCGAGTTCGTTTGCCAAAGCCTCGAGCTTTTCGACGCGGGTACCGTGCAGGCCGACAATGGCGCCCTGCTTATGGAGAAGGCGGGCGATTTCTTCGCCAATGCCGCCCGATGCGCCGGTGACGAGAGCCTTGCGGCCGGAAAGATCGAACATGGGAACGTTCCTTATATGAAGTGGGGCAATCAGGCCGTGAGAGCGGCAATGGCAGCGTCGATATCGGCAGGGCCGTTGACCGAGACGCCATTGATAGTCCTGTCGATGCGGCGTGCAAGGCCGGTCAGCACCTTGCCGGCACCGAGTTCATAGAGCGTGGTGACGCCATTTGCGGCGAACCATTCCACCGTTTCGCGCCAGCGCACCTGTCCGGTGACCTGTTCGACGAGAAGTGCGGCGATCTCCTCAGCGTCAGTGACTGGAGCGGCGCGGACATTAGCGATGACAGGCACGACCGGATTGGCCTTCTTCACGCCGGCGAGTGCCTCTCGCATGGCGTCTGCGGCAGGCGCCATCAGCTTCGAATGGAACGGCGCGGAGACCGGCAGCAGGATGGCGCGCTTGGCGCCCTTGTCGGTCGCGAGGCCGGCGGCCTTTTCGACGGCCGACTTCTCACCGGATATGACGAGCTGGCCGCCGCCATTGTCATTGGCGATCTGACAGGAGCCGATCGCTGCGGCTTCTTCGCAGATGGCCTGCACATCGGCATGCTCGAGGCCGATGATGGCGGCCATGGCGCCGACGCCGACCGGCACGGCGGCCTGCATGGCGTTGCCGCGGATGCGCAGAAGTCGCGCCGTGTCGGCGATCGAGAAGGTGCCGGCGGCACAGAGGGCGGAATATTCGCCGAGCGAATGGCCGGCGACATAGGCAACCTTCGCCTTCAGGTCGAGACCCCTAGCTTCCAGAACGCGGATGACGGCCATGGAGACGGCCATCAGCGCCGGCTGGGCGTTTGCGGTCAGCGTAAGCTTGTCCTCGGGACCGTTGAACATGACATCCGAAAGCTTTTCACCAAGCGCTTCATCTACCTCTTCGAAAACGGCGCGGGCTTCCGCAAAATTCTCGGCGAGATCCTTGCCCATGCCGACGGCCTGGCTGCCCTGGCCGGGAAAAGTGAAAGCAACGGTCATTTTTCAGTCCCTCGATAGTGCCCATTGGGCCATTTCGCCTCCAATTGACATTCTTTCTTTCAGAGTCAAGTGGCGGCAGATTCTCTCCAAAGCCTTTCGCCCCAGCGGGAACACCCGGTTTTTCCTCTTGCGCTTCGGCAAATCCAGCCTAGATTTGCGCGGCTCTTCCCAAGCTCTTGCTTTTTCAGATCACGCCCAAGGTTTCCGATGAAATACAATAAATTAGGCCGCACAGATATTTCCGTTTCCGAGATTTGCCTTGGCACTATGACCTGGGGCACGCAGAACAGCGAGGCGGAAGCCCACGAACAGATGGACTACGCCGTCCAAGAAGGCATCAACTTCTTCGATACTGCCGAGCTTTATCCGACCACGCCCGTTTCGGCCGAAACGCAGGGCCGCACGGAAGACTATATCGGCAGCTGGTTCGAAAAGAGCGGCAAACGCAAGGATATCGTGCTCGCCACCAAGGTCGCCGGTACGGGCCGTTCCTATCTGCGTGACGGCGAAGGCGCCGATTCCAAGAACATAAGGCTCGCGGTCGACTCCAGCCTGAAGCGGCTCAAGACCGACTATATCGATCTCTATCAGGTCCACTGGCCGAGCCGCGGCCATTTCCATTTCCGGCAGAGCTGGCACTATGACCCCTTCAAACAGGACCGCGCTAAGGCGGTCGCCAACATGGTCGACATCGCCGAAGCCATGGGCGAGTTGGTGAAGGAAGGTAAGATCCGTGCCTTCGGCCTGTCCAACGAGACGACCTGGGGTATCCAGAAATATTTGACGCTGTCCGAGCAGATGAACCTGCCGCGCGTCGCCAGCGTCCAGAACGAATACAATCTCCTCTACCGCCATTTCGATCTCGACCTGGCGGAGCTCTCCCACCACGAAGATGTCGGCCTGCTCGCCTATTCGCCACTGGCTGCCGGCATCTTGACTGGCAAGTACATCAACGGCGAGAAGCCGGCGGGCACGCGCGCCGCAATCAACGGCGACCTCGGCGGCCGCCTGCAGCCGTTGCAGGAAGCGCCGACGAAGGCCTATCTCGACATCGCCGCCCGCCACGGCCTCGATCCCTCGCAGATGGCGCTTGCCTTCTGCCTGACCCGCCGCTTCATGACCTCGGTCATTATCGGCGCGACAACGATGGCGCAGCTGAAGACGGATATCGGCTCGGCGAATGTGGTGCTCAGCAACGATGCTCTTGCCGACATCGAGAAGGTTCACCGGCAGTATCCGATGCCGCTCTAAGAGGCATCCGGATGCCGATATTTTGAGGGCGCGTGCAATCGCGCCCTTTTTCATTTCCGGCAGGCAGGGATCGCTTTTCATAGTTTCTTGCCCGCTTCCCTTGCCTTTCGCTCAAAAATCCGTATAAGCGCGCCTGTTCGTTAACCCGGTCTTCTGGCTGGTGGCTGAACGGAGGGCCGGTTTGCATTTTGCAAATCGTTCGGAACGGAAGCGTTCCAGCCTCCCGTGTCTCCGCTCTCGACCGTCTCGGAAACGCTTTTCTTGCCTGGCGCTTGTCGCCTCTCAGGAGCAGTCGTTGAGGCTTAGCCGCCGAATATCGGGTTCTGATCAACGCAAGAAAGGCAAAGCTGTCATGGCTCTTTATGAACATGTATTCCTTGCCCGACAGGATATCACGTCGCAGCAGGTCGATGCCCTCGTAGAACAGTACAAGGGCGTGATCGAAGCAAACGGCGGTAAAGTCGGGCGTATCGAAAACTGGGGCCTCAAGTCCCTCACCTACCGCATCAAGAAGAACCGCAAGGCTCACTACGCCCTGATGGACATCGATGCGCCGGCAGCCGCGATCCAGGAAATGGAACGCCAGATGCGCATCAGCGAAGACGTTCTTCGCTACATGACCATCGCTGTTGAAAAGCACGAAGACGGTCCGTCTGCTATGATGCAGAAGCGCGACCGCGACGACCGTGGCCCGCGTGACGGCGGCGACCGTGGCCCGCGCCGCGAATTCGGCGATCGTCCGCCGCGCCGTGACGGCGACTTCCAGCGTGGCCCGCGTCCTGACCGCGCTCCCCGCGAAGACCGTGCATAAGGAGAAATAAGAATGTCTGAATCTTCCTCCGCTCCGGTCCGTCGTCCGTTCCATCGTCGTCGCAAGACCTGCCCGTTCTCCGGTGCAAACGCTCCGCGCATCGACTACAAGGATGTCCGTCTCCTGCAGCGCTACATTTCCGAGCGCGGCAAGATCGTTCCGTCCCGCATCACGGCCGTTTCCCAGAAGAAGCAGCGCGAACTCGCCCAGGCGATCAAGCGCGCCCGCTTCCTCGGCCTGCTGCCGTACGTCGTCGCCTAATTGACTATTGGAGCCCCGGGTCTTCGGATCCGGGGCTTCCATCCCTTCCGCGATGGGCGCGGATCGGAACCTGAAAACCCATGTTGAGGCATCTCCCGGATTGATTCAGGGAAATCCTCTAACTGCTTGATGAAGCAGGACAGCGAAGTGACAAAACTGAACCCGAAAACGCTTGCGATCGGCGCACTCGCCGGATTGACCGCCGCCTTGCTTGTGCTTGGCGCGAGCATGCAGCCGTCGTTCAGTGCTGTCCTCTACGCCGCTTCCGCACTTCCGATCCTGCTCGTCGGCCTCGGCTGGGGCAATCTCGCCGCCATTTCCGCTGTCGTCACCGCTGCTGTGCTCGGCGCGATTGCCATTTCGCCCTCCTTCGCGCTCGTCATGACGCTGGTGACGCTGCTGCCGGCAGGCTGGCTGAGCCACCTTGCGAACCTTGCGCGCCCGGCCTCCGAACTCGGCGGCCCCGACAATCTGCTCGCCTGGTATCCGCTTTCCGATATCCTGCTGCATCTCTGCGGTCTCGTCACCTTTGCCGTCATCGTGACCGGCATCATGATCGGCTACGGGCCTGAAATCACCGACCAGATGGTCGATGTGCTGATGGCCTCGCTGCAGGAGCAGCAGCCGACATTCGTTCCGGATCCCGTCGCGACTGCGCAGACGAAGTCGCTCGTCGTCCTGATGCTGCCGGCCCTGCAGGGCGCCATCTGGGTGGTAATGCTGTTTGCCGCCTACTACATCGCGACGCGCATCGTTGCCGCTTCCGGTAAAGGCCTGCGCCCGCGCGAGGATATTCCCTCGTCGCTGCGCATGAACCGCAATTCGATCTTCATCTTCCTCGCCGGTCTTGCCGCCACCTTCATGGGTGGCATTCCGGCGATGATCGGCGCCACGGTTGTCGGAGCCTTCGGCGCCGGCTTCCTGATGTCCGGCTTCGCCGCGCTGCATTTCCGCACGCGCGGCAAGGACTGGCGCTTGCCGGCCCTCATCCTCTGCTACCTGGCATCCACCATGATGCTGCCAGCCCTTTTCATCCTCGTGCTTGGTCTCGCCGATACCCGCAAGGCGATCGCCCTGACCCCGACCAAGGATGCTGATGCCCCCAAACAACCCGATAGCGAAATCTGAGAACAAGAAAGGAAAAACACCATGGACGTCATCCTCCTCGAACGCATCTCCAAGCTCGGCCAGATGGGCGAAACCGTAAAGGTTCGCGACGGCTTTGCACGCAACTACCTCCTGCCGCTCGGCAAGGCACTGCGCGCCAATGCTGCCAACAAGGCCCGTTTCGAATCCGAGCGCGCAACGCTCGAAGCCCGTAACCTCGAGCGCAAGTCCGAAGCCCAGAAGGTCGCCGACGTTCTCGACGGCAAGTCCTTCATCGTCGTCCGCTCTGCCGGCGAAACCGGCCAGCTCTACGGCTCCGTCGCTGCCCGTGACGTCGTCGACATCCTGGCCGCCGAAGGCTTCAACATCGCTCGCAACCAGGTTCACCTCAACACGCCGATCAAGGCGATCGGCCTACACAAGGTCGAGCTTCAGCTCCATGCTGAAGTTGAGATCAACATCGAGCTAAACGTTGCCCGTTCCGCTGAAGAAGCCGAGCGTCAGTCCAAGGGCGAAGAACTCACCTCTGTCGACGCCATCTACGGCGTTGACGAAGACGCCCTGCGTCCGGAAGACTTCTTCGATCCGGAAGCCGACGGCCTCGACGAAGACGAAGCGTAATTTCTGTCTTCAGACAGAACGGAAAGCCCGGCTCCCGCCGGGCTTTTTTGTTGTCTAATTTTCTGCCGTCTGTCGCTGCGGTTCGGCGCTCTTGTCGACATGGACGACGACCGAGAGCCCCGGGGCAAGCTCGGCGATTTCCTGACCGTCGTCGATGCCGATCCTGACGCCGACACGTTGCGCGATCTTGATGAAATTACCGGTCGCATTATCAGGCTTGATGACCGCGAATTCGGAGCCGGCCGCGGGCGAGAAACGCTCGATATGTCCCTTCAGTTCGCGCCGGTTGAGCGCATCGACCGAGATCACGACAGGCTGGCCGACCTTCATGCCGTCGAGCTGCGTTTCCTTGAAGTTAGCGACCACCCAGACATCATCGGGCACAACAGCCATCAACTGCGTGCCGGCAGCGACATACTGGCCGATCCGCACGCCGACGTCACCGAGATGGCCGTCGCGCGGCGCGGCAATCGTCGTGTTCTGCAGGTCGATTTCGGCGAGATGAACGGCTGCCTCGGCGCCGGCGACATTTGCCTCCAGCGAAGCTCTGCTGACGATGATGGTGGCAAGGTTCTGCTTGGCGACCTCCAGAGATGCTTCGGCTTGATGGACGGACGCCTTTGCCTGGTCCAGCGTCGATTGCGCCTGTTCGGCTTCGCTGGTCGAGGCAATGCCGCGGTCGCCGAGGTTCCGGATGCGGTTGGAAGCAAGTTCGGCACGCTTCAGCGCCGCGTTGGCGCTGTCGATCTGTGCCTCGGCCGAATTGATACTCGCCTTGGCTGAAAGCTCCTGCTGGTGCGAATTGGCAAACGAGGCTTTCTGGGCATCGAGCGTTGCACGCGCCTGCGCTACCTTCTGGGCGTAGATCCGGTCGTCGATCCTGGCGAGTACCGCTCCCTGCTTGACCTGCTGGTAATCCGCGACAGGCACATCGACGACATAACCGCTGACCTGCGGGCTCATCAGCGTCACGTAGCCGCGCACATAGGCGTTGTCGGTGGTCTCGACCGAAGTGACGAAAGGCGGCAAGCGCCAGGCGTAGAGAATGAGCAGGACGCCGGCAGCGCCTGCGAAAAGCGTGATGATGGTGGCGGGAGAGCGAAGAAACTTGAACATGGCTGTCACTCGATAGGATTTCAGGGCTGCACGGCCACATCCGGTTGCGCGAGAAGCGGCCGGATGAGCCTGTCAAATGCGAGGTGAAGGAGAAGGATCGCCAGGCCGGCGGCCGAGGCGATGAAGATGACGTAGAAAGCGTCGTTGTAAGCGAGGATATAGGCCTCGCGCGTCACTTGCTGCGACAGCAGCGAAAGTCCCTCCGCATTCAGGAGCGTCTTGTCGGTGATGATCTTGCCATAGGCGCCGGCGAGTTGCTGGACGCGTTGCGCGACGATCGGATTCGTCAGCAGGATATGCTCGGCCAGCGCATTGGAATGAAACTTCTCGCGGATCGTCACGAAAGTGCCGAGCACGGCGGACGCGAAGAGCGAACCGATGCTCTGCGTGAACAGGAAAATGACAAGGAAATTCACGACATACTGCATGCCCTTGGCAAGCACGGCGCCGAAGCCTTTCGACATGACGGGCGGCAGGAACATGGCGGCGCCCGCGGCCACCATCGCCTGGCTGAGATACATCTGTTCCGGCCGGGTCAGGCTCGTCGACTGGCTGTCGAGCCAGGCCCCCGACGCAATCAGCACCAGCGCCAGGAAATGCGCCGTCTCGACATAACGGGTCAGCATCAGGAAGGAGCAGAAAAGGCCACCGGCGATCGATGCCAGCAGGATCACTCCATAGAGGTGAACGGTCTGATCGTTGAGGAGCCCGAGCTGCTGGTAGAAATTGGCTGATGTCGTCGACTGTTCCGAGGAGACGAAGCGAAAGAGCAGCAGGACGCCCGCCATGCGCAGATTGGGGCCTGACAACATCCAGCCGAGGTCGATCATCGGGTTCTTGCGCGGAATCTCGATGAGGCACATCAGCATTAGCGCGCCGATTGCGACAGCCAGCACGGCGCCGAGCCAAGGCGTTTCCAGCCACCAGTAAAGCCGCCCTAGCGAAAGGACGATCGCCAGGCAGCCGAAGCCAGTCGCCAGCAGCAGATAGCTGAGGATGTCCAGTGCCTGGATCACCTTGGCACGCGGCGGGGCTGTCAGCGGCAGGATATAGATGACCGGCAGCGCGGTCAGCGCCAGCGCCATTTCAAAGGTGTAGAGCGCGCTCCAGCCGCCGAGATCGATTAGCGCCGGAGAGATGATGCGGGCGAGCGGCGCTGAAAAGAGCGTGTTCATCAGCGCAAGGCTCAAGCCGAGCGACAGCTTCTTTGCCGGCGGAAAGGCTTCCAGCATGTAGAGGAAGCCGATGGTTGAGAGCGGTGCGGCCGCCATGCCGCTGACGGCGCGGATGACGATTGCCGAATGCAGGTCTGTCACCAACAGATTGAGGATAGAGGCGATGACGAAGCAGATGATCGAGAATTCGGCGAAACGGCGCAGCCCATATTGGGTGCGGATCTTGAACAGCGCGATCGCGAAGCTCGCATAGGGCGCCATATAGGCGGCCGAGAGCCAGGAGATCTCCGTCGTCGTGGCCGAGAAGGATCCCTGCAACTGATAGATATTGGCCGTGACGAGGTTCATGCCGAGGCCCTGCGTCAGGAAGAACAGCACCGAAGAGGCCATGTAGAGTGCCATCCTCCAGCCTGGCATCGACTGCGGGGCCAGCGCCGGCTGAGGCGCGTTCGTCGCCTGCTCCGGCTCGGGTGCAGCCTGAACGATATTGTCGTTTGCCGTTTCCTGAACTGTTCGCGCCACGCTCATCCCACACTCCCTCAGTTGGCGCGCACGGTTTGCAGATTGGCCTGCATATGTCTGACAACATCCAAGGCGGTTCTGAGGTCAGCCTCGGAGATGCCGGCGAGGATCTGATTGCGGATATCCCAGGCGAAATCCTCGAACTCTTCGGCGGATTGCCTGCCGGTTTCGGTCAGGTAGATCTCCTTGGCGCGACGGTCCGACCCGGCCACCCGGCGCTCGACGAAGCCCTGCCCTTCCATCGTATCGAGGATGCGCACCAGCGTCGGTGTTTCGAGCTCCAGCTTGTCGGCAAGCTCTTTCTGGCTGATGCCATCCTTCCTGTTCAGCATCAGAAAGACGCGAATGCGTGGAAGCGTCATGCTTTTCTCTTTTACCAGTGCATCGAACACAGCCCGCAACTTGCGGCTGAAAGCGGAGATGTCTTCGACCAGTTCGCGTCCAAGAACTTTATTCGTCACGTTTTCAATCCAATTGATTAGTGCACTAATTATATACGTGCTTATATTCCAAAAGAGGCCTTTTTTCAAGCTGTTCATTGCCGGGCTTTTTTGCTGCGCCATCGAATCAAGGGCGCTAAAATATCGAATGCTGGACCGACGAAGTGAGTCGCCAAAAGCGGCGTGTCTCCTAGGTGACAGTCAGGATATTTTCTCCTCAGCGGATCTGCCGACTGTGGAGAAGTCGAAGAACGTGCACAGCACCGCCGATTTGACGACCGCCTGAAAGCAGTTGCTGCGCGACACTTGATTTTATGCGGCCCGCCCTGCAAATCCGAGTTTTGGAAAAAGACAGTACGGATGACGATGAACGAAGCTGCACGAAAGATTGCCGCGGTTGCTCCTGCAGAGCAGCACTATCGCGAAGCGCCGAACAACATCGAGGCCGAACAGGCGCTGCTCGGCGCCATCCTGATGAACAACGACGCCTATTACCGCGTCTCGGACTTCCTCAAGCCCACGCATCTTTATGAGCCGCTGCACCGGAAGATCTTCGAAGTCGCCGGCGACATCATCCGCATGGGCAAGATCGCCAACCCGGTCACGGTGAAGACCTTCCTGCCGGCCGACGAAAAAGTCGGCGACATCACCGTTTCGCAATATCTCGCCAGCCTCGTCACCGGCGCCGTGACGATCATCAATGCCGAGGACTATGGAAGGGCAATCTATGACCTGGCGATCCGCCGTGCGCTGATCACCATTGGCGAGGATGTCGTCAATATCGCCTATGACGCGCCGCTCGACATGCCGCCGCAGGCGCAGATCGAAGATACCGAGCGCCGTCTTTTCGAGCTTGCCGAAAACGGCCGCTACGATGGCGGCTTCCAGGCCTTCAACGATGCCGTAGCGCTCGCCATCGACATGGCGGCCGTTGCCAAGGAACGCGACGGCGGCCTCTCCGGCATTTCCACCGGCATCCATTCGCTCGATTCCAAGATGGGCGGGTTGCAGCGTTCGGACTTGATCGTGCTTGCAGGACGTCCCGGCATGGGCAAGACCTCGCTTGCGACCAACATCGCCTACAACATCGCAGCCGCCTACGAAGGCGAAGTGCAGTCCGACGGCAGCATGAAGGCCAAGAACGGCGGCGTCGTCGGCTTCTACTCGCTCGAAATGTCGTCCGAACAGCTCGCCACGCGTATCATCTCCGAGCAGACGGAAGTCTCTTCCTCGAAGATCCGCCGCGGTGACATCAACGACGCCGATTTCGAAAAGCTCGTCGCCTGCTCGATGATGATGCAGAAAGTGCCGCTCTTCATCGACCAGACCGGTGGTATTTCGATCGCCCAGCTTTCGGCGCGTGCTCGCCGCCTCAAGCGCCAGCGCGGCCTCGACGTGCTCGTTGTCGACTACGTGCAGCTGATGACCGGCTCCGGCAAGTCCAACGAGAACCGCGTTCAGGAAATCACCCAGATCACCACGGGTCTGAAGGCGCTCGGCAAGGAACTGAACGTTCCGATCATCGCGCTCTCCCAGCTCTCGCGTGCCGTCGAAAGCCGCGAAGACAAGCGTCCGCAGCTTTCCGACCTTCGTGAATCCGGCTCGATCGAGCAGGACGCCGACGTCGTGCTCTTCGTGTTCCGCGAGGAATATTACGTGAAGAACATGGAACCGCGCGATATCCATGATCCGAAATATCCGGAATGGGAAGTACTGTTCGACAAGGTGAAGGGCACGGCAGACGTCATCATCGCCAAGCAGCGTCACGGACCGACCGGCACGGTGAAGCTCGCCTTCCAGGCTGAGTTCACGCGCTTTGCCGATCTCGCCGATCCGTCCTTCACACAGTATGAGGAACATTGACGCGGGTTTTTCGCGTCAATTTCTTTCAGAAACCTGCTGCCCGCAACATGGCCACTGTCGCGACGCCGATGACAACGCTTGCCAGCATCGGCAGGCGGCGCGCGGCAATAGCCGTTGCCGCGCATGCCAGCGTCTCCGCCCAACCAGTCGCAAAAGCGGTCGGGGCAATGACGGCCATCAACACCGCGGGTGGAATGGCTTCGATTGCCGTTCTCCTGTTCTCGTCAATTTCCACATAGCGGATCAGCACGAGGCCGCTGATACGGGTGAAGATCGTCGCGACAGCCATTGCGAGGATGGCGAGCAGTGTATTGAGATCAAGTGTCATGCCGCTTGTTCCCGCATCCTGCCTCTCCAGAGAGCCATTGCCAGCCCTGCCAGCGCGCCGGCTGCGATGTACCAGACACCTGGCACGAACTCGTGGACCACAACGGCCGCAATCCCGCTTGCGGCGAGAACGGCGCCGGTTTCCGGTCCCTTCCAGAAACCCATGACCAGCACGATGAAGACGGCCGGAAAGGCGAAGTCGAGCCCGATGACGGCGGGATCGCCGAGAAAGGCGCCGAGCAGCGCACCTGCAAGCGATGAGCCGACCCAGGTGAGGTAGAAGGGCGTGACGATGCCTGCATACCAGGCCGGGGTCAGACGCGTGCTGCCAGCGCGGAATTCCGCCATGGCCCAGAGCTCATCGGCGAGGAAGAGCATGGCGATATAACGCTTGATGCCTGAGAAAGACTGCATCTTCGTGCCGATCGACGCGCTCATCAGTACGTGGCGGATATTGACCAGCAGGGCCGCGAAACCGACACCGATCCAGCTTGCCGGATGCGTCCAGATATCCATCGCCACGAATTGCGAGCCGCCGGCAAAGACGAGCGCGCTCATCAATGTCGTTTCCGGAGCCGAGAGGCCCTTGGTGGCCGAGACTGCGCCGAAGACGAGCCCGATCGGCAGGACCGCGACGATCAATGGGAAAATGGCTCGCATTCCGGCAAGAAATTCGCCGGCTGGCCGGCTTCGCTGCAACATTGGCAACCTCCGCATCAAGATGGCGGAGAGGTAGCCGAACCATGGAAGCCTGTATTGAACGAAAGTGATTAGCCGACGCGGAACTGGCCGGGGGTGACGCCGGTGCGCGATTTGAAGTGGCGGGTGAAATGCGCCTGATCGGCAAAGCCGCATTCAACGGCGACATCCGCCGGCATGCGGCCCTCCCTCAGCAACCGACGAGCGACGAGCACGCGCCGATCGGTCAGGAAGGCATGCGGGGTGATATAATATTCCCTGCGGAAGGCGCGGATCAGATGGGCGCGGCTTAGCCCTGCCACCTTGGCCAGTTCCTCAAGGCCGACATCGCTGTCGAAATTCTCGGTGAGGTAATCGCGGGCGCGGCCGACAGCGCTGCGCTCCTTGGTGTCGACGGGTAGGACGATCGTGCTGCCATAGCGGGCGAAGATCGCAGCCAGCACCGAGAACATGCTTTCATCGGATTCCAGCGCGCCCGCCCCACTTTCAAGCGTGCGGTGGGCAGTGTGGAAAGCTTTGGCAAGTTGCGGATCGCGCGGCAGCGCTCCCGCAAAGGACGGCGTCGCGTTGAAGGCCTTGCCGGTGACATCCTCCAGTATGTCGATGAAGAGCTTCGTATCCGGATAGATCATCCGATAGCGATACCCCTCGCCGCCGGGAGTGCCATCGTGGACGACACCGGGATCGATCAGATAGAGGTCGCCCGGACCGGTCTCTTCCCGCCTGCCGCGCACCGTGGCGATCTGGCTGCCGCTTTCGATCGCGCCAATGCTGAAAGTGTCGTGGGCATGCGGGGCATATTCATGTGTCAGAAAGCTCGCACTCAGGCACTCCATATCGCGGAAGCGGCTGTCCCGCCAGAAGCGGGCCGATTCCACCTTGGCGAGCGGCATGGCGTCTGCCGCCTCTTTCTGCGAAACGTTCTGCATCCCGCCAGATTAGCGCGCTGGCCACCCTACGTCTTGAACAAAAGTGATCGCATGTGGGAAAGGCTGGTATGTGACCGCCCGTGCTTTCTCTTTGCCACAATGCTCTCTAGAGTACTGGCAGCATTTTCCTTTCCCTTTCATTGCGGCGATTCATGACTGATTTTTCCATCCCCTTCGAAGACGACGACCTTTTCGCCTCCGCCGGCCTGCGGCTGACCGTCGATCTGACGGCGCTGACCGACAACTGGCGGGATATGGCGCGCCGCTCCGGAAAGGCGCGCACGGCCGCTGTCGTCAAGGCGGATGCCTATGGGATGGGGATCGAGGATGCCGGCGAAGCGCTCTATCTTGCCGGCGCACGGGATTTCTTCGTCGCTACCGTCGATGAAGGTGTCACGCTGCGCATGTTTGCGCCGGAGGCACGCATCTTCGTGCTTGCCGGCATCTGGCCAGGCACCGAGCGGCGTTTCTTCGAAAACGATCTTGTGCCGATCATCTCCTCGGAAGAGCAGCTTGCCTTCTGGATGGCGGTGCTTGCCGATTATGGCGATTATCCGTGCGCGCTGCATATCGATACCGGCTTCAACAGGCTCGGCCTGACGGTGGACGAGGCGATTGCGCTTGCCAACGACGTGTCGCGGCCGGCGAGTTTCGCTCCCGTTCTCGTCATGAGCCATCTTGCCTGCGGCGACGATCAGTCCTCTGCGATGAACAAGCAGCAGCTTGAATCATTCCGCACGGTTAGCGCCGCCTATGAAGGTATCGATTCAAGCCTTGCTGCCTCCGGCGGCATCTTCCTGGGGGATGATTATCACTTCGATCTCACCCGGCCGGGCATCGCGCTCTATGGCGGGCAGGCCGTCAATGGCATCGCAAACCCGATGCGGCCGGTGGCAACTGCCGAGGCGCGTATCATCCAGATCCGCACGGTCAAGGCTGGCGAATCCGTCAGCTATGGGCGGGCGCTGCAGCTGACGCGCGACAGCCGGCTGGCGATCGTCTCGGCCGGTTACGCCGATGGCTATATGCGCAGCCTGTCGAGTGGCGGCGTGCCGCTGCGCGAGGTCGTGCCGCAGGGTGGACAGGGTTTTGTTGCCGGCCAGAAGGTGCCGGTCGCCGGTCGTATCACCATGGACCAGACGATCTTCGACGTGACCGACCTGCCTGAAAATGCTGTCCGTGCCGGCGACTATATCGAACTTTTCGGCAAGAATGTCCTCGTCGACGATGCGGCGAAGGCGGCGGGTACGATCGGCTATGAGATGCTGACCAGCATTGGCCTGCGCCACGAGCGCAAGTACGAAATGGACGAGGAATAGTCTCTACAGCATCGGCCCGAAAATCGGAACCGATTTTCGGAAAGCCTGATGCGTAGATTCAAAGAGTTAGAGCGTCCTTTGTGCGTCCGAATGGACGCACGGCGCTCTAGCGTGTCGTGAGCGCGAGGCGGACACCAAGCGCCACGAAGAGCGCGCCGAGGCCGCGGTCGAGCCACAGACCGATTTTCGTATTGTTCTTGAAGAGATCGGCAAGGCGGCCTCCGGCCAGGATCAGCGGCGGCTCGATGAAAAAGGCCACCACAATGATCAGGCCACCGTGAACGGCAAGCTGCAGCCATGCTGGACCTGCCCCCTCGACGACGAATTGCGGCAGGAAGGCAAGGAAGAAGATCGCTACCTTCGGATTGAGCAGCGAGACCAATACGCCCTGTCGATAGATCCGCCGCCAGCCGAGCGTTTCGCCTGCCGCCCGCACGAAGCCGCCCTCGCCTTTCGAGCGCAGCGCCTGGATGCCGAGCCAGACGAGATAGATCGCGCCCACCCATTTGACGGTGGAGAAGGCGATTGCCGAGGCGGCAAGGATCGCCGACAGGCCGAAGGCGGCGAGAAGCACATGGATGCAGGCGCCGGTCCAGATGCCGAAGACGGCCGAGAAGCCGGCCCGTGTGCCGCTCTTCATCGTGTGGCCGAGGATGAAGGCCATGTCAGGACCGGGCGAGATGTTCAAAAGAACCGCCGCGGTAAAGAAACCGATCCAGTGAGCGAGCGAATAATCGAGCATGATGCACTCCGTGACAGACTGGCAATGTCTGCCACCTCGGTCGCTGATGGGAAAATCATTAGTTTTGATCGGTGCTGGAAGCCATTATCTAGGGCAAAACTCCGATTCGGGCGCTTGCCGCGCCCCCTTACCCGAAAGTAGTCATTGATGGCCAAGGCCAGAACACAATTCATCTGCCAGAGTTGCGGCGCGGTGCATAACCGCTGGGCCGGCAAATGCGAAAATTGCGGCGAGTGGAACACCATCGTCGAGGAAGACCCGATGGGCGGCATCGGCGGCGGGCCCGCCAAGACGCCGAAGAAGGGCCGACCAGTTGCCCTGACGGCGCTCTCCGGCGAGATCGAGGAAGCGCCGCGCATC
This sequence comes from Rhizobium sp. 01T437, assembly GCF_056398505.1. Classification (NCBI taxonomy): domain Bacteria; kingdom Pseudomonadati; phylum Pseudomonadota; class Alphaproteobacteria; order Hyphomicrobiales; family Rhizobiaceae; genus Rhizobium; species Rhizobium sp. 01T437. The sequence continues at coordinate 234,571 of NZ_JBFTPM010000008.1, forward strand.
CATACAGGCATTTCCGAACTCGACCGGGTGACCGGCGGCGGCTTCGTGCGCGGCTCGGCGGTGCTCGTCGGCGGCGATCCCGGCATCGGCAAGTCGACGCTGCTGATGCAGGGAGCTGCGGCGCTTTCGCGTCGCGGGCACCGAATCATCTATGTCTCCGGCGAAGAGGCGGTGGCGCAGGTGCGGCTGCGCGCGCAGCGGCTCCATGCCGCCGATACGGATGTGCTGCTGGCGGCGGAAACCAATGTCGAGGACATTCTTGCGACGCTGGCGGAGGGCAAACGCCCTGATCTCGTCATCATCGATTCTATCCAGACACTCTGGAGCGAGCTTGCCGAATCTGCGCCGGGCACAGTCACCCAAGTGCGTACCGGCGTGCAGGCGATGATCCGCTTTGCCAAGCAGACGGGTGCGGCCATGGTGCTCGTTGGCCATGTGACCAAGGACGGCCAGATCGCCGGTCCGCGCGTCGTCGAGCACATGGTCGATGCCGTGCTCTACTTCGAGGGCGATCGCGGGCACCATTACCGTATCCTGCGCACCGTGAAGAACCGCTTCGGACCGACTGACGAGATCGGCGTCTTCGAAATGTCGGACAAGGGTCTTCGTGAAGTCGCCAATCCATCCGAACTCTTCCTCGGCGAGCGCAATTCAAAATCGCCGGGTGCTGCCGTGTTTGCGGGCATGGAAGGCACGCGACCCGTGCTCGTCGAGGTACAGGCGCTGGTCGCGCCGACCTCGCTCGGCACACCGCGGCGCGCGGTCGTCGGCTGGGACTCTGCGCGCCTGTCCATGATCCTTGCTGTGCTGGAGGCCCATTGCGGCGTACGGCTCGGCCAGCATGACGTCTATCTCAACATTGCCGGTGGCTTCCGAATCTCCGAGCCAGCGGCCGATCTGGCCGTCGCCTCGGCCCTCGTTTCCTCGCTTGCCGGTATTGCCCTTCCGGCCGATTGCGTCTATTTCGGCGAAGTCAGCCTGTCGGGCGCCGTCCGGCCTGTTGCGCAAACCGCTCAGCGCCTTAAAGAAGCCGAAAAGCTGGGGTTCTCGGCAGCTCTGCTACCGTCCGGTTCCGTCGATCTGCCGAAGGGCAGCGGCCGCTGGAGCGAGATCGAGAGCCTGCCGGATCTGGTCGCGCGCATTGCAGGGTCGAAAGGGGCGTTGCAGCGTGTGGAAGAAGACGTTTGATCCTTCATCACCGATAGCGGGAATGCTATAGGATCAGCCAAACAAGGCGCGACGCGGCCCGCAAGGCGGCAGTCTGGAGTGGAATTTATATGCCCATTACGATTTTCGACGGTATTGTCATCGGCGTCGTGCTCTTCTCCGCCGTTCTGGCAATGGTCCGCGGCTTTTCGCGCGAAGTCCTTTCGATCGCGAGCTGGGGCGGCTCAGCCGCTGCCGCCTACTACCTCTACCCCTATCTCGTGCCTTATGCGAAGCGATACACGGATGATGACCGCATCGCGATCGTTGGTTCAGCTGCCGTCGTCTTCCTCATCGCGCTGATCGTCATCTCCTTCATTACCATGAAGGTCGCCGATTTCATCATCGACAGCCGCATTGGTGCACTCGACCGCACTTTGGGCTTCCTCTTCGGTGCTGCGCGCGGCATACTTCTACTCGTCGTCGCCGTTGCCTTCTGGAACTGGCTGGTTGATGCCGATCATCGCCCGTCCTGGGTCAACAATGCCAAATCGAAGCCGTTCCTGGATTCTCTCGTCGTTCGCCTGCAGGCGGTCCTGCCGGATGAATTCGCGCAGATGATCCAGAAGAGCATCACCGAGAAGCTTGGTGGCGCGCGCACGACGGAAGAAAATGCGCCGGCCAACGATCAGGCTCCGGCAGAAGACGCAGCACCCGCGCCTAACAATGGCGCACAGCAGCCATCGAATTGACGCAGTGTTCACTAGCTTGACCCGCGGCCTGGCAATTGCCATTTGAGCGGGACGTAAGATCAAAGGTCCGGCCGGGCATTTCGCTCTGCCGGGCCTCAGCCGTTTCAGAGCTGGTGAACGGGCTTTGAGGCAGGTGTTATTCAGCATGAACTTATCGGAAAGCAGCATTTTTTCCGGTATCATGCTACTGGAAAAGCCGATCCATTCTTGTGAGAGCAGAGGCCCGCAGAAATGAACCAGTCCCATTCCTTCCCGATTGACGATCCGCTCGACGGAGATACGCTGCATGAAGAATGCGGTGTTTTCGGAATTCTGGGACATCCCGATGCGGCAGCGCTGACGGCGCTTGGCTTGCATGCGCTTCAGCATCGCGGGCAGGAAGCGGCCGGTATCGTTTCCTTCGACGGCAAGCGTTTCCACCAGGAACGCCATATGGGCCTTGTCGGCGACCACTATACCAATCCGATGACGCTCGCCCGCCTGCCCGGCACCATATCAATGGGCCACACGCGCTATTCGACAACAGGCGAAGTGGCGATGCGCAACGTGCAGCCACTCTTTGCCGAGCTGGAAGAAGGCGGCATCGCCATTGCCCATAACGGCAATTTCACCAACGGCCTGACGCTGCGCCGCCAGATCATCGCAACCGGCGCCATCTGTCAGTCGACATCCGATACCGAAGTCGTCCTCCATCTCATCGCCCGTTCCCGCCACACCTCCACAACCGATCGCTTCATCGATGCCATCCGCCAAATGGAAGGCGGCTATTCGATGCTCGCCATGACGCGCACGAAGCTGATTGCCGCGCGCGACCCCACCGGCATCCGCCCGCTGGTCATGGGCGAACTCGACGGCAAGCCGATCTTCTGCTCGGAAACCTGCGCTCTCGACATTATCGGCGCCAAGTTCATCCGCGACGTGGAGAATGGCGAAGTCGTCATCTGCGAAATCCAGCCCGACGGCTCGATCAGCATCGATGCGCGCAAGCCCAGCAAGCCGCAGCCGGAACGGCTCTGCCTGTTCGAATATGTCTATTTCGCCCGTCCGGATTCGGTCGTCGGCGGCCGCAACGTCTATACGACGCGCAAGAGCATGGGCATGAACCTTGCCAAAGAATCGCCTGTCGACGCCGACGTGATCGTGCCTGTTCCCGATGGCGGCACGCCTGCAGCGCTCGGCTATGCGCAGGCAAGCGGCATTCCCTTCGAATACGGTATCATCCGCAACCACTATGTCGGCCGTACCTTCATCGAGCCGACACAGCAAATCCGCGCCTTTGGCGTGAAGCTGAAGCACTCCGCCAACCGGGCGATGATCGAAGGCAAGCGCGTGGTGCTGGTGGATGATTCCATCGTGCGCGGCACGACCTCGCTGAAGATCGTGCAGATGATCCGTGAAGCCGGCGCAAAGGAAGTGCATATCCGCGTCGCGAGCCCGATGATCTTCTTCCCGGATTTCTACGGCATCGATACGCCTGACGCCGATAAGCTCTTGGCAAACCAGTATGCCGATGTCGAAGCCATGGCCAAATATATCGGCGCGGATTCGCTGGCCTTCCTGTCGATCAACGGCCTCTATCGCGCCGTCGGCGGTGAAGACCGCAACAATGCTCGCCCGCAGTTCACCGACCACTACTTCACCGGTGACTATCCGACCCGCCTGCTCGACAAGAATGGCGAGTCCATGGGCAACAAGATTTCCATGCTTGCCAGCAACGGCTGAGCCGCTTCCGCTTTGACTTTCCTATCTGGGGCGCCTATTGCGCCCCTTACCTTTTCAAGCACATCCGGAACCGGGGCAGATGAACATCAATCTTGAAGGCAAGATCGCGCTGGTAACAGGCGCATCGCGCGGCATCGGCTATTTCACGGCACTCGAACTCGCCAAGGCCGGCGCGCATGTGATTGCCTGCGCCCGCACGGTCGGTGGCCTGGAAGAGCTCGACGATGCCATCAAGGCCGTGGGTGGCTCCGCGACGCTGGTTCCCTTCGATCTCGCCGATATGGAAGCGATCGACCGCCTCGGCGGCTCGATCTTCGAGCGCTGGGGCAAGCTCGATATTCTCGTCGCCAATGCCGGCGTGCTCGGCGTCATCTCGCCGATCGGCCATATCGAGGCGAAGGTCTTCGAGAAGGTCATGAACATCAACGTGAATGCCACCTGGCGTCTCATCCGCTCGGTCGATCCGCTGCTGACACGCTCGGATGCCGGCCGCGCCGTCATCATGTCCTCGGGCGCTGCCCACAAATGCCGCCCCTTCTGGAGCGCCTATTCGGCCTCCAAGGCGGCTGTCGAGGCGCTTGCCCGCACCTGGGCAGGCGAGACGCAATCGACGCCGCTTCGCATCACCAGCGTCGATCCGGGTGCCACGCGCACTGCCATGCGCGCGCAGGCGGTTCCCGGTGAAGATCCGATGAGCCTCCCGCATCCTTCCGAAGTGGCGAAAGCAATCCTTCCCTTACTCGGGCCCGGCGTGACCGAGACCGGCAAGCTGTTCATCGTGCGCGAGAACAAGCTGGTGGATTACCAGCTGCCGGAATAGCCGGACGCTTCAATTCGCTGCAGCGGTCGCGAACAGATGAGCGAAACCTGTCTCCGACGCGCACAACGCGTTAAGATCGACCGGTCCCTGGATACCGTCCAAGGTGCCGTTATCGGCGAATTGCCAGATTGACCAGTGACTGCATTCTTCCTGCCTAGGCTCCTTGAAGACGCTTCGAAGCCACAGGTAATGGTCGGGGAACCGTGATTCATTGCCTTTCAGATATTGATCAAAGAACTCCTGAGTGACGTAAAAAATGGGCTTCTCGGGAAAGGTGCCTTTCAACTCGATGAAGAACGCGTTCACCTCGGCAGCCATTTCCTCGAGCGTTGGAATCTTGTTGCAGTTGCCGACAAACTCCAGATCGACTGCAATAGGCAGGGTCCCCGGCTCCTTTGACACCGTCGCCAGGACATTCTGCGCCTGATCCTTGCCCGGGCGACAGAAGGTGAAGAAATGATACGCACCCCTTACCAGTCCGGCATCCCCGGCACGCTGCCAATTCTCGGCAAATTTGGAATCCCGGTGATCTCCGCCTTCGGTCGCCTTCATGATCGCGAAGCGGACATTCGCTTGCGACGCGACAGTCTTCCAATCGATATCGCCTTGATGGTGGCTGACATCGATACCCTGGATCGGATAGCGGCTTAGAGACGGATTGTTGAAGCGAAGCATACCGAAATCATAGGCGAAATATGCGGCGGACGCGATTGTCAGAATTGCGGTCGCTCCTATTGTCCATCGTGTCGCTCTCCTCACCCAATCCCCCTATTTTCACCGGTTTCGCAATTGGCTATGCAAGATTTTCGTCTTGAAAATGACCAAAAATCTTAAAGCAAGCACGCCCCCTTTACTGGATGTCCATCGCTGCCATCGATTCACGAGATGGATAGCTCCGGTTGCCCGCGGGATCGTTGCTCGCCCTCTTGACCAAACTCCGATCCCGCGCCATAAAACGCGTCATGAAAACGGTTACCTGCATTATTTGCCGGAAGATTATTCGCTAGCCCAAAGCTGGCCTGGCCGTTTTCGTCTCCCAAATGTCCAAGATGCGAAACGCCCCGGCCTGCCGGTGGTGGTATTTTTCTGCATATGCATTTTAGGAGAGTGAAATGGGCGGCACGCCGGAACTGAAGCTGTACAATACGCTGACGCGGGAGAAATCGGTCTTTTCGCCGATCGATGCCGAAAACGTCCGCATGTATGTGTGCGGCCCGACGGTCTATGATTACGCCCATATCGGCAATGCGCGACCGGTCATCGTCTTCGACGTGCTGTTCCGCCTGCTGCGCCATGTCTATGGCGAAAGCCATGTCACCTATGCGCGTAACATCACCGATGTCGATGACAAGATCAACGCGCGGGCGCTGCGCGACTATCCGGGCCTGCCGCTGAATGCGGCGATCCGGGCGGTGACGGAAAAGACCGAGAAGCAGTTTCTTGACGATGCCTTGGCACTCGGCTCGCTCGAGCCGACGGTGCAGCCGCGCGCCACCGACAATATCGCTGAAATGATCGAGATCATCGAGCGGCTGATTGCGCGCGGCCATGCCTATCAGGCATCAGGCGAGGTACTGTTCGACACCAAGTCGATGGCCGATTACGGCCAGCTTTCGAAGCGCAATCTCGATGAACAGCAGGCGGGCGCCCGCGTCGCCGTCGATGCGCACAAGAAGAGCCCCGGCGACTTCGTCCTCTGGAAACTGTCTGACGACAACGAGCCCGGCTGGGAAAGCCCGTGGGGTCGAGGCCGCCCGGGCTGGCATATCGAGTGCTCGGCCATGAGCGGGCGCTATCTCGGCGATGTCTTCGATATCCATGGCGGTGGGCTGGACCTGATCTTCCCACATCATGAGAACGAGATCGCCCAGTCACGTTGCGCCCATGGCACCGACGTGATGGCGAATGTCTGGATGCATAACGGCTTCCTGCAGGTCGAAGGCCGCAAGATGTCGAAGTCCGAAGGCAATTTCGTCACCATCTACGAGTTGCTGCACACGGAGACATTCGCCGGCCGCCAATGGCCTGGCGAAGTGCTGCGCCTTGCGATGCTGATGACGCATTACCGCGAGCCGATCGACTTCTCGGTCAAGCGGCTGGAGGAGGCCGAGCGCCTGCTTGCCAAATGGCCGGCTGCCGAACCCGGCGATGCCAAGCCGGATGAGACCGTGCTGAATGCGCTCGCCGACGATCTCAATACGGTCGCGGCAGTGCAGGCGCTGCATGCGCTCGCCCAGTCCGGCAACGCCGCCGTCTTCGCCGCCAGTGCGGCTCTGCTCGGCGTGCTACCGAAGAAGACCGAGATCGACGAGGCGGTGGCCGCGGAAATCGATGCACGGGTCAAGGCGCGGCTGGAGCTCCTGAAGGCGAAGAATTTCGCGGAGGCCGACAAGATCCGTGACATCCTCGCCGCCGAGGGCATCCAGCTCAAGGATGGCAAGCATGCCGAAACGGGCGAGCGGGTGACGACGTGGGAGGTGAAGAAATGAACACCTATACCGGCGGATGCCAATGCGGAGCCGTCCGTTTCCGGGCGCGCGGCACCCCTCATCACGCTTCCATCTGTCATTGCCGCATGTGCCAGAAGGCGTTCGGCGCCTATTATGCGCCGCTGGTGTCCGTGCGGGAGATGGAATTCGAGTGGACCAGGGGACAGCGGAAGACCTTCCGGTCCTCGAATTTCGTCAACCGCGGTTTCTGTAGTGATTGCGGCACGCCGCTGACTTATGAAGCGCCTGACGGTATGGCGGTTGCGGCTGGCGCGTTTGACGATCCCTCGGCCTTTCCGCCGAGCATGCAATGGGGCGTGGAGGCCAAGATCGGCTTCGTCGACCACCTGTATGAACTGCCGGGAGCACGAAGCGAGGACGATCTGGAGGCGGACTCCTTCCTTCACCAGCTCGTCTCCTACCAGCATCCAGACCATGATACGCCGGTCTGGCCGTCGGAGGATCACGCTTGACGACAAAGATGGGACTGACCGGCGGATGCCAGTGCGGCGCGGTTCGTTACCGGGCGAGCGGCGAACTCGGCTATCCGCATATCTGCCACTGCCGCATGTGCCAGAAGGCCGCCGGCAATTATTTCCTGCCGCTTGCAGGGGTGATGCGGGTCGATTTCGAGCTGACGCGCGGCGAGCCGAAATGGTTCCACTCCTCCGGTCTCGTGCGGCGCGGCTTTTGCGGCGACTGCGGCACGCCGCTTTTCTACGATATTCCCGATGCTGACTCCATCAATATCGCGCTCGGCTCGCTAGATGATCCGCAAGCTGTAAAGCCCGTCATGCAATCCAATCTCGACAGCAAAATGGTCTGGTTTCATGCGCTCGATGGCTTGCCTGTCGAACCGGAACCGGAAACAACCGATCGTGAGGACAGGATCGCGGCGAGCAATCACCAGCATCCCGACCACGATACATCCCACTGGCCTTCAGGAGCTCATCCATGACCGAAACGACAAGAACAGGCGGCTGCCAATGCGGCGCCGTGCGCTTCCGCATCACAGGAAAGCTCGGACGCCCGTCCATCTGCCATTGCCGCATGTGCCAGAAGCAGTTCGGCGGCTTCTTTTCAGCACTGGTGACGGCGCCAGAAGAAGGCATGGAGTGGACGCGCGGCGAACCCACCTATTTCCAGTCCTCGGTCAATATCGAGCGTGGCTTCTGCCGGGATTGCGGTACGCCGATGACCTATCGTCATCCGGGTGGGCTGGAGCTTGCGATCGGCACATTCGACGACCGCAGCGATCTCGCCCCGCAGATCCAGGTCAACTACGATGCCCGCCTGCCCTGGGTCGAGACGATCTTTGACGCGCCTGTTCATAAGGACCCGGATTTCTATTCCCGGCAGGAGGCGATCATTTCCTTCCAGCATCCCGACCATGATACCGCCGTCTGGCCGGCGAAAGGCGTGAAGATATGACCGAAGTGCTGCGCACGCTTTATCCTGAGATCGAACCCTATGCTTCCGGCCATCTCGATGTCGGCGATGGCCACGTGATCTATTGGGAGCGCTGCGGCACGCCGGGCGCCAAGCCGGCGGTCTTCCTGCATGGCGGCCCGGGCGGCGGCATTTCGCCTGCGCATCGCCGCGTGTTCGACCCGAAGCTCTATGACGTCCTGCTGTTCGACCAGCGCGGCTGTGGCAAGTCGACCCCGCATGCGAGCCTCGAAGCCAATACGACCTGGCATCTCGTTGCCGATATCGAGCGGCTGCGCGAGATGGCCGGCGTCGACAAATGGCAGGTCTTCGGCGGTTCCTGGGGCTCCACGCTGGCGCTTGCCTATGCCGAGAAACATCCGGAACGGGTTTCCGAACTCGTCGTTCGCGGCATCTACACGCTGACACGGGCCGAACTCGACTGGTACTATCAGTTCGGCGTCTCCGAGATGTTTCCGGACAAGTGGGAGCGCTTTGTTGCACCCATCCCGCCTGAAGAACGCCATGAGATGATGCTTGCCTATAACCGCCGGCTTACCGGTCCGGACCGGGCCGTAGCGCTGAAGGCCGCGCAGGCCTGGAGTATCTGGGAAGGCGAGACGATTACGCTGCTGCCGGAGAAATCGACCAGCGGCAAGTTCGAGGAAGCCGAGTTCGCCTATGCCTTTGCGCGCATCGAGAACCACTTCTTCGTCCATGCCGGATGGATGGAGGAAGGCCAGCTGCTGCGCGATGCCCACAAGCTGAAGGATATTCCCGGCGTCATCGTGCACGGGCGTTACGACATGCCCTGCCCGGCCAAATATGCCTGGCTGCTGCACAAGGCATGGCCGAAGGCCGAATTCCACCTGATCGAGGGTGCGGGCCATGCCTTTTCGGAGCCCGGTATTCTCGACCAGCTGATCCGGGCGACGGACCGGTTCGCAGGAAAACAATAAAGGCCGCAAGCGGCGACAGGAAACACCATGACACGCGAAAGAATCTACCTCTTCGATACGACGCTCCGGGACGGGCAGCAGACGCCCGGCATCGACTTTTCCGTCGAGGACAAGATTGCGATTGCAAGCATGCTGGACGAGTTCGGGCTCGACTACGTCGAGGGCGGTTATCCGGGTGCGAACCCGACCGATACCGCCTTCTTCGCCGAGAAGCGCACGAACCAGGCCTCCTTCGTCGCCTTCGGCATGACGAAACGCCCCGGTGTTTCCGCCTCCAACGATCCGGGTATTGCCGGCCTGCTGCAGGCGCGCAGCGACGCCGTCTGTTTCGTCGCCAAGAGCTGGGATTACCACGTGCAGGTGGCGCTCGGCTGCACCAACGAGGAAAACCTCGAATGCATCGCCGAAAGCGTGAAAGCCGCCGTTGCCGCCGGCAAGGAAGCGCTGGTCGACTGCGAGCATTTCTTCGACGGCTACAAGGCCAATCCGGAATATGCGCTCGCCTGCGCGAGGACAGCCTATGAGAACGGCGCGCGCTGGGTGGTGCTCTGCGACACCAATGGCGGCACGCAGCCGCCAGAAGTGCGCGCCATCGTCGAGGCCGTGATTGCTTTCGGCGTGCCGGGGCACTGTCTCGGCATCCATGCGCATAACGATACCGGCCAGGCGGTCGCCAATTCGCTCGCCGCCGTCGAGGCGGGCGTACGCCAGATCCAGGGCACGCTGAACGGCGTCGGAGAGCGCTGCGGCAATGCCAATCTGGTGACATTGATCCCGACATTGGCGCTGAAGAGCGCCTATAACACACGTTTCGAAACGGTGATCGATGCGGAGCGGCTGACCAATCTCACCCGCCTGTCGCATGCCTTCGACGAACTGCTCAACCGCTCACCGGATCATCAGATGCCCTATGTCGGCGCCTCTGCCTTTGCCACGAAGGCCGGCATCCACGCCTCGGCGCTGCTGAAGGATCCGCGCACTTACGAACACGTGCCGCCGGAAAGTGTCGGTAATTTCCGCAAGGTCATGGTCTCTGATCAGGGCGGGAAGGCGAATTTCATCAATGCGCTGAGGCGGCGCGGCATCGATGTCGCCAAGGACGATCCGAAGCTCGATCTCTTGATCTCCATCGTCAAGGAGCGCGAGGCATCCGGCTATGCCTATGAAGGTGCCGATGCGAGCTTCGAGCTTCTGGCGCGGCGCACCATGGGCACCATTCCGAACTTCTTCACGATCGACGGTTTCCGGGTGATGATCGAACGGCGCTTCGATTCCCACGGCCGCATCAAGATCGTCTCCGAAGCCGTCGTGAAGATCGCCATCGACGGCCAGACGCTGATGTCGGTTGCGGAAGCGGAAGGCCCGGTCAATGCGCTCGACCTCGCGCTGCGCAAGGATTTCGGCAAGTATCAGCATGAGATCGACGATCTCGTGCTCGCCGATTTCAAGGTGCGTATCCTCAATGGCGGCACGGAGGCCATCACCCGCGTTCTCATCGAGTCCACCGATTCCAGCGGCGTGCGCTGGTGGACGGTCGGCGTGTCCGAAAATATCATCGACGCCTCGTTCCAGGCGCTGATGGATTCGGTCATCTACAAGCTGATGAAGAACCGGCAGCTCGCCGGCAAGATCGCCGCAGAGTGAGCTAAAGCAATTCCAGCAAAAGTGTGCAGCGGTTTTGCGTCCGGAATTACGTGAAAATAAAGAGATAGAGCATTTCCGTGTTTCGAAGAAAACGGAAATGCTCTATAGGAGGCCCCAGTCCTCCTCCGAATACCATTCATCTTCCTGCTTCAGCTCTTTCCAGCGCAGCCGCGTAACCCTTCCCATGCCGCCCTGCCGAAAAGTGGAGTCCAGCACCCTGTAGGTCTCTATCGTGCCGGTCGCGCCATGGCCCCAGACGAAGACGGTGGGGCTCAAATAACGGGCGCGATAGTGCTCGGGCGTGCGCTGAATCAGGAAGAAGCCGCCGCGCGCGCTGCGTGGCCGCAAATTGTCGTTGCCGTCCCTCGAGGGAGCGCAGAGCGGAAAGATCAGCCTGCCGCCGATGGCGAGATTGTCGACCCAGGCTTCAGCCGGCCTATGGACCCCGAAATTGACGTAGATCGCGTCGGTCGGCGACTGCGGCCATTCCAGGCCGTTGCCGCAGACAACCTCGACATTGCCATAGGGGGCCAGGTTGGCAGCGGCGCGGGCGGCGAGATCCCGGTCATATTCGATCGCCGCGACATGGCCGCCGCTGCCCACCAGATGCGACAGCATGGCGGTGTAATAACCGCCGCCGACGCCGATGTGGCAGGCTGTATCGCCGGGTTGAGGTGCCAGCCAGTGGAGGCCGAGCGCATGAAGCGAGGGGCTGCCGTTGTTGACCTGCCTTCCCTCCTGCAGCGCAATCAGAACATCCTGATAGAGGATGACGGGATCGGTCGACGGCATATCCTGATAGCCGGTCCCGTTTGCCATGCGCCACGGCGGTGGGTCCAGGAAATCCTCACGTGGCACTGTGGCAAAGGCCTGTCGCAGCCGCTCGTCGCCCACGATACCCATCTTCGCCAGCATTTGAGTGGCATACGCTTGCCGGCAAATCGCCAGTTCCGTTTCGTCCATGCTTGCCTCCCGCGTTGCCAGGCGCATGCAGATCCATTCACTGAAATGAATTGGCCTATTCACGCCGCTTAAGCTAATCCGGATCAGAAACAGAACAAAGATGGAAACACCCGATGTCTGCCGATGCAAGCGCCCCCCTCATCAAGAACGAAGACAGTCCACGCGGCTTTGCCTTCGCGCTGACGGCCTATCTTCTGTGGGGCTTCCTGCCGATCTACATGAAGGCTCTTGCGCATATTTCACCTGCCGAAGTCATCGCCCACCGTATCGTCTGGTCGCTGCCGCTCGCCGGCATCGTGCTTCTAGTGCTGGGGCGCACCCAGGATATCGCCATTGCGCTGCGTTCACCGCGCATGCTCGCCATGGCAATGATGACCGCGGCGCTGATCACCGTGAACTGGGGCACCTATGTCTGGGCGATCGGCGCCGGCCATTCGCTCGATGCAGCCATGGGCTATTTCATCAATCCGCTCTTCAGCATCTTCCTCGGCGCCGTGCTGCTCAAGGAAAAGCTGCAGCCGATGCAGATCGCGGCGATCTGCCTTGCCGGCCTTGCGGTCGTGGTACTCGCCTTCGATAGCGGCGGCATTCCCTGGGTGGCGCTGACGCTGGCGATCAGCTGGGGCTTCTATGCGCTGTTTCGCAAGACGTTGCCGCTCGGGCCGAACCAGGGCTTCTTCCTGGAAGTGCTGATCCTCAGCCTGCCAGCCTTGCTCTATATCCTCTACCTGGAATTCGTCAGCGGAGAAGGGCATCTGTACCGCACGAGCCTTAGCGATACCGCCCTGCTGCTTGGCTGCGGACTGATCACCGCCGTACCGCTGATGATCTATGCAAACGGCGCCAAGCTGCTGAAGCTTTCGACCATCGGGATCATGCAATATATCGCGCCGACCATGATCTTCCTCATCGCCGTTTTCGGCTTCGGGGAAGAGCTGGATACGGCGCGCATGATCGCCTTCCCGCTGATCTGGGCCGGCCTGTTCTTCTACAGCTGGTCTATGTTGAGGACGACGCGCGGACGTTAAGCCGCGGTTGTCTGCACGCAATTCCCGACGCAAAACCGCTGCACGCTTTTGCTGGATTGCCTTGTTTTCCCCGCAATTCCGAACGCAAAACCGCTACGCACTTTTGCTGGAATTGCTTTGGCGACTTACATCTTCGAGATCACGTCATCCTCGCCGTCACGGTCGGCGGCAAGCTCTGCCGCCTGCGCCATGATGGCCGGGATGATGCCCGATATCTCGTCGATGACCAGCGGCTGCACGCGATGGGCGGTGTGCAGGAAGCCCTCGCCCGTCATGTGGCGCAGAAGCTCCATCATCGGATCCCAGAAGCCGTTGATGTTGGCGAAGACCATCGGCTTTTCGTGACGGCCGAGCTGCGCCCAGGTCATGATCTCGACGATCTCTTCCAGCGTGCCGATACCACCCGGCAAGGCCACGAAGGCATCCGAGCGCTCGAACATCGTGTGTTTGCGCGCATGCATGTCAGGGGTTACAATAAGCTCGTTGAGTTGGCCGAGCGAATGGCGAGTCGCCTCCATATCGATCAGGAACTCGGGAATGATGCCCGTCACCTGACCGCCGTTGGATAGGGTCCCGCTGGCCACAGCACCCATGATGCCCTTAGTGCCACCGCCGTAGATGAGGCGAAGGCCATATTCCGCGATCTCTTTTCCGAGTGCGCGGCCGGCAGCCATATGGGAAGGATCGCGTCCCGGCCGAGAGCCGCAGTAAACGCAAATGGATCGAATCGGTACAGATTGTTCGGTCATAAGGGAAAAACAACTATTCCATTTCAATGCAGTCAAGAAAATTGACTGAAAAGCGGCTTCCGGAGCTTGCCTATTTGCTTTGAATGCTTGTGCAAAGCAACGGGAATCGCTAGCAATTTCTGAATACTACGGCAATTTGCCGCCTTTGGAGACGGAATGATGAAAAACCGTGCCGGCTTGCTGGCCCTCGCAGTGCTCGTAATCGCAATCATACTGATGGTGTTTTTCGTCATGCCCCGGCTCGGCTCTGATGTGGCGAAGGTTGGTGACGCCATCAACCAGGCCGGCACCGAGGTCAACAACACGGTTAACGAAGCGTCTAAGACTTCTCGCTCCGCTGCCGCGGATGCCACAGAGGCCGCCCAGAAGATCGGCAGCCTCACTGCCGATGCCGTGCGGTCCCTCTCCGGCCTGAAGGCGCTGTTTGCGGACGGCAAGGTGCCCGCTGCCGATGCGCTTGCAGGCGCCAAGACTGCCGCCGTGAATACGCTGACCACGATCGTCGATTTCACTGCCCCTGAAGGTCTCGACACCACCACCGCGAGCCTCGTCTCCAAGGCCAAGGACGGTGCGGGCAAGGCGCGCGACATCATCCAGAATCTCACTGAAAATGCCACCGACGCATTGGCCGCCCTGGCACGGGCCGAAGCCGCGCTGACCGGTGCGCCAGAGCCAGCCGGCCAGCCGGCCGCAGCCAATAACCAGACTGCTCCCACAGCCGATACCGCTGCCAGCACCGGCCCGAAGATCCCGGCATTCGACGTGCTGCGTGTCGAGCCGGATGGTTCGACCGTCATTGCCGGCTCAGCAGAGCCGCATGGCAAGCTGGAAGTGCTCGACGGCGACAAGGTGGTCGTGACAACCGATGTCGACGGCACCGGTGATTTTGCTGTCGTTCTCGACAACCCGCTTCCAGCCGGCGACCACCAGCTCGTGCTGAAGGTAACCGGCAAGGATGGCAAGACCACGCTGTCTGAAGAAGTTGCAACCGTTTCCGTGCCGAATGATGGCAGCGGCAGCGAGTTGCTCGCCATGGTTTCCAAGCCGGGCACGGCAAGCCGCATCATCACCGCGCCGAAGGCTGAAATCGCCAGCGCCCAGCCGCCGGCTGCTGACAACACGCAGCCTGCCCCTAATAGTGGTGCTCCGAGCGACCAGGTCGCGATGCAGACGCCGAATATGCCCGTGACATCTGGTGATGTGGGCAAAACAGCACCTCCTCTTCCTGGCACTCAGCAGGGCACAGAGGCTGTTGCGGATGTGGTGATCACTGCCGTGGAGATCGAAGGCAACAAGATCTTCGTGGCCGGCACGGCGCGCGCCAATGCCAAGGTTATCGGTTACGCCGATGATGCGCTGATCGGCCAGGATAAGGCGGAGCCGGATGGTCACTTCGTTATCAGCGGCGCGATGGACCTCCCGGTCGGCGATCACAAGATCCGCGTCGATGTCGTCGATGGGACGGGCAAGGTCCTCATCCGCGCGACCGTCAATTTCAACCGTCCTGAAGGCGATCAGGTAACGGTTGCCGCGCAGTCCGGCAGTAATGCCAATGTCAATCAGGCGACGGTGCCGCTCGATGAGGGCCAGCTCGGCAAGCTCAAGGGCGATGCCACGAAGGCCTTCGGCCTGCTGAAGGGCCTGTTCGCCGACGGCAAGGTGCCGGGTGCCGAGCAGCTTGCGGCAGCCCGCTCGGCCACCGAGTTCGCGCTGCGCTCTCTCGTCGACTTCCGTCCGGGCATCGATGCGACCGACGCCTTCAAGCAGGCATCGGCTTCCGCCTCACAGGTTGCGGCGAATGCGCTGACAGTGTTGCAGAGCCTGCCGAAGGATGCCAAGTCGGTCGGCGCGGCACTCGACAAGCTCGGCTCGATCATCGCCGAACTGACGGCTCCCGGCGCCAATGTCGCGCCGATGCCCTCAAACGAGGTATCGGACGCCAGCCAGCCGAAGACGATCGAGCAGGCGCCGCTGACGGCGAACAACAACGCGGTCATCATTCGCCGTGGCGATACGCTCTGGCAGATCTCCCGGCGTACCTATGGCCTTGGTGTGCGCTATACGACGATCTACATCGCCAATGAGGACAAGATCCTCAATCCGGACCGCATCCGTCCGGGCCAGGTCTTCGGCCTGCCGAAGGATGCGCTTCCGAATGCCGAGGAGCTGCACCGCAAGCGGCTCTCGGGCGGGCATCTCTAAATCAAAAAAACGGCGGCCCATCGGCCGCCGTTTTCGTTAGGACCGGCGCGCAACACCTCGCCTATAAAATCCCTGCCAATGTTGTAATCCGCCAGCCGGTGGCATATCTCGCGGGAGCGGCGACAAGCCGCGGCGATAGCGGCCCGCCGGGCTGGAGAAAAGCATGGCAAACGGCAAGACAGTTTCAGACTCCAACCTGTTGGGAACGCTCTACAATCTCTGGCCCTATATGTGGCCGAAGGATAGGTCGGATTTGAGGATGCGGGTCGTATGGGCCTCGGTCTACCTGCTGATCTCGAAGTTCGTCCTGCTGCTGGTGCCCTATTTCTTCAAGTGGTCCACCGATGCGCTGAACGGCAGGATGGACCTGCAGGGCACGCTGCCGCCGCTGCTGATCGGCGTTACCGCCCTCGTCATTGCCTATAACCTGACGCGCCTCATCCAGCTCGGCCTCAACCAGCTCAGAGACTCGCTCTTTGCCAGCGTCGGCCAATATGCGGTGCGCCAGCTTGCCTACCGCACCTTCGTGCATATGCATGAGCTTTCCCTGCGCTTCCATCTGGAGCGCAAGACGGGCGGGCTTTCGCGCATCATCGAGCGCGGCACCAAGGGCATCGAAACGATCGTGCGTTTCACGATCCTGAACTCGATCCCGACGGTCATAGAATTCCTGCTGACGGCGGCGATTTTCTGGTGGGGTTACGGCTTCTCCTATCTCGCCGTCACCGCCTTCACCGTCTGGGCCTATATCTGGTTCACGATCCGCGCTTCCGATTGGCGTATCTCTATCCGCCGGGCGATGAACGACAGCGATACGGACGCCAATACCAAGGCGATCGACTCGCTCCTCAATTTCGAGACCGTCAAATATTTCGGCAATGAAGAGATGGAGGCCAAGCGCTTCGACAAGTCGATGGAGCGTTATGAGAAGGCGGCAACCGACGTCTGGACCTCGCTCGGCTGGCTGAACTTCGGCCAGGGCGTGATCTTCGGCATCGGCACGACGATCATGCTCGTCCTCTCGGCCTGGTCGGTGCAGAGCGGCGAACATACGATCGGCGATTTCGTTTTCGTCAATTCCATGCTGCTGCAGCTTTCCGTGCCGCTGAACTTCATCGGTTTTGTCTATCGCGAAATCCGCCAGGGGCTGATCGATATCGAGCAGATGTTCGATCTTCTGGAAGTGAAGGCCGAAGTGCTGGACGCGCCTGACGCGAAGGATCTTGCCATCGCCCAGGGCGCCATCTCCTTCAAGGACGTGCATTTCGCCTATGATGCGGCCCGGCCGATCCTGAAGGGCATTTCCTTCGAGGTGCCGGCGGGCAAAACAGTTGCCGTCGTCGGGCCCTCGGGTGCCGGCAAATCGACACTGTCGCGCCTGCTCTATCGCTTCTACGATATCCAGAGCGGTTCCATCACCGTCGACAGGCAGGACATCCGCACGATCACGCAGAAGAGCCTGCGCTCGGTGATCGGCATGGTGCCGCAGGATACGGTGCTGTTCAACGACACCGTCGCCTATAACATCCGCTATGGCCGCCCTTCGGCCAGTGAAGCCGAGGTGAAGCAGGCGGCTGAAATCGCCCAGATCGGGCATTTCATCGAAATGCTGCCGGAGGGTTTCGAAACCAAGGTCGGCGAACGCGGGCTGAAGCTTTCAGGCGGTGAAAAGCAGCGCGTGGCGATCGCCCGCACCATCCTGAAGGCCCCGCCGATCCTGATCCTCGACGAGGCGACTTCGGCGCTCGACACGACGACGGAGCGGGAAATCCAGACGGCACTCGATGTCGTTTCCAAGAACCGCACGACGCTGGTCATCGCCCACCGCCTGTCTACCGTGATTGGTGCCGACGAGATCATCGTTCTGAAGAGCGGTGAGATTGCCGAGCGCGGCACGCATGCGGCTCTTCTCGAACAAAACGGCCTCTATGCCTCGATGTGGAGCCGCCAGCGCGAAGCGACACAGGCCGAAGAGCATCTCAAGCAGGTTCGCGAGAGCGACGAGCTCGGCATCGTCAACCGGCTGGCGCCGGCGAGCTAGCGCCGTAAACGGGCGAGATCGTCCGTTTTGTTGTTCAGAACCGACGCGCCGGACGCGGCCTGAGATCCGCGCCATTGCTCCTCAGGTCGTTTTTCTGTAACCAGCGGATACGAAAAACGACAGGAGACCGGCATTCATGAGCTTGTTCGATACGGTTCGCAACACGATCGTTCCGGTGCACAAGGAGGGTTACCCCTTCGTCGCCGCCTTCTTCGTCGCGTCGCTCGTATTGGGCTGGATCTTCAAGCCGCTCTTCTGGATCGGCCTCATCCTGACGCTCTGGTGCGCCTATTTCTTCCGTGATCCCGAACGCGTAACGCCGCAGGACGATGATCTCGTCATTTCGCCGGCCGACGGTAAGGTCTCTTCGATCCAGATGGTCACGCCGCCCGCCGAGCTGAACCTCGGCAACGAACCGATGCTGCGCATCTCCGTCTTCATGAACGTCTTCAACTGCCATGTGAACCGCGCGCCGATGCGCGGCCGCATCGTCAGCATCAATTACCGCCCCGGCACCTTCGTGAATGCCGAGCTCGACAAGGCGAGTGAAGAGAATGAGCGCAACGGCCTCGTGATCGAGACCCACCACGGCCAGATCGGCGTGGTGCAGATCGCCGGCCTCGTGGCACGGCGTATCCTCTGCTTCTCGCATGCCAATGAACCTCTCGATGCCGGCGAGCGTTTCGGCCTCATTCGCTTCGGTTCGCGCCTCGATGTCTTCCTGCCGGTGGGTGCCGCACCGCGCGTCTCGCTCGGTCAGACGGCGGTTGCCGGCGAGACGGTCATCGCCGAATTCGCCTCGACTAAGGGTCCGGTCATCAGCCGCCGCAGCTAATTTTCAGGAGAGCGCGATATGGAAACACCCTTTCCGCCCTTCGAACCGAACGGCCCGAACGACGATTCGGCCCGCGGGCCGCGCCTGCGCGAGATTCCGATCCGGCTCGTCGTTCCGAACCTCATCACCATCCTTGCCATCTGCGCCGGTCTGACCGGCATCCGGCTTGCCTTCGAAGGTCGCTATGAGCTGGCTGTCGCCATGGTGCTCGTCGCCGCTTTCCTCGACGGCATCGACGGCCGCGTGGCGCGACTGATGAAGGCCACGTCGAAATTCGGCGCGCAGATGGATTCGCTTGCCGATATCGTCAATTTCGGCGTCGCCCCTGCCCTCGTGGTCTATGTCTATGCACTTGACGCGGCGCGTTCGCTGGGCTGGATCGCCGCGCTCATCTACACGATCGCCGCCGGCCTCAGGCTGGCGCGCTTCAACGTGATGTCGGAGCGCGAGAACCGTGCGCCCTGGCAATCGGAATATTTCGTCGGAGTGCCGGCCCCGGCCGGCGCGATGCTGGTGCTTCTGCCTGTCTATCTCGGCTTCCTCGGCCTCACCACCGACCGGACCTTCGCCTTTCTCTCCTCGGGTTACACGGTCCTCATCGCCTTCCTGCTCATCAGCCGTCTGCCTGTCTGGTCCGGTAAATCCGAAAGCCGGATGCGGCGTGATCTCGTGCTGCCGGCCATGCTCGGTGTCGTGATCTACGTCGCGCTGCTGATGAGCTTTACCTGGGAAGTGATGGTCTTCACCGTCTGCGCCTACCTCATTTCGCTGCCCTTCGGCGCGCGAAAGTGGAAGCGCAAATATGGCACGCTGACAATCCAGGAACCCGGTATCGGCGAGGACGACATCGGTCGCCACATCTGAGCATCTACTTTATTAAGTAAGTATTAACGAACGCAGGCTTCGGTTAAGCCTCGCGAATTATGGTCTGTGTTTACATTTCCTGATAGGCGGTGCCTCGCTTTTGTCGCTATTAAAGACAAAAGAACAAGACAGATAAAATTCTAGAGAAACACGTAAGGAGAGTATCGTGACCTCGAAGAAGTCGGAACAGCAGCAGGCAGCCAAGCCGGATCTCGCGACCAACTACCGCCCGCTCGGCCTCAAGGCCGTGGCTGCGGCCTCGATGATGGCAAAGCCGGCACCGGTCAAGAAACTCGCCTAAGCGGGCGCGAAGAAGCGCACGAGCAGGCTGATTGACAGCGGGCTCATGACCATGCCGGATACTGACATCCAGAACCCGCCATGCGGCGGGTCTGGCAAAAATGGGCTGAAAGAGACGCGCCTCTTGGCCAAAGCCGGCTGGCAGAGATCACCGGGTTTTCCATTCAACAGGATGGCGGCTTCGGGTTTCAAAAGAAGCTGAGCTGGCCGTCGTCAGATGTTTTCTTCTGCGGTGGCTTCGGCACCTTTTCGAGGGGCACTGGATCCTGCAGATCCGGCCCCATATTGGCGACCTTGTTGACCTTGTCGGAGACCGGGATCGCCTCGAAGAAATCCTCCTGGACCGGCTGCATGAGGTCGACGACCTCGCGCGGCTCCTGCGTCTTGCAGTCCAACCAGCGGGAAAAATCCTCAGGCTGGATCACGACGGGCATGCGGTCGTGGATCGAAGAGATCGCGCTGTTGGCCTTGGTTGTCAGGATAGCGCCGGTATCGACCTCAGACCCATCGGCCGAGGACCATGTCTCCATGAGGCCGGCAAAAGCGATAACGCCGCCGCGGCGCGGCCGGATCCAATAGGCCTGTGCCTTCTCGCCGCTTTCCTTTGAGGGGCGATGCCATTCATAAAAGCCGGAGGCCGGAATGAGGATGCGGCGATGGCGCATGGCGGCGCGGAACGAGGCTTTGCCGATTGCGGTCTCCGAGCGCGCATTGATCAGCAGCGGAAATTCCTTGGGATCCTTGACCCAGCCCGGCGTGAAACCCCAGCGCACCAGAAGCGCCCGGCGATCCGGCAGGTTGCTGCCCGGTTCCTGCCCCTCGCCCGCGATGACGACGAGGATCGGCTGCGTCGGCGCAATATTGTAGCGCGCCGGAAAGCCTTCCAGCTCGGCAAGGCTGAAAGCTTCGGCGATATCCTTGACCACTTCTGTCAGGGCAAAACGTCCGCACATAGGGATGTCTTTGCATCGTGCCCGACATCGGTCAAGACGGTTTGCCCTCAAGCAATTCCGAATGGGAGGCGCTGCACATCTTTTGCGGAATTGTTCTAACTGCGCGGTGCAAAGAGGATGATGGCCGTGCCGGCGAGGCAGACCACCGCGCCACCGATGTCCCAGCGGTCGGGAACGCGGTTTTCCGCCAGCCATAGCCATAGCAGCGAGGCGACGATGTAAATGCCGCCATAGGCCGCGAAGGTGCGCCCGGCCGCCTCGCTCGGCACCAGGGTCAGCAGCCAGGCAAAGAGCGCCAGCGACACCATGCCGGGTGCCAGCCACCAGACGGGCTTTGACAGCCGCAGCCAGGCCCAGAAGGCGAAGCAGCCGGCAATTTCGAAGAGGGCGGCAAGGGCATAGATCAGGTAGGTCACGGGCGTCTCGCAGGAATCGTGGAGCCATATTCCATGTAATGCCGATGGTTGCGCAAGGTGAGCCGCCCGTGGGATAAGGCGCCATCACAGCAAAGCGTGCGAAGCAATGACCTCCCAAGCCAAACCCGCCTCTTCCGCCATCCTTGAACGTGATGGCCGGTTCCTTCTCGTGCTCAGGCGAAACCCGCCTTCGGCCGATATGTATGCCTTTCCCGGTGGACGAGGCGAACCCGGCGAGACGCCCGAGGAAACGGCACTGCGCGAATTCCTTGAGGAGACCGGCATTCAGGCACGAAATCCGCGCCTGTTCTCCACCTATGACCTGAAGACGCATGCGCCCGATGGCAGCATCAGCAGCCATTTCTTCCTCTCCGTCTTCCGCGTCGAGGCGGACCGCCACCTGGTGGCTGAAGCCGCTGACGATGCGGCAGCGATCGGCTGGTACAGCGTGGAAGAGATCCGGCGCATGCCAGTGCCGCAAAGTGTGCTCGAATGCACGGAGCGGCTGGCGGCCGGCGAATGAAGCCCTCGCTAGAATAGAAGTGGAAATTGCCGCATCCGCCTTGTTCCTGTCATGCTCCCTGTATCAACTGGGAGCATGATTCCCGTTCGACGCGTTGTTTTGTCATCTCTCGTCTTTGGCGGCCTCGTCTGGGCCGGTCCCACAATGGCGCAAGGTGGGGCGCAGGGCGGCAAGAATGCGCCTCCGCCGGTGGAGGAGATAGTGCCGCAGGTTGCGACCGTACCCTATGACGACAAGCTGGCGCGGCTGGCTGAGGTTCTGGGCTCGGTGCATTATCTGCGCACGCTCTGCAAGGCGCCAGGGGCGGACGAATGGCGGGCCGACATGCAGCAACTGCTTGATTCCGAAACGAATGGGGAGCCGCAGCGCAAGGAAAAACTGACCGCAGCCTTCAATCGCGGATACCGAGCATTCGCCTCTGTTTACACGGATTGCACGCAGGCGGCCATCGTGGCAGAAGAGCGCTACCGTAACGAAGGTGCAACACTTGCCACAGAAATTACTTCGCGCTTTGGAAATTAACGTTTAATTAACCTGATTTCGCATGCGGCCGTGTCGTTTTGGGAAAAGGCTGTTAGTGTTGTTAACACAGCGGTAAGACATGAGAAGTTCTGAGGAAAAGATAATGGAACCAAGCCTCAACGACATCGACGACATGATCGTCCACGAAAAGATGCAGGCGGCTCTGGAATACCAGAACGAGGCTTGGGCTGACGGCATGGCCGATGGCATCGAGCCTGAAATCATTGCCGATGCTGCGATTGCTCATGCGCTGCGCGAGACGATCAGACTGCATGGAGAAAACAGCGCCGAGGCCTTGCTGGACTCGTTGCGCGACCGCATGCTGGCAGGTGAGTTTTCCACCAACAGGACCCTGCAATAGGGGCAATACAGAGAGTCTCATGCGTACCGGTAAAGATATTTCCTGGCGAATTTCGCTCGCGCCGGTCCTGTTTGCCATCGGCCTCGCCGCAGGCAGCATGCTGTCCGCTTCTTCCGCCTACGCGCTTTCCGAACTTCAGAAAATTCCGGGCCAGCCCGATGCGCCTGCCACGGCGCAGCAGAGCCCACAGCAGCCGGCTCCACCGCAGAACGGTTCGTCAGGCATTCCCCAGCCCGATCCGCTCGTCAACAAAGAGAGCGGCCAGAGCGTCGACAAGACGCCAGGCGCATCCGACGATTCCAAACCCGTCGAAGTGATCTACGACATCAGCAAGGCGCCGGAACCGGTGCGCAAGATGCGCGAACAGATCGTCGAGGCGGCCGCCTCAGGCGATCTCGAACGCTTGCGCCCACTGATGGGGACCGGTGCCGATCAGACCCAGGTGACGGTCGGCGAACCCACGGATGATCCAATCGGCACGCTGAAGGATCTCTCCGGCGATCCTGATGGCGACGAGATCCTTGCGATCATGCTCGACGTCATCTCGACCGGTTTCGTGCATGTCGGCCAGGGCACGCCCGAGGAAATGTATGTCTGGCCCTATTTTGCCGAGAAAGACCTGAAATCACTGACGCCGCCGGAACGCGTGGAGCTGCTGCGCATCGTCACGGCAGGCGATCTCTCCGACATGCAGGAATTCGGCGGCTATAATTTCTATCGCGTCGGCATCGCGCCGGATGGCAAATGGAAGTTTTTTACAGCCGGCGACTGATGCTGGAGCGCCGTGCGTCCATTCGGACGCACTAACTCCTTGAATCTACGTATCAGGCTTTCCGAAAATCGATTCCCGATTTTCGGGCCGATGCTGTAGAGCGCTTGCACCATCCGCTTCAAAGACTTACCTCTGAGCGATCACCAACGCGACAGGTTTCGCCATGCCAGCCGTATTCCTGAAAGACCGCTCGCTCATTGCCGTCGGCGGCGTGGAAGCGGAATCCTTCCTGCAGAATCTGATCACCACAGACATCGTCTCGCTCGGTGCGGACGAGGCGCGGCCGGGCGCATTGCTGACGCCGCAGGGTAAGATCCTGTTCGACTTCGTCATCTGGCGCGAGGGTGACGGCTTCATTATCGAAACGGATGCGGCCCAGCGAGAAGCCTTGCTGAAGCGCCTGACCATGTATCGCCTGCGCGCGCCGGTGACGCTGACGCCAGTTACCGAAGATGGTGTTACCGTCTCCTGGGGAGAGGATGCCGAAGAAGGCGTCAAGGACAGTCGCTTTGCCAAGGCTAATGTCACCGTTCTGCGTCGTGCCGGTCATCATGGCAGCGATGATGCGGCGCTCTACGATGCCTTGCGCATCGAGAATGGCATCGTCACGTCAGGACCTGATTATGCGCTTCAGGATGCCTTTCCGCATGATGTGCTGATGGATTTCAACGGCGGCCTCTCCTTCAAGAAGGGCTGTTATGTCGGCCAGGAAGTGGTGTCCCGCATGCAGCATCGCGGTACGGCCCGGCGGCGCGTCGTGACCGTTTCGGCAGGTGTCGCACTACCTGCCACCGGCACTGAAATCACCGCCAATGGCAAGCCGGTCGGTACGCTCGGCTCCGTCAAGGGGACGAGCGGATTGGCGATCGTGCGCACCGACCGCGCCGGCGAGGCCATGGCATCCGGCACGCCGCTGCTTGCCGGCGATGTTTCCGTGACGCTCAGCCTACCCGCCTGGTCTGGGCTCAGCTTTCCGACTTCCTCAGACGAGGCCAGCGCGTGACGACTGCGAAGGCTCCACGTGCCTGGCAACGCATGCTGTCCGGTCGGCGGCTCGATCTGCTCGATCCCTCGCCGCTCGACGTCGAATTGAGCGATATCGCCCACGGACTTGCACGCGTCGCCCGCTGGAACGGCCAGACGGCGGGTGACCATGCCTTTTCCGTTGCGCAGCACTGCCTTGTCGTCGAATCCATCTTCCGGCATTTCAATGAGGCCACACCTGGCGATTGCCTGATGGCGCTGCTGCATGACGCGCCCGAATATGTGATCGGCGACATGATCTCCCCCTTCAAGGCCGTCGTCGGCGGCGGATACAAGACGGTCGAGAAGCGGCTGGAAGCGGCCGTTCATCTCCGCTTCGGCCTGCCGCCGCACCCCTCCCGCGAGCTTAAGGACAAGATCAAGAAGGCCGATACGATCGCCGCCTATTTCGAGGCAACTGTCCTTGCCGGCTTCACGCCTGCGGAGGCGCAGAAATTCTTCGGTCAGCCGCGCGGCATCACCCGGGATATGCTCTCGATCGATCCCGTCCCGGCGCTCGAAGCGCAGCGGCTCTTCTGCGAGCGCTTCGCGGAGATCGAGGCGAAGCGGGGCATCGCGTCGTGACCGTCATCGTGGTTTCTCCACTGGCGCGCATCGCCGAAATGGCCGTGCGGCACAAGGCGCGCGAGATGATCAGCCTGATGGCGAAGGAGCAGGCCTTTCACCGGCCGGGCGTCATCCAGGCCGACCGGCATCTGCTGCTCAACATGAACGACATTTCCTTCAAGGGAACGGGCGATCTGGTGGCGCCCGACGAAAAGCATGTGCGGGCGATCATCGATTTTGCCGCCGGCTGGCAGCAGGAAGCACCGCTGCTCGTCCATTGCTGGATGGGCGTGTCTCGCTCGCCTGCCGCGGCGCTGATAGCGGCTCTCTCGCTCGCGCCCGAGCAGGAGGATATGGCGCTTGCCCGGCGGCTGCGAACCGCCTCGCGCTATGCGACGCCGAATGCTCGGATTGTCGAAATCGGCGATGCGCTGCTTGACCGGCGCGGCCGGCTCGTCGATGCCGTGAGAGCCATCGGCCGCGGTGCGGATGCCGACGGCAACGCGCCCTTCGTGCTGACCGTCAGGGACAATTCAAACGGTTGACGCTCCTCACCCCTGCTCCATCTAGCCTTCGACAAGGCATTCGAGGAGCACGTGATGGAACAGCAGGCCACCGACCTTATCATCGCAACCCGCTCAGCGCTCGATCAGGCGAGCGCGCTTGCCGTACAATATTCCTTCTCCATCCTCGGGGCGCTCATCCTGCTCATCGTCGGCTGGTTGATGGCGAACCTCGTCAGCCGCTGGGCCTATGAGGGCATCTCGCGCGTGCGCGGCATCGACGAGACGCTCGCCCGTTTCTTTACCAATGTCGTGCGCTATGCGATGCTGGTGTTGGTCTTTGTCACCGTTCTCGGGCAGTTCGGCGTGCAGACGGCATCGATCATCGCCACTCTCGGCGCCGCCGGCCTTGCCGTCGGTCTGGCTCTGCAGGGCACGTTGCAGAATATCGCGGCCGGCATCATGCTGCTCGTGCTGCGCCCCTTCCGCGTCGGGGAGTATATCGAGACAAGCACTGTTACCGGGACGGTGCTGGAGATCGGCCTCTTTGCCACGGAGCTGAAGACGGGAGACGGCCTTTATCGCCTGGCGCCCAACTCAACGCTCTGGAATACGCCGATCACCAACTATAGCCGCCAGCCCACCCGGCAAAATGATCTGAAGATCGGCATTGCTTACGAGGACGATCTCGATCTGGCGATGGAGACGCTGACGGGGCTCGCCAATGCCGATAAGCGTGTCCTGAGAACGCCCGCGCCGAGCGTATTCGTCGACAGCCTTGGCGACAGTGCGATCTATGTGACGCTGCGCTATTGGGCATCGACCGGCGACTGGTGGAACCTCAGCCGCGACATGATCAAACGCGCCAAGCTTGCCTTCGATGACAAGGGAATCACAATCCCCTATCCGCAGGTGAACTATAATCCGGTACAGCTGCTGGCGCCGACCAACCCGGCCTCCGTTCCGGAAGAAAAGCCGATCGAGGCTCCGGCCCGCAAGAGGACGCCGAAGGCATCCCCGCAGACGCAGCCGTAATCTATTTGATCACGCCGCAGGCGATCCTGTCGCCGGCGCCGCCCGAAGGCTGGCTTCGATAATCATCGGAATCGGCATGCACCATCAGCGCGCGGCCACGCACACCATCCTCCCTGCCATCGAGCGAGATCATGGTGTCGAAGACCTGTGCGCGCAGGATGCCGTCCTGACCCACATATTGGTTCGGCATATCGCCGGCATGCGGCCCCTTGGCGGCCAGGAAACCATGCTCGGCCTTGGTCGGATTGAAATGACCGCCGGCCGATTGATGATGGGTCGCGGCATCGCAGCGGCCGATCTCATGAATATGGAAGGCGACCCATTTGTTGACGGGCAGGCCGGAGATTTCCGCCTCGATGAAGACACCACCATTGGCCGCAGAGGTCAGCGTGGCGCGGCCGGCCTCCTTGCCGTCAGGGCCGATAAAATTTGCCGTTGCCGTCTGCTTGTCCTGGGCAAAGCCTTGGGACGCCGCCGCAAGCAGCCCCAGGGCAGCGATGGTGCATATGATTTTCATCCGGTTTCCTTCCGTTTCGGGGACTGTGTCCCAACACCTCACGAAGGAAGGTGTTCCTGCCTGCATAAAAGGCAAGAAAAAGCCGGCCACGAGGCCGGCTCGACTGCTGCAGCCAACGACTAGGGCTCAGGCGGCGATACCGAAATCGAACTCGCCGTAGGTATTGCGATAAATCTGCATCGCCTGGTCATCGGCATCAGGGACAACCTGCTGCAGCGCATGGGGGACGGCTGTGCCGGTTGGCGAGCCGTTGTCGCTGTATTCCATCATGAGCGCGACGAGGCTGCTCGGATATTGCGGCTGCGCGTTGTCAGCATCATGCTCTTCGAGAAACTCCCTGATGATGCCGGGCTTCTTATCTGCCGCACGTTCCGTGCGGCTCAACACGCCGTCACCATTGGCATCAAGCCGCGAGAGCGTTGCCAAATATGCATAAGAGATGTCTGGAACTGATGAAATAACAGTCATACAAACCTCCGTTCACCGCTTTTTCCGGTGAGAGTCTGTACGCAATACACGGGTGGAAAATATCAAAGGCTGGATCGTTGACTAAACTGATTTGCGGCTTCGGTCAATAAGCTGTTAACTCTCGATTAACTATAGTTGACAAAGTGTAACGATCCATTTTCGCAACACTTTCCAATCACCCCGGAAATCCAGGTTTCCTCGGTATTTCAGTAGTTTGCGAGATACAAACAAATTGCCGGCTAGCTATAATGGGCCTCCGAGTTGCAACCGATTATTAATCGGCCCGGTAGAAGATGCCGCTCGCGAGTTGCCGGAAATGGCCACCTGCTGCTTACAAAAAAAGTGATTCTTGCATTCATTTTAGAAAGGTCTTTTTCATGCCCGGCGCGATATGGCACCTTTGCCAATCGAAGACGCCTTCGCATTTTGCCATGCTTCCATCGCAATCGTCCCGCGAGGGGACTCGTGCGCATGAAAGCTGAGACGCTTTTCTGGCAACAGTGCACGCAGGCCGTCGATGAGGACGGATCGATCGATGCAGAGCATCTGATGGAGCTCGTCATCGCGACCTATCGCAGCCATGAAAGCGAATATGACGAAATCGAGCGCAGCGCCGGGACGTTGCTCATCGAAAACCGCGAATTGCAGAAGACGATCAGTTCCACCACGCAGGCCCTTGCAGAACAGCGCAAGCTCTTCGAAATCGTCCTGAACAACCTGCCGCTCGGCCTCAGCGTGTTCGATGCGGACCAGCGCCTGACCCTTTCCAACCTGCGCTTCCGTCAGCTCTTCGGCTTTAGCGACGGCGACGTTGTGCCCGGTACGACGATTGCCGACCTGATGCACAGGACGCGCGGCACTGAGCAGGCCGGCGCCAGGACACGCAGCAGGAAGGAAGGCCAGGAAGCCTCCTCGAAGGCAGGGCGCATCCGCCGGCGCGAATGGCTGATGGATGACGGTCGCATCATCCAGAGCGTCGTTACCATCCTTGCCGACGGCAGCAATATCGCCATCCATGCCGACATTACCGAAGACCGCAAGGCCGCCGAGCGCATTACCTATCTCGCCCATCACGATCCGCTGACCGGCCTGCCGAACCGCATTCGCTTCCGCGAGCAGCTCGATGCGGCCCTTGCCGAGCGCAAAGAAGACGAGCAGATCGCGCTCGTGCATCTCAATCTCGACCGGTTCAAGTCGATCAACAATACGATGGGTGTTTCGGCCGGCGACAAGATCCTGCAGCAAGTGGCAGAGCGCATCCGCGCCTCGGCCGGCTCGGAAAACATTCTTGCCCGTCTCGGCTCGGACGAATTCGCGATCCTGCAGACGCGCCGCCAGCAGCCGTGGAACATCACAGCACTCGCCGACCAGATCCGCCGTGAGCTCAGCGAACCCTTCTTCCGCGGCGACAAGCAGGTGGAACTCAGTGTTTCCATGGGCATTTCGATCGCCCCTGACGACGCTGTCGAGACCGATAAGCTGCTGCGCAATGCGGCGATGGCACTCTCCCACGCCAAGGCGGACGGGCGCCGGCATGAACGCTTCTTCACCGTCGAGATGGACGAGAAGATGCAGGCCCGCCACGCGCTGGAGGCCGACCTGCGGGCCGCCGTACACAACGAGGAATTCGAGCTTCACTACCAGCCGCTCTACGACCTGACACAGCATCGCATCTGCGGCTTTGAGGCGCTGATCCGCTGGAATCATCCGGTGCGCGGCCGGGTCTCGCCGATGGATTTCATTCCGCTTGCCGAAGAGGTCGGCCTCGTGGTCGATATCGGCCGCTGGGTTTTGCGCCGCGCCTGCAACGATGCAGCGCAATGGCCCGAAGATATCAAGATTGCCGTCAATGTCTCGGCCATCCAGTTCAGCAGCAGCGACCTGCCGAAGGATGTCGGCGAGGCGCTTGCTGCCGCAGAACTTTCGCCTTCGCGTCTCGAACTGGAGATCACCGAAAGCGTGCTGATGGAAAATCGTGATGAGGTAATGCCGATCCTGCATGCGCTCAGGGAACGCGGCATCCGCATTTCCATGGACGATTTCGGGACCGGTTATTCGTCGCTGAGCTACCTCTCGAGCTTCCCGTTCGACAAGATCAAGATCGACAAGTCGTTCGTGAACGACATCGCCGAGAACAGGGAAGCACATGCGATCATGCGCGCGATCATCCTGCTTGGCGATGCGCTCGGCATGCGCGTGACCGTGGAGGGCGTGGAAACCGCAGAGCAGATGGCGCTGCTCGAACGCGAGGCATGTGACGAGATCCAGGGCTATTATATCAGCGCCCCAAAACCGTTCGGCGACGCGACCCGCATGTTATCCATGCCGCCAAAGACGAATGGCATTACGCCGTTCGCCAAGCTCCGGCGCTGATCGCGGCACGTTGCGACTCGCCGGCCAAGCCGTTATCGACGGTATACGAACCCTTTGAAAACCGGTGACGACGATGTTCAAGGCCGAAGCCTTCTCTCCACACGAGTCTCTGGCTGTGGAGCTCATTCCACATGCGACCGAGGGTGACGACGGGTCTCACGACCTCGCCCATATCCTGCGTGTCTTCCGCAATGCCATGCGCCTCCACGCCGCAGAAGGCGGGAAGGGCCACGTGCTGGCCGCTGCCGTGCTGCTGCATGATTGCGTCGCCGTCGAGAAGAATTCGCCGCTGCGCGCCCAAGCATCGGCACTCGCCGCAGAAAAAGCGTCGCGGATCTTGAAAGAGCTTGGATGGGGCAATGAGGATATCGCTGATGTCGCCCATGCGGTGACCGCGCACAGCTTCTCGGCGAACGTGCCACCGGAAACGCTGGAGGCGAAAATCCTGCAGGATGCCGACCGGCTGGATGCCATCGGCATGGTCGGTGCGGCGCGCTGTTTCTATATTGCAGGTCGGCTCGGATCGGGCCTCTACGATCCTTTCGATCCGGCTTCCGAGGACCGGCCGCTCGATGACAAGCGTTATGCGATTGACCATTTCCAGACGAAGCTGTTCAAACTGGCGGATGGTTTCCAGACCCGGACCGGCCGCGAACTGGCCGCGGCCCGCGACAGGAGCCTGCGCGACTTCCTCGCGGCATTTATGGATGAAATCTAGGAGCCTATGATGCGTGTCAGCGATCTCTTCATCTACCCGCTCAAGAGCGCCCGTGGCATCGCCCTGCCCTCTACCGAGATCGATGCCTATGGCCTGCCCGGCGACCGGCGCGCCATGGTGACGGACGCGGACGGACATTTCATCACGCAACGCGAGCTCCCGGCCCTTGCCCGCATCGACGTACGGCCCGAGGCCGGCGCCTTCCGGCTGCTGATGCAGGGCAAGCCTGATATCGCCGTACCGCCGCCGCATCCGGACCGGCGGCTCGATGTCATAGTCTGGAAATCGGCCGTCAGCGCCGCCGTTGCCGACGAAGACAGCAACGTCAGGCTTTCGGAATGGCTCGGCCGCGAGGTAAAGCTCGTCTTCTTCGACGACGAGGCAGAACGAACGGCCAATGCCGAATGGGCGGGCGAAAACACGCCGGTGACCTTTACCGACGGCTACCAGATCCTGGTGACGACGACGGGATCGCTGAAGGCGCTGAACGCCGATCTATCAGCCCATGCCGAAGGCGGCGTCGGCATGGAGCGCTTCCGGCCGAATATCGTCATCGATACGGACGAGGCCTGGGCGGAGGACCGCTGGGCCGCGATCGAGATCGCCGGCATCCGTTTCGATCTCGTCAAGCCCTGCGCCCGCTGCATCATGACGACGCAGGACCAGTTGACAGGGTCACGCGAAGTGGCGAACCCCATGCCCGCCATGGGTCGCATCCGCATGTCGGGAGACCGGCGCGTGCCTGGTCCGCTTTTCGGCTGGAACGTGACCCCGCACGGTACCGGCAGGGTCACGATCGGCGACGAGGTGAAGATCATCGATGCGCGGCCGGAAGGCTGGACCTTCAAGGTTCGCGCCCGAGCCTGAACCCGGTCTCAGACGCGGGCCAGTGCCGCGTCGATCTCCGCCATCACATCGGCCGGCAATGGACCCTTTTCCAGTGCGCGGGCATTTTCCTCGACCTGAGCGACGGTCCGAAAACCGGGAATGGGCAGGGTGCGCGGCGAGCGCGCCCAGAGCCAGGCGAGCGCGCCCTGCGTCAGCGTGCGTCCGTCAGACGTGAGCAGGCTGCGTACGGCATCGAGCCTTGCGGCAAATTCCGGCGCGATGCGGCCATCCTTAAAATAGACCATCCATTCGAGTGCTGCACCGCGCACGTCCTTGGCGCCCACGGCCTTGTCCGGCGTGAACTTGCCTGTCAGCAGGCCCATGGCAAGCGGACCACGATTGATGGAGATGAGACTGTTCTTTTCGACGACATCGATCATCTGGGGCACGGGCTCGAAGACGTTCATCGTATGCTGGATCGAGACGAAGCCCGACCGACTGGCGTGGCGGGCGGCGCGATCGGGGAAATCCGTGCTCCAGCCGAAGGCATCGATCTTGCCCTCTGCCCGCAGGGCCTGCAGCGTATCGAAGACCTCGTCGGACTGTTCCAGCGGAAAATCGTTGAGATGAAACTGCAGAAGATCGAGGCGCGCGCGCTTCAGCCGGCGCAGCGACGTCTCGACGGACTGGCGGATGAAGGCTGGATCCGCAAAGGCGCCGGTCGCCTGCTTCGTTTCCGGATTGGTGGCAAAACCGAACTTGGTGGCAATGACGATATCGGCGCGATTGCCGATCGCCTGTCCCAGAACCTCTTCCGAATGGCCGGCGCCGTAATTCGAGGCCGTATCGAAAAAGCGAATGCCAAGGTCGATCGCGCGATTGATCGCGGCGATGGATTCATTGTCGTCCACCTCGCCCCATCCGAGCGGCGTATCGCCCGCGAAGAACGGACCGCCGATCGCCCAGCAGCCCATGCCGAGGCGGGGAACCTCCTGTCCGTTCCAGAGCGTGATGGTGGTCGATGTATCGGGCCTGGTCAGCATGGCTTCCTCCTTGAGCGCTTAGAGACTTTCCATTGACGGAGAGATAGGGGTGCGGCGCATGAGGGTAAACCGCCAAAACTGAAGACCGTTTTGCAGGGATGAAAAGCCGCTCAGGCAGAAAGCTCATCCGGCCGCAAAAGCGTCCGCGCAGCCGGATTTAGCGCTTTAAGTGCCGCTTGAACGAAACCTTCACGCGCTGCCGAAGCCTCCAGACCACGCGGTTCATAGACATAGCGATGCAGAAAGAATCCAGTCAGACGGAATGCCTCCGTGAGGCTTTCGAAATCGGCCGCATGGTTTTCCTGCGCACTCAGGAATGCCGGCAAAAGCAGCATCTTGTCGGCCCAAGGCTCTCCGGCACCGCGGCTCACGGCACGGCCGGATTTCGGCGAGACATAGGCGAGATCGGCGCGGGTCCCAGTCGCCGCACATTCGGTAAGGTCGAGCCCGAAGCCAAGGTCGTTCAGCACCGCAAGCTCGAAGCGTACGAAAAGCTCACCGGCATCGGTGGGATTGTGGAGATGATCGAGGATGACTTCCAAAGCCTCGAAGAGATGCGGATGCGGATCGCGCTCCGGCAGCAGGCGCAGCAGGGCGCCCATGGCCTGCACGCCGTAGACGGCGGTCGCCGTCTCCATCAGACGTGCGGCGCGTAGCTTTACCGGTTCGAGGCGGAATTCACCGAGATGTTCATCCAGCCGGGCACGCCAGGTGACTTCCACCTCATTGCCGGGCTGCAGCACCGGCTGCATGGTGCGCGAACGGCCGGAGCGAACGAGACCGAGATGACGGCCGCGCTCACGTGTCATCACCTCGGCGATGACGCTCGTCTCGCCGTGGCGCTTGACGCCAAGAATGATCGCCTGGTCCTGCCATTGCATCGGAAAACCGTCCTTCAGCCTGCCGATTCACTCTAAAGCAAGCTCAGGGATCTGTCATTCCGCCGGCGTCGGGAAAAGCTTCTGGAGGAAGTCGCGCATCGCATTCTCGTCGAAAGGTTTGACGAGAAGGGGCACGTCCTGAAGGTCGGTCGGGAAATCCTGTGTATCGGAATAGCCGCTCACGAAGCCGAACGGGATATTGGCCAGCGACAGATCGCGCGCGAAATCGAAGCTCATCGCCTCTCCCAGATTCACGTCGAGAAGTGCGAAATCGTAATCTACGCCCTGGATTGCGTCCCTGGCCTGATCGAGGCTGTTGGCGATATCGATGGTATCAGCACCAACGAGACGCAGGATATCCTCCGCCTCCATCGCGATGATCAGACTGTCTTCCAGGACCAGAACACGGGTTCTTGCGTTCATGATCTCCATGCCCCTCGTGAAGCGCAAACATTGCAGCGCTTCGGCCTTTTTGCAAACATCATTCCGTCGGCGCCCCGCCTGGACCGTTGACGGTGGTTGCCCACCATAACTGAATAGCCACATTTTCGTCTCCGGTCGATAAAAACGAAAGTCGGAGGAAAGATGACGCGACTCTAGTTTCTCTGACGCCAATTTGCATTTAAAAAAGACATCAAGGCTGACCAATCCGACCGGGAGAGATTCTAAAGCGTGCCGCGATCTTTCAGATCCGCTCGCAACGCTTTAAGTTCTTGTTTGGCGCATGTCGTTATCGCAAAACCGCCGCACACTTTTGCGCGACATATTTAGATGAAAGGACGCCTTCCTTCGCGCAGTCCTTCCCAGCCGGCCA
The DNA here is from genome assembly GCF_056398505.1 of Rhizobium sp. 01T437. Taxonomy (NCBI): domain Bacteria; kingdom Pseudomonadati; phylum Pseudomonadota; class Alphaproteobacteria; order Hyphomicrobiales; family Rhizobiaceae; genus Rhizobium; species Rhizobium sp. 01T437. The sequence goes on from NZ_JBFTPM010000008.1 coordinate 268,830, forward strand.
CCTGCATCAGCCCCTCCCCGTCCAACACGTCGCAGCCGCGCTCCTGCCAACGGATCAGGTTGCGTCCTGCAAGCTTTTTCAGGGTCTTGTTGGTGTGAACGATCGAAAGACCAAGTGTGTCGGCAATATGCTGTTGCGTGATCGGGATGACATTGCGGCCGTTGAAAAGGCTGAGCTTCCTTGCGCGTTCAAACAGGAAGGCGATGAGATAGGCGGCTCTTTCGAGAGCCGTACGACGGCCGATGCTCAACAGGTGTTCGTCGAGAATGCGCTCTTCCTGCGCCGCGATCCAGGTAATATCGAAGGCAAGCGAAGGGTGCTTGTTATAAAGGGTCATCAGCTTGTCGCGCTCGAAGACGCAGAGCGTTACCGGTGACAGGGCCTCCACCGAATGCTGCATCTCGCCCATGATCGTGCCCTGCAGGCCGATCAGGTCGCCCGGCATGATGTAGTTCAGGATCTGCCGGCGGCCATCCTCCAGCATCTTGTAGCGGAAGCCCCAACCGGAGAGCACCGTAAAGAGATGGGCGCTGTGGGCACCTTCGACCAAGATGGTCGCGCCGGCATCGACGGCCAGTTCGCCCCTTTTGAATTTCGACACGAATTCCAGCTCGTCGCGGCTGAACTCTCGGAAATGCGGCAATGGCCGCAACGGACACTGCTCGCAGGGCGTCTTGAAGGAATGGGTAGGTTTTGCCGTCGCCATCTTGTCCCTGCTGTCGCAAAAACCGGCGCTGCAGGGTGCAGCGCCGTTGGCAGATCAATGCGCAGGCAGGCCGATTTGTTCCTTGGAACAAGCAGCGATTTTTATAAAAAAACAAAGGGCTGAGTGCCCCTTGTCAATTTTCTTGTCAAATTAAAGCGTGTCGCGATCTTTCAGATTCGCTTGCCACGCTTTAAGTCTTTGTTTTAGGCATGTCGTTGTCGCAAAACCGCTGCACACTTTTGCGCGACATGCCTTAGCGCGGAAATTCGAGGCCCATTTCACGGAAGCGCTCGGGATCATCGCCCCAGTTCTCACGCACCTTGACGAACAGGAAGAGATGGACTGGCTGTTCAAGGATTTCCGCCAGCTCGCGGCGCGACGCCGACGAGATCGCCTTGATCGTTTCGCCGCCCTTGCCGAGTGCGATCTTCTTCTGGCTGTCGCGCTCGACATAGATGACCTGTTCGATGCGCACGGAGCCATCCTTGCGCTCTTCCCATTTTTCCGTCTCGACATGCGAGGAATAGGGAAGCTCCTGATGCAGACGCAGGAAGAGCTTCTCGCGGGTGATTTCGGCGGCGAGCTGGCGCATCGGCAGATCGGAGATCTGGTCTTCCGGATAATACCACGGGCCCTCCGGCAGGGTCTTTGCCAGATAATCCATTACGTCGTCGCAGCCCGAACCGTTTTCGGCCGAGATCATGAAGGTCTGCTCGAAGTCGACCTTCTGGTTCGCGGTGGCAGCGATTGCCAGAAGCAACTCGCGATTGACGCGGTCGATCTTGTTGAGGACCAGGATCTTCCTCTGGGGAACATCCTTCAAGCCTTCGAGAATGGCTTCGGCATCACCGCGCAGACCGCGTTCGCTGTCGATCAGCAGCATGATGAGATCGGCATCCTTGGCGCCGCCCCAGGCGGATGTGACCATGGCGCGATCGAGGCGGCGGCGCGGCTTGAAGATGCCGGGCGTGTCCATGAAGACGATCTGCGCATTGTTGTGGATGGCAATGCCACGCACGATGGCGCGCGTCGTCTGCACCTTATGGCTGACGATCGACACCTTGGCACCGACGAGGCGGTTGACCAGCGTCGACTTGCCGGCATTGGTCGGGCCGATCAAGGCGACGAAGCCGGAATGCGTCGGATTGCTTTCAGCGGAGCTTTCGGCCGCCATTTCGTTTTCTTCTGTCATTGATCCCGTCAATTTCCGGCAGATGTCGACTGCCAAATGCCTTCGCGCTCGAGCATTCTCGTCGCGGCGACCTGTTCTGCTGCGCGCTTGGAGCGCTCTATGCCTGTTTCCGGTGCAACGCCAGCGACTTCTACAGTCACCTTGAAGCGAGGATCATGATCCGGTCCGCTGCGTTCTTCAACCCGGTAGACGGGTGTGACGCCATATTTGGCGTGCGACCATTCCTGCAACTCGGTCTTCGCATCACGGCGGGCGCCATCGGCGCGCACCGCCCTGCCCTCCCAATAGCGCAGAATGAAGCGTCGGGCGACCTCCAGGCCGCCGTCAAGATAGAGCGCAGCAATCAGGCTTTCGACGACATCGGCACGCACGTTCATCATGCGCTTGCCGGTGAGTTTCTTCACGTCGGCGCCGGTGCGGATATAGAGATGAAGATTGAGTTCGTCGGCAACTGCCGCGCAGGTTTCGGCGCTGACGAGCTGGTTCAGCCGCACCGAAAGCTCGCCTTCGGTCGCGGCACCGAAGGTGCGAAACAGCAACTCGGCGATACAGAGCCCGAGAACCCTGTCGCCGAGAAATTCAAGCCGCTCGTAATTGCCCTTGTCGGTGCGCGCGCTGGCATGGGTCAGCGCGCGGTCCAGACGTTCCTTCTCGGCAAATTCATGCCCGATCAGGGTTTCAAGCTTTGCGCGGTCCGCCGCTGAGAGCGCCTGCGCCTTGCTCATTCAACAACCTTGAAGAGACGGTCCCAGCGCATGTTGGTCGGCCATTTCCAGATTTCGCGGAAGGACGTATCGTTGCCCAGCGAGAAGAAGATGACGCTGGCGCGGCCGACAAGGTTTTCCGCAGGCACAAAGCCGACATCGAAGCGGCTGTCGAGCGAGTTGTCGCGGTTATCGCCCATCATGAAGTAATGGCCTTCCGGAACGATGAACTCGCGGGTGTTGTCGCCGCGCGAAACCGGCGACTGGTCGAGCGTGTCATAGGTCTTGCCATCATCCAGCGTCTCGCGGAACACCGGCACGTCCTGGCCCGGATCGAGCTTGTAGTCGGAATTGAAGGTACCATCGGGCACCTTCGGAACCGGCTTGCCGTTGATGTAGAGAATACCGTCGGTGACCTGGATATGATCGCCCGGCAGGCCGACGACGCGCTTGATGTAATCGACCTCAGGATTCGGCGGGAAACGGAAAACGACGATATCGCCGCGCTTCGGATCTGAACCAAAAATGCGGCCGCTGAAGATATTCGGCGAGAAAGGCAGCGAATATTTCGAATAGCCATAAGCAAATTTGTTGACGAAGATATAGTCACCGACCAGCAAGGTCGGCATCATCGAGCCCGAGGGAATGGTAAAGGGCTGAAACAGTACAGTCCTGATAACCATCGCCAGGACGAGAGCCTGGATGATGACCTTGATATTTTCCCAGAGGGCATTCGGCTTGGCTTCGACTTTTTCGGACACGCAGTCTTGTTCCTTCAAGACGCCATGAAGGCGCATTTCTTTCTGATGTTCTCTCTAGCGGCTTCGGCCGGTGGCGGCAATAACGACCGCATTAAAAGCGACGAGAGGTCGCTATCATACGGCATTCGGCAGCGCTTCGATGATCACAAAAGCCTGAGCCAAGGGATAATCATCCGTTATTGTCAAATGAATGGCGGCCTTGTGGCCAGCCGGCAGCATGGCCTCGAGGACGGCGGCGGCACCGCCCGTCAGCTGCATCGTCGGCTTGCCGCTCGGCAGATTGACGACGCCCATATCCTTCCAGAAAACGCCCTGCGAAAGCCCGGTGCCGAGCGCCTTGGAGCAGGCCTCCTTGGCGGCGAAGCGCTTGGCATAGGATTCAGCGCGGTTGGCGCGGCGATCCGAGCGGGCGCGCTCGATCTCGGTGAAACAGCGATGCGTGAAGCGGTCACCGAAGCGCTCGATGGATTTCTCCACGCGCCTGATGTCGATGAGGTCGCTGCCAATGCCGATGATCATGCGAGAGGCCTTTCGGGATAGAACTGCTTCGGGCTCAGACGGTCGGCATCTCGGTGGCGGGATCGGCGAGCCGCAGCCGCGCACGCTCCATCAGCCGGGCGCGGCGACGCGCCTGAAAGCCCCTCACGGTGTAGAATGTCAGTACATAAAGCGCAACCGAGGTGATGGCTGCCGGCGGGATGGCGCCGATCAGCATCGGCTCCAGCACCGGCTTCCAGAGTTCCGTGAAATGCAGCTTGTGGAAGAGCTCGGCGAGATCGATCGTCTGTCCGGCCATCTGGTCCTGCCGGCTGAGCAGCAGGTGACCGACTTCCCAGGTAATGCCCCAGATGAAGGGATAGGTCAGCGGATTGCCAAAGGCCGCACAGCCAAGTGCTGCCGCCACCATATTGCCCGACAGGAAATAGGTGATGACGAAGGCCATGACGAAATGCACGCCGATAAAGGGTGTCCACGAAACGAAGACACCCGCAGCGACGCCCACCGCAACGGCATGCGGCGAGGCAGTCAGGCGCAGGACGCGCATCATGAGATATTTTGGCGGGCGCAGAAAACCCTTGCGAGGCCATACGAGCTCTCGCAGCTTTTCCTTAAATCCCGCGGGCTTGCGACGGCGAAACAACATGGCGCGTATTTAGTGCAGTGCACACCACCATGACAAGAGCGGCAAATGGAACCGCTTCACAAACAGGCCGTCTATCCTTCTTTTCTTCCAAGGGGCGTGGACCATGCATAACGCCCCTTCCTTACTTCAAGTATATCTCAGCGATTAGCGATTGCGGAAGATGCCGCGATCGACCTGACGCTGACGATATTCAAGATCAATACGGTCATGCGAGCCGTTGAGATATGCCATTTCACGTTCCTGAGCGGTCGGAGCGCGAAGGGCGCGTGCGAACTTCCTGATCGGTTCAAACATTGCTTTGCCTCATCTTCGTTTCATTTCTTGATGACCAGAAGATAGTCGCGGTAACGGTTAATTACTACCGCTGTAACCGGAGCACAGGCATGCACAAGGCGCATGGCTTGCCTTTTCAATATGCCAATTCGGCCATTAAATGATCACAAAATATGCAAAACGCAATTTTGCGATCGGCAAAACTTTAATAAAATCCTACTCGTAGAGACGCCGGACCGTCGCGATGCAGTCCAGATCCTTGAGCTGAGAGAGAAGCTGGTTGAGCTGACGCAGGTCCCAGACTTCCACTTCCAGCACCATTTCGGTGAAGTCGGCGGCCACACGCACCGTGTTCAGCATGCGGATATTGACGTCGAGGCTTGCGACCGTCTGTGCCACCTTGGCCAGCGTGCCGGGCTCGTTCAGCGCATTGACCATGATGCGAGCCATGAACCGGGATTTGTTGGCCTCATCGAGATCCCAGCGCACGTCGATCCAGCGGTCCGGCTGATCATCGAAGCGCTGCAACGATGGCGACTGGATGGGATAGATAGTGATGCCCTTGCCCTTTTCCATGATGCCGACGATGCGATCGCCGGGCACGGCGCCGGTCGGCGAGAACTTGACGTCGACATTGCCGGAGAGGCCGCGGATCGGCACGATATCGGGATCGCTCTCGGTGGAAGCGCGCTCGCCATCGAGATCGGCCTTGGTCTTGCCGGGGATCTTGAAGATCATGCCCGCGGCGCTGCGGACATTGAACCAGCCCTCGTCGCCGGCCGGCTTGACGGTGACGCGCTCGTCCTGATGATCGGGATAGACAGCGCGCAGCACGTCGAGCGAAGACATCTCGCCGCGGCCGACGGCCGCGATTGCATCTTCCACATCCTTCTGCCCCAGGCGGTGGAGGGCCGGCTTCATGGCATCACGCGAGAAGATCTTGCCGGCGCGCTCGAAAGTGCGCTCCAGGATGCGGTGGCCGAGACCGGCATATTGCTTGCGGATCGCCATGCGCGTCGCGCGGCGGATGGCTGCACGCGCCTTGCCTGTCACGACGATCTCTTCCCAGGCGGCCGGCGGAACCTGCACGCCAGAGCGGATGATCTCCACTTCGTCGCCATTGTTGAGGCGGGTCACCAGCGGCATGATGCGGCCGTTGATCTTGGCGCCGACGGTCGTGTCGCCGATGTTGGTATGAACGGCATAGGCAAAGTCGATCGGGGTCGCACCGCGCGGCAGGGCAATCAGCTTGCCCTTCGGCGTGAAACAGAAGACCTGATCCTGAAACAGCTCGAGCTTGGTGTGCTCGAGGAACTCTTCGGGGCTATCGCCTTCGGCGAGCGCCTCGATCGTGTGCCGAAGCCAGGAATAGGCATTGCTTTCGCGCGAGAGGATATCGCCATCGGCATTGGTGGCGCCGTCCTTATACAGCGTATGAGCGGCAATACCGAATTCGGCGATCTCATGCATGCGCTTGGTGCGGATCTGCAGCTCGATGCGCTGCATCGACGGGCCGACGATGGTGGTGTGCAGCGACCGGTAGTCGTTCTGCTTCGGGGTCGAGATGTAATCCTTGAAGCGGCCGGGCACGACACGCCAGCGCGTATGCACGATGCCGAGCGCACGGTAGCAGGAAGGAATATCCTCGACGATGAGGCGGAAACCGTAGACATCGGAAAGCTGCTCGAAGGAGAGCGACTTCGATTGCATCTTGCGGAATACCGAATAGGGCTTTTTCTGCCGGCCCTTGACATAGGCGGTCGCCAATCCGTTGGCGATCAGCAGGTCGCGCAGTTCGGCCTCGATCTTCTTGACCAGACCTTCATTGCGCTTCGACAGTTCCTCGAGGCGCTTGGTGACAGTCTCGTAGGCTTCCGGATTCATGTGCCGGAAGGAGAGCTCCTCCAGCTCCTCGCGCATGTCCTGCATACCCATGCGGCCGGCGAGCGGCGCATAGATTTCCATCGTCTCTTCAGAAATGCGCGCGCGCTTTTCCTGCGACATATGGTCGAGAGTGCGCATGTTGTGGAGACGATCGGCGAGCTTGACCAGCAGGACGCGTACGTCATCGGAAATGGCAAGCAGCAGCTTACGCAGATTTTCCGCTTGCTTGGCCTTCTTGGTGACGAGATCGAGCTTCTTGATCTTCGTCAGGCCCTCGACCAGGCGGCCGATATCCTCGCCGAAGAGTTCGTCGATCTCGGCGCGCGTCGCCGTCGTATCCTCGATCGTGTCATGCAGAAGGGCGACTGCAATCGTCGATTCATCGAGATGCATGTCGGTCAGGATGGCGGCCACTTCGAGCGGATGCGAGATGTAAGGGTCGCCGCTCGCTCGCTTCTGCTGCCCATGCTTCTGCATGGCGTAGACATAGGCTTTGTTCAGCAGAGCTTCGTTGGCATCGGGCTTGTATTTCTGAACCCGCTCCACGAGCTCGTACTGCCGCATCATTCCAAAGCCACTCCAATAAAATAAAAGCGCGCCAATCGCAGATTGGCGCACACATGGGCAATATTATGCCTAAGCTTTACAGGCGCAAGATTGATGATTGGTAATCGTCGATCTTTTGCCGCGCAGGAAGCCCCGGCCGTTCAAAGGCCAAGGATGCGCTTAGTAATCGTCGCTCTTTTCCGGCGGAACGAGACCTTCGATGCCGGCCAGAAGCTCCTCTTCCGACATCTGGTCGAAGGTGATCGTTTCCGGCAGGTCGTCCTGCTCTTCGCTGTCGGCATTAGCCGTTGCACCGGCGGCGATCAGGCTTGCCGGATCGGGCTCGGGCTCGTCCACTTCCACATGCTTCTGCAGCGAGTGGATCAGATCTTCCTTCAGATCGTCAGGAGACAGGGTCTCATCAGCGATTTCGCGCAGAGCCACAACCGGGTTCTTGTCGTTGTCGCGATCGATGGTGATCGACGCACCCTGGGAAATCAGCCGGGCGCGATGGCTGGCGAGCAGAACCAGCTCGAAGCGGTTCTCTACCTTGTCAATGCAATCTTCTACTGTGACACGGGCCATTGCCTGTCCTTTGCGGTCGTCTTTTCGGGATTAACACGCCCGATACAATTAAAACCGGGCAAATTCAAGTTTTTCGTTAGGGTCCCCTCGCCTTTATCCGCAGCCGGTCTAAATTTCCATGCACAATATGACATTTCCACCGGGGGTTGCTTGGAATATCCCGAATCGTGCCCTAAATCTTTCATATATGAATAATTCATAAAGTACGGAACAGCTCGACGCCACATCCGCAAGCCGCTGTTTTTATTAGGCTTAGTGGCTTATGGATTTCGATTACTCTCTTTGGATTGGTAAGCGATGTTTGACCCACGCGAAAAAATTGCACTATTCATAGACGGCGCCAACCTTTACGCTGCATCCAAGAGTCTGGGCTTTGATATCGATTACCGCAAGCTCTTGAAAGCATTTCAGAAACGTGGATATCTGCTGCGCGCATACTACTATACCGCGCTTATCGAAGACCAGGAATATTCCTCGATCCGTCCGCTCATCGACTGGCTCGATTATAACGGCTACAAGGTCGTGACGAAGCCTGCCAAGGAGTTTACGGACTCCATGGGACGGCGCAAGATCAAGGGCAATATGGATATCGAGCTCGCAATCGATGCCATGGAACAGTCCGAAACGGTCGACCATCTCGTCATCTTCTCCGGCGACGGCGATTTCACCAATCTGGTCGAAGCGCTGCAACGCAAGGGACGCAAGGTTTCGGTCATTTCGACCATGTCGACCCAGCCGCCGATGATCGCCGACGATCTGCGCCGCCAGGCCGATCACTTCATCGATCTTCTGTCGCTGAAAGCCGAGATCGGCCGGGATCCTTCCGAACGTCCGCCGCGTCCCGCCGAAGTGGCGCCAGCCAGCGATTTCGAAGACTAAACCTTCATTCACGAATAGCGCAATGCTGCAGGTAAAGAGTCAGCCGTTGTCTTTCAACAGACGGCTCTTCTGTCTGTTCCAATCGCGCTCCTTCTCGGATTCGCGCTTGTCGTGAAGCTTCTTGCCCTTTGCGAGCGCCAGCTCGATCTTGGCGCGGCCCTGATCGTTGAAGTAGATCTTCATCGGGATCAGCGTCATGCCTTCGCGATTGATGCCCGCGCGCAAACGGTTAATCTCCCGCCCGGACAAAAGCAGCTTGCGGCGGCGACGCGGCTCATGGTTGAAGCGGTTCGCCTGCAGGTATTCCGGCAGATAGGAATTGATCAGCCAGATCTCACCATCCTCATCGGAAGCGTAGGATTCGGCGATATTGGCCTTGCCTTCGCGCAATGACTTGACCTCGGTGCCCATCAGCACCAAGCCCGCCTCATAGGTATCGATGATCTCGTAGTTGAAGCGGGCCTTGCGGTTTTCCGCAACGACCTTCTTCACGATACGCTGGCTGCCTTTGGGGGCCATGACGATAATTCCATTAGAGGGGCGCGAATGCCGCGTCCTCATTTCCTGTCATCTATGTAGGAGAACGGCCCCATCTTGTGAAGACGGGCCGGGTTTACGCTTAACGCATGTCGTTATCGCAAAACCGCTGCACAGTTTTGCGCGACATGCTTTAGTTCAGCAGGCCGGCGTGACGCATGGCGGCATCGATCGCCGCTTCGGTCGAGGGCTCCAGCGAGGACATCAGCGGCGAGCGCACGGTGCGGCTCATGCGGCCGAGCTTCGCGAGGCCGTATTTCGCGCCGCAAACGCCGGGTTCCATGAAGACTGCCTTATGCAGCGGCATCAGCCGATCCTGCAGCTCCAGCGCCTTGGCGTAATTTCCTGCGGTGGTCGCGGCTTGGAATTCAGCACAGAGGCGCGGGGCGATATTGGCCGTGACGGAAATGCAGCCGACGCCGCCATGGGCGTTGAAGCCGAGAGCCGTCGCGTCCTCGCCGGAAAGCTGCTGGAACTCCCTGCCGCAGGTGATGCGCTGCTCGGAGACGCGCTCGATCTTGCCGGTCGCATCCTTGACGCCGACGATATTCTTGTGCGCCTTGGCAAGCGCGCCCATCGTCTCCGGCGTCATGTCGACAACCGAACGGCCGGGGATGTTGTAGATATAGATCGGCAGCTTCACAGCTTCGGCGATCGCCGAATAATGAGCGATCAGACCCTTCTGCGTCGGCTTGTTGTAATAGGGCGTGACGACCAGAACAGCGTCCGCGCCGACCTTCTCGGCATGCTGGGCAAGTTCGATCGCTTCGCGCGTATTGTTCGAGCCGGCACCGGCCATGACGGGTACGCGTTTGCCCGCAACTTCGATGCAGAGCTCCACCACCCGTTTGTGCTCGGCATGAGACAGCGTCGGCGACTCACCGGTCGTGCCGACCGGAACGAGGCCGCTGCTGCCCTCCCCGATCTGCCAGGCGACATGGGCGGCGAAGCTGTCTTCGTCGATCAGTCCGGCATCGGTGAAGGGGGTTACGAGCGCGGGGATGGACCCATTGAACATGCAAAGCTCCTCACGGCCGATATCCTTGCTTCAGCCGCATTCCATGAATAAGAGTTGCGCACCATAGAGCGGCAAAAAGGCTGCGACAAGCGCGCATAGATCGGTTAGGGCAAATTCCGATAGCAAATGTGAATGAATTTTACCCGAGACGGTAAGGTTTCATTAAGATGCCTCCAGCCAAATGGAGGGGCATGGTTTCGTTGCGAGTAATCCGGATGAAGAGAGCCGTTCTGATCCTGTCCGTCTTCGGCCTGGTGGCCGCGGCATGGGGCAGCGTTGCGTCGCCGCTCCCCGGCGAGGGCGCCCCTGCGCCGGTCGTCAAGCCGCTGGGCTTCGTGCCGGAAACCGCGTCTTTCCCCGAGGCGATCACCACCGGGTCCATTCCGCGCAATGCGGCGATCGCCCCTGTCGACAGCGATCTGAAGGCTGGTCTCGATGCGCTCTCCAACAAGGATCCGCAACAGGCGCTTGCCATCCGCAACACCATGGCGGCAGGTACGCTCGACCGCCATATCCTGACCTGGGCAATCGCGACCTCCGGCCTGAAAGGCGTTCCCTCCTATGAGATCGCCAGTGCTTCGGACGAGCTGAATGGCTGGCCAGGTCTGGAACGTCTGCGCGGCAATTCCGAGCGCGCGCTCTATGACGAGAACCCAGCCCCTGCTGCCGTGCTGAACGCCTTCGGCGATACGGCGCCCGAGACGTGGCAGGGCGCGATCATTATGTCGCGTGCGCTCATCGCGACTGGCAAGTCTGCGCAGGCGGCGAAATATATCGGCAAGATCTGGCGCGGACAGGCGCTCGACAAGGCAACTGAAGACAAGATTCTCGGCGAATTTGCCGGCCTGCTGACCGCCGCCGACCACAAGACGCGGATGGATTACCTGATGTATCGCGGTCGCGTGGCACAGGCCAAGCGCTTCGGCGACATGGGCCAGGCACAGTCGCTCTACAAGGCCTGGGCTGCCGTCGACAACAATGCGGGTAACGCGGGCGCATTGCTGAATGCGGTTGATGCGAAATGGCGCAGCGATCCGGGTTTTCTCTTCGCCCGCATCGAATATCTGCGCAAGCAGGACAAGTATCTCGACGCCGCCAAGCTGCTGCAGGAGATACCCCGCGACCGGACTGAGCTGATGAACTCGGGCGAATGGTGGAACGAGCAGCGGATCATCAGCCGCGGTCTCGTCGACCAGGGACAGTTCAAGGCGGCCTACCAGATCGTTTCCGCCTCCGTCGCAACGGTGCCGACGGATATCGTCGAAGCACAGTTCCATGCCGGCTGGTATGCGCTGCGCGGACTGCAGGACCCGACGACGGCCGAGACGCATTTCCGCGAGATCCTGCAGGTTTCGAACGGCCCGCTTTCCGTTTCCCGTGCCTGGTATTGGCTCGGGCGATCGGCGGAAGCCGGCGGGCCGGGCAAGGCCAGCGATTTTTTCGCCAAGGCCGCGAATTTTCCGGGCACTTTTTACGGCCAGCTGGCGGCTGAGCGGCTCGGGCGCAAAACCTTGAACGTCACCTATCCGTCGCCGACGACGACAGACCGACAGAACCTGCAGCAGCGCGAGGCTGTGCAGGCGATCGGACGGCTCGAATCGGCCGGTCACGGCTGGCGTGCGGCAGCCATCTATCTGGCACTGGCCGACCAGCTTCAAAGCCCCGGCGAACTGGCAATCCTGACAGCCAAGGCCGAACAAGCAGGCGACCATCATCTCTCGCTGCAGATCGGCAAGATCGCGTACGGGCGCGGCATCGATGTCGCGGCGCTGGCCTTCCCTGTCGGCGTCATTCCGGCCAACGCCAATATATCCGGCTCGGGCAAGGCGCTCGCCTATGCGATCGCCCGCCAGGAAAGCGCGTTCAATCCGGCTGCCGTTTCCGCCGCCAATGCCCGTGGCCTGCTGCAGCTCCTGCCGGGCACAGCTCAGGCCGTCGCCAAGCGGCACAACATCACCTATTCCAAGGACAAGCTGACGGCCGATGCCGGCTACAATGCGACGCTCGGCGCGCATTATCTCGGCGAGCAGATCGACGCCTTCGGCGGCTCCTATATTCTGACTTTCATCGCCTATAATGCGGGACCGAAGCGCGTGCCGGAATGGATCGGCCGCTACGGCGATCCACGCGGCAAGCCGGTCGACGAGATCGTCGACTGGATCGAGCGCATCCCCTTCCCCGAAACGCGCAACTACGTGCAGCGGGTGATGGAGAATTACGAGGTCTATAAGGCCCGCCTGGGTCAGACACCTGACATCGAGCGCGACCTCATCGGGGGTCGCGGCGCGACCTGAGGCCGATTGGCAGACTTGCCGAAAGCACGCTACATCTCGTTCTGGCAGACGGGATGGAGATGTCATGGCTGACGCAGTCACGAACGGGTTTACCGAAAAATTCTTTAGGTCGGCCGATGGGCTGAGGCTTTATGCCCGCAATTACCAGTTCACCGGCGGAGATACCGACCGGTTGCCAATCGTCTGCCTGCCGGGCCTTACGCGCAATACCCGCGATTTCCACGAGCTTGCATTGATTCTATCGCGGGACGCAGCTTTCCCACGGCGAGTCATGGCATTGGACTATCGCGGACGTGGCCTGTCTGATCGGGATGATAACAAGGCGAATTACAATCTCGCTGTCGAATGCGGCGATGTGATTGCCGCCTGCGCTGCGTTCGACATCGACCGCGCCATCTTCATTGGGACCTCGCGCGGCGGACTGATCCTGCATCTGCTGGCGGCAATGAAGCCGGAGTTGCTTGCAGGCGTTATCTTCAACGATATCGGCCCGGTCATCGAGCCATCCGGGCTGATGGCGATCAGGGACTATCTCAACCGTGACCGCAAACCTCAAAGCTGGAGTGAGGCGGTCGATATTCTCAAAGAGAATCACGGTGCTGTCTTTCCCGCACTCGGTCTCGATGACTGGGAGGGCATGGCGCACACCATCTATAGGGAACGAGACGGTATGCCGGCCACGGATTACGATCCAACCATTGCCGAGCAGCTGAAAACAATCGATTTCAGCAATCCCCTGCCCGACCTCTGGCCGCAATTCGGGGGTCTGCGATCCACACCGCTGCTGGTTATCAGGGGAGAGAATTCCAATCTGCTATCGCGGCAGACTGTGGATGAAATGGCAAAACGACATCCTGACATGGTGCAGATCGTGGCGAAGGGCCAAGGCCACGCACCCCTTCTGCATCTAGGAGACATTCCGGAGCTGATCAGGACATTTATCGGCAGACTGCGCTGAGCTTTCGTGATGCGCTTGGCGCCGACACATCAAAACACCCCCCGCCACAGCGAAGGTGGCAATTACAAAAAAGCCCGGCTCAAAAGCCGGGCTTCTCTATGACCGAAGTCAACTCGAATTAGAACGAGCGCTGCAGACGGAAATAACCCGTCCAAGTGTCGTCCTGATGTTCCGGCTTCAGGTACTGTACGGAAGCCTTGGCGTAGAAGTTGTCGACGATCTGGTAGTCGAGCGTCAGACCGGCCTTCCAGGCATCGCTGAGACCATCCCAATCGCTCGGAACACCAACCTTTTTCGGCGTGCCGTAGTAGTTGCCGTAGTACTGAACACCAGGAGTGATCTTCAGCTTGTCAGTTGCCTTGATGGCGTATTCGGCAGCAACTGCCCATTCAGACTGCGAGTAGTAGGAGTTCGGGCCGCTGGAGTAGACAGCTGCGAGGCCGAGCGTGCCCGGGCCGAGTTCAGCCGTACCCATAGCGCGGATTGCGCCGTCTTCGTTGTCGAAGTCCCAGCCGCCGGTGACCTGGTAGCTGAAGGCGCCAGCCTTGCCGCCGAGGCCGAAGGCAACGCCGACGTTGTTCGGACGTTCGCCGGTCTGGAAGACGCCGTCTTCCAGTTCGTCGACGCTGAGGCCAGCGTAGAAGGAACCGGTTTCGTACTGATAACGGAGCGAGTTATGCAGCGTTACGACAGAGCCGATGTCGTCCGTTTCGCCGGAGAGACCATCGTCCCACCAGGAGTAGAAGAGACCAGCGCGGAAGCCGGCGACGTCGAGGTAAGCGGAGTCGAGCTTCGTGTTCTGGCTGGATGCGTTGTCAGCATTGGCCTGGAGAACGATCACGCCGGTGAGCGGGCCGTATTCGGTGTCGCTCTTGGCCGTGAACTGAACCTGACCACGGGTCGTCGCATCCCAATCGGAGTCGTTGGTGTCGCGACCGCCGGAGTTCTGGCCAACGTTAACCTGGAAACGGATGTAGCCGTTGATCTTCAGGCAGGTTTCCGTGCCCGGGATGTAGAAGTAGCCGGTGCCGTAGGCGTCGCAGACGCGAACGTATTCAACCGGTTCCGGCTCGGCAGCAACGATTGCGTCAGCTGCCTGAGCGCCGGATACTACTGCCAAAGCAGCAGCGGAGCCGAGAAGAAGGCTCTTGATGTTCATAATGACCTCCAATTCAAGTTTCGATCGGAGATAGGTCACGCCTGGACAGCGTTTCCCTGCCCCATCTCCGGTGTTTGAAGAAGTCGGGCGGTCAAGCCCTTGCTTCCGAGAGTGAAAATACAAGACGAAAGCTGTCACGCAATCACCAACTTGTGTTCGGGAGGGGTTTACGAAAGCCTTACCGAAACCCTGTTGCTGAAAGGCCACAAGTTGGGCAACGGGGCCGCCGCTTGTTTAGGCTTTGTTAAGAAAGTGCTTATTTTCCCGGTATTTATTGGGCTTTATAAGAGGGCAGCGCGTCCCGCCGTGCCAAATCGGCACTATTTTCCTGCCTGAATCCGCCTTTTCGGCAAGACCGGCGATCGGTTGCGCGAGGCCGCGCAATATTTGAGTCGAAACCGATTTCAGTTTTCACGCCAAGGGGAGCCGTTGATTCCTGCCTGCGATTCGGTTCGCGTCCAGCCCGATTCTCGCTCCGATCATCGGCGCCCGGCTTCACGAACAGGAAAACTGCCTGCAACGGCGACAAGCAGTAAGCCGTAAACATCCCATGAGTTTGAAGGCAGGGCGTTATCCGCCCAACGCCTACAATCGCCAAGACGGGCATACGCGAAGCGGCCATTCATTCCGGCAAAGAGAAGACTTCTGGTGATCGGGATCGATTTCCGCTTCCAGTGCGTCGAACGCCCCGTGAAGCACTTCCTCGATCAGGCGTTTCCCGCTTTCCCGACTAAAGGCATCTGATGGGAGGCGCATCGCGCCGATCGCCAGCATGGCGATGAGCCTGAGGCCATTTTCGCAGCAGGCTCCTGATATCGTTTCCGCAAAGCCGCAAACAGCGCCCCTGCTGGACGTAGCTGGCTTGCTTTCGCGCCTGAATGGTCGACAGCTCCCAGCACTTTACGCCGGGACGTCGTCGGAAGCGAAAGGGGGACATCAATTACGGCCCCGACTGATTGAGCGAAGGACGAGGATCTCCCACCGAAGTAAAGACACCAGGCTCATCCGCCTTCGGCGGAGACACTATCGGGCCACGGCGAACATTCGGCGGCTCGCTATGCCGGTTGGGGGCGCGCGGCAATCGGCAGCAATATCGGGCAATTGGTTGATGGCGGAGAAGATGGGATTCGAACCCACGATACCATTCCTGGTATACTCCCTTAGCAGGGGAGCGCCTTCGACCACTCGGCCACCTCTCCGGTGGGAGCCCTGATATGGGTATTCTCCCGGACGATCAAGCTCTTTTTAAAGTTTTTCACACGGCCTTTATAAAGCCGGCAAACGTGATGACGACAGCTCAAAACAGAGATCGCCTGCCGAGCGCTTTACGCCGGGCTTAACCTCAGGCCAGCAACTGCTTCAGATCGGCTGCAGGATCGGCCAGAATTGCCCGGTCGGGGTTGATGCCTGATTCCAGCATCTTCTTGCCTGTCACATAGGCCTTTGCATCATTGATGGCGTCGACGGCAATCAGCCTGCCTTCGCGGAAATACCAGACGGAGCTTGCCCCCTCGCGTGCGCCGGGGCGCAGCAACGTATCGTCATAGCCCATATTGAAGCCGGCAATCTGCAGCTTCACATCATACTGATCCGACCAGAACCAGGGCTTCGGATCATAGGGTTCGTTGCCGCCGGCGATGACAGCGGCGGCGGCATCCGCCTGATCGACGGCGTTCTGCACCGATTCGAGCCGGATGCGGCCGCCCTGCCAGGGCAGGCTCGCGCAATCGCCGGCCGCAAAGATCGACGGGTCGGATGTGCGGGCGAATTCGTCGACGATAATTCCGTTACCGACTTCAAGCCCTGCGTCCTTCGCCAGAAGGTCGTTCGGCACCACGCCGATGCCGACGATGACGAAATCCACGTCGATGGTGCTGCCGTCGGAAAGTTCGGCGCCGATCACCCGGCCATCCTTGCCGATCAGATGCTTCAGGCCGGTCTTTTCGCGAATCGTCACATCATGGCTCTTATGGATCGCGCGCATGATGTCGGCGGTTTCCTTCGCTGCGACACGCTGCAGGATCCGGTCGGCCATCTCGATGACAGTCACCTCAAGACCGAGATGGCGGGCGACGGCCGCAGCCTCGAGGCCGATATAACCGCCACCAATGATGAGCACACGGCGGCCGGGCCGCATTTCCCCTGCCAGCAAATCGGCGTCACGCTTGTCGCGGGCGACATAGACGCCTTCCAGATCGCCACCGATCGCCGCCGGCAGGCGGCGGGGCGTGGAGCCCGTCACAAGTGCCAGCGTGCCATAGTCGAGAACGGAGCCATCCTGCAGCAGGACCTGCTGCGTATCGCGCTTGATCTGCTCGGCCCAGGTCGAGAGACGGATCTCGACATTATTGTCTGGGTACCAATGCTCGGGACGGAACAGTAGGCGGTCGAAGGCCATCTCTCCGAGCAGATACTTCTTCGACAGCGGCGGGCGCTGGTAGGGAAGCACGTCTTCGGCGCCAATCAGCGTGATCGGACGCGCATCCTTCAGCGCACGCAGCTTGGCTGCCAATGCGAAGCCTGCCTGCCCCGCGCCGATGATCACCAGTCTATCCGTCACGATGTCACTCCCGAATATCAGCTCTTCCACAGGGACAAGGCCTATCCCCTGCCCCAAACGCCGTCAACGGAAGCGAGGCCATTGCCTCAGCCGATCTCGATCCAGCGGCGCTCATGGAAGGACTGTGCCATGGCATGAACCGACTTCTCTATCCTGAGACCGTCTTCGAATGTCACGATAGACGCCGGCTCTCCGGAAATCGCTCGGATCAGCTCGCGGCATTCGATAATCTTGAGATCGTTGAAGCCGAGGCCGTGGCCGGGCGCCGGAATGAAGCGATCATAGGGATGATGGGCGGGAGCCGCCAGTATCTTGCGGAAGCCCTGCTCAGAGCCTCGTCCTTCGGCCTGATAGAGCTCGAATTCGTTCATGCGCTCCTGATCATAGAGAATAGAGCCCTTCGAGCCGTAGATCTGCAGCGCGATGCGGCCCTTGCGGCCCCAGGCGGCGCGGTTTGCCATCAGCACGGCGGAGATACCGCCGCCGAGGCGCATCAAGACATTGGCCGCATCGTGATTCTCGACCGCGCGTCTGCCGCCTTCCTTCTGAGGACGGTCAGCATAGGGTTTGACCATATCCGTGGTGACGGCCTCGACATGGCCGAAGAGATACCAGAGCAGCGACAGCGGATGGACGGCGAAATCGTCGAGCGCGCCGTAACCGGCCGACAGCTCGCTCTTCCAGTAGAAGAGTACGTCGGGATCGGCCATGAAATCCTCGTCCATTTCGACGCGGATATGATTGACGGAGCCGATCGCGCCTTCGCCGATCTGCGTCTTGATATGCCGCATGATCGGGTTCTGGATATAGTTGTAGCCAAGCACAGCGACCTTGCCGGACTGCCTGGCGATCTGAAGCATACGCTCGGCATCGGCATAAGCGGGCGCCATCGGCTTTTCACACCAGACATGTTTGCCGGCCTGCAGGGCAGCGATCGCCATTTGGGCATGGAACTGGTTGGGCGTGGTGACAGAGACGACATCCACTTCAGGATCGGCAATCAGCGCCCGCCAATCGGCCGTTGCTTTCTCGAAACCGAATTCGGCGGCGCGGGCGCTTGCGAGCTCTGCATTCGCCTCTGCAAGATGCACGAGGCGCGGGCGCTCGACATCGCCAAAGACCGTTTTCACTGCATTCCATGCCAGCGCATGGCACTTGCCCATATAACCGGTGCCGATCAAACCTATGCCGAGTGGCTTCATGTTAGGGTCTCCTCCTCAAATCCGGAGAATTTTTGGAATATTTGGACCATTTTGACAAGCACGTCCTGATGCATCATTTCGCCTCGCCTTGTCGAAAACTGTCTAAAACCCTTCATTTTCAGCCTATTAAAAACAATTAGGCGGCTTCGAGGAAATCGTTTATGCTCCGAAATATGGAATATTTGTTTCATCTTCTGAGCTGTCAGCATGGATAGTGACCCCCAAAGAGCGCGTGTGCCGCGCGATTTCGAAAGCCTGCGCAGTACGATCATCGAGCGCAAGGCGAGCATGCCGAAGCGGTTGGCGCAGGTTGCCGCCTTTGCTCTTGGCAATCCCGACGAGATCGCCTTCGGCACGACGGCGAGCATTGCCGCAGCCTCCGATGTGCAGCCGTCCACGCTGGTGCGCCTCGCCCATCACCTCGGCTATGAGGGCTTCTCCGATCTCCAGAGCATTTTTCGCGAGCGATTGCGCGACCGGACGCTAAGCTATGAGGAACGCCTCGTCACGCTGGAACAGTCCGGCGGGGATGACGAGGATGCGACCTTGCTTTCCGGCTTCATTTCGGCGGCCAGCCAATCCGTGAACCGGCTTGCGGCGACGGTGCAGACGGACACTTTTGCCAAGGCTGTCGATATCCTGGCGGCGGCGGAGACCATCTATCTTATCGCCAAGCGGCGCTCTTATCCGCTGACGGCGCATATGACCTATGCCTTTTCCAAGCTGAACATCCGCCATCAGATCGTTGCCTCACCGAACGGCGTCGATCCGGAGATGGTGCAATTCGCCACGCCGCGCGATGCGGCGATTGCGGCGAGCTTTTCGCCCTATGCCGCCGACAGCCTCACCCAGAGCCAGGAACTTGCCGATCGCGGCGTGCCGGTCATTGCGATCACCGATTCGGCCTTTTCGCCGCTGGCGGCCTGCGCGACTCATTGGTTCGAGGTAGCGGAGGCTGATTTCGGCGGTTTTCGTTCACTCTCGGCCTCGATGGCGCTCACCATGGCGCTGCCGGTTGCCATTGCCGAGCGGCGGCGCAAGTTACAGCATTCAAAACCCGTAAAGACCAAAATGGAATAAACATTCCGAATTGACAAAGAGACGGAACCGATGTTTCATTATTCAAAATTCGCGGGCGTTCCAGGCCGCGTAAAAATCTAGCGGGAGGACATCATGGTACAATCGAATCCGGGCTCACAGCCGGAGCCGACCCTCGACGTAATCACCATCGGTCGCTCATCCGTCGATCTTTACGGCCAGCAGATCGGTTCGCGGCTGGAAGACATCGGCTCGTTTGCGAAGTCCGTCGGCGGCTGCCCCGCTAATATCGCGATCGGCACGGCGCGGCTCGGGCTGAAATCGGCATTGATCACCCGCGTCGGCGACGAGCAGATGGGGCGCTTCATCATCGAACAGTCGGCGCGTGAAGGTGTCGAGACCAAGGGCATCAAGACCGACAAGGATCGGCTGACGGCGCTGGTGCTGCTGGCGGTAGAGGCTGAAGGCGTCTCGCCGATGATCTTCTATCGTTCCGACTGCGCCGACATGGCGCTCGACGAAGGCGATATCGATGAGGACTTCATCAAGTCGTCGCGCGCCGTGCTCGTCTCGGGCACGCATTTCTCCCGGCCGAATACCGAGGCAGCACAGCGAAAGGCAATCCGGATTGCCAAGGCCAATGGCCGCAAGGTGATCTTCGATATCGACTACCGGCCGAATCTCTGGGGCCTTGCCGGCCATGCCGAGGGTTTCGAGCGTTATGTGAAGTCTGACCGCGTGTCCTCGAAGATGAAGGAGACGCTGCCGGATTGCGATCTGATCGTCGGCACGGAAGAGGAAATCCTGATTGCATCGGGCGCGGATGACGTACTCGGTGCGCTCAAGGAGATTCGTCGCCTTTCACCGGCGACCATCGTTTTGAAGCGCGGGGCGATGGGCTGCATCGTCTATGACGGCCCGATCAGCGACAATCTGGAAGACGGCATCATCGGTCAGGGCTTCCCGATCGAGGTGTTCAACGTACTTGGCGCGGGCGATGCCTTTATGTCCGGCCTGCTGCGCGGCTGGCTGAAGGATGAGCCCCTGAAGACCTGTGCCACCTGGGCGAACGCCTGCGGCGCCTTTGCCGTTTCCCGCCTGCTCTGCTCGCCGGAATATCCGACCTGGGCGGAGCTCGACTTCTTCCTGAAGAACGGCAGCAAACACCGCGCGCTGCGCAAGGACGAGGCGATCAACCACATTCACTGGGCCTCCACCCGCAAGGGCGCAGTCCCGCTTCTGATGGCGCTTGCCATCGATCACCGTTCGCAATTGACCAGCGTCTGCGACGAGCTCGGCGTCGACTACAAGCAGATCGTCGCCTTCAAGCGGCTGGCGGTGGAAGCAGCCTCCCGCGTCGCAGATGGGCGGCAGGGCTATGGCATGCTGATCGACGAGCGCTTCGGACGCGATGCCTTCTTCGATGCCGCCACGAAGGATTTCACCTGGATCGGCCGGCCGGTAGAGCTTCCGGGCTCCAAGCCGCTGCGCTTCGAATTCAGCCAGGATATCGGCTCGCAGCTGGTGGAATGGCCGCTCGACCATTGCATCAAGTGCCTGTGCTTCTACCATCCCGACGATCCGGCAGCGCTGAAGAGCGAGCAGCAGGAGAAGCTGCGCACGCTCTTTGAAGCCGCGCGCAAGGTCGGACGCGAACTGCTGGTCGAGATCATCTCCAGCAAGAACGGACCGCTGACCGACGATACGGTTTCGACGGCGCTGGAAGAGCTCTATGCGCTCGGTATCAAGCCCGACTGGTGGAAGCTGGAGCCGCAGGCCTCAACCGGGGCCTGGAAGAAGATCGATGCAGTGATTGCCAAAAATGATCCATGGTGCCGCGGTATCGTGCTGCTGGGGCTCGAGGCTCCCGCCGACGAACTGTTGAAGGGTTTCGAGGCCACACTGGCTGCTCCCTCGGTCAAGGGCTTTGCGGTTGGCCGCACGATCTTTGCCGATGCCGCACGCGGATGGCTTTCGGGCAAGATCAACGACGAGGAAGCGATCGCCGATATGGCAGGCCGCTTCAAACAATTGACAGAGGCCTGGCTGAAAACGCGTGGCCTCAATTAAGAGAGTGAATTTGGGAGGCGCCTGATGGGCAAGACGGTAAGATTGACGATGGCGCAAGCCGTCGCGCATTTCCTTAAAGTACAGATGACTATCGTCGACGGCAAAAAGGTGCCGATCTTCGGCGGCGTCTGGGCGATTTTCGGCCATGGCAATGTCGCCGGCATGGGTGAAGCGCTCTACCAGGTGCGCCAGGAACTACCGACCTATCGCGCGCACAACGAACAGGGCATGGCACATGCGGCGATCGCCTATGCCAAGGCGAGCTTCCGCCAGCGCTTCATGGCCTGCACGACCTCGATCGGCCCCGGCGCGCTGAACATGGTGACGGCGGCCGGTGTGGCGCATGTCAACCGCATCCCGGTGCTCTTCCTGCCCGGCGATATCTTCGCCAATCGCGCGCCCGATCCGGTGCTGCAGCAGATCGAGGATTTCGGCGACGGCACGGTGTCAGCCAATGACGCCTTCCGCCCGGTCTCGCGCTATTTCGACCGCATCACCCGGCCGGAGCAGATCATCACGGCACTGAAGCGCGCCATGCAGGTGCTGACCGATCCGCTCGATTGCGGCCCTGTGACGCTGTCGCTCTGCCAGGACGTTCAGGCGGAAGCCTTCGATTACCCGGAGAGCCTGTTTGAGGAAAAGGTCTGGACGGTGCGCCGTCCGCAGCCGGATGCCGACGAGCTTACCAATGCCATTGCGCTGATCAAGGCATCGCAGAAACCTGTCATCGTCGCCGGCGGCGGCGTCCTCTATTCGCAGGCGACGAAGGAGCTTGCGGCCTTTGCGGAAGCGCATGGCGTTCCCGTCGTGGTCACACAGGCCGGCAAGTCGGCGATCGACGAGCGTCATCCTCTGGCGCTCGGTTCCGTCGGCGTGACAGGCACATCGGCTGCCAATGCGATTGCCGAGGAAACCGATCTGGTGATTGCCGTCGGCACGCGCTGCCAGGATTTCACCACCGGTTCCTGGGCGCTCTTCAAGAATGAAGGTTTCAAGCTGCTCAGCCTGAACATCGCAGCCTATGACGCCCTGAAGCATGACAGCCATCCGCTGGTCGCCGATGCGCGCGAGGGACTGAAGGCACTCTCGGCCGGTCTCTCTGGCTGGAAGGCGCCTGCGGCGCTTGCCGAGAAGGCAACCAAGGAAAAGAATGTCTGGATGGAGGCTGCCGCGAAGGCTATGGGCACTACCAATGCCGCCCTGCCCTCCGACGCTCAGGTCATCGGTGCCGTGGTTCGTTCCATCGGTGGCGAGAAGACGACGCTGCTATGTGCGGCGGGCGGCCTGCCGGGCGAGTTGCACAAGCTGTGGCCGGCCACCGTTCCCGGCAGCTACCACATGGAATACGGCTTCTCCTGCATGGGCTACGAGATTGCCGGCGGCCTCGGCGCCAAGATGGCGCATCCGGAAAAGGACGTCGTCGTCATGGTCGGCGACGGTTCCTACATGATGATGAACTCCGAGCTTGCGACCTCGGTCATGCTCGGCCTCAAGCTCAATATCGTGCTGCTCGACAACAGAGGCTATGGCTGCATCAACCGCCTGCAGATGGCGACCGGTGGCGCCAACTTCAACAACCTGTTGAAGGACTCCTATCATGAGGTAATGCCCGAGATCGATTTCCGTGCGCATGCGGAAGCGATGGGCGCCATTGCGGTGAAGGTTTCCTCCATCGCCGAGCTGGAACAGGCGATCGCCGATTCGAAGAAGAACGACCGTACCTCGGTCTTCGTCATCGATACCGACCCGCTGATCACGACGGATGCCGGCGGCCACTGGTGGGATGTCGCGGTGCCGGAAGTCAGCCCGCGCGGCGAGGTCAACAAGGCCCACGAGGCCTATGTCAAGGCACGCGCCGCCCAGCGCGTCGGTTGATCGGATTGCTTTCATTTTCTGGAGGAGCGGAAGCGCTCCTCCGCACTATTTTAAGGAGACTATCGATGAAGGCCAAACTCGGCATGTCGCCCATCGCATGGTGGAACGACGATCTTCCTGAACTCAGCGACGACGTGTCCCTCGAAGAATGCCTGCGGCAATCCCGCACCGCCGGCTTTACTGGTATGGAGCAGGGTCGCCGGTTCCCGAGCAACCCTGAGGAGATGCTGCCCATTCTGCGCGCTGCCGACGTGACGCTCTGCGGCGGCTGGTTCTCGGGTACGCTGGTCAACGAGGAGCTTGCGGCCAACAAGGACCGCATTGCGCCGATGATCGAACTGTTCAAGGCGGTCAATGCGCCCTGCATCGTCTATGGCGAAGTCGGCCGCTCGATCCAGGGCGATCGTTCCAAGCCGCTCGCGACCAAGCCGCGTCTTGCCGATGACGAGATGAAGGCCTATGCGCGCCGCGTCACCGAATTTGGCGAATGGTGCGCCGATCAGGGCATGCCGCTTTCCTATCACCACCACATGGCGGCCGTCGTCGAGACCGAGCCGGAACTCGATGCCTTCATGAAGAATTCGGGTGCCGGCATTCCGCTGCTGCTCGATGCCGGGCATCTGGCCTTTGCCGGCGGCGACGTGCTGCGTGCCATCGACAATCACCACGCCCGCATCAACCATGTGCACGTCAAAGATATCCGGAAGTCCGTTGTCGACGGGCTGGATCGCAGCAAGCAATCCTTCCTCGATGCTGTGGCGCTCGGCGCCTTCACCGTGCCGGGCGACGGCTCGCTCGATTTCGGCGCCATCGTCAAGCGGTTCGCCGATTACGGTTATGAGGGCTGGTTCGTCGTCGAGGCCGAGCAGGATCCGCGCAAGGCGCCGCCGCAGAAGATGGCGGAGATCGGCCATGCGGAATTGATGCGCGTCATGACGGCGGCTGGTTATACGGTGGAGACGGAAGGTTTCCCGAAGGGATAACGGAGGAGAAACACCAATGCCAAACCTCAAGGTAAAACCGTCAGGCAAGACCGGCCGCGTCACGCATGTGACGCCCGAAAGCGCCGGCTGGACCTATGTCGGCTTCGACATGTACCGCCTGAAGCCGGGCGAGACGGCCTCGGGCGAGACGGGCGAACGTGAGGTCTGCCTCGTCTGGGTGAGCGGCAAGGGCAAGGCTTCGGCCGGCACCAGGGATTTCGGCACGCTCGGCGAGCGCATGAGCCCCTTCGACGGCGCGCCGCATGCTCTCTATATACCGATGGAATCGACTTGGTCGGTGACGGCCGAGACCGATCTCGAGCTTGCTGTCTGCTCCGCACCCGGCGGCGGTACCTATGAGGCGAAGGCCATTCCGCCCGGCACGCACCCGCCGGTGACGCGCGGCAAGGGCACGAATGTGCGCCACGTCAACAACATCATGCCGGAGGATGACAGCTCGGCGCATTCGTTGCTCGTCGTCGAGGTCATCACGCCTGGCGGTCATACCTCCTCCTATCCGCCGCACAAGCATGATCAGGATAATCTTCCGCATGAGAGCATGCTGGAAGAAACCTATTATCACCGCCTCAACCCGCCGCAGGGTTTCGGCTTTCAGCGCGTCTATACGGACGACCGCTCGCTCGATGAGGCGATGGCCATCGAAGACGGCGATGTGACGCTGGTGCCGAAGGGCTATCACCCGTGCGCGGCGACGCATGGCTATGATCTCTATTATCTCAATGTCATGGCCGGGCCGAAGCGTGTCTGGAAATTCTACAATGCGCCGGAACATGAGTGGCTGCTGAAGGCCTGAACCGGCCGCAGATCGCTAAATAATCTGACAGCGGGCGAGCCGCGCAAATGGTTCAATCCTCCCATTCAAACGCAATGGATGGAGGAACACCATGCGCGGCTCAAGCCTTACCGTTTACTCTCAGACCGCTCGCCGGACAGAAATCAGGCAATCCCGTCTTCTTGCCAAACTCCTTGATGGTTTGCGCTGGTTGGCGCGCAAGATTGTCGAGCAGCGCAATCGCAGCGCCGTCATGGAACTGTCCGACGATCAGCTTAAAGATATCGGTCTTTCCCGCGGCCAGATCGAAAGCGACGTGCATATCTCAAGCCACTACTGGAACAACAAAGGATTGTGATAGGCTGGTGCGGCGGGTGATGCTCGCCGCCCGAATTCCGGAAAGAACGATGTCGCAATTTTCGACCGCATTGCTCTTGAAGACGAAGACCGTCACGATCCGTGACATCGTCTGCAATGGCGAATGCCGTCATAAGGGCGACGAGGAATGCGCCCACAAGACCAGTCTCGTCTATCCCTATCGCGGCGTCTTCATGCGCCATGTCGGGCGCAACGACACTGTCGCGGAAGCCAATCAGGTGTTGTTCTTCAATGCCGGACAAGGCTACCGCATCAGCCATCCGGTCGATGGCGGTGATGCCTGCATCGATCTGTCTATCGACGAATCCCTGCTTGCCGAGCTTGCGCCCAGGGATCAGGTACAGGCCGGCGAGTTATTCGGCTTCAAACGCCAGCGCCGGCGTGTCGATCCGCGCGCGCAGGCGCTTGTCGCCCTTCTGCGCCATGGCCTTCGCCGCAACGTTGCCGAGACATTGGAGGCGGAAACGCTGGCGCTGACGCTCGTGCGCCGCTCGCTCGGCGAGCGCACCTCGCATGCGGCGGGTGCCAGCGCTGGACGGCAGAAGCTTGTCGATCGGGCAAAGCTCGTTCTCTCCTCCGATCTTGCCCGGCGGTGGACGCTGGCGGAAATCGCCACCGAAGTCGGCGTTTCGCCTGTCTATCTCACGCAGGTTTTCCAGCAGGTGGAGGCGACGCCGCTCTACCGCTATCAGCTTCGGCTTCGCCTTGCCCGTGCGCTCGATCTGCTCGGTGAGTATGAGGATCTGACTGCGCTCGGCCTCGATCTCGGCTTTTCCAGCCACAGCCATTTCACCTCATCCTTCCGCCAGGCCTATGGCCAGACGCCGGCAGAGTTCCAGCGCGCAACGCGGCTGCGGGCGTAAAGTCGCTAAAGAATTCGACAGCGACGAAAGGGCCAGCAGTGGTCTTATGATCCTACCCCAGACGGGGACCCAACCGGAGGATTACAAGATGAAGAAGACCACATGCGCTGCCTGCGACTGTGAACTCGGGCCTGATGCCATCAGCGTCAAGCTTGGCGGCAAGACCGTCGAGGTTTGCTGCGAGGAATGCGCGCAGGCGCTGGGGGAAGCGGAGGCTGCTACACCCGCAGCCGCCAAGGATTGAAAACAAGGCCGCGCCCCCAAAAGGCGTGGCCTTCTTTTACGCAATTCCGGATACAAGACCGCTGCACAGTTTTGCTGGAATTGCTTTGTCTTCAAGCGGGCAGCAGGCCATAACGCCAGCCGAGCCGCCTGGCATTACGGGCAAGCACGGCAAAGGCCAGCAGGAACATGCAGGCTTCGGCAAAGACCGGCACCATCCAGATACCCATCTCCCCGAAAGCATGCGGCAGCAGGAAAGTCAGCGGCAGCGTGAAGAGATAGGCGCGCGACAGGCCGAAGATCGCCGCACGCTTGGCATCACCGATCGCCTGGAAATAGCCTGACAGCACCATCATCTGCCCGAACAGGAAATAGGCGCCGACCGTCCATGGCAGGATGCGGGAGACCTCGGCAATGACGACCGGGTCGGCGACGAAGACGTGGCCGAGGCGGGTCGCCAGCAATTCCACCGTGATCTCTACGCCGGTGCAGTAGACGAGGGCTGCGATCAGGGCAATCTGAAGGCTGCGGCCGACGCGTTCGGAAAGGCCTGCACCATAATTGTTGCCGCAGATCGTCTGGAAGGCGATGTTGAGGCCGAGCAGCGGCAGGTAGGCGACAGTCATGACACGGGTGATGATGCCGTAGGCGCCGATGGTTGCGACATAATCGCCCTCGCCCCAGATCGACAGGTTGAAGATGACGGCTGCCGAGCAGAGCGAGATACCGATAAAGCCGAGGCTCATCGGCGCACCAAGCGCCAGGATCGGCCGCCAATCCGAAAGCGGAAAGCGGGATGCCGGACGAAGTGCGCGCTCATTGCGCCAGCGGTAGATCAGCACGGCAACGAGGCAGATCGCCTGTGCCAGCACGGAACCCAATGCCGAGCCGGCCACACCCCATTGCAGGATCGCCATGAAGAACCAGTTGGCGGCGATGTTGAGTGCGGTGGCGGCGAGCATCACCATGGTCATGAAGCCGATCCGGCCTTCGCTGCGCAGGGCGTCGATATTGAGCGACAGGAAGAAGGCGATGGGCGCGGCACCGACCATGATACCCATGAAGGTGCGGGCATTTTCGGCTACTGTGAGGTCACCACCTGCCGCATTTGCGACGACGTGCCAGCCGACGGTCCAGTAGATCACGTTGATGACAAGCACCACCACGATTGCCAGCACATGGGCAGCCGCGAAGGTGCGCCGGGCGGCATCGCGATTGCCGCCGCCAAGCTCGCGGGCAAGGATGCTTGCCATGCCGTTCGAGACGAGCGACTGCAGGGCAACGAGCATCATCAGGCCAGGGAAAATCAGGGTAACGGCTGACAGTGCGCCAGCGCCGACATAGGCGCCGAGGAAATAGGCGTCCACCACGGCGAATAGGCCGTTGATGGTAGTGATCATAATGATCGGCAGCGCCGTGCGTGCAAAAACGGCAAGCAGCGGGCCGGTCAGAAAGGCATTGGTTTCAGAACTCGAGGTCATGGACGGAATCCGGGTGTTGCGGGCAACGATTTGGCGATCAGATATCGAGAACGAGATGCGGCAGACCGTTCGATGTCTTGCGCGGTGAAACGCCGTTCTCGTCGATCTGGGCGTGGATGCGCTGGCGGAAGGCCGAGAAGCTCTCGAAGGTCACGACATCGACAGGCTCATCGAAATGAATTGTGACCCTGTAGAACTCGCTGCCTGCGATAGCCGAAAGCGCCAGAACCTTGCCGGTGAAGGGCTGGTTCAGGTAACGTCCGCGAATGTGGGCGCCGACGAAGATCGGCGAGGTAGGCTTGTCATTGGGCTTGGCTGCAAGGGCCGACAGCGTGTTCCAGTCGCGGGCACCATATTGGCGGGCGATCAGTTCGAGAGCGGCGGCATGGCTCATCTCGCTGCCGCGCTCAGTCATGGCCTGGCGCAGGCGCTTTGCCTGGGCCTTCAGTTCGTCGACCGGTGGATAGGTCCCAGTCATGGGTATACGAGTCATGGGTTCAGCCTTTCAAAGGCATGCCATTCGACTGTCAGGGGGGCTCGCATTGCCGTCAGTCAGCATGCACAGGGGCTGTGACCATGATCGCGAGGGCTTCACCATGGATCTTCATCCGCGAGCGGCCGGTGCCTCGAACCGGCTTTTCTATGCGCGACGACAGACGCCAAGTCAAGATCGGCACACATCTGGTGAAAAAATGGGCAGATTCTGGACAGTATCGGCGACAATAAAAGCGTTATGCCGTTAGATTTTGCACAAGCTTTCAATTTTAAAGATATTGTTCAGCAGATGTGAGCAATCCTGCGTTAAAGTCTGATCATACAACAAGCGGAGGCTGACATGGCCTTTCAGATGCACCTCGACACAGAACATCCCAAGCCCGAACAGGCTTACAGAGAATTCAACCTCGATCGGCCCGGCAACATTATCTTCGTCGGCCATCACCTCAGCACCGGCACGCAAGTCCGCTGCCTGATCCGCACCATCACGCTCGCCGGCGCGCTGCTGGAAGTCAGCCCCAGCCTGGAAATGCCGCAGAATTTCTTCCTGGAAATCCTCGGCATCCATGACGAGATCGGCGCGACCGTGGTCAAGCGCGAAGACGAGTTCGTGACCATCAGCTTCAACATGCTGCTGAATCCCGAATTCCTGCATCACGTGCTGCGGCTGAGCTTCGAAACCAGCCTCTGATTTTCAGCCTTCTCCGCATAAGAAAACGCGGGCCATACGACCCGCGTTTCGAACAGCGATGGTTTATCGCGATCAAGCGGCGAGGTGCCGCTCGATCTGGTCGATTGGCAGATTGGTGTAATCCTTCGCCACTTCGGCCGAGATCGCTGCCTGCGCATCGGCGCTGAGATTGGGCCGCAGCGTACCGAGCGCGCGCGGCGGTGCCACCAGAACGATGCGGCTTGCCTCCTTCTCATGCACGAGCTCATCGAGCTTTACGGCAACTTCCTTCAGGAAGTCGGCTTCGGCCTGGTCCTGCCAGTTGGTCTCCTCCATGGCGCTTCCGCTCAGTCCGTCAGGCGCGTAAGAG
The DNA here is from genome assembly GCF_056398505.1 of Rhizobium sp. 01T437. Classification (NCBI taxonomy): domain Bacteria; kingdom Pseudomonadati; phylum Pseudomonadota; class Alphaproteobacteria; order Hyphomicrobiales; family Rhizobiaceae; genus Rhizobium; species Rhizobium sp. 01T437. The sequence goes on from NZ_JBFTPM010000008.1 coordinate 298,470, forward strand.
CGCCCTGGCTTGTCTGTGCCGAGTTCACGGTCAGGCTGGCTGGGCTGCGTGAGCGTTTCGCGGACCTGGAGATTCATCAGTTCCGCATCGCCAGCATTCTGCAGGATCAGGGCTTTCGCTCCATCGCAGACAACGACCCAGGATTCCCAGGGGACTTTGACATCAGTCATTTGATTTCCTCGCTTTCATGATTGGAAGCAGCGTACCGCTTGAGGAAAAACGCCCGGCAATTGAAAGAGTTCGGGAAAAATCTGCGGAAAGAGAATCAACGGCGATCCGGAGGGCAGGCCATGGCGTAAAAGGGACAAAGCGGGAGATCAAAGACGATGAAGACAGCGCTTGTCGCCTATGCCGGTTGCCTTCTGACCCTTGCCGTCATCGACGCAATATGGCTCGGCATCGTCGCCCGCACCTTCTATCGCGATCAGCTGGGCGAGCTGATGCTGCCCTCGCCGAACCTTGCCATCGCGGCGCTTTTCTATCTGCTCTTCACGGTTGCAATTGTCATACTTGCGGTTTTGCCTGGGCTTTCCAGCGGCTCGATCGGCACGGCGCTGCTCTATGGTGCCATTTTGGGACTGGCGGCTTACGGCACCTACGACATCACTAATTTGTCGACACTGAAGAACTGGCCGCTCGCCATGAGCCTTGTAGATATGGTCTGGGGAACCTTTCTGACGGCACTTAGTGCTGCGGGGGGCTATTGCGCGGCAAGATTGCTGGCCTGAGCGCCGATGGTTTATTCCCAAGAGGGCACAATAGATGTGCCGCTAACGCACAAATTTCAAACTCGTTAAAATTGTAGTTTTATATTTGACGAATGTGAAAAACATTCGTGTGAGCCTCTCCGTCGAACAGCCTGAAATTTGAACTGTCTGACGGAGAATGCGAAATGGAAATGCTCCGCGCAACGCACCTCGCCACGGTGAAGTCGGCTGTCTACGACATTCGCTGGGAGGAGTTCAACGTCAAACGACCGGCTCGTATCGTCGCCGTTCGCCCCTGTCTGACCGGGATTTCGATGCGCAGCGCCGAAATCCTCGATATTTCCCAGGGCGGCGCGACTTTCGTCGTGTCGACCACGGCAGGCCTGCCCAAACATTATTATCTCAACATCCTGGGGCTTGCCTACCGCATCGGCTGTGCCGAGGTCTACCGCCATCATGAGCGTATCGGCGTTCGGTTCATCAACCTGATAGAGCCGGATGTTCTACGCAAGGTAGTGCGCGCCGACTTCATGATCGGCAACACGGAAGCGATCGACGCCCGCCGCAACGGCAGCCGCGTCTGAGCCGTCACGAACGAGAAATAATCTTGCTTGCCTTGGCAAAGCGAGAGCCTATTGTTGCGCGGCTTTTTCAATAATTCCGGGAAATTGCCCTCGCATGTCTGCCTTCTCGCGCTTTACGCCGCTTGCCAGCGCCCTGCCCTCCACTGTTCCTTTCATCGGCCCCGAGGCCATCGAGCGCCAGCGCGGCCTGAAGGTCGAAGCGCGCATCGGCGCCAATGAAAACGGCTTCGGCCCGGCTCCCTCGGTCATTGCCGCCATGAGGGAACAGGCCGGCGATATCTGGAAATATAACGATCCGGAAAACTACGTGCTGCGCGAGGCGCTGGCTGTCCATCTCGGCGTGACACCGGCCAATATCGCCATCGGCGGCGGCATCGACGAGCTGCTCGGCCAGATCGTGCGGCTGGTGATCGAGCCCGGCGGCACCGTCGTGACCTCGCTCGGCGCCTATCCGACCTTCAATTTCCATGTGAACGGTTTCGGCGGCCGACTGGTCACCGTTCCCTATGCCGGCGACCGTGAAGATCTCGACGCGCTGCTCGATGCAGTCAAGCGCGAGAACGCGCCGCTCGTCTATTTCGCCAACCCTGACAATCCGATGGGAAGCTGGTGGGATGCCGACAAGATCGTCGCCTTCGCGCGTGCCCTGCCGGAAACCTGCCTGATGATCCTCGACGAAGCCTATAGCGAGACCGGCCCGGCCTCCGCCCTGCCGTCGATCGGGTCGCTCATCGACTTGCCGAACATCGTGCGCACCCGCACCTTCTCCAAGGCCTACGGGCTTGCCGGCGCCCGCGTCGGCTATGCCATCTCGACGTCGGGCACGGCGCAGGCCTTCGACAAGATCCGCAATCATTTCGGCATGAACCGGCTTGCGACGGTCGCCGCACTCGCAGCCCTCAAGGATCAGGCCTATCTTTCCGAAGTGATCGGGAAAATCCATGCCGCGCGCGACAGGATCGCTGATATTGCCAGGGCCAACGGCCTGCAGCCGCTGGCATCGGCCACCAATTTCGTGGCTGTGGATGCCGGGCGCGACGGCGCTCACGCACGGGCCATCGTCGACGGATTGATGGAGCACGGCGTCTTCATTCGCATGCCGGGTGTTGCGCCGCTCAACCGCTGCATTCGTGTGAGCGTCGGGCCGGAAGCCGATATGGCGCTGCTCGAAGAAGCGCTCCCGCTGGTCTTGAAAAAACTAGCCTGACGATGGGAAACCAAAATGGGTAAACCGCGGCCGGCGGGAGGCGCCGGTCGCGGTTTCCTTCTCCTGGCATCGGCCCCGTCCAAAGCGCCCCGCCAGCTCCCCTCTTTTGAGGTTGTTATTTCGAATTATCTTGTTGGAGACGGTCCTCAGTGCATGTCGCGCCAGGCGACGACATGCTTTAGTGGATCGTCATCCATTCGCGGGCGGCGCGGAGCGCTTCGGCAAGCTGCATCTTGCTCATCGAAGCGGCCACATCGGCGCGCAGCTCGGCGGCGCGGTCGTTGCCCTTGATTGCGGCGATGTTCAGCCACTTGTGAGCGGAGACGAGATCGATCTCGCAACCACGGCCGGTCGCATACATCAGACCCATTTCGCAGAAGACATCGGCGCTGTTGTTTTCGCCACCCATGGTGGCCATTTCAGCATTGTGCATTTCAAAGCGTGCCATCGGTTCTATCCCTGTTTAGCCTGTTAAGACGTACCCTGTTTTACCTTTGGGCCTTGCCATCTTCTGCGGCTTTCGGCCTCTCCGGTCCGGCGGGTTTGCCCCGCTCGTTTGATGGGTTCACTATGCCGAACGGCTTTCAAAAAACGCCTAAAATGCATGATTAATTTGACGCAAACAAAGTGCAAATGCTTGGTAAACTTGGGTTTTTGTTAAACATCGGAATCCCTGCAAATTAAGGATTTTTGCGCGCCTTTTACGAAAAATTCAGATTTGGAAATTGAGGATTTGTTTACCGTGAAATCAGCATCGATCAGACGATCCGCAGAAAAAACAGCTGGCGAAAGCCCGATTTCAGGCCCTTCCCGCAGCGTATTTACCTTTACGTTCGCGTCAGTTATTTTCGCGCCATTTCATATCTCATGGAGGAAGAGATGATCCGTACCCTCGTTCTCGCCGGCGCGCTGGCACTTATTGCAGGCCTTGCACAGGCGGATGAACCGATCGTCGGCAACTGGAAGACCCGCGCCGGCGACACGGCGGTGATTGCGCCCTGCGGCGGCGCTTACTGCATCACGCTGAAGACTGGCCAATATGCCGGCAAGAAGATCGGCAGACTGTCCGGCACCGGCGGCAGCTATAGCGGTGAGATCACCGATCCTGCCGACGACAAGACCTATAGCGGCTCGGGCAGCATCTCCGGCCGCTCGCTCAAGATGCAGGGCTGCGTGATGCAGGTCTTCTGCAAAACGCAAACCTGGACCCGTCTCTGAAACGCTCAGGCAGGTTCTGAGAACCTTAGCCGGCCTCAGAAACTGAACGCAAAATGAACCGCTATCTCAGCACCCGTTCAGCCACATCATGGCAAAACAACACCATGAAGGGCGTATATCGGGGTAAGGACGTGGACGTGTTCATTCTGGCGAGACGGTTTACAATCATAACGCTGTTTGCGGCGATCTTCGCAATTTCGTTTTCGGCAGTCGTCGTGCGCACTGGCGGCGGCGGCGCACTGCAGTCGCATTTCGGCGCGAACTATACCTGCCTGGAAAGCAGCGGCGGTTACTGCACCACCATCCGCTGAGACCTGGAAAGATATCGGAAAAATCTGGGTCTCAGCCTTCGCGCGTCGTTTGCTTGTTAAAAACAACCCCCTATAATGCGCCATGAGCAAACGAATCTATCCCCTGTCCGCTTTCGACATTTCGTCCCCTCACCCTTTCGAGCCGCAAGCCTTCGATGATCCGGCAAAAGCCGTCGAAGCTTTGACGGAGCTCTACGAGCGAAACACCTCGTTTCTGATCGACAGCTTCACGAAGCTCGCGCAAGGGGCGCCGGTCACCTCCCGCTACCGCGCTTTCTACCCGCAGGTCAGCATCGAGACGACAAGCTTCGGCCACGTCGACTCCCGCCTTTCCTATGGTCATGTGACGGCACCGGGCGTCTATACGACGACGGTCACGCGGCCAAAGCTCTTCAAACATTATCTGAAGGAGCAGCTGCTGCTCCTGATGAAGAGCCACAATGTGCCTGTCGTGGTGTCCGAATCCTCGACGCCGATCCCGCTGCACTTCGCCTTCGGCGAAGGCGCGCATGTGGAAGCGTCTGCGGCGGCTTTCGTCGATATTCCGCTACGCGATCTCTTCGATACGCCTGACCTCAACACGACGGATGACGAGATCGCCAATGGCGAGTATCTGCCGCCGCCGGGCGAGCCCTCACCGCTGGCGCCCTTTACCGCACAGCGCATCGACTATTCGCTGGCCCGCCTGTCGCACTATACGGCGACGGGTGCCGAGCACTTCCAGAACTTCGTGCTGTTTACGAACTACCAGTTCTATATCGACGAGTTCTGCTCCTGGGCGCGCAAGATGATGGCCGAAGGCGGCGACGGCTATACGGCCTTCGTGGAGCCCGGAAACATCGTCACGCTCGCAGGATCAAGCGGTCCCGAAACGGATGTGACGCTTGCCCGCCTGCCGCAGATGCCGGCCTATCACCTCAAGAAGAAGGGCCATGCCGGGATCACCATGATCAATATCGGCGTCGGTCCTTCCAACGCCAAGACGATCACCGACCATGTGGCCGTGCTTCGCCCGCATGCCTGGCTGATGCTCGGCCATTGCGCCGGCCTACGCAACAGCCAGCGGCTCGGCGATTATGTTCTGGCGCATGCCTATATGCGCGAAGACCATGTGCTCGATGACGACCTGCCGGTCTGGGTGCCGATCCCCGCACTTGCCGAAGTGCAGGTGGCGCTCGAGGCTGCCGTTGCCGAGATCACCGGTTACGAAGGCTTCGAGCTTAAGCGCATCATGCGCACCGGCACGGTCGGCACGATCGACAACCGCAACTGGGAACTGCGCGACCAGGCAGGCCCGGTTAAGCGCCTGTCGCAGGCTCGCGCCATCGCGCTCGACATGGAATCGGCAACGATCGCCGCCAACGGCTTCCGTTTCCGCGTACCCTACGGAACGCTGCTCTGCGTTTCCGATAAGCCGCTGCATGGCGAACTGAAGCTGCCGGGCATGGCGACCGCCTTCTACCGTACACAGGTGAACCAGCATCTGCAGATCGGTATCCGGGCGATCCAGAAGCTTGCCGCCATGCCGCCGGAAGCCCTGCATTCGCGCAAGCTGCGCAGCTTCTTCGAAACGGCGTTTCAATAAGATATCAGGCGCGGCCCGGCCTTGTCCGTCGGGCCGCGTACTGTTCTCAAGCGCTTGCGGCAAGCTGCAGCGCTGCGATCAGGCCGGCAAACGCCGCCAGCGCAATCACGGTCCTGACCAGCACCTTTATCACCTCGGCATTCTCAAGCGGCGGCATCTTGCGTGCGCCGCGTGTGACGATCAGATGTGCTATTCCGATTTCAAGCATGCTCATTGCTCCATCTCCTCGATGTTGTCAGATGAAGCTTTGTCGAGCGCTGCCTCGGCTGTTCGACATTCAGGCCGCTTAAAAGATATTTTTCTTCCCTGTCGAAAAGCGCCTAGGCTGTTCGTCCAAGGGCTGTGAAAGCACAGCGTGGAGGATAAGCATGAAATATCTTTGCCAGGTCTGGTTCGACGGCACGGTGCTGTCGGCCATGTCGCAGGAAGAGAAGAACAAGCTCGACCGGGATTCGCTCGCCTATGACCGCGATCTTGCCGACAGCGGTCATATGATCGTTGCCCAGGCGCTGCAATCGCCGCAATCGGCGGTCACGGTCCGGGTGCGCGGCGGCGAGATGTCGGTCACCGACGGCCCCTTCATCGAGACGAAGGAGGCGCTTGGAGGCTTCATCCTGATCGACGCCAAGGACCTCAATGACGCGATCCGTGTTGCCGCCGGCATTCCGCTGGCAAAGCTCGGCGCGATCGAGGTTCGCCCCATTCATGAATTCGGCTGAGGAGGTGACGCCATGAAGTTTCTGGGCCAGATCTGGTTCGATACCGAAAAGAGCAAGCGGGTCACGCCAGAGGAATGGGAGGCCGTCACCCAAGAATGCATTGTCAGCGACGACAGCTGGCGCGAAAGCGGCCATATGCTGAGCGCGCTGGCGCTCTACGAGCCGGAGCAGGCCGTGACGCTCAGGGTTCGCAACGGCACCGTTGCCGCGACGGATGGACCCTTCGCCGAAATTAAGGAACATCTCGGCGGCTTCGTGGTGATCGAGGCTGGGGATATGGAGGAAGCGAAGGCGATCATCTCCACCTTCCCGATCCTCAAATATGCATCGATCGAAATCCGGCCCGGCTATTCGATCAAGGATGGGAGATAGCCATGCGCTTCGTCTGCCTCATCTATAATTCCGCCGATACGGACGGCACACTCAGCCAGGCCGAGGGCGACGAGCTCGTCAGGGCGCATTTCCAGTATGACGAGGAACTTCAGCGCAAAGGCATCATGATCCATTCCGATGCGTTGGAAGGTCCCGACAGTGCCTCGGTGTTGAGGGTGCGCGATGGCACTCTGTCTTCGACTGACGGCCCCTATGTCGAGACCAAGGAACATCTGGCCGGCATCTACATCATCGAGGCGGCCGATCTGGAAGATGCACGCAAGGTCGTTGCGGGCATTCCAAGCGTCCGGGTCGGAGCGGTCGAATTGCGGCCAGTAAGACTGCTCACCCTGCCGCAGTGAGGGTCGGCCGTTGAAACAGGTGATCGGGGAACAGGTGATCGAGGATATCTACCGGCAACATTCGCGCCGGGTTCTGGCGACGCTGATCCGCCTGCTTGGTGATTTCGACCGGGCCGAGGAAGCATTGCACGACGCCTTTGCGGCGGCGGCGCGAACATGGCCGGTTGACGGCATGCCCAACAATCCCGTCGCCTGGCTGGTTTCGACCGGCCGCTTCAAGGCGATCGATCACCTCAGGCGGCGGGCGCGCTTCAACGCCTCGCTGCAGCATATCGAGGACGGCCTTTACCCTGATGGCACAGAAACGGAGATCGGCGACATGGAACCGATCGAGGACGATATGCTGCGGCTGATCTTCATCTGCTGCCATCCGGCTCTTGCCGCCGATGCACAGACCGCGATGGCGCTGCGCGAGGTCTGCGGATTGACGACGGAAGAGATTGCCCATGCCTTCCTGGTGCCGGCGCCGACCGTCGCGCAGCGCATCGTGCGCGCCAAGAACCGCATCAGGACGGAGAATATCCCTTATGAAGTGCCTGTCGGGGCGGAACTGCCGGAGCGTCTCGACCGGGTGCTGCATGTCATCTACCTCGTCTTCAACGAGGGCTATTCGGCATCCTCAGGCAACACGATCGTCCGCGCCGACCTGACGGCCGAGGCGATCCGGCTGGCGCGGTTGCTGGCAACTCTGCTGCCGCATCCAGATGTCGCGGGCCTGCTGTCGCTGCTGCTCCTGCAGGAGTCGCGCCGTGCTGCACGGCAGGATGTCGATGGCGCGCTGGTGCTGCTTGCCGATCAGGATCGCTCGCGCTGGGACCGAAGCAAGATTTCAGAGGGGCTTTCGCTGCTCGCAAGCGCCATGCGCACGCCTGATATCGGCATCTATACGGTCCAGGCGGCGATCGCGGCGGAGCACGCGAAGACCGGCAGCATCGAGGAAACGGACTGGCGGCGCATCGCCTTCTATTACGACCTGCTGATTGCCGCCCACCCTTCAGCAATTGCCGAGCTTAATCGCGCCGTGGCAATCGCCATGTCCGAGGGGCCGGAAAAAGGACTGGCGCTTGTCGACGCCATTCTCGGCAAGGGAGAGCTGACGACCTATCACCTCGCCCATTCGGCGCGGGCGGATTTCCTGCGCCGGCTCGGACGCCGGGCCGAAGCGATCGAATCTTATGAGACGGCGTTGACATTCTGCCGGCAGGAACCGGAACAGGTCTTTCTGCGCAAGCGCATTCTGGAGCTTACGACCTAGCCTTGCGGCGGCGGCCGAGGGGAAGCGAGATGGCGGTCCCGGTCAGAGCCGAGACGATGATGAGCAGGTGGGCGTTGACGCTTGCCTGGGCCAGCGCACCCAGCGCAGCGCGTTCGCTTGAAGCACCGAAGGCGATAGCGCCGGCAGTGATGCCGGCCGGATAGGTGCCGACGCCACCGGGCGCGTGGACCGGAAGGACGGAGGAAAGCTCACCGCCCAGCGCGCCACCGAAGCTTGCGGCCATCGGCATCACGCCCATCAGCCCGAGCGCCCAGGCGAGCACCAGCACCTTCACCAGCCAGTTGACGATGGTCATCGCCCAGGCACGGCTAAAGGCGACGGCATCGAATGGCAGTCCATTCTCGATTTCATGAAGCAGTGCCTGCGCCTTGCGCGGCAGAAGTTTTGCACCGAGGCGCAGCAGCGGCTTGCGGGCGGCAAAGGCAAAGACCGGCAGGAACAGGAAGATGACCCAGACAAGCCATGCAAGGGCTGCGTTCGGGGCGGCCACAGCAAAGCCGAGGCCGGCGGCGGCCAGCAGCGCATGCAGGTCCAACAGCCGCATGACCAGCAGGGCGGAGGTGCCGCGTGTCAGGGGAATGCCGAATTCCGTGCGCATCAGCACCGGAAAGCTGGTCTCGCCGGCGCGGAAGGGCAGCATGATGTTCAGAAGGTTATGGATTTGGGTCACCCGGAAGAGCGTTGCGAAACGGCCTGCCGTCTCCCGTGGAAAATAATCGTAGATGCGCCATGTACGCAGGAAATAGGTGCTGGTCAGGAGTATCAGCGCGCCGATGACCGGACGTGGACCGACGGCTGCCCATTGTTCCAGTATGACCGACCAGCCCCAGAACCATTCGATGAAAAGTGCATAGGCTGCGACGATTGCGACCGTCAGGAGGCTCATGCGATTGCGCAGAAACCAGGATTGCCCGCTTTCAACACTCGGGGTCTTCATGTATCAGGCTTCCTAAGTTTGGCTGCGGCGGCTGGTTTCCATTGGCTTCCATTGCCGCGCCTTTTAGGAGAAATGAAAGTTGCAGACAACGGTAGAGTCCATTCGCGATGCGAATGATCAGGTGCAACCGCTCGAACTGTCGCTGGTCGTTCCTGTATTCAACGAGGAAGAAAGCATCGGCCCGCTCGTCGAGCGCATTGCCGTGGCGATGGTGGACTATCCGCATCGCTGGGAACTGATCCTCGTCGACGACGGCAGCACGGACGCAACGCTCGTCAATGCCCGCAAGTTCGTCAACCGCGAAGAGCTGACGCTGCGCATCGTCGAGCTGCAGCGCAATTTCGGCCAGACCGCCGCCATGCAGGCCGGCATCGATACGGCGCGAGGCCGGTTGATCGCCACCATGGACGGCGACCTGCAGAACGACCCGAAGGATATCCCTTCGATGGTCTCGGAGCTGGAACGGCGCGAACTCGACCTGCTCGTCGGCTGGCGCAAGAACCGCCAGGACGGGTTGCTGCTGCGCAAAATCCCCTCCTGGTGCGCGAATTACCTCATCGGCCGCATCACCGGCGTGAAGCTGCACGACTATGGCTGCAGCCTGAAGATCTACCGCGCCTCGATCATCAAGCAGGTGAAGCTGATGGGCGAGATGCACCGCTTCATCCCGGCCTGGGTTGCCGGCGTCGTGCCGAGCTCGCGCATCGGCGAAATGGCTGTCACCCATCACGCACGCCAGCACGGCACCTCGAAATACGGCATCTCGCGCACCTTCCGCGTTATCCTCGACCTGCTGTCGGTGATGTTCTTCATGCGCTACAAGGCGCGTCCCGGCCATTTCTTCGGCTCGCTCGGCCTCGGCCTCGGCGGCCTTGCAGCGCTGATCCTCATCTATCTCGGCTTCGACAAGTTCATCATGGGCAACGATATCGGCACGCGACCGATGCTGATGGTCGGCGTCGTGCTGCTGCTCTCGTCCGTGCAGATGATCACGACCGGCATCCTGGCGGAGATGATCGCCCGGACTTACTACCGCGACGACGCCTCGCCGAATTATATCGTGCGCCAGATCTTCTCTCGAGAAAGCTGACGTGCAGAGCCTTTTCAGCCGCCGGCCACATCTGATCCTGGCGGTGCTCGGAACCTATTTTCTGCTCCACCTGATCGTGCGGCTCAGCATCCCCAATGCGCTGGAGCTGGACGAGGCGGAGCAGATGCTGCTCTCGCAGTGGTTCGCCTTCGGCTATAATTCGCAGCCGCCCTTCTACAACTGGGTGCAGTACGGGGTGACATCGCTGCTTGGCGTGTCGCTCTTTTCGCTGTCGCTGCTCAAATGCAGCATGCTGTTCCTCTCCTACACCTTCTACTGGCTGACGGCGCGGCTGACATTGAAGAACAGCAGCCTGGTGGTGCTGGCGACGCTTGGCCTGCTCACCGTGCCGCAGGTCGTCTTCGAGGCGCAGCGCGATCTGACGCATTCGGTGGCGACGATCTTTGCCAGCTCGCTGTTCCTCTACGGCTTTTTCCGCACACTGAAGACGCCCTCGGCAATCTCCTATGCCATTGTCGGCATTGCGACCGGCATCGGCATGATATCGAAGTATAATTTCGCGCTTCTTCCTGCCGCCGCTCTGGTCGCCGCCCTCATCGACACCGATTTTCGCAAGCGGATTTTCGACTGGCGGCTTGCGCTGACGATCGTCTTGTCGATCGCTATTGTGCTGCCGCACGCGCTGTGGTTCCTGCAGCATCTCGACCTTGCCGTCGATCGCACGCTGCACAAGATGACCGGTGCGGGCGAAGGTTTTCTGTCACAGGTATCGACCGGCTTTTTCCGCTTCATCTCCGCGATGGTCGGCATCGCCGGCGTCTCGGTCGTCATTTTTCTGGCGCTCTTTGCCAAATCGCTGCGGGCAATGTGGCGCGCTTCCAGCCGCTGGACACGAATTGCCGGACGCATCCTGTTGATCGAGATCGGGGCTATTGCGCTGATGATCCTGCTTGCCGGCGTCGACAACGTCGCCGACCGATGGCTGACACCACTCTTCCTCATCCTGCCGCTCTATATCTGCATGAAGGCCGACAGTGCCGAAGTCGATGCAGGCGCGCCCTTACGGGCATCGCTTGCGGTAAGTGGCGTCATCATGGGCGCGGTGCTCGCCGTGCTTGCCATGCGGGCCTATTGGGGGCCGCTCCTCGGCGATTATCAGCGCCTGAACATTCCCTACGACAGTTTTGCCGAGATCATCCGCAGGGATATCGGCGGCGAGCCCGGGCTGATCGTCGGCTATGATCCGCATCTCGACGGCAATATGCGTCTGCAAATGCCGGGCACCCCGGTGCAGTCCTATTTCTATCCGGACTTCAAGCCGAAGTTCCAGCTGGATGCGAAACATCCCGTCGTCTTCGTCTGGCGCGACGACAAGGGCAGAACGCCGCCGGCCTGGCCGGATTACTATTTTAAGGATGTCATTGCGCAAAACGGCTTGAAGCAGCCGGAGACGCATATCGTTGCCCTGCCATATATCTATGGCCAGCCGGGTGACACCTATCAATTCGCTTATGCCGTCGCCTACCCCTGAGGGCCGGATTGTTGCGGCCCGCCAGATAGGCACCATGACACTCTTTGCGCATCGCCGAAGAAATTAGCAGGCTCCGCATATTGGCGTAGCCTCGAGACGCAGAATTGTACTTTTTACACTCACAACATCTGGTTGACTTCGCGCAACCAATATATTAGCAATATATAAATTATGTATTTCAAGTGACAATGTCTTGAGGCTCTGTACTCAAGAGGTCAGGCAGCGCTTTCGTTGTAAAATGCGCAGTAAATACCAGTCCAAGCCCAGCAAAATTCAGAGGAGTTGCTTGCTCGACAGCAAGCGCGGGAGGCACCTTATGGAACAGGTTATGGAAGTTGTATCAGGCACAGCAACCTACTTCGGCAAAAAGCCGAGCACGTTGGTGATTCATAGCGTGGGTAAGGTACCATCGAGCGGATGGACGAATCCACAATTGTCCCCCCGGTTTTACATCGTCGCGCCGAGCGACGGCGTCCAGGATTTTGACTTTTACGCAACCCCTCCGACGGGGATCTCGTTGCCGATAGTACTGCCGATAGTGGCGGAGGCTGCCGCGCAGCTGGACGTAGACAACTACTGGGGTCAGGGCAAGCCGCTCAAAGGAGTACGCATCCATGCTCGCAAAAACGACATCGAGGTGCCGCTTGAGGAAAAGTCAGAGATGTCCCCCATGGCAGAAGGCCTACCTGTCCCTTGGCCGTTCCCCTGGCGCACTATCACGAAGGCTGGCGGTGGGGAGCTCCCGTTTCCATTTCGTTTTGCGGACCTAGCACCGACGAACCAAGGAGCGCATGATTTGGTGGGCATGAAGCTGCGTGTATACCATACGGGCGACATGCTTACGCAGGACTATGTGCGCGACAGAGCAAACATCGAGCTCAACCCCACGAGCGAGCGGATTGTTTCCGTTTGGGTCGGCTAGACAATGCCAGGTGAAAAACGGCAGCGGATTTCTGCTGCCGCTTCGCCTTTAAGCGCGCAACTCCTTCCAGGCAGCATCCAACGCAATCTTGGTGATGCGTGCCATCTCATCGACCTCCTCATGGCTGATGACGAGCGGTGGCGAGGCCAGCATGCGGTCGCCGGTGGCGCGCAGCACGAGGCCGTTTGCGAGCGCGTGATTGCGCACCAGCGAACCGATCGGATCGGGCTTTTCGAAACGGGTGCGGGTTTTCTTGTCGGCGGCAAGCTGCAGGCCGCCCATCAGGCCGACGCTTTCCGCCTGTCCTACGAAATCGTGCTCGGCAAGTTCGCCCCACTTCTTTGCGAAATAGGGACCGATATCGTCGCGAACGCGCTCGACCAGCTTCTCCTCCTCGAGGATACGCAGGTTTTCGAGCGCTGCGGCAGCACAGACCGGATGGCCGGAATAGGTGAAGCCGTGATTGAAATCGCCGACCTCGTTGATCATCACATCGGCGATGCGATCGCTGACGAGCACGCCGCCGATCGGCAGATAGCCTGACGACAGCCCCTTGGCGATCGGTGCAAAATCCGGCTCGACGCCAAAATACTGATGGCCAAACCATTCGCCGAGGCGGCCGAAACCGCAAATGACTTCGTCGGTGACGAGCAGGATATTGCGCGCCTTGCAGATGCGGTCGATCTCCGGCCAGTAGGTCTCCGGCGGGATGATGACGCCGGCGGCACCCTGGATCGGCTCGGCGACGAAGGCGGCGACGTTCTCCTCGCCGAGCTCATCGATCTTGGCTTCCAACTCGCGGGCGACCTTCAGCCCGAATTCGGCCGGCGTGAGATCGCCTCCCTCCCCATACCAGTAGGGCTGGCCGATATGGACGATGCCCGGGATCGGCAGGTCGCCCTGCTCATGCATATATTTCATGCCGCCGAGGCTGGCGCCGGCGACCGTCGAGCCGTGATAGCCGTTGCGTCGGGCGATGACCGTCTTTTTCTGGGGCTTGCCGACGGCGGCCCAATAGACGCGGGCCATGCGGAACCAGGTGTCGTTCGCCTCCGAGCCTGAGCCGGTGAAGAAGATATGGTTGAAGTGCGGCCCGGCCTTGGACGTCACCTTCTGAGCCAGCAGGGTCGTTGGCGGCGAGGTCGTGCCGAAGAAGGTGTTGTAGTAGGGAAGCTCGTTCATCTGCCTGACGACGGCATCGGCGATTTCCTTGCGGCCATAGCCGATATTGACGCACCAGAGGCCGGCGAAGCCATCGAGATATTTTTTGCCGTTGGCATCGAAGATATGCACGCCCTCGCCGCGCTGGATGATGCGCGTGCCGTCGGCATTCAGTTTCTTCATGTCGGAGAAGGGATGCAGATGATGGGCGGCATCGATCGCGGCAAGGTTCGACAGCGGATAAGTATCGGACATGATTAGACCTTCGGATTGAAAGGCTTTCGGTGATGGTTTACGACCTTGGCCTTCTGCGAGAGGATTTTCAAGGTCATGGCAAGCAACGGCAAACAGGCTGGAGAGGACGATCCGCGTTTCGAGATCCTCGTTGTCGGCATGAATGGCGATCTGCGCGGCAAGCAACTGCCGCTTTCTGCCGAAAAGAAAGTCTGGGCCGGCGATATCCGCCTGCCGACCTCCACGCAGTCGCTCGATATCTGGGGCGATGACAATGACGACATCACCGGCCTGTCGCTGACGATCGGCGACCCCGACGGCAATGTCATTCCCGATAAGCGCAGCCTGACGCCGATGCCCTGGGCGCCCGAGGGATCGATGCAGGTGCTTGCCACGATGCACGAGTTCGACGGCAGCCGCAGCTTCATGGATCCGCGCGGCATTCTCGCTTCCGTGCTTGAACGCTATGCAGAACGCGGGCTGACGCCCGTCGTCGCGACCGAGCTGGAATTCTATGTGGTCGAGGAGAACTGGCGCGAGACGGGCATTCCCTCCCCGCCTGCAAGCCTCACCTATCGCCGCGAGCCGAATGGTTTCCAGCTCTATGACATGAGTGCTGTCGATGCGCTCGACGGCTATCTGCAGACGCTGCGCGCCTATGCCAAGGCGATGAACCTGCCGGCGGAGGCGACGACGGCGGAATTCGGCCCCGGCCAATTCGAGGTCAACCTGCTGCACCGGCCCGATGCGCTGGCTGCGGCCGATGATTGCCTCTACCTGAAACGCGTTGCCGAGCAGGCGGCGCGAAAGCATGGGCTGAAATCGACCTGCATGGCCAAGCCCTATTCGGACCAGGCCGGATCGGGTCTGCATGTGCATGCCAGCATCATCGACAGGGATGGCAACAATATCCTCGATGCCAAGGGCGGCGAGCCAACACTTCTGAAATCGGTAACCGCAGGCCTGCTGCAGACCATGCAGGAGGCGCAGCTCGTCTTCGCCCCCTTTGCCAATTCCTATCGCCGCTTCCAGCCGGGCTCGTTTGCGCCGACCGATCTGACCTGGGGTAGCGGGCATCGCGGCACGGCAATCCGCATTCCTGATAGCAACGGGCCGGCGGCGCGCATCGAGCACCGCGTGGCGGGTGCAGATGCCAATCCCTATCTGCTGCTGGCGGCCATTCTCGGCGGCATGCTGCTCGGCCTCGATGGAGATCTCGATCCCGGCGAGGAAACGACGCCCGCCTCTACATCACCGGGCGCGAAGCGTCTGACGCATGATTTCCTGACGGCGGTCGATGCCTTCCGGCAGTCGGCGTTCATCGCCAATATCTTCGGCGACAAGTATCGAAAGTTGTATGGCGATACGAAGTACAAGGAAGCAATAGCGTACCTGCGCACCGTGTCGGATTTCGACTATCGTACATATCTTGCGCGCCTCTAGTTAATAGAGCCGGCCACATAGCTTTCACTTAAACGCTTTTCTTAACCCTGTTGGCATTATCGATGATCTATACTCAAAATCGGTAATATATGCCCGATATCAGCATATTCAGTAAGCCGGCAACGGGGCCGGATTGGGTGACGAGTTGAAAGGGATCGGTTTGATGAACCGCATCACTCTTGAGGGAAAGCTGCTCTTTGCGACCGTCATCGTGGCGTTTCTGACCCTCATTCTGACAGCCAGCGCTCTCATTCCGACTTATGAAAGCTACCGCTCCGCCAATGACAATCTGCTGGCTGTCGAGCGCTTCCGCCAGGTTCTGGAAGCGGCAAGCCGCATGTCGGCGGAGCGCGGACCGGCCAACGACATCATGGCGATCGAGCCAAATAGCAGCGCGCCCGCAACGGAGCGTTTGAAGGTCTTCCGGCGCATCAGCGATCTCTCGCTCGAGGCGCTCGATGAGCCGCCCGAAGTCGATGTATCCTCCTCCCTTCCCGATCTCCAGGCGGCGCTCGCTGAGACAAGGGCGCAGCTTCGCAGGGCTCGCCAAGCCGTCGACCGCGTTGCCGCAACACCGCTCGCCGACCGCGACCCCGACGATGTGCAGAACGCGATCGGCGAAATGATCCAGGTGATCGAAACATTCCAGCATGTCGTGGACTGGCACATAGCCGCTTTCACCACCCGCCGGTCGGAACTGACCGCACCATTCCTGACGGGACGGATGATCAGCGATATGCGCGAATACGGGGGCCGGGCTGCCTCGCAGATCATGGGCCCAATTGCCACCCGCCAGCCTTTGCGCGACAGCCATATCACCGACGCAAACCGCACCATTGGCCGGCTTCTGGAACTGCGCGCGTTGATGCAGGGCCAGACGATCGTCAGCGATCACGATGCGCTCTCTGCGCAGCTCATGAAGGATGTCGATACGATCTTTTTCGGGTCTGGCCTCGAACTCGTTAAGATATTGATCGAGCAAGGCAAGATCTCGGGGGACTATTCGGTTTCCGCCGTTGATCTGACGCGCGATTATGTTCCGACGTTGCAGCCGCTCGAACGGCTGCGCACGGTCTTTCTCGACGATGTCGTGAAACGCTACAGGGCCCAGCACTACGCCGCTTCCTATCGCCTGGCGGTCATCGCTGTGATCACGGCCTCCGCTCTTGCCGTGCTGTTTACGCTCTTCAGCTCCATCCGCCTTCACATGCTCGGTCCGCTGCTGACGGCACGACGCCAGATCATCGAGTTCGCAGACGGCAGTCCCGTGACCGACGTGGAGACGATCTCCAAGGCGCCGGAGATGCGCAGCCTGTTCGAGGCGCTGGAATTGTTGCGTGGCAAGCTGGACGAACGGGCCGAGTATGAGGCCCGCCTGAAGATGCAGGCCGAAAAGGACGGGCTGACCGGTGTCTGGAACCGCCGGGCGCTGGAAGGCTTCGGCAATGCCCCTTCGGAGCGCGAGGAAGATATCTGCCTGATGCTGATCGATATCGATCACTTCAAGACGGTGAACGACACCTATGGCCATCTGACGGGCGATGCCGTGCTCATCGAAATCGCCACCTTGCTACAGGGCGCAATGCGTCCGACTGACATCGTCGCGCGTTATGGGGGCGAGGAATTCGCCGTTCTCGTTTCCACATCCGATCTTTCGAACACCCTGGATTTTGCCGAAGAACTTCGCAGCCGCATTCAGGCGCATGTCATCCGTGACGCGGAAACCGGCGTCGATCTCTCCATCACCGTCAGCATCGGCGTCGCCTGCGGTGCCGAAGGCTGGCGACAGCTCATCGCATCGGCCGATGAGGCGCTGTATTGCGCGAAGAAGAAGGGGCGCAATCGCACCTGTGTTTTCGGCGACGAGGCGGACCGGGATATCGTCGAAAGCGCTCTCATTCCTTTCAGGGCTAGGCGCTCCGCTTCGTTCTGAAAGTCACGCGGCCGGTTCGCGCCGTTCCCGTTCGCCTTCCTGTGCGGCGAGACCTTGCTTGACCAGTACCTTCAGCTCGCCCGGATGCAGCTTGACGGTGACATCGCGCTCCAGCGGCAGAAGCTCGCCGTCCATCACGCAGTTCGCCTTGGCGCGCAGCTTCGGGAAGTGCAGATGCACTTCGGCCGGATGCAGGACCATGACCGCATCGTTTTCGCGGAACTTGCCACGCAGCATGTCGATCGCCAACCGTGCGACGCCGAGCGGTTTCAGCGGTTTTGCCGTGTAGAAGCCGAGTTCGCCGCTGCGCAGATTGTCGGCATAGAGCAGCGCGTTTTCGCCGAAGGGGTTGTTGGAGACTGATATCGCCGAGACGCGTCGGGTCTCCTTCATGCCGGCCGCCTCGAACTCGACCTCGAATTCCGGCGGATTGAAGACGACGCCGAAGGCAGCGCGAGTGCTGGCGCCCATCTTTCCGAGGCGGGAGCGGTAGCTGTAGGAATTGCGGTAGCGCACCATGCGCGCATGCAGGCCGGCGGAGAACTGATGGATGAACGGCCTTCCGTTGGCGCTGGCGATATCGATATTGTCGAGCTCACCGAAAGCCAGCACATCGAGCGCCTGCCAGATATCGAGCGGCACTTTCAGGGAGCGGGCAAAGAGGTTCATGGTGCCGGCCGGCACGACGCCGAGCGCCACGCCGTTCTTCCATGCGATCGATGCTGCTGCCGAAATGGTGCCGTCGCCGCCGCCGGCAACGATACCGTCGATATCGTCGCGCCGTGCGGCCCGTTCCATGGCGGGAACGATCTCGTTGCCGGAGAAGACGATGGCATCGAAATCGTGGCCTGCTTCGCGGAAGACTTCTTCCGCGCGCCTTTCATATGCCTGCATGTCTGTCGTTCTGAAGGTACCGCCGTCGCGATTGAAAAAACCGACGAGCTTCATGAGGTGCCTGTTCCTATCCCGCTATCTCTGCCCTCAAGAAATGGTTGATGCACCTGCGATTTCAAGCCGGATGGTTTTCCCGGTCACACCGCCGAAACACAAATATTGCAATGGACGTATGCAGATAGCAGGACGCTGCACTGCAAAAAGAGCACTCGACGCTTCCAGCTTGCCGTTCAATAGATGGGATGATTGAGATGATATCTCCGCCCCCCGCCATTTCTGCCCACCAATTGCAAATGACCGGCCCTGCGCGTCCCGCCAGCGGCCGTCACCAAGCACAGATCCTCCGAGGACCGCCCGTGAGCCAGGTTGCCGTCAACGATTCCATCGATGCTTCTATCGATTCCGGGCCGGAGGCAGCGCTTCCCTCGGCCATGACCGTTGCCCTGGTCCAACTCGCACTTGCCGCCGGCGGCTTCGGCATCGGCACCGGCGAATTCGCGATCATGGGCCTGCTGCCGAATGTAGCGGATACTTTCTCGGTCACGACCCCGCAGGCAGGTTATGTCATCAGCGCCTATGCGCTCGGCGTCGTCATCGGCGCACCCGTCATTGCCGTGC
Source organism: Rhizobium sp. 01T437 (assembly GCF_056398505.1). Lineage (NCBI taxonomy): Bacteria > Pseudomonadati > Pseudomonadota > Alphaproteobacteria > Hyphomicrobiales > Rhizobiaceae > Rhizobium > Rhizobium sp. 01T437. Next base: position 317,535 of record NZ_JBFTPM010000008.1, read on the forward strand.
TCGCCGCCAAGATGGCGCGGCGCACGCTGCTGCTCTGCCTCATGCTGCTCTTTGCCGTCGGCAATATCCTGAGCGCCGTCGCACCGACCTTTGAGAGCTTCGCGGTGCTGCGTTTCATCACCGGTCTGCCGCATGGCGCCTATTTCGGTGTCGCAGCACTCGTCGCCGCGTCTATGGTGCCAGTGCATCGCCGCGCACGGGCCGTCGGCCGTGTCATGCTCGGCCTGACGGTCGCAACCCTGCTCGGCACGCCGCTAACGACGTTCTTCGGCCAGGCACTCGACTGGCAGGTGGCCTTCCTGACCGTCGGCATCATCGGCCTCGTGACGGTCGCTCTCATCTGGTTCTACGTGCCGCACGACAAGGTCTCGGAAGGGGCAAGCGCGCTGCGTGAACTCAGCGCCTTCCGTCGTCCGCAGATCCTGCTGACGCTCGCTATCGCCGCTGTCGGTTATGGCGGCATGTTCGCCATGTTCAGCTATATCGCCTCGACGACGACGCAGGTAGCGATGCTGCCGGAAACGGCCGTTGCCCTCATGCTCGTGCTGTTCGGCGTCGGCATGAATGCCGGCAATGTCATCGGCTCGTGGCTAGCGGACAAGTCGCTGCTCGGCACGATCGGCGGTTCGCTGGTCTACAATATCGTCGTGCTGACGATGTTCTCGCTGACCGCTTCGAACCCCTACATGCTCGGGCTCTGTGTCTTCCTCGTCGGCTGCGGTTTTGCGGCAGGCCCAGCGCTTCAGACACGCCTGATGGATGTTGCTGCCGATGCGCAGACGCTGGCGGCCGCGTCCAATCACTCGGCCTTCAACATCGCCAACGCACTCGGCGCCTGGCTCGGCGGTCTCGTCATTGCCGGCGGCTATGGCTTTGCGGCGACCGGCTACGTCGGCGCGGTTCTGTCTTTCCTCGGCCTCTTCGTCTTCGCAGCGTCGCTACGCCTGGAGCTCCGCAGCCGGAGCGCTTAGAGCCTTTGCGATGCGCAGCTCCCGTCCCTCGGGGCTGCAGAAGACGAATTCATCACCCCAGGCGGCAAGCGCCCGGATGACCGGTTTCAGCGTGGAGCCGAGCGGTGTCAGCGCATATTCGACGCGCGGCGGTACGACCGGGTAAACAGTTCGTGAGATCACGCCGGATTCTTCCAGCTCGCGCAACTGCTTGGTCAGCATGCGCTGGGTGATCGCCGGCAGATGGCGTCTCAGCTCGTTGAAGCGCAAAGTCTTGTCCATCAGGTGGAAAAGGATCACGCCCTTCCACTTTCCATCGAGATAAGTCAGCGTCGCCTCCACCGGGCAACCGGGGAAATTCTCGACCAGTTTGGCGCGCGGGCGTGACATTTACAGTATCCTTTTTGGTACTACGTACAGAATTTGTGCATTCTTGCGTTGCCGGAACATAGGTCGCATCTAGCTCTCGTACAATGAACACAGGAGCTTCCCGAGATGCGCGCCATCGCTTACAAGACCCCACAGCCAATCGCCGCCGAAACCTCGCTGATCGATGTCGAACTGCCCACACCCGAGGCCAAGGGCCACGACCTGCTCGTCGAGATCAAGGCGGTCTCCGTCAACCCCGTCGACGTGAAGGTCCGCGCCAACATGGCGCCGCCCGTCGATGAGCTAAAGGTGCTCGGCTTCGATGCCGCCGGCATCGTCAAGGCCGTCGGTTCCGATGTCACACTGTTTGCGCCAGGCGACGAAGTCTTCTATTCCGGCGTCATCAACCGCCCCGGATCGAATGCAGAATTCCAGCTCGTCGACGAGCGCATCGTCGGCAGGAAACCGAAGACTCTCGACTTCGCCGGTGCGGCCGCCCTGCCGCTGACATCCATCACCGCTTACGAAGCCTTGTTCGACCGGCTGCGCGTCACCGATCCCGTTCCGGGTGCGGCTCCTGCCCTGCTCATCATCGGCGGTGCGGGTGGTGTCGGTTCGATCGCCATCCAGATCGCCCGTGTGCTGACGGATCTGACGGTCATCGCCACGGCCTCGCGTCCGGAAACGCAGGACTGGGTGAAGGAGCTCGGCGCCCATCACGTCATCGACCACTCGCGGCCGATCGCGCCGCAGGTCGCAGCCCTCGGCATCGGCGCGCCGGGCTTCATCTTTTCCACCACGAATACGGACAAGCATGTCGCCGACATCGTGGAAGCGCTCGCGCCGCAGGGCCGGTTCGCGCTGATCGACGATCCCAAGACCTTCGATATCGTTCCCTTCAAGCGCAAGGCCGCTTCGGTTCACTGGGAGCTGATGTTTACCCGTCCGCTCTTCGGCACGCCCGACATGATCGAGCAGCACAAGATCCTGAACAGGATTTCCGAGCTGGTCGACACCGGCAAGATCCGCACGACGCTGTCGGAAACCGTCGGAAAGATCAATGCCGTGAACTTGAAAAAGGCGCACGCCATGGTCGAGAGCGGCAGGATGAAGGGCAAGGTGGTTCTCGCCGGATTCTGAATTTTCGGACTTCGGAACCAGCTTTTTCAATCGTTTGAAATAATACGTAAACGATACTGACTTACAATGCCGCGCCGAGGGTGCGGCATTGTGGCGTTAAGCATTTAAGCAACTTGACTTTTTCCGCATTCGAGACCACCTAGTGCGACACGTGCGTGACACACGTTTTGCACGGATATCAACGGAGCCATCATCAAGATGCCAAGCGACAGTAGCAGTCGATTGCCTTTGCCGTACGCGGCCGTCGTGCGCTGACCTGGATGCTCCAGGCTCGCCCGTTCGGACGCTACGGCGGATCGACGGAAAGGCGAGCCAATGAATATCAATCGCTTCCCCCTGCGGGCCGGCTATGCCGCCCGTGCCTTTATGAATAACAGCCGTGTTGCGTCCATCGCCGAGCGCGTGGAATCGCTGAACGGGCTCGCCCCGGCTGAAGCCGGCCGCATCCTCTCGCGGATGCCGCAGGACTATGCTGTCAACATTCTCGACCGTCCGGAACTGCGCAACGCACCGGCCATTCTGGCGCTGATGGACAGTGCGGATTCGGCTCGCCTGCTGCACGGCATGTCGAACGACCGCGTCGCCGACGTCCTGCTGGAACTCGGCGTCGATGACCGCGTGCGCCTGTTCTCCAGCCTGGAAGAACCTGTCCGCATCGCCATCCAGCATCTGATGGGCTATCCGCCGCGCACGGCCGGCAGCATCATGACGACGGAATTCGTCAGCGTGCCCGATGACTGGACGATCGCCCAGACATTGGACCATGTGCGCCAGGTCGAACGCTCGCGCGAGACCGTCTATGCCATCTATGTGCTGGATCATAATTCCGGCGCGCTGCTGCATGTCGTCACGTTGCGCCGCCTCATCACCGGCGAGCCCGATGCCTCGATCCTGTCCGTTGCTCAAAAGGGCACGCCGGTTTCGGCCAATGCGCTGATGAAGCAGGAAGATGTCGCACGGCTGATCCGCAAGCACGACCTCCTGGCACTGCCCGTCGTCGACGATCACGGCATGGTGCTCGGCATCGTCACGGTCGATGACGTCATCGACACGATGATTGCTGATACGACCGAAGCCGCGCAGAAATTCGGCGGTATGGAAGCGCTCGGCAAACCCTATATGAAGATCAGCTTCGGCGGCATGATCCGCAAGCGTGCGGGCTGGCTCTGTGCCCTCTTCCTCGGCGAAATGCTGACGGCAAGCGCCATGCAGCATTTCGAAGGCGAGCTGGAAAAGGCCGTCGTGCTGACACTCTTCATTCCGCTGATCATGAGCTCCGGCGGTAACTCCGGTTCGCAGGCAACCTCGCTCATCATCCGGGCGCTTGCTGTCGGCGAGTTGAAGCTGACCGACTGGTGGCGGGTGCTGCTGCGCGAACTGCCGACGGGCATCGTGCTCGGCGCCATTCTCGGGCTTGTCGGCCTGCTGCGCGTGATCTTCTGGCAGACGGCCGGGCTCTATGATTACGGCCCGCACTGGCAGCTGGTCGGCCTGACGGTCTTTGCCGCATTGGTCGGTATCGTCACCTTCGGCTCCATATCGGGTTCGATGCTGCCGTTCATCTTGCAGAAACTGCGGCTCGATCCGGCAACGGCATCGGCTCCGTTCGTCGCCACCCTGGTCGACGTCACCGGGCTCGTCATCTACTTCTCGGTGGCGCTGCTGATCCTCAGCGGGACGCTGCTGTAGATCCTGCTTCAGATTTCAGGCCGGCCGGCCTGAAATCATCCCCATCCAAAGCCTTGTTCTGACGCAATTTCGAGCAGGGCCTTAACTGCCTGCATAGGATGCATAGGATGCATAGGCATTTTTCCGCGCTCTCTAGGAAATGTCAGATACACACCTGTCATGTCACTATCTGACAATTCCCACGCGGCGTATAAAAAATCCTATGCAACCTATGCATCCTATGCACATTACCAGTGATCTGGTTCGTTCTGTACAAGAACAGCTCCATCCCATCGGTTCGACGCAGACCCGTTGCACGTTTTTGCTGGGATGGCTCTAACGTTCGACGAAGGGCAGGCAGAGCGGTGTGCCATCAACGGGATGGGATATCACGACGGCGTCGATGCCGAAGACGGTGCGAATGAGCTCAGGCTTCAGAAGATCGGCGGGGCTGCCTGACGCGTGAATGCCGCCATCGGCGACGGCGATGATGTGGTCGGCATATTGGGCGGCGTGATTGAGATCGTGGACGACCATGACGATGGTGCGTCCACTCTTCTCGTTCAGTTCCTTCAACAGTTCCAGAACTTCCAGCTGATGGGCGATGTCGAGATAGGTCGTCGGCTCGTCGAGCAGCAGGATCGGCGTTTCCTGCGCCAGCGCCATGGCGATCCAGGCGCGCTGGCGCTGGCCACCCGAGAGGCGGTCAAGCGGGCGCTCGGCGAGATCGGTCAGGCCGGTTGCGGCAAGCGATGCCTCGACGATCTGCTCGTCATGGCGCGTCGTGCGCGACAGCATGCCTTTGTGCGGGTGGCGGCCGAAGCGGCAGAGCTGGCGCACGGTGAGACCATCGGGTGAAACAGGGCTTTGCGGCAGCAGCGCCAGTGTCTGCGCAATCGTCTTGCCGGGCATGGCGGCGATCGCTTTGCCGTCCAGCGTCACGGTGCCGCCAAGCGGCTGGATGATGCGGCCAAGCGCCCGCAAGAGTGTCGATTTGCCGGAGCCATTGGCGCCGATCAGGGCGGTGATCTTGCCATCGGGAATCGCGATATCGACATGGTCGAGGACCTTGATCGCGGCATAACCGAGCGTCAGATCCTCGGCCGACAGGCGCGAATGGGCGGCATCAATCATACCTGCATCAGTCATGGGCGGCCTGCCTCCTTGATCAGCAGGAAAATGACATAGGGACCGCCGATCAGGGCAGCGACGATGCCGGCCGGGATCTCGTTCGGCAGGGCAACCAGCCGGCCAATCAGATCGGCAGTGGAAAGCGTCAGGGCGCCGATCAGGGCGCTTACTGGCACCATGTGGCGGGCGCGCGAGCCGACGAGCAGGCGCGCGGCATGCGGTGACAGCAGGCCGAGGAAGCCCATGGAGCCGACGGCGGCGACGCTGCCGGCGCAGAGCAGCACCGAGACGACGATGAGGCCGCCGCGCAGGAGACCGGGCGAGATACCCAGGCTCGTCAACGTATCGTCGCCGAAACCGCCGGCATCAAGCCGGATGGTGGCGATCAGCACGAAAGGCAGACAGGCGAGGAGCCAGAGCGAGAGAGCGACCACATCGGTCATCGTCGAGCCATAGACACTGCCGGCAAGCCAGACCATCGACTGGTCGGCGCGTGTCGGGACGAGCACCATGACATATTGCATCAACGCCTGGGCCAGCATGCCGAGTGCGACGCCGACAAGCGCCAACGCCGCTATGCCGCCGCCGAATGTGCGGCCGATCGCGAGCAGCACCAAGGCGCCGGTAACCGCACCAGCGATAACACCTGATGGAATGGCCCAGACGGCCCAGGCCGGCGGGGTGAAGAGGCCGGCGAGGAAGGCACCGAGGCCGGCCCATTTGGTGATGCCGACCACATCGGGCGAGGCCAACGGATTGCGCAACGCACCTTGGAGGAAGGTGCCGGCAATGCCGAGCGAGGCGCCGGCGAGGATGGAAACGATGACGCGCGGGGCGCGGTACTGCATGACGATGAAGGCGCTCTTGCCGCCGGCAACACCGTCCAGCACTTGGCCGACCGACAGGGTCACGGCGCCGATCGTCATGCCGAGCACGGCAATGATGAGGATGAGAACAGCGACGGCAAGGCAGACGCTTGCCGCACGCAGGCTCTTCGATGGCAAGGCCGCACTCGTCATTATGCCCTCTGCCACCAGAGGATGGTGACGAAAGCCGGTGCGCCGATCAGGGCCGTCACGATGCCGACAGGGGTTTCGGCCGGAAACGCGGCGACACGGCCCAAAAGATCGGCGGCAGTCAGCAGCAAGGGACCGGTGATGGCGCTCAGCACAATCACTGTCAGCTGGTCGTTGCCGGCGAGACGCCGCACGATATGGGGCACCAGCAGACCGATGAAGCCGATCGGGCCGCTGACGGCAACGGCGGAGCCGGCGAGAATGACGATCAGCATTGCAGCAAGGCCGCCGACACGCCGGGCATTCTGGCCAAGCGAAACACCGGTTGTCTCATCGAGCGCCAGCACCCCGAAATGACGACCGGCGATCAGGGCGATCCCCCCGCCGAGAAGCGTGAAGGGCAGTATGATCCAGACCTTGCTCCATTGCGCGCCGTTGATGGAGCCGGCGAGCCAATAGACGATATCCTGACCGGCATTGTTGGCAATGAGAATCGCCTGCACGAGAGCGGCAAGCACGAGCTGGATGGAGATGCCTGCAAGGGCCAGCTTCATCTCGTTCATGGCGCCCGATACCGACAGTGCCCACATGGCGAGACCTACGGCAGCCGCGCCGATGAAGGCCGGCCAGACCGTGCCGCCGGCGCCCAAGTCCGGCATGGCGATAAGAGAGATGACGATGACCAGTGAGGCCCCGGCATTGATGCCGAAGGTCTGCGGCGAAGCGAGTGAATTGCGGGTCAGCGTCTGAATCAGTACCCCGGCAATGGCGAGATTTGCGCCGACCAGCATGGCAAGCATTGCCCGCGGCAGGCGCACATCCCAGACCAGCGCGCCATCCGGCGAGCCGTCGGGTGCAAAGAGCAGATGAAGTGCGCGGGCGACCGGCAATCCGGAGACGCCGAAGGAAATGCCGGCCAGAATAACTGCGGCGAGCGCCAGCAACAGGCAGATCGCCAGCAGCACGGGGCTGCCGGTTTCATGCCGCGTGGCTGCGCCGCCTTTTGTCGTCATTGGCGCTTATCCGGCCCGATAGACCTTGGCGAGGATTTCGCGGGCGATCATCTCTGCCGTCGTCAACCCGCGAAAACGGGAAAACTGGTTGCGGTCGACCTGAAAGACCATACCGGCCTTCACCGCCGCAATGTTGTTGAAGGCGGTGTTGCTCTTCCACTGGTCGAACACGGTGGCGCCGGTATCGGTCGCAACCAAAAATACGTCCGGATTGATGGCGACAAGACGCTCGATCCCTGCCCCGCTTTCCACGGCATCGCTGGAATCGATCGCCGGCGTCAGGCCCATGGCCTTGAAGACGGAACCGGTGAAGGAGGAGGAGCTATGCAGGCTCATGGAATCCGGATTGGCGACGGCGAGCAGGAAGCGGCGCTTTTCGCCGGCCGGGATCTTTGCGATCAGTCCGGCGATGACGGCTTCATGGGCGGCGAGCGCCTGTTCACCCTTCGCCTTTTCGCCCAGGGCATCGGCAATGGTCACGAGCGAAGATTTGATCGTCTCGTAGCTGCCTTCCCAGCTGTTCAGCACGATGGTCGGCGCAATGGCACTCAATTGTTCGTAGATCGCCGAATGGCGGAGTTCATCGGCAATGATGAGATCGGGCGTCAGCGCTGCAACGAGCTCGAGATTGGGCTCCAGCCGCGTACCGACCGAACTGTAGTCGATCTTCTTGCCGAGAAGCTGTTCGATACGCTTCGGCTGGTTGTCGTCGGTAATGCCAACCGGCACGACATCGACTGCATTCAGCGCCTGCACGAAGGAGAATTCGAGGGCGACGACACGCTGCGGCTTGCCGGAGATTTCGGTGGTGCCGAGCTCGTGTTTGATCGTGCGCTTGTCATCATCGGCAAAGGCAAGGCTCGGTACGGCAGCAACCGCACCAGCAGAGAGCAACAGGCCGAACTGGCGGCGCGACAGCGGAATATCAAAAACGCTCACGGCAAATGTCCTCATACTGAAATGATCACCGGCCCTCACACCGGATGAGACACCCGCTACAGAAGTGAAGTGAATTTTTCAAGTAAAGTTTACAAAAATAATCACCTTATTGGGATGCCTTGTTGAGAGGTGCGTCAGTTGCGCTCGGGCAGCTTCAGCGGTCCATGCGTCTTGATGCTGCGGATGGCGAAATTCGAGCGGATATCGGTGACATTCGGCAGGGTCAGCAGCGTTTCCGTCAACAGCCGCTCATAGGCCGAGAGGTCTTCGACCACGACTTCCGCCAGGAAATCGGCCGTGCCCGAGATCAGGAAACAGGAGACGATTTCGGGAATGGCAAGCAGTGCCGCCTGCTGGGCCTCGGAATTCTCCTTGCTGTGACGGGCAACCTTGAATTCGACGAAGACGGTGAGGCCGAGCCCGACCTCCTTGCGATCAATATCGGCTGTGTAGCGGCGGATGACGCCGAGCTTTTCGAGATTACGGATACGGCGCAGGCAGGGTGATGGCGAGAGGTTCACCTTCTCGGCGATCTCGACATTGGTGGCGCGCGCATCCTCCTGCAGGCATTTCAGGATGGCAATATCGAATTTATCGAGATTTGGCATATTTGCGAAACCCATCAGCATGAATTGGCAGATCATTGCGCATAACACGTTTTTTGAGCCACAGATAGCAAGGACATGCCCTGGCCTCTGGCGCTAATCTTCTTGTCAACCGGATGACATCCGGATGGAGGAAAGGACAGGACGATGAGCACGATCGCATTTTCAAACGAGAAATCGCCTTCGCAAGGCTTGGGTTATGCGGCCGGCACCGTGACCGTGCTGATCTGGTCGACATGGTTTCTCGCGACCCGCCACAGCGCTGCAACGCCGCTCGGTTCGATCGATATCGGCCTCATCCGCTTCGGCATTCCGGCACTCGTTCTCTCGCCCGTCTGGCTGCGCACCGGGTTGTTGCCAAAGGGCCTTCCGCTTCATCTGCTGACGATCATGGTCGCCGGCTGCGGTGCGATCTTCTTCCTGGTGACGACGCTTGCCATTCACTCCACACCGGCCGCCTCGTCGGGCATCCTGCTCGGCGGCTCCATGCCGCTTGCCACCGCCTTGATCGGCATTCTGCTGTTTCGCGAACGGCCGGATGCCACGCGGATTGCCGGGCTTCTGGCGATCGTCGCCGGTGTGATGATCCTGCTCGTCCGCAGCCTTGCCGATGCTTCCCTGCCCTGGACGAGCTTCGTGCTGCTACCATCAGGTGCCGTTCTCTGGGCAAGCTATACGCATGCCTTCCGCCGCTCAGGCCTGACCGCCATCCAGGCCAGCGCGCTGATCGCCATCTGGTCCTTCCTGATCATGGCCGCCCTTGCGCTGGTCTTCGGCATCTCGCTGCCGCAGGCCCCTCTTCCGGAAATCGGCCTGCAGGTGCTGAGCCAGGGCATTCTTTCCGGCCTTGTCGCCATGGTGGCCTATGGCACGGCAGTGCGCACACTCGGCGGAACGCAGGCTGCCGCCTTTACGGCGCTGACACCGGTGCTTGCCACGCTCGGCGGTGGCTTCCTGCTCGGCGAGCAGATGGGCCTTGCAGAAATCAGTGCGGCCGTGATCACCGGCATCGGCGTGGCGCTTTCGACCGGCATCGCCGCCAAGCGCCGCTAAACATTCGCCAAAAACAAAAGCCGCCGACAGCGATCCGCTGCGGCGGCTTTTGCATGCCTATCGTTCGGGCCTGGGGGTTCAGGCTGTCGCCTGGATGACGACGACCTTGGCGCCGACTTCGACGCGGCTGTAGAGGTCGATCACATCGTGGTTCATCATGCGGATGCAGCCGCTCGACATGGCAAGGCCGATCGATTGCGGCTGGTTGGTGCCGTGGATGCGAAAATGCGTGTCGCCTCCGCCGCGATAGAGATACATGGCGCGCGCACCGAGCGGATTGTTCGGGCCGCCCGGCATGCCGCCGGCGAGCTTGCGATAACGCTCCTCGCGACGCTGCATGTTCTCGGTCGGCGTCCAGCTCGGCCATTCCGCCTTGCGGCCGACATAGGCATTGCCCGCAAAGGCCAGACCCTCGCGACCGACACCGACGCCATAACGCATCGCCCTGCCGTCACCGAGGATATAGTAAGCGCGCCGCGCCGGCGTATCGACGATGACAGTGCCCGGCGCATAGCTGCTTTCATAGGCAACTTCGGTGCGGCGCAACTCCGGCTTGATCTGATCGATCGGCACCGGCCTCAGCGGGAATTTCTCATCCGGAAGTGCGGCGTAATTCGTCTGGCTGTTCAGAGTGGTCGAAGAGCAACCGGCGACAAAAAGGGGCAGAGCGATCAGAAAGCCCCGGCGCGAGATCGTCATGAATGTGTCCTTAACGCGTCAAGAAGATGTCGCAAGCTAAGGAGATTATGGTTAATGAAATGATAAACGGGCGCGGCAGAAAGAGATAACGAATGCGTTATCAGGTATAGGCGGCGCATTGCTCGGCGCAGATTTCAATACTACTCGCCGGCCCAAGATATTGATCTGCGGCAAGATTTTTCCGAGGTTATTTCGGCGCCGGATTTACGGCGCCTAACAACCGACCGGCATCACATATTCGGATAGACCGGCCCCTCGCCGCCCTGCGGCGGCACCCAGTTGATATTCTGGTTGGGGTCCTTGATGTCGCAGGTCTTGCAGTGGACGCAGTTCTGGGCGTTGATGACGAAGGTCTCTTCGCCGTCCTTTTCCACCCATTCATAGACGCCGGCCGGACAGTAGCGGGTCGACGGGCCGGCATAGATGCCGAACTCGGACGATTTCTGCAGGGCCATGTCCTTCACCTGCAGATGGACCGGCTGGTCCTCCTCATGGTTGGTGTTCGACAGGAAGACGGAGGACAGGCGGTCGAAGGTGAGCACACCGTCGGGCTTCGGATAGTCGATCTTCTTGTGCTGTGAAGCCGGCTCCAGCGAGGCTGCGTCCGTCTTGCCATGACCAAGCGTACCGAAGAAGGAGAAGCCGAAAAGCTGGTTGGTCCACATATCGAGACCGCCAAGGGCGACACCCAGGGCCGTGCCAAACTTCGACCAGAGCGGCTTGACGTTCCTGACCCGCTTCAGGTCCTTGCCGATATCGCTCTTGCGCCAGTCGGTTTCGATCTCGGCTACCTCGTCATTGGCGCGGCCGGCAGCAATCGCCTCGGCGATGCGGTCGGCGGCCATCATGCCCGAGAGCACGGCATTGTGGCTGCCCTTGATGCGCGGCACGTTGACGAAGCCCGCCGAACAGCCAATCAGCGCGCCACCGGGGAAGGAGAGCTTCGGCACCGACTGATAGCCGCCTTCGGTGATGGCACGCGCGCCATAGGAGAGGCGCTTGCCGCCCTCGAAAGTGCCGCGGATTGCCGGATGCGTCTTGAAGCGCTGGAATTCCTCGAAGGGATAGAGATAGGGGTTCTTGTAGTTCAGGTGGATGACGAAGCCGACGGCGACGAGATTGTCTTCCAGGTGGTAGAGGAAGGAGCCGCCGCCGGTCGACATGCCGAGCGGCCAGCCGAAGGAATGCTGCACGAGGCCGCGGCGGTGGTTCTCGGGCTTGACCTCCCAGAGCTCCTTGAGGCCGATGCCGAACTTCTGGGGTTCGCGACCGCTCTGGAGCTCGAACCTGGCGATCAGCTGCTTGGCAAGCGAGCCGCGCACGCCCTCTCCAACAAGCACATATTTGCCCATGAGCGCCATGCCGCGCGCATAATTCGGGCCAGGCTCGCCGTTCTTCTCGATACCCATGTCGCCGGTAGCGACACCGATGACGGAGCCCTCGTCATTGTAGAGCACTTCGGTCGCGGCAAAGCCTGGATAGATCTCGACGCCGAGTTCTTCGGCCTTGGTCGCCAGCCAGCGACAGACATTTCCGAGCGAGACGATATAATTGCCGTGATTGCTCATCAGCGGCGGCATCATGATGTTCGGCAGGCGGATGGAGCCGGCGGGGCCGAGCAGCAGGAAGTGATCGGCATTGACCTCGGTCTTGAAGGGGTGGTCAGCCTCCGCGCGCCAGCCGGGAAGCAGGCGATCGATACCGATGGGGTCGACGACGGCGCCGGAGAGGATATGGGCGCCGACTTCGGAACCCTTCTCCAATACCACGACCGACAATTCCGGATTGACCTGTTTCAGGCGAATGGCGGCTGAAAGGCCGGCCGGACCGGCGCCGACGATCACCACGTCGAATTCCATGCTCTCGCGTTCCGGCAGCTCAGTCATTTCGGTCATCCATCCGTCTCCGCTCGGCTCTCTCAAGGCCGTTCATCCCCATTCCTGAGGTACTCTCTTGTCAAAACCGGAAAACATTGTCGAGCCGGGAAGCGACAGCCAATCCTCCAATTCGCACAATGATGTTCCTCCGCACAGAAGATTATATGACGCTTACGTTAACGTCAATTATTGGAGTACCGTGAAAGCGCTCTTCGCGCTTTTCTTTCACGGGACTTGCGCCCTATAGAAAGGGCACAGGAAATGGAGGAAATCATGGATCTCGGCATCAAGGGCAAACGCGCACTCGTACTGGCTTCCTCGCGCGGCCTCGGGCTCGGCATTGCGAAGGCGCTGGCGCAGGAAGGGGCAAACGTTCTTCTCTGCGGGCGCAGCGGCGAGCAGCTGGACGCCAATTGCAAGGCGATCAATGAGCAAGGAAATGGCCGGGCCGACTGGATCTGGGCCGACCTTTCCGAGGACAATTTCATTGCGAGCGTAACGGCGGCCGTGCAGGAGAAATTCGGCGGGCTCGATATTCTCGTCAACAATACCGGCGGCCCGACGCCCGGCACGACCGAGGACATGTCGCCGGAAAAGCTCGAAACCTATTTTCTCTCCATGGTCGCGCGCGTCATCACGCTGACCAACGCCCTGCTGCCCGGCATGAAGGCGCAGGGCTGGGGCCGCATCCTGACAGTCGCCTCGTCAGGGGTGATCGAACCGATCGCCAATCTGGCACTGTCGAACACGCTGCGCCCGGCCCTTGCCGGCTGGAGCAAGACGCTCGCATCGGAAGTGGCCGGCCATGGCATCACCACCAACCTGCTTCTGCCCGGCAGCATTCTCACCGCACGGCTCGACGACCTCGACGGTGCGGCCGCCAAACGAACCGGCAAGAGCGTCGAGGAGATCCGCGTGGAGAAGGAAGCGCGCATTCCGGTCGGGCGGTATGGCAAGGTGGAGGAATTCGCCGCAACGGCGGCCTTCCTCTGCAGCCAGCCGGCAAGCTACATCACCGGCTCGCTGATCCGTTGCGATGGGGGTGCTGCGCGCTCCGTCTGAGCAACTGCATCATCCAGCAGCGGCCCATGCTTTGACGCTGTCGATCATCTCGCCGGCATAGGTCGGATCGTCTGCAAATTCTGCGAGTTCCGACAGGCGGTGGAAGCCGGTGAGGATAGCGATGCGCCGGCGGTCGAGCCGGCGGCCGGTCAGTGTCTCGTAGGCCGAAACGATGCGTGATGTCAGATCGGGCGAGATGAAGTTCGAATAGATGAACTCCTGATGCAGCGGGCCGAAGCCTGAATCCGAGAAATCATAGAGGCCGTTCAGCCTGCACTCGGCATGGTCGAACGCCATATTCCAGCCATGACCGTCGAAGAAGCCGTAAATGACCCCGTAAGGATCTGGCGGTAAAGCAATGAAATCCCAGATGATCCTCTCTGCATAACTTACCAGTTCTGATGACAGCAGCGGCAGCGCCTTTTCCCGCACCGCGTCAGGTGATTGCCAAGGCAGGATCGGTCCGGCGCCGAGCGCCCGCAGGCGGTCGGCATCGAGAGCATGCAGTTCGGCATAGAAGCGGGCGAGATCGTCGCCGAGGCGCTGGCGGGCCGCTTCCGGCAGACGCTCGTAATCGCCGGCGATGAGATGTTCGCCCCGGATCTTGGCATGGCTGGAGAAGATCGGCGGGCCGTCATGGATGCGCATATCGGGAACCGCCATCGACAGCGACTGCCTGATGATGCCGAGAAGGGCCGCCTCTTTTACCAGTGCCCTCTCCGCGGCCAGATCACGCGGGAACTTGAAGATCAGCCTGTCATCCACATCGATGGCTATCGAATCCCAGCCCTTCGTCGCGAGCCGGAAAACGGAGGCCGTCAGCTCCGGAAAGATGTTGGTGATGAGTGAGCGAAATTCACCGGCATTCAACTCGGCCATGACCGTCTGCCTCTGCGTTTTCCAGGGTCTATCCCGCGCACAAGACCTGCAACTCGGATCAAATAGTGTTTCGCCAATACAGCCTGCGCTGGCAGTCACCAAGGCGGAGGACGCTGCCTACCCGATTATATATTAGAATAGTTTGAATATTACAGGATGTTCATTACGAAAATTTAAGCCATTATAACCGGTTAGTGATCATCGCCGGGGTGATTATGTCTTTTTTGCGCCGCAATATAGGCGGCTCAATCACCGCAGAAAATCACGCAATCTGCCCAACAAAACCGGTTTCGCTCATGAAGAAATTTTGGATCACCGTCAGTATTGTAACTGTGGCCGCGGTTGGCTTCTGGCAGTTCGGGGACAAGATCCCCTATGCTTCTGATATCCCCTATCTGTCACAGTTCATCAACAAGCCTGAGGGCGGCCAAAACAACGGCCATCAGCAAGCGCAGGCCGATCAGGCCCAGAGCGGCGGCGGGCAGCAGGGTGGTCAACAACAGGGTGGCGGGCGCAGGCGCGGCGCGAACGGTGGTCCCACCATGATCAAGACCGTGGCGGCCGTGAAGGCCGCTCTGCCCATGGATGTTACGGCGACCGGTTGGGCCGATGCCGAGGATAATACGACCATCGCCGCACAGGAACAGGGCCTCGTCGTCAGCATCGAGGCCGAAGACGGTGCGACGGTCAAGGAAGGCGACTTGATCGCCAAGCTGGACGACCGGACGGCCAAGGCCGCCGTCAACAAGGACAATGCGATGATCGTGCGCGATACGGCGACGCTCGCAGAATCCGAGACGGCGCTGACCCGGGCGCAGGATCTCTTCAACCAGAAAGCCGGCACCCAGCAGAGCCTCGATCAGGCCCGGGCTGCCCGCGATACCGCGGCTGCAACCGTCGAAGCCGACAAGGCCACGCTTGCTTCGGACCAGGTCATCCTCGAGCATACTGATATACGTGCGCCCTTCGATGGCAGGCTCGGCGATATCGCTCTCAGCAAGGGCGCCTTCGTCAATGCCGGTGCGGCCATCGTCACCATCGCCAAATACGATCCGATCTATGTGAAGTTCCACCTGCAGGAGCGCTACCTGCGGGTCCTGAAGAAGGCGCTGGCCTCCGGTCCGGTCGAGGTCAGCACGGCGCCCGATTCCACCAAGGGGCAAGTGCGCAAGGGCGCGGTCAGCTTTTACGACAACACGGTCGACACAGCATCTGGCACGATCCTCGCCAAGGCGAAGTTCGAAAACGCCTCCGGCGCTCTGTGGCCTGGCCAGTCGGTCAATATCGTCGTGCATTTCAACAATGACGAGCAGCAGGTGGTCGTGCCGACGGTTGCCGTCAGCCCCGGCCCCGACGGTTTCTTTGCCTTCGTGGCCAAGGACGGAAAATCGCATCTGACGCCTGTTACCGTCGCCCGGGCCAACGGCGGCTTCACCGCCATCGCGTCAGGCCTTTCGGAGGGCGACCATGTGGTCGTCGAAGGCCAGGGTCAGCTCAGCGACCAGCAGGCGGTCAACGAACAATTCGACGACAAGACGCTCAACGTCGCGTCCGCTGACGTGCCTCAGCAACAGCAGCAACAGGCCGAGACGATCGCGGTGGGGGCTGAGCAATGATCCCGAATTTCTGTATTCAGCGCCCGGTCGCAACGACGCTGCTTGCGATCGGCGTCATTCTGGCGGGCCTCGCGGGCTACCGGCTCGTGCCGGTTGCGGCTCTGCCGCAGGTCGACTTCCCGACCATCAACGTTTCCGCGCAGCTGAGCGGCGCCTCACCGCAGACGATGGCGACTTCGGTCTCGACACCGCTGATCAAGCAGTTCGAGACGATCCCCGGCATCAGCGAAATCAGCGCGTCGAGCTCGCTCGGCAGCACCAGCATCGTGCTGCAATTCGACCTGAACCGCGATATTGATGCGGCCGCCGCCGACGTGCAGGCGGCCATTTCGCATGCGACGCGGCAGCTGCCCGACAACATGACGACACCGCCGAGCTACCGGAAGACCAACCCGGCCGATGCGCCGATCATGCTGCTTTCGGTGCAGAGCAACACCATGCCGCGCAGCAAGCTCGACGAGATCGCCGAAGACATCATTTCGCCGTCGCTGTCGACGCTTCCGGGCGTCGCCCAGGTCAGCGTCTTCGGTGCGCAGACCTATGCCGTGCGCGTCGAGGTCGATCCCAACAAGCTGCTGACCCGCGGCATCGGCATCGACACGGTCAACAAGGCGCTTGCCGCCGCCAACAGCCAACAGCCGGTCGGCACGTTGCAGAACAATACGCAGGCCATGACCATCACGGCGAATACGCAGCGCACCAACGCCGAGCAGTTCCGTTCGCTCGTCATCGCCAATCCGAACGGCGCGCCGGTCCATCTCGGCGATATTGCCGATGTCCAGGACAGCGTCGAGAACCAATATACGGGCAGCTGGTATGACGGCCAGCGCGGCATCATCCTTGCCATCCAGCGCCAGCCGGATGCCAATACGGTCGATGTCGTGGATGCAATCAACGCCAAGCTGCCGCAGCTTCACGCCGAAATCCCGCCCTCGGTCAACACTGTCATCATGAACGATGCCGCAAAGCCGATCCGCGATGCCATCGCCGACGTGAAGTTCACGCTGCTTCTGACGATCGGCCTCGTCGTTCTCGTCATTTACCTCTTCACCGGCCATGCAACGGCTACGATCATTCCGGGCCTTGCCGTTCCGCTATCGCTGATCTCGACCTTCGGCATGATGTATGTGCTGGGCTACAGTATCGACAATATCTCGCTGCTGGGTTTGACGCTCGCGGTGGGCCTGGTTGTGGACGACGCGATCGTCATGCTGGAAAACATCCTGCGCCATGTCGAGGAAGGCATGCCGGTCCGGGAGGCGGCCATCAAGGGTGCGGGCGAAGTCAGCTACACCATCATCTCCATGTCGGTGTCGCTGATCGCGGTCTTCATCCCGATCCTCTTGATGGGCGGTGTGGTCGGCCGCGTGTTCAACGAATTCGGCATGGTGGTGGCGATCGCCATCATCGCTTCGGCGATCGTGTCGCTGACGGTGACGCCGATGCTCGGGTCGCGCCTTTCCAACAACCACAGCCGTCCGCCACTCATCATCCGCGTCTTCGATGCCGGTTTCGAGCGGACGCTGCGCGGTTACGACAATGCGGTCGGCTGGTGCCTTCGCCACCGTCCCTTCATCCTCGGGATCTTCTTCGCTTCTGTTGCGCTGACGATCTATTTCTTCATGAC
>NZ_JBFTPM010000009.1:0-314528 GCF_056398505.1 Rhizobium sp. 01T437
CCCCCCCGCTTCAAGGCGCCGGCGGCGCGATCCTTGTCGTTCAATACGGCGTAAGAGCGGACGAGACGCATCCAGCCCTCGAAATTGTCGGGATCATCAGTCAGTTTGGCATCCAGGCTTTCCACCATGCCGCGGATCATCTGCTGCCGGTCACCGCTGCTCATCGTCTGAGCCGCCGCGACATCCTCCGCCGTCGGTCCGCCCGGTGCGGCTTCTGGCCCGGCGGCAGGGGCGACCGCCGTGCCGCCGTTCCTGGCGATATGCTCGTTGACCAGCGGCAGCCAGGGTGCATCATCAGGCGATTGCCTGGCGAGCGCCTCGAAGGCCGTGCGCGCCTGATCGGGCTGGCCCGACTGCTCAAGGCTCAGCGCAACATAGAAGCGCGCACGCGGGTTGTTCGGCTCAAGCGACAACGACTGTTCCAGCACCTTGCGCGCATCTTCGGTCACCACGCCTTCGGCCATCGCCATCAGCGTTTCTGCAAGGCCGTCGAGACGCGCGGGGCTTGGGCCAAGCAAGCGGATGGCGTTGCGATAGGCGGTCTCGGCATCGGAAATGCGCATGGTGCTGAAATAGATCGGCGCCAACACATCCCAGCCCTTGCCGTCGCCAGGATTCTGCGCCAGATGCCGCTCCGCCTTGGCGACGAGAACGGCCATATCATTCCCGGGGTTGGCAAGCCGCGCCTCCAGCGGCTGGGACGGCAGGTCCGGCCTGCCGGTATTCACGTAAAGACAGAGCCCGATGACCGGCAGGAGCAGCACGATGAAGGCTTCGGTCAGGCGGTGATGCCTTGCAGGCTTGCGTTCTTCGGCCGGAGCAACACCGGAAACGGCAATCAGCCGGCGACCGATCTCCGCGCGGGCGTAATCGGCCTCATCGGCACTGATCAGGCCGCCCGAGAGATCCCTGTCGAGTTCGCGCAACTGGTCGCGATAGACGGCAGCCTCACCGGCGCGCGTATCCTCGGCCGCCTTCGCTCCACGCAAAAGAGGGTAAAGCAGAATGGCGGCAACAGCCGCCGTCAGGACGGCAACGAGAATCCAGAACAGCATATCGGCCCAATTACTTGAAGCGCGCCCTCATTCCAACTGCCAATGCCGGAATGACGAAGATTTGAGGCTTTTGGCCGCAAGGATAACGAGCAAGGGCGCTCAGCCGAGCGGCGACCAGGTGCCGTTTTCATTGCGACAGGCGGCACCGCGCGCAAGCGTATTCTTGCCATCGACCGTCACCGTATGGGTGTACTGACGGCAGTTCTGCGAGCCCACCTGATAGGGTGCTGCGGCCACGACGCTGCCATTGGCATCGCGGCCAGTCCAGGTGACCGGCTGCCCGACGGCTGCACTTTCCAGCGCGCGGTATTCGGCTTCCAGCGCCCGCTGCTTATCGCTGTCATCAAGCTCTACGCCGGTGCGTCCGACGATGCCACCCTGCAAGGCAGAGATGAAAGCGGCCGAAGCCGGGGGCTTGCCGCCGCCAAAGAGACCACGCGTTGTGGCTCCCTTCGTCGTCGTGCAGCCAGAGAGCGCAACGGCGACGAGAAGGGAAGAAACGATCATGCCTTGCGAACGTAGAGTCATTGCAATCGAACCACGATCAGGGGTGTCAAAATGAGCCGATCGAAGTGCAGCGTCCCCGTGTCAGCATTAAGGCAAAGCATGCTATACATTTGCCACTATCTTTGTGACATCAAGCAGTTGCTCATGCAACATCCTTTGTCACACCTGGCAGGATAAGCTTGGCTTTCAGTCCGCCCCACTCCCCGCGCGTGAGTTCCAGGCGGCCCTGGTACTCGTTGGAAATTTCGGTGACGATCGAGAGGCCAAGGCCGGTTCCGGGCTTGCTCTCATCCAGACGCCGACCGCGCTTCAGCGCTTCGCGGATCTGGTCAGGCTCCAGGCCCGGCCCGTCATCCTCGACGGCAAGCTCCACCCAGTGTTTTCTGGCGCTGGCTTCTGTTCCCTTCACGTCATCGCCGGCTTCGACTGCCGAGAGGCGCACCTTGCTCTTGGCAAAACGCGCAGCGTTTTCCAGCAGGTTGCCGACCGTCTCCTCGAGATCCTGCTGCTCCATGGCAACGGCCAGATGCGGCGGCTGGACGATCAGCTCGAATTCGGTATCGACATTCAGGCGCCGCATGACGCGCACCAGCCGCTCCAGCGCCGGTTCGGCATCGGTGCGCGCAAGCACGGATTCACGCTGGGCGGCAATACGGGCGCGGTTAAGATAGGACTGCACCTGCCCCTGCATGGCTTCGGCCTGATTGCGCACCAGGTCGCCATGCGATCTCTCAAGCACACGCGCTTCATTGAGCAGCACGGCTATCGGCGTCTTCAGGGAATGGGCAAGATTGCCGACCTGCATGCGCGCCCGCTCGACGATGCGGCGGTTGCTGTCGATCAGCGCATTGACCTCATTGGCAAGCGGAAGGATTTCGCGGGGGAAATCACCCTTCAACTGCTCGCTTTCACCGGCGCGAATGCGCTCCAGGGCGGCGCGCGCCTTGTCGAGCGGCTTAAGGCCGTAGAGAATGGCAAGCGCATTGACGATGAGACTGCCGACGCCGAAGCCGGCGAGCGCCAGATAGAGCCGGTGGGAGAAGTTGCGGACGTCGTCTTCGACGACATCGACATTGCCTGTCACGCGGAAGCGCGCGGCACGACCGTCGGTATCGAGCACCACTTCGGTTTCGGCCACCTGCACCCGGTTACCGGAGGCGTCCGTGACCTGGTAGTAGCGCTCGTAATTCTTGTCGAAGGGGGCTTCGACGACCGAGAGAACCGGGATCGTCGCGGAGCCTAGCGAAGGCGAGACGAGCGGCGCGGTCGTATAGGTGCCGAGCGGCTCGACTACCCAGTACCAGCCGGTCTTCGGCTGGGCGAAGCGCAGGTCGCCGAGTTGCGGGCTGCCCGACAGCGCGCCCTGATCGCCGATCGTGACGGAATTGATGACATTGTAGAGCTGCGCGCGCAGCAGGTCCTGAAAGCCGCGCTCGGCGCTGCGTCTATAGAGGGTCGAGATCAACAGGCCGATCACCACCAGCGCCACCGTCGACCAGACCGTGGTCAGAAGCAGCACGCGTGCGGTGAGCGACTTAATTCGCATTGGTCGGCGTTTGGATGCGGTAACCGAGACCGCGCACCGTTTCGATCAGATCGACGCCCATCTTCTTACGCAGGCGGCCGACGAAGACCTCGATCGTATTGGAATCGCGGTCGAAATCCTGATCGTACATATGCTCGACCAGTTCCGTGCGCGACACCACCTCGCCCATGTGATGCATGAGATAGGCAAGCAGACGGTATTCATGCGAGGTGAGCTTCAGCGCCACACCGTTGACGATCGCCTTCGAGGTCTTGGTGTCGAGCCGCACCGGGCCGCACACGATTTCGGAGGAGGCATGACCGGCCGCGCGGCGGATCAGCGCGCGGAGGCGGGCCAGCACTTCCTCGACATGGAAAGGCTTGGTCACATAATCGTCGGCGCCCGCATCGATGCCGGCCACCTTGTCGCTCCAGCGGTCACGAGCGGTCAGGATCAGTACCGGCACGGTGCGGCCGGCGCCGCGCCATTTTTCCAGAACGGTCACGCCGTCCAGTTCAGGAAGGCCGATATCAAGAATGATGGCGTCATAGGGTTCGGTATCGCCGAGGAAGTGGCCTTCCTCGCCATCGAACGCCTGATCAACGACATAACCCGCCTCTTTCAGCGTGTCGCTCAGCTGCCGGTTCAAATTGACGTCGTCTTCGACTACCAGAATGCGCATCGCTTCGCCTTCATCCGCTGCAAATCACTAATGTCATGAATAAGCCGATTCCGCCTACATCGGAACCTTTACCGTCACCTTGCGCGGACGCTGGCCATTGCCCTGAACGAGAACGGTGATGATGCAGGCATTGCCCACCGGCTGCACGGAAAGAAGCTGGCCGCCCGTCTCTTCCACGACCTGCTGGGCTGCGGCGCTGCAATCGCCCGCCACACGCAAGACAAGCGTGTGCGTATCGTCCGGTGAGGGCGCCGAAACCGCCAGGCCGGCGGCCAATGCTGCGACGCTCAGAGGAGAGGCCATGTGCTGTGCTTTCAATGTAATGCCAACTTGTCCCGAATATGTACTCACGCGACCTGAATGGCAAATGAATGCACGGTAACGCAGGGTTTTTAGAACAATTCTCGACTATTGCGCGAAATATACGTGATTTCTGAATGATGCCGCTAAGGCCTTCTGCCACTGCGAAAATCCCGACACAAGGCAAATCCGTACTGGATTTGTTCGATCAAGCCTTTCACCATCTGGTTGAAACTGCTATCGCTCGGCCGCCCTTAATCCATTTCATTTTCGAATCCATGCAAAAATCACTTTCGCTTCGTACGGCGCAGACAGTTGGCGTGCTCGCAGTCACCCAGCTTATCGGCTGGGGCACCACTTTCGATATGCTCGGCGTCATGGGCCGCGTCATCGCGCCATCGCTCGGGCTGCCGAATGAGGTGATCTTTGCCGGTCTGACGGTGATGATGGTCATCAGTGCCTTTGCCGGTCCAGCCACCGGGCGCTGGCTCGGCCGCTATGGTGCCGCGAAAGTGCTGGCCGCCTCGTCGCTCACCTTTGCGATCGGTCTGCTGCTGCTTGCCGCCGCCACCAATATCGTCGTCTATGGCCTTGCCTGGGTCGTCATCGGGCTCGGCGGCGCGCTCGGCCTCTCGGCGCCGTGTTATACCGCCGTTGTCGAACGCGAGGGTGCGAACGGCAAGCGCGTCATCGCCATCCTGATGCTGTTCACGGGTCTTTCGGCCACCATCTTCTGGCCGATCCTGACGCTGCTCAACGAGAATTTCGGCTGGCGTGTCACCTTCGTCGTCAGCGCCTGCCTGCAGTTCTTCGTCTGCCTGCCGCTGCATCTCTTCGGCCTGCCGAAGCCGGTTGCGAGCCACACGCAGGGCACTGCCGCCGAAACGCCGCCGGTGGAGCTTTCGCCTGCCGACCGGCGCAAGGCCTTCCTGCTGATTGCTATCTCCACCACGCTCGGCACCTTCATCACCTTCGGCGTCTCGCCGTCATTGCTCGAAATCTTCCGCCAGTCCGGCGCATCGTCAGCCCTCGCCCTGCAACTCGGCTCGGCCCGCGGCGTCATCGGCATTTCGGCACGCGCACTCGACATGCTGCTCGGCAAGCGCGGCAATCCGATCCTGACATCCGTGATGGGCGTCAGCCTGATGCTGTTCAGCTTCCTGATGCTCTTCATCGTGCCGCCATCGACGCCGCTGCTCGTCACCTTCGTGCTGCTCTACGGCTTCGGCTCCGGCGTGTTGGCGGTCGCCCGCGCGCTAATGCCGCTTGCCCTCTTCTCGGCCAAGGAATACGGGCTGCAGGCGGCGCGCCTGTCGATGCCGCAGAACCTTGCCAATGCCATCGCACCCGTCATCTTCACAGCCATCCTCGATCGCGCCGGCGCCGGTCCGACGGTCATCACCTGCGCGGTGCTTGCAGCCATCGCAATGGTTTTCGTGCTGATGCTGATGGCACTGGTGCGCAGCGCAAGGCCGAGCGTGCAGCCAGCCTGACCGGCGGTGGGTAAAGCGGCCCTCGCCTGTCAAAGGCTAGCTTCACTTCCGAGGTTCGCCATTTTTTGTTCTCACGGTGGAAGTGAGAACCGGCACCCTGTCGTCAGGCGGAGGAGCCGCGCTCATGCGGCGTCAAGGGCTGTCAATCCGTTAAGCTTCTGAATCATTTGCAGCTTTTTTCTCAACACTTGCTTCCGGCCCTTTACAGATTGATTCATCTGCAACCGGCACCGATTCCAACCTCTTCCTATCCATTTGAAAATGAATAAGAATTTTCAAAATTGGCCTTTAGTGTAGTGTTTTTGGCGCTAAGTCATTGATCCTGAATAAGTGATCCACTTACCTCAAAACTTCGCATAAGGAATTTCAAAATCAGAAGCCGCGTTTGCCGAAATCGAATTATTAAAAGATTTTTGTGCCTGGTGAGTCACTTAAACATTATCAATGACTTAGCCGCGAAATCACGGCAAAATAGGCCAGCACTAGAAAATACTTATTCAGTTTCAATGAGATAGATCTTCACCCCAGGCGGCGCGATCGTCGTCGTCAATCCTGCAGGGGCCTGGTGACCGCTTTGCTGTTATCGAAATCGGCCGCAGTCCTCGTATCCCGAAGCGGTTTTACCGTGCGGGTGGAGAGATCATAATCGGGATGCGCCTTGTAGGCGGCGAGCGCTTCCTCGCTTTCGAATTCGCCGTAGACGACGAAATCGACCGCGTTGCCCCACTGGTCCGTCTTGACGTTCTCGCCGATCTCCAGCTTCAGCGCGTGCGGAATGCCTGTCAGTATGGAGAGCCCCTTGCGCACCGCCTCGCGGTTTTCCTCCGGCACGGTGAAGAAGACGATATGGCGGATCACGCGGACACTCCTGTGGCAATTCTCTGAGCTTAGGCCGGGCGATAACACGCGCCGCCCAGGCCTTCAACCGGGCCACAATGCCGCGCTAGGATGGCTTGCACATGGCGGCAAGGAATGTCCGCCCATATTCGGCGAGCTTCTCGGCCCTGTCGGTGCCGTTGACGATGCGGCGCGCGTTGACCCAGTCTTCCCTGTCTTCATTGAGGTGATCACAAAGCCGGTGGCTGGTGAAGCTGCCGCGCAGCATGCCCTCGATCAGGATCGTCACGGCGGGCGTCATCTCCATGGCGCGGTCGGGATGAGCGACGAGATCGATGCCGGTCACCTCGCTCGTCGCCTCGTAGTTTCGCTTATGGGTGAGTTGCACCAGCCCGCGGCCAAGCCAGCACTTGCCATCCTTATCCGGCCGCCAGTAAGGCGACTTCACCCAGGAGAGCCGGCCGGACACGAAGGCGGTCTCGAGGATCTCGACGGCGCGCGAATCGCTCGTTGCCAGCGTCTCACGTACAGGCTGCATCGTGTAAGCCGTCTCATGAAACGCAGTCGCCAATATATAGGCCAGCCAGCGCCGATCGGCGGTAGCCAAATTCGCGTCCCAGTAGTCGAGGATCGCGTTCATGCCTTCTATCTGGGCAGAAGTGAGACTGCCCTTGAAGAGGGCGTTCTGCACGGTATCGAAGAAGAATTGCCGGTCGAGTGGGACTGTCATGATACGCTTCTCTGAGGCCTGCTGTGGTTAACGTCGGCTTAATCGATTGAAATTAATTTAATCGTTTCAAGTGTGACCGGCGTAGATTTACACGCGGTTTTTGTTGTGCGATGCATCAATCCGTAAGCACACCCTTGCTGAGGAAGAGAGGCATACGATGCAGACCACCGCAGAAACTCCGACCAAGATCCCCCAGCACGTCGTCGACCAGATGGAAAACGAGTGGCGCCAGGTGCGCACGCAGCGCGAGAATCCGCGCCCGGTCCGCCTGCCCTCCCAGAACGACTCTTAAGCACAATCCTGACGGGTGAGGACGTCCTGAACCCCTCACCCGCAGCTTCCCGCGCTGCCGGTATTCGTGCTCCTGCCAAGGCAGCGGCCACCGCCTATCCCCCACGTTTCGTCGCAGCCAGCCTGCCGGTCAGCCGATCCAGGGTTCTGCGGAACATATCCTTGTCATCCAGCGCCCGCGAGAGCACCAGCGCGCCCTGAATGCCGGAGACGGCCTCTTCGGCCACGGCAAGTGCGTCATCCTCGGCGTAGCCGGCGCGGACCAGCGCCTGGCGCAGCGCCTCGATCCAGCGGACGAAATAATCCCGGATGACAGGCGAAAAGCGCTGGCGCGTTTCGTCCAGCGCAAAGGCGCCGACGAGGCAGATGCGGCTGCCGGAGCGGAAATAGTCCCTCACATTCGCCCACATCGCATCGATCGCCGCCCTGGGATCGTCACGCCGCAACGGCTCGTAGATAGCGCGTTCGAACCAGCCGTCGACATCAGCAAGGACGGCGGCCGCCATCTCCTCCTTCCCACCAGGGAAGAAATGATAGAGGCTGCCTTTGCCGATGCCAGTGCGCTCGGTAATGCGGCTGAGCGTCGTGCCCTCGTAGCCGAGCTCGCGGAAGATCTCCGCAAGCAGCGGCACGACATCGGCACGTTCATAAACGGTCTTCACAATTCACCTTTGGGTCACCTGCAGGCCTCAAAGGCCGAGGTCGGAAAGGCCCGGATGGTCATCGGGCCGCCGGCCGAGCGGCCAGTGGAACTTGCGATCCGATTCCTTGATCGGCAGATCGTTGATGCAGGCGAAACGGCGCTGCATCAAGCCCTCCGCATCGAATTCCCAATTCTCGTTGCCATAGGAGCGGAACCAGTTGTTGCTGTCGTCATGCCATTCATAGGCAAAACGCACGGCGATGCGATTGTCGGTGAAGGCCCAGAGCTCCTTGATCAGCCGGTAATCGAGCTCCTTCGCCCACTTGCGGGTCAAGAAGGCGACGATCTCGGTGCGGCCGGTGACGAATTCGGCGCGGTTCCGCCATTGGCTGTCGGGCGTATAGACGAGCGATACGCGCTGCGGATCGCGGCTGTTCCAGCCGTCCTCGGCAAGGCGGACCTTCTGGGTTGCGGTTTCATGGCTGAAAGGGGGAAGCGGTGCAGGCATGTCTGGTCTCCTTGATTAAATTGTACCTTTCGTCATGCATTGTACCGATCGGTACATGAAGCGCAAGAGACTTTGGTCCCCGTTTCCTGCGGCATTTTGGCTTAGAGGGAACGACGGCCGCCCGCACAGCAAAAAAGGCCGCTCGACGTTCCGAACGGCCTTTTATACGTAGAGATCAGGGCATCGTACGCGATCGTTGATTGCCCGAGATCAGGCGAGCTTGCCCTCTTCGGCCTTGTAGAAATACTGGCTTGCGACCAGCCATCCCTTCAGCGGCCTCAACGGCGGAATACAGGTGGCGAACATGAAGGGGCCGGTGACCAGCAGCTGGACCCAGAGCGGCGCGGAGAAGGCAACTTCCAGCCACACACCAAGCAGCACGCTCGGCACGCAGGCGAAGCAGATTACGAAGAAGGCCGGGCCATCGGCCGGATCGGCGAAGGAATAGTCCAACCCGCAGACTTCGCATTCCTTCTTCAGTGTGAGGAAACCCTTGAACATATGCCCCTGTCCGCAGCGCGGGCAGCGGCCCCTGATGCCGGTCTGCATCGGAGGGAGAGGAGGATATTCGGTGTCCATGGCGATCTCGCTTTTCGACGTTGCGAGGCATTGGCGGAATCCATTCAATGCCTCATAATGTATGCATACAATATAATTACATTGAAAGCGGATTGCCAGTCTATTCGTTAGAATGACGCAGAGATTTTTTTGAACCGGGCTTGCGGGGTGTGAGGAAGCGGATGGCGGGAGTACTCGATCACTGCGCGGAAGAGGTTACGCGCTCGCCAAAACCCCTCCCCACAAGGGGAGGGACTAACCTGCGGCACCGCCTTACCCGGCCCCGAAACGTTGAAGAAGTGGCAGGCGAGCACGGCAGATTAAGCCCCTCCCCCTTGTGGGGCGGGGTCCTTATTCATGGATTTGACGAGAGGAGTGAGGACCTACCCTCACTTCAACGTAATCAGAAGAACGAAGCGGACATTTCCGGCGGGCCTTCCAGGGCATGGGCCATGAAGTCCAGCGCGCCTTTCAGCCTTTCGCGGGTGATCGGCCCGCCGAGGCAAACGCGCACGGCTTCGGGGGCCGCACCCTCCACGGTGAATGCGTCGCTTGCCACCACGCCGATGCCCGAGGAGCGCATGTGGCTGCCGAAGGTGGAGCGGGTCCAGCCATTGGTGAGCGGGAGCCAGATGTTGAAGCTGATCGGATCGGCCTTGTAGCTGCCCTCGGGCAGGATATTCGCCACCATCTGCTGGCGGGCACCCGCCTCTGCACGAATGAAGCGCAGGATCGTGTCTGCCGTGCCATCCTCGATCCAGCGTGTCGCAAGCGCCACGGTCATCGGCGAGGCCATGACATTGTTGGCGCGCATGGCGCTGACGAAGGGCCAGATCGCCTTGGTGTCCGGCGCCACCACATAGGCAAGGCGCAAGCCGGCGCCGATGCATTTGGCGAGGCCGCCGATATGCCAGGTGAGATCGGGCGCAATGGCGGCCAGCGGCGGCGGCCCGTGCAGCGGGATGAAGCCATAGGCGTCGTCCTCGACAACAGGCACATGATATTTGCGGGCGACGGCGGCAATTTCCTCGCGGCGCTTTTCCGGAATGGTCAGCGTCAGCGGGTTCTGCAGAGTCGGATTGAGATAGAGTGCCTTCGGGGCCAAGCGCTCGCAGGCTTCCGCGAAAGTGTCGGGCAGGATGCCCTCGTCATCCATCGGCAGGCCGGAGAGATTGAGCCGGAGTTGGGCGGCGATCGAGCGCATGCCGGGATAGGTGATGTTTTCCGACAACACTGTTTCGCCGGGCTTCGCCAGCAGGCCGAAGATTGCCAGCAGCGCCGGATGGGCGCCCGGCGTCACGAAGATGCGCTCCTGCGACGGTACGAGCCCGCGACGGCTGAGCCAGGCGGCAGCCGCCTCCTTGTCCATGCCTGAACCGCCGAAACCCTGGTAGCGGAGCAACGGAATGAGATTGGTCGCGACCGCCGACATGCCCTCGCGCATGCGGGCGATCAGTTCCTGATCATCCGGTTCCGGCGGCAGGTTCATCGAGAAGTCGACGACGGAGGCGCGGCGCGGATCAGGTGCGGCATCGGAGGCGAAACCGCGACGCTCCCTGTCTTTCCCGCCGGTTATGAAGGTGCCGCGACCGACATGCGAATCCACCAGGCCACGCTTCTGCGCCTCCACATAACCGCGCGCCACAGTGGTGAAATCGATGCTGAGGCGCTTTGCGAGCTCGCGCTGCGGCGGCAGCCGGTCTCCAACCGCCAGCACGCCGCTTCTCAGATCCATCTCGATCAGATCGGCAATTGCCATGTAACGGGGGCTGGAGGAGCGGCTGAGATCGGGATGCCAGTCTTTCATTTCATGTTCCGCAATTCGTGATCGACGCAGAGGGGGATTCCCGTCGACATTGACCGTATATTGTTGCATATTTCGTCTGTCACGCAAAAACAGCGTCGCGCCTGCGTGCGCCAGACGACTGAATGCCGCATGCAAGTATGATATAGTCGGCATCGCGCATAGCATCAATATATTGATAGCATTTTGACTGCATTCATTTTGATCTCTTGTGCAATCATTTTTTGCACGTAAATGCCCGCCTAATCGGCGCGAAATTCACTTCTCCCCAAAATTGAATGTATAATTGAATGTTTTCTGGCATGAATTGACTGCTATTTGTGCAAAGTCAATTTGGCACGGTGCTTGCAGTTGAATGGCTGTACCCCGCGAGAGGGGCCTGACTTCAAACACAGGAGCCATTCATGCCCGCAGTTACCGCACCGGCCCACGCAGATGGAGACTTCTTCGTCGATTACGAGGAGAAGGTCTTTGAAGACGTCCAGGCCAAGGAGGGTGACAAAGCCCTCATCACCTTCCACACCGTCGCCTTCGAAGGGTCTATCGGCCTTGTGAACCTGCTGCAGGCCAAGCGCCTGAAGCGCAAGGGCTTCGAAACCTCCGTGCTTCTCTATGGTCCTGGCGTCACGCTCGGCGTGCAGCGCGGCTTTCCCAAACTCGGCGCGGAAGCCTTCCCCGGCCATCTGAACTTCAACAATCAGATCAAGGGATTCCTGGAAGAAGGTGGCAAGGTCTATGCCTGCCGCTTCGCGCTGCAGGCGCTCTATGGCCATGGCGAACAAGCCCTGATCCCCGGCATCCGCCCGATCAGTCCGCTCGATGTGCTGGACCTGATCCTGATCCACCGCCGCGACGGCGCCTTCATCCTCGATACCTGGACGCTCTGACCCGGAAGCAACACCGTCGTCAGCCGCGTTCGGGAGGCGGAGCACCCCTCCTCCGCCTCCCTCACACCCTCAGAAGGATTTCGTCATGGAGAAGAATAAGACCGTCCGGGCCGCAGCTGCGCAGATCGCGCCGGATCTGACCTCGCGCGAAAAGACGCTGGCACGTGTGCTGGAGACCATTGCCGAGGCGGCCGCCGAGGGTGCCGAAATCATCGTCTTTCCGGAGACCTTCGTTCCCTGGTATCCCTATTTCTCCTTCGTGCTGCCGCCGGTTCTATCGGGCTGCGAGCATCTGCGCCTTTATGAGGAGGCCGTCACCGTTCCGAGTGCGGCGACCGATGCGGTTGCCTCTGCTGCTCGCGAACACGGCATCGTCGTGGCGCTCGGCGTCAACGAGCGCGATCGCGGCTCGCTCTACAATAGCCAACTTCTCTTCGATGCCGATGGCAGGCTCATCCTCAAGCGCCGCAAGATCACCCCGACCTATCATGAGCGGATGATCTGGGGTCAGGGCGATGCATCCGGGCTGAAAGTGGTCGACAGTCGCGTCGGGCGACTCGGCGCGCTTGCCTGCTGGGAGCATTACAATCCGCTCGCCCGCTACGCACTGATGGCACAGCACGAGGAAATCCACATCGCCCAGTTTCCGGGCTCGATGGTCGGTCCGATTTTTGCCGAGCAAATGGAGGTGACGATCCGCCATCACGCGCTCGAAAGCGGCTGCTTCGTCGTCAATGCCACGGGATGGCTGACGGATGAGCAGATCAATTCCATCACGGCCGACCAGGGGCTGCAGAAGGCGCTGCGCGGCGGCTGCATGACGGCGATCATTTCGCCCGAGGGCAAGCACCTGGCGCCACCGATCACCGAGGGCGAAGGCATCCTGATTGCCGATCTCGACATGAGCCTGATCACCAAGCGCAAGCGGATGATGGATTCGGTCGGCCACTATGCCCGGCCCGAACTGCTGCATCTCGTCATGGACGGTCGCGCCACCCAGCCGATGGTCACCTCCGCCAATTCCTTCGAAACATCAGATGTAAGGACCAAGAGTGATGGAGAATACGACGTTTCTTCCGACCGAGACTCTGATCAACGAGTTGCAGTCCTTCGGAGCCAGGCTCGTTGATCCCAAGGCCGGCCATGAGAGCCGCCGCGGCGGCGCCGGCCCGTCCGACCACAAGGCGCTGACCATCGACGGCATGACCGTGATGGTGCCAGTTCATACCGCGCCGGCCTTCGAGAGCCCCTATCTGGTCGACAAGCCCGACGAGGCGGGCAAGAGCCGCATTAGCCGCGATGGGCGCGTGCTCGGTGAAGTGTCCTTCCCGCTGCGCCCGCGCTTCTACGAGCGCAGCACCGCCGATGGCATTCCCTATTCGCAGATTGCCGTGCTGCATGGCCGCGACGTGCTGGCGACCACGGTGCTGCAGACCTGCATCCGCTATCAGAGCCGCACCAAGACCTGTCAGTTCTGCGCCATCGGCCAGTCGCTGGCGGCCGGCCGCACCGTTGCCCACAAGACGCCGGAGCAGCTGGCGGAAGTCGCGAAAGCTGCTGTCGAGCTCGACGGCGTCAAGCATATGGTGATGACGACAGGCACACCGAGGGGACCGGATCGCGGCGCATCGATCCTTGCCCACAGCGCCCGCGCCATCAAGGCGGCTGTCGATCTGCCGATCCAAGCGCAGTGCGAGCCGCCGGAAGACGACATCTGGTTTTCGATCATGAAGGAAGCCGGCGTGGACGCACTCGGCATGCATCTGGAAGTCGTCACGCCGGAACTGCGCGAGCGCATCATGCCCGGCAAGGCGCAGGTGCCGATTTCAAAATACATGGCGTCCTTCAAGGCCGCCGTCGAAGTCTTCGGACGCGGCCAGGTCTCGACCTATATCCTCGCCGGTCTCGGCGATACGCGCGAGGCGATCCTCGATATCTGCGAAAAACTGGTCGCGATCGGCGTCTATCCCTTCGTCGTCCCCTTCGTGCCGATTTCGGGAACGCCGCTCGAAAGCCATCCGGCACCGAAGCCTGATTTCATGCATTCGATCCTCGGCCCACTCTCCAAGATGCTGGTCGATAGCGGTCTGAAGGCCGTCGACATCAAGGCCGGCTGCGGCAAGTGCGGCGCCTGCTCTGCCCTTTCCTCCTATGAAAGGATGCTGACCAAATGATGCTGGAGCCCTTCTCGCCCTATCGCGCCAGCGAATTCCAGGTGAAATTTTCGACCTCGGAGTGGGAACGGCAGGAAGCGCATGCGCTGCGCCGCGCCGTTTTCTGCGAGGAGCAGAAGATCTTCGAGGGCGACGACCGCGATGCGACTGACGATCACGCCATCCCGATCGTGGCGCTGTCGATGATGGGTGTCGCCGCCGACCGGCTGGTCGGCACGGTGCGCATTCATCAGGAAGAGCCCGGTCTCTGGTGGGGTTCGCGGCTCGCCGTACACGAGGATTTCCGCAAGATCGGCGCGCTTGGCGCAACGCTGATCCGGCTTGCCGTCTCCTCCGCCAATGCGATGGGCTGCCACACGTTTCTCGCCAATGTGCAGGTGCAGAACGGGCTGCTGTTCCGGCGACTGCATTGGGATGTGATCGAGGAATTCGAGGTTTACGGCAAGCCGCATCTCAGGATGAAGGCGGACCTTGCCTGGTACCCGCCCTGTCCGACGCCGGAAACCGGGCTGGTGGCGCTCGCCAGGAAGGCGGCGTGATGGGCGAAAGGATCGATCTCACGGCGCTGGCAGCCAAGCTTTCCGCCTCCTCCGGCATCGCCGCCAAGGCGGATATCGGCATGGTCACCGCGAGCCTTGGCCTTGCCGGTCAGCAGATAGCGGTGGGCGACGATTGTGCAGCGCTGCCCGATGGCGACGGATACCTGCTCTTTGCCATCGAGGGCTTCATCAACGAATTCGTCGCCGCCGATCCTTGGTTTGCCGGCTGGTGCGGGGTGATGGTCAATATATCAGATGTCGCCGCCATGGGTGGCCGACCGATTGCCGTCGTCGATGCCGTCTGGGCGAATGGCGAGGCAGGGGCAGCACCGGTGCTCGAGGGCATGCGGGCGGCCGCCAGGACGTTCGGGGTGCCGATCGTTGGCGGCCATACGAATATCCGCACCGATCGCGGCCAGCTTTCAGTCGCCATTCTCGGCAGGGCGAAAAAGCTGCTGACGAGCTTCGATGCGAAGGTGGGCGATGTGTTGATCACCGCGATCGATCATCGCGGCCGTTATCGCGAACCCTTCAACAATTGGGAAGCGGCAACCGATGCCCCGTCCGCCCGGCTGCGCGGCGATCTGGAGATCCTGCCCAATATTGCCGAAGCCGGATTGGCACTGGCCGCCAAGGATATCAGCCAGGGCGGAATTATCGGTACGGCAATCATGCTGGCGGAATGTTCCGGGGTCGGCATCGATATCGATATCTCGGCAATCCCGCTGCCGGATGGCGTGGCGCTCGAGCGCTGGCTCGCGACCTTTCCAAGCTTCGGCTACCTGATCTCCACCACGCCTGAAAAGGCCGACGAGGTGATCCTGCGCTTTGCCGCCCGCAACATCAGCTCTGCCGTGATCGGCAGTGTCACTGCCGGCAGTGAAGTGGCTGTCACCGACGGAACGGACCGTGTCGTGATCCGTGAATACTCGGAAACACCGCTATTGCAGCTCGGTCGGCAGGAAGATGCCGCATGAGCAGGCCAATGCGCATCGCCATGCTCTCCCATTCCACCAATCCGCGCGGTGGCGTGATGCATGCCATGCAGCTTTCCGAGGCGCTTGTTGGACACGGCCATGAGGTTGTGCTGCATGCGCCGGACGCCAAGGGCACTGGCTTTTTCCGCACGCCGGCTTGTGGTGCTGTGTATGTGCCGGTTGCGGCAGTTTCTCCCTTCTCCCCAGCGGGGAGAAGGTGGCCCGAAGGGTCGGATGAGGAGGCCCCGGCCATAGATAGCAGCGGGAACACCACAATCGCGACCTCAGAGATGACCACGATGGTCGAGCAGCGGATCGCCGATTACATCAGCTACTTCGAAAATCCTGCTGTCCGTAACTTCGATATTTTCCACGCCCATGACGGCATTTCCGGTAATGCGCTGGCGACACTGAAGGAGCGCGGGTTGATCCCCGCTTTCGCGCGCACCGTCCACCATATCGATCAGTTCGCCGATCCGCGGCTGATGGAGCTGCAGGACCGCTCCATCGATTGGGCCGACCTGTTTTTCACCGTCAGCTCGATGTGGCGCAAGACGCTTTGGGAGACGCGCGGCATCCTCTCCACTGTCGTCGGCAATGGCGTCGATACCAAGCGCTTCTCACCCACCGTCGACAGCGGCGCGCTACGCAGCAAACTCGCCCTGCCGGATGGCCCTGTTTTCCTCGCTGTCGGTGGCATCGAGGCGCGCAAGAATACGATCGCTATGCTGGAAGGCTTCGGCCAAGTGCGCGCGATTCACCCGGATGCGCAATTCGTCATCGCCGGCGGTGCTTCGCTGCTCGATCATCGCGGCTATCAGGGTGAGTTCCGCGCTGTGCTGACTGCGCTCGGCGAACATGCGGCTGCCGTCCATATCCTCGGCACCATTGCGGACGAGGATATGCCGGCGCTTTACCCGCTTGCCGATACGCTCGTCTTCGCCTCGGTCAAGGAAGGTTTCGGCCTCGTGGTGCTGGAGGCGATGGCGAGCGGCGTTCCCGTTGTCGTCTCCTCGATCGCGCCCTTTACCGAATATCTCGGCCCTGAAGACGTCGTCTGGTGTGATCCACACAATGCCGCCTCTATCGCCGAGGCCATGGCGATTTCGCTCATGCCGCCGGTGCGCGCCGGGCTTATCCCGCGCGGGCTGAAACTTGCCGCCCATCACAGCTGGCAGCGTACGGCTGCCGCGCATCTCCAAGCCTACGAGACATTGAAGGAGCGTGCCCATGCCTGAAATGCGTTTCGTCATCGCCTGGCCGGATGGCCGCGAGGAGACCTGTTATTCGCCCTCGCTCGTCATCCGGGATTTCTTCGAGGAAGGCCAGACCTACCCGATCCGCGATTTTCTCGACCGCAGCCGCAAGGCGCTGACCATCGCCAGCGACCGGGTGGAGGCGAAATACGGCTACCCGTGTTCGCTCGCCCGCGGCCAGCTCGCCCGCATC
This sequence comes from Rhizobium sp. 01T437, assembly GCF_056398505.1. Lineage (NCBI taxonomy): Bacteria > Pseudomonadati > Pseudomonadota > Alphaproteobacteria > Hyphomicrobiales > Rhizobiaceae > Rhizobium > Rhizobium sp. 01T437. The sequence continues at coordinate 16,960 of NZ_JBFTPM010000009.1, forward strand.
GAGGAGGCGGGCTCCCTGTTTCTTGTCGACGTCGATGCCCGCGTGCGCTGCGAAAGCTTCATTCTCTAAAAGGAACCCGACCCATGACCTTTTCCCTCAAGCCGCATTACAGCGCCGTCGTCATCGGCGGCGGTCAGGCCGGGCTTTCGGCCAGCCACTATCTCAAGAAATACGGCATCGACCATGTCGTCTTCGAGAAGAAGACCGTGGCGCACAAATGGAAGAACGAGCGCTGGGATGCCTTCTGCCTGGTGACGCCCAACTGGCAGTGCCAGCTGCCGGACCACCCCTATGACGGCGATGATCCCAATGGTTTCATGGTCAAGGACGAGATCCTCGCCTATGTCGACCGTTTCGTGAAAAAGGTGAATGCGCCCGTGCTGGAAGGCACGACGGTCACCTCGCTGGAAAAGGCCGGCGATCTCTTCCGGCTCTCGACTTCGGCGGGGTCGCTTACCGCCGACAGCGTCATCATCGCCACCAGCCTCTACAGCGCGCCTGCCATTCCGCGCGCTGCCGAGCGCCTGCCTGATGATATCCTGCAGATCCACACCGCTGACTATCGCAATCCCGGCCAGCTGCCGGAGGGCGCCGTCGTCGTCGTCGGCTCCGGCCAGTCCGGTTGCCAGATCGCCGAAGACCTGCATCTTGCCGGCCGCAAGGTGCATATGGTCACCGGCAATGCACCACGCTGCGCCCGTTTCTATCGCGGCCGCGACGTGGTCGACTGGCTCGCCGATGTCGGCCAATACGACATCACTGTCGAACATGACGGCATGACCAAGAAGAAGCACGACACCAACCACTATCTGACCGGCCGCGACGGCGGGCGCGATATCGATCTGCGCAAATTCGCGCTGGAGGGCATGTCGCTTTATGGGCGCATGGAGGGTGTTTCGAGTGGGCGGATGCTGTTCGAGCCGAATCTGAAGGCCAATCTCGACAATGCCGACCGCGTCTATAACGGCATCAATGCGCTGATCGACCGGCATATTGACGAAAAGGGTATCGATGCGCCGCCGGCCAGCGTCTACGCGCCGCTCTGGGAGCCGGAAAGCGAACCGGTGGAACTCGATCTCAGGGCGGAGGGTGTCACTTCGGTGATCTGGGCAACCGGCTTTTCGCCTGACTGGTCCTATGTCGGCCTGCCGATCTTCGACGGCACCGGCTATCCGGTGCAGCGGCGCGGCGTGACCGGCATCGACGGCGTCTATGTTCTCGGCCTGCCCTGGCTCTGGACCTGGGGTTCCGGCCGGTTCCTGGCCGTCGGCAAAGATGCCGAGCATGTGGTGAACCACCTCGCCGGCCATCTTGAGGTCGCCCATCCGGTCCTGAAACAGGCGGCCAGCGCTTGAACATGAATGTCGCGATCCTCGATTTTCATCCACCTGAGCCGTCAGCGCGCGAGCTGATGGAGCAGGCGCTCGCGCCGCATATGCTCGTCGGCATGCCGCACCTGACGCCATCAGGCCTGTCGGAAACGTGGGCGATGAAGGAGCTCGGGCATCGGCACTGGCTGATGCTCGCGCGCCATCTCGGCATGGAGAATGCCGATTTCCGCGCGCCCGATGGCGGCGAGGCCTATGCGGCAATCTGCGCGACGTCGCTGGAGCATGCGAACTTCGGCGCGGTTCGCGCCAATGACGTACTGACGATACGCTCGACGCTGTCGCCCGTCTCGCGCACGCAGGTTTCGACCCGCCACCGGCTTTTCGTGCGTGGCAACCTGATCGGCGAGGTGGAGCTTATTTCCACTTTCGTCTGCCGCATGCGGGAGGGCGACAATTATTCGATCGCGCGCGTTCCCCTGCCCGGACTGGCGGCGGCTGTGGAGGACAATGCGCTGGCAAGGACGGCAGCATTGCTGCGCGCCGGCACGCTGGAGACGCATTTCGGCCTGCCTGCCAACCCGGCCAAGGCATTGCGCGGCTTTCGCTTCGAGCCGGATGCGTCGCAGGAGTTCAATGGCGCCGGGCTGTTCTACTTCGCCGAATTTCAGGCGCTCACCGATCGCGCCTTCGGGCGGTGGTTTCCGGAGTTTTCGCAGATGTCTCGGCGAGAGATATTCTTTTCCGGCAATATCCGGGCGGGCGAAGCCGTGCGGGTGGAATTGATGGGGCTCTCACCCGACCGGCAACGGTCTTTTTGCCGACTGCGGCGGGAAGAGGATGGCAAGGTGATCGGCAAGGTCTTCATGGAGTGGCAGGCTGGCCAATTGACGCCTGCTTGAGTGCATCCCGCAGTACCTCGAACACTCTGTTGTCGAGTGTCTGGGAGACGTTGAAGCGCATGAAGCCGGTGGCCGATTGCGACAGGCTGAAGGCGTTGCCCGGCGCGAGCACGACGTTCTGGGCGAGCGCGGCACGCGCCACCGCAGCCGCATCAAGACCATCCGGCAGGTGGCACCAGAGGAACATGCCGGCCTGCGGCTGCAGCCAGGGGCGAATGCCCAAGCTCTTCAGCCGGGTCGTCACCTCGAACATCGCCTTGGAGAGTCGGCTGCGCAAGCCTTCGGCATGTTTGCGATAGTTGCCGTCGCTGAGCACGCTCAGCACCAGCTCGGCATTCAGCCGGGCGCCGCCGAAGGAGGTGGCGATCTTGAGGTCGATCAAGCCTTCTATCCATTCAGGCCGCGCCGCGATGAAGCCGCAGCGTGCGGCGGCCGAGAGCGTTTTCGAAAAGCTGCCGATATGGATGACGCGGTCGAGGCCGTCGAAGGCGGCAAGGCGGGGCGCCGGCGTCAGTTCGAAATCGGCGAAGATATCGTCCTCGATGATGGTCAGGCCGTGTTGTTCGGCAAGCTTCAGCAATCGGTGCGCCGTGACCGGCGAGAGCGTGGCGCCGGTCGGATTGTGGATGGCGGAATTGGTGATGTAGAGGCGCGGCCGGTGCTCGGTGAGGGCTGCGGCAAAGAGCTCGATATCTGGGCCTGAGGGCGTGTAGGGAACACTGACGACCCTGGCACGGTGGGCTCTGAGTAGCGCATGGAAATTGAAATAGCAGGGATCGTCGACCAGCACTGTATCGCCGGGCTCGATGAGAAAACGGCAGAGGAAATCGATTGCCTGGGTTCCGGATTCGGTGAGCATGATCTTATCGGGCGAGGCCTCGATGCCGCGCTCGGCCATGCGGCGTGCAATCAGCTGGCGCAGCGGCTTGAGGCCGAGGGGCGAGCCGTAATCGGAGAGGCTTGCGGCATCGGCGCGCGACAGGGATCGCAGCGTCCGGCGAATGGCCTCCTCGGGAAGCCAGGCGGGCGGCAGCCAGCCGCAGCCGGGCTTGAGGTCGCTTGCCTGTGCCTCCAGCGATTGCCGCGACACCCAGAAGGGATCAACGGCGCGGTCGAGCTTCGGGCCGATATCGGCAAGCGACAGCGGCGCGGCCTGGCTCGCGACATAGAAGCCGGAACCGGGGCGCGAGAGGATCGCACCTTCGGCCACCAGCCGCTCGTAGGCATCGACCACGGTCGAGGCTGAGACTTTCAAGGTTCCCGAGAGGCTGCGGATCGAAGGCAACTTGGCGCCGGGCGTAAGGCTGCGGCCGGCAATGCGTTGGCGGATGGTCGCCATGACCATCCCGACCCGGCTGCTTGCCTGTACTTGCTCGTCCATCCGTACTGCTTCCCCAACCATAACAGTTTCAGCCAACTGTATCGAACTGTGGCTGGCAGTACCAGTGCGAACGGCGGATAAGCATGGGGCAAACAAAGGAGTGCCCACATGGATCGCACAGCGACCGGATGGATCAATGGTTTTATCGGCGTGCTCATCTTCAGCGGATCGCTGCCGGCCACCCGCGTGGCCGTCATGCAGCTCGATCCGGTGTTCCTGACGGTGGCGCGAGCGGCGATTGCCGGCATCCTGGCGCTTTGCCTGCTAATCGCTTTCCGTGAGAAACGGCCTTCGCGGCAGGATCTCATTTCGCTTATTGTCATCGCGCTCGGCGTTGTCGTCGGCTTTCCGCTGTTGACGGCGCTGGCGCTCCAGCATGTGACCTCGGCGCATTCCATCGTCTTCATCGGCCTGCTGCCGCTGGCGACTGCGATCTTCGGGGTCATCAGGGGTGGCGAAAGGCCGAAGCCGGCCTTCTGGCTCTTCTCACTGCTCGGCAGCGCATTGGTAGCGGGCTTTGCGCTGGCGCAGGGGCTGACCGCCTCGCCTGTTGGCGATGCGCTGATGCTGGCCGCAGTCATCGTCTGCGGGCTTGGCTATGCCGAGGGTGCTCGGCTTTCGCGCCGGCTCGGCGGCTGGCAGGTGATCTCCTGGGCGCTGGTGGTGTCGTTGCCGGTCATGATCGTCGCAGCCATCCTCTACAGGCCGCCGAGCTTTGCCGAGATCCAGACGCCGGCCATGCTGGGTCTTGCCTATGTCTCACTCTTCAGCATGCTGATCGGCTTCATCTTCTGGTATCGCGGCCTTGCGCAGGGCGGCATTGCTGCCGTCGGCCAGCTGCAACTTCTGCAGCCCTTCTTTGGCCTTGCGCTTGCCGCGACACTGCTGCGCGAGACGGTAAGCTGGTCCATGCTTGCGGTGACCGTCGCTGTCATTCTCTGCGTGGCCGGGGCACGGAAGTTTGCGAAATAGGTCGAAAATTGACAGCTCTGGCATATTGCAATAATTAAAGTTACATGATGCGAGATCACGATTACCCGAGCCTGCCCACACCTCATAAGACGGCATCTGCCTTTACCGGCGATGCCGTCAAATCCTATCTCGAAGGCCCTCCGCGGCAGGTTCCGGGCTTCTCAAGCCTGCACCGGATGGCGGTGATGCTGATGGCGGAGCGGACGCCCGACAATGGCCGCGTGCTCGTGCTCGGCGCCGGCGGCGGACTGGAACTCAAAGCCTTTGCCGAGGCGCATGCGGGCTGGATTTTTGATGGCATCGATCCCTCTACCGACATGCTGCAACTGGCGCGGCAGGTTGCCGGAGAACACGGCAGTCGCATCGGTTTTCACCGGGGCGGCATCGATATCGCGCCCGAAGGCCCCTTCGATGCCGCCGTCTGCCTGCTGACCTTCCATCACATCCCCGTCGAGCAACGACCTGAAATACTTCAGCAAATTCGCCGCCGACTGAAAGCCGGTGCACCGTTTGTTGTTGCGCATATGAGTTTCCCGCAAGACGAGCCGGGGCGGTCGATGTGGATCGATCGCCATATCGCCTATGGCGCTCCTGACGGAACAGACCCTTCCCGGCAAGAGAATGCGCGCAAGGCCATGCGGGAAAGGCTGCATATCCTCGCTCCAGAAGATGAGGAGGCCATGCTGCGCGCGGCAGGCTTTTCGGATGTCAGCCTGTTCTACGCCGCCTTCAGCTTCAGGGGATGGGTGGTGTACGCATAGGCCCCTCAAAAACTTTCCAATTTTGGAAAGTATCTTGCGTGACAATAGCGACCGAGATATAGTTTCCGAAATTGGAAACTATAGGTGCCGTATGACGCTGACCCTTTATCTGCATCCGCTGGCCTCCTTCTGTCACAAGGTGCTGATCGCGCTTTATGAGAACGAGACCGCGTTCGACAGCCGGATCGTCAATTTTGCCGATCCGGACTCGGCTGCGGCCCTGTTCGACAAATGGCCGGTCGGCAAGATTCCGATCCTGCATGATGAGGCAACCGGGCGTACGGTTCCGGAGACGAGCATCATCATCGAATACCTGCAGGCCCATTACCGAGGGCCGGTGCGGATGCTGCCCGATGACCCGGAAGCACTGCTGCAGGTGCGGCTCTGGGACCGGTTCTACGACCTCTATGTCAGCGTGCCGATGCAGAAGATCGTCACCGACAGAATCCGGCCGGTGGGCGCCCATGATCCGCATGGCGTCACTGAAGCGAGAGGGATGCTTGATCAGGCCTATAAGATGATCGAGGCGCATATGCAGGGAAGGCTCTGGGCGACTGGCAACGATTTCACCATGGCCGATTGCGCGGCTTTGCCGGGGTTGTTCTTTGCGTCCATCGTGCATCCTTTCACAGCTGAGCAGCAGGCGCTTTCCTCTTATCTGGAGCGTCTGTTACAACGTGCTTCCGTCAAACGCGTGCYGGCCGAAGCGCAGCCCTATTTCTCGATGTTTCCCTATCGGGAGGCGATGCCAGCGCGTTATCTTGAAGCCGCGACATCTTGAGGCATGTGATGGCAGAACTGGGGCCAGCCGAATTCGACCGGATGTTTCAGGCGCTCGCCGATCCCTATCGCCGTGGCTTCGTAGAGCAGCTTGCCAGGGGGCCGGCCTCCGTCACGGAACTGGCGGAGCCCGCCGATGTCGGGCTGCCGGCGGTGCTGAAACACCTGCGGATTCTGGAAGAAAGCGGCATCGTCATTTCGGAAAAGGTGGGGCGCGTGCGCACCTATCGCATGCAGCAGCAGGCATTCGGCGCCATCAACCGGTGGATCGAGCAGCGTCAGGCTGAGATGCACGCCGCCTTCGACCGCCTCGCCCTCTTGATGGCGGAAACTCCTGAGGAAAAGGATCACTGATGGGTGTCAGCGTCAATCATCGCACCTTCGTCATCGAGCGCGACCTGCCCGGCAGCGTGGCGCATGCCTTCCGCTTCTGGTCGGACCATGCGCTGAAACGGCGCTGGACCGCCTGCCATCCCGACTGGCAGGTGATGGAAGATCATTTCGACTTCGAAGTCGGCGGGAGCGAGCGCATGACATGGCGAATGCCCGACGGGACGGAACAGGCGATGCGCGCCTATTATCTCGAAATCCACCCACGCGAACGCATCGTCTATGCCTATACGATGCTGACGGCAGGCAGGAGCATCTCTTCGTCACTGGTGACGGTGGAATTCACCGGATGCGGCGCCACGACACTGATGACCTTTACCGAGCAGGCCGTCTTCGGCGACCCTGGAGACAGCGATATCAGAGAGAGCGGCACGGGTATCGGCTTCGACCGGCTTGTTGAAGAAATGAAGGTTATGCCTGCCTGATCCGGTCGCGGTGTGCGGCCTGCTTGGCGCGATTGCCGCACATCGCCATGCTGCACCAGCGCCGGCGATGACCACGGGTATGGTCGGCAAACAGCAGGGTGCAGACTGGTCCTTCGCAGGCCTTCACATTCGAAAAATCCTCGGTACAGGCGAAGCGCCCGAGCGCCTCGCCGACCGGTAGCAGCAATGCTTCCGGCGAGCGCCATTTGCGCATCGGCTGGAATTCGAAAACCTCGCCCTGATCCGTCCGGCGCGCCACGACGCGGCCGAAACCTTCGTCGCGTTCGAGCAGGCGGTTCAACGGTTCCAGCTCGGCCAAGGCATCGGGCTTCAACGGCTTTCCCTTGCGCTCGCGGACAAAAGTCCGGAACCATTCGCGCAGGTTCCTCGCCTGATCGGCGACGTTGTCGAGTTCGCCCGGCAACGCCTGGGCACGCAGGCTTTCGAGCGTTTCGCGCGGGACGAGGTTTGCCTGCTCGAGCCAGCGCAGCAGTCCCTCCCCGTCCTCTATCCAATCGACAGGCGTGTCGATGGGCGTCGCCACCGAATTCAGGAAATCCAGTGCCAGCGCATCACCCAGAAACAGGGCGGGAGAGTGGTGATCCATAGCAAGTCCTATTCCGGCTGCCGACCATAGCTGGAAGGCAGCTTGCTCTTGAAAACTTGACTCCTATGTAACCTGTCAAAAGGCTGTTGACAAGTTACCTTCCCAAATAGTAACCGTTCTATGTCGCTTGAAACGGTTACAAACCGAACGAAGGAGAAGGCAGATGTCGTCGCAGTCGATTGATCAGCAGACTATGCATATCGTGCTCGTCCACGGCGCCTGGGCCGACGGCTCCGGCTGGGCCAAGGTCATCGCGCCGCTTGTCGCCGAGGGTTTTGCGGTGACAGCAGCGCCGCTACCGATGACCTCCTATGCCGATGACGTCAAAGCCCTTGAGCAGGCGCTGGACCGTGTGGATGGGCCAGTGGTTCTTGCCGGCCATGCCTATGCCGGAGCGGTTATCGCCGGCGTGCGGAATGAAAATGTGAAGGCACTGGTCTATGTTTCTGCTCTCGCCCCCGATGAAGGAGAGACGGTTGCCGATGTCTTCTATCGCACTGAACTCGATCCGGGGGCGCCGCAGCTAGCGCCTGATGAAAACGGCCTGATCTATTATCCGCATGAGGCCTTTGCCGCGGCCTATGCGCAGAATGCCACGAATGAAGAACTGGCGGTGCTCTCGGCCGTGCAACGGCCGATCTCGCCTGCCTGCATCACGGCACCGGTCGGGCGGCCGCTCTGGAAGGATCGCCCTTCCTGGTTCCTGGTCGCCGAGGACGACCGGATGATCGCTGCCGCCAATCAGCGCTTCATGGCTGAGCGTATGCAGGCGATGCAACGGCCCTTCCCGGTCGATCACACTGCAATGGTCACCGCGCCGGAAACTGTGCTGCAGGTTATCCGCGAGGCGGCAGCAAAAGTGGCCGCAGCTTGAATGACCGACATATCTCCCAACACATCGCCATTCATCTCAACTGAAGGAAACATGACCATGACCAAGATCAGCTACCGCAATACCACCGTCGACGGCATCAAGATCGCCTATCGCGAGGCCGGTACCAAAGGCGCTCCGAAGCTCCTGCTGCTGCATGGCTTCCCGACCTCCGGCCACATGTTCCGCGATCTGATCCCGCTGCTGGCCGATCGCTATCACATCATCGCGCCGGATCTTCCGGGCTTCGGCCAGTCGGACGATCCCGCGGTCAACAGCTTCGACAGCATTGCAGACACGATTGATCGCTTCACCGAGATCGTCGGCTTCGATCGCTATGCCGTCTATGTCTTCGATTATGGTGCGCCGACGGGCTTCCGCCTGGCGGTCAAACATCCCGAGCGGATCACGGGCATCATTTCGCAGAATGGCAATGCCTATGTCGATGGCCTCAGCGACGCATGGAACCCGGTGCAGGCCTACTGGCAGGACGCCAGCGCAGAAAACCGCGCCGTGCTGAAGGGGTTCCTCGGGCCGGAGACGACGGTCTGGCAGTACACGCATGGCGTTGCCGATGCGACCAGGATTTCGCCTGACGGCTATTCGCTCGACAATTTCTACCTTTCGCGTCCCGGTGCCGAGACCGTGCAGCTTGATCTCATGGGCGACTACAAGAGCAATGTGGCGCTCTACCCGACCTTCCAGGACTACTTCCGGACCCACAAGCCGCGCTTGCTTGCCGTCTGGGGCAAGAATGATCCCTTCTTCCTGCCGACGGGCGCGGAAGCCTTCGCCCGCGATATTCCTGACGCCGTGATCAAGTTTTTCGATACCGGCCACTTCGCGCTCGAAACACATGCGGATGAAATTGCCGCTGCAATCCGCGATTTCCTCGGCTGATAATCCCGCGAACAGGAGAAGCACCATGTCCGATAAAGTGGCCATCATCACAGGTGCCAGCCGGGGCATCGGCCAGGCAACGGCCATCCGGCTTGCAAAGGATTTTTCCAAGCTGGTGCTCGTTGCCCGCAACAAGGCCAATCTCGCGGAGACGGCGAAAGCAGTCGAAGCGGCGGGTGCCAAGACGCTTGTCATCGATGCCGACCTTGCGGAGCCGGCCGCGGCACAGGCCGTCGTCGACAAGGCGCTTGCCGCTTTCGGGCGGATCGATGCGCTGCTCAACATTGCCGGCGCCGTGCCGCAGATCGACGTGTTCGAGATGACCGACCGACAATGGGATGACGGCATGGCGCTGAAGCTGCATGGGGCACGACGCCTGACCATCGCCGCCTGGCCGGCGCTGAAGGAAACGAAGGGTTCCGTCGTGCTGATATCAGGCAATTCGGCGGTCTTTCCGAAGGCGGCCTATGCCGCCGTCGGCACGATCAATGCGGCGATTTCCGCACTCGCCAAGGCTTTCTCCGATCGCGGCATCCAGGATGGCGTGCAGGTCAACAGCGTGCTGCCCGGCCCGGTCATGACCGGCCGCCGGCGCAGCTATCTGGAGCACTGGGCGCCGCTGCATGACATGACGGTGGAAGAGGCGACGGCCAGATTTCCGAAGGAGGCTGGCATTGCCCGCTACGGCGAGGCGGAAGAGATCGCCGAACTCATGGCCTTCATCGTATCGCCGGGTGCGCACTGGATGACCGGCACGACGCTTCGCATGGATGGCGGCGAGGTGAAGTCTGTCTGACGCTGACTAATCGGAGGTGACGCAAAAATTGTTGCCTTCGGGATCGTTCAGCACGGTGTAATCGGCCGCCTCACGCACAAAGGTCGCGCCCAGAGAGATAAGGCGCGCGACCTCCCTTTCACGGTCAGAGGCGGCAATATCCAGATGGACGCGATTGCGGGCCGGACGCTCTCCCGGGCGAAGATGGAAGCAGAGGCGCGTTCCCGGCCCTTCGACCATCACCACCGGATCGGTTTCCGGTGTCAGGCCAAGCACGGCAAGGCGGGCGATTTCCTCATCATCGTAGGGCAAGACCGCATAACCATCGAGCGCTTCGGCCCAGAAGCGGGCGACGCGAGAGGGCACATCACAATCGATGACGATTTCCTTCAGCCGTCCCATCGTCTCTCACGAATTGCCTGAGCGGCGCTGGACGACGCGTTCAGCGACCGCACCGCCGACTACGGGCAGCAGGGCGAAAAGGATGAGCTGTGGCGTTCCTGTCAGCATCAACTGGCCGGACAGAAGAATGGCGACGAGCACTCCTGCCAGTGCGCCGACCAGATAGGGAAGGTAATCCTTCAAGAGAGCCTCCGTCTTATCGGGTTTCAATCGTATGAGCTCGCAAGGCCCCACATAGGACGCTCCGCGGTATCGGCAATGACCGGTTGTGGCCGGGATGCCTTTCGCCCCCGACTAGGCGCTCGCTTTCTTCGATGCCGGTTTGCGCGCCGTGTTCAGCGCCACCGCGGCCTGCACCAGCGCCGTCAGGGCTGCCTCGTCGATTTTCTCCCCTTCGTGAATATCGATCGCGCGGCGCGTATTGCCCTCAAGGCTGGAGTTAAAGAGGCTGGACGGATCTTCCACGGAAGCGCCCTTGGCGAAGGTAAGCTTGACCACGGTCTTGTAGGTTTCGCCGGTGCAGATGATGCCTGCGTGTTCCCAGACCGGAACGCCCCTCCATTTCCACGCCTCCTCCACCTCGGGATCGGCCTCGCGGATGATGGCCCTCACACGGGCGAGCGTTTCGCCGCGCCAGTCGCCCAATTCCCTGATCTTGGCATCGATGCGTTCGGAGGGAGAGATTTCCTTCGGTTCCGTTTCCTTCTTCGTCGTCGCCGCCTTCTTCATGGTCTCTCTCCTTACATTTTCTCGCCCGGCAACAGGCTTGCCTGCCTGATCCAGCCAGCGAGCTGCGCCTCGTCGATCGGGTCGTTCTCATGGATGTGGAAGTAGCGCGTTTCCGCAGTCTTGGATTCTCCCGGCGGAATGGGCTGCAAGGCGGCGCCGCGGAAGAAGGCCAGCTTGATGTATTTGTTGAAGCAGTGGATGGCGAGGAACCAGCCGTCACCCCTCATGCCATAGAGCGGCGAGTTCCATTTGACGGCCTTGTGGGCATCCGGAACAGTGCGCATGATCAATTCATCGAGGTGGCGGCCGACATTGCTTTTCCAGCCGGGCATGGCGGCGATATAGGCCTGCACGGGGCCATCGCCCTCGCCTTTGGCGATCTGCGGATTGCCGCCGGATAGCAGCTTGGGCTCTGCCGGTTTTGCCGGCTTGCTGGATATCTTATTGGCCATGGGCTCCTCCCCCTTGGGGATAATAAGGAAGCATCCCCCGATTTCCAGTCGTGCGGAATGGCCACAGCTGCAAAGATCACAGCTTGATGACGCGGAAAACCTGCGACACGAGCGAAAAGCCGTGGCATAAGGGCGCCAAAATTCTCCCAAGCTCCCGCGTAAGACATGATCCGTATCGAAAATATCAGCAAGCAGAACAGCCACCGCATCCTCTTCATCGAAGCCACTGCCGCCCTCAATCGCGGCGAAAAGATCGGTCTCGTCGGCCCGAACGGCGCCGGCAAGACGACGCTTTTCCGCATGATCAATGGCGAAGAACTGCCGGATGAAGGCCAGGTCTCGGTCGAAAAGCACGTCTCCATTGGCTACTTTAACCAGGATGTCGGCGAAATGGCCGGCCGCAGCGCGGTTGCCGAGGTGATGGAGGGCGCCGGCCCCGTCAGCATCGTCGCCGCAGAACTGCGCGAGCTGGAAGCGGCCATGTCCGATCCTGATCGCATGGACGAGATGGATCAGATCATCGAGCGCTACGGCGAGGTGCAGGCGCGCTACGAGGAACTGGATGGCTATGCGCTGGAAGGCCGCGCCCGCGAGGTTCTGGACGGCCTGAGCTTCAGCCAGGAAATGATGGACGGCGATGTCGGCGCGCTTTCGGGCGGCTGGAAGATGCGCGTGGCGCTCGGCCGCATCCTGCTGATGCGTCCCGACGTCATGCTGCTTGACGAACCGAGCAACCACCTGGATCTCGAAAGCCTGATCTGGCTTGAGGAATTCCTCAAGACCTATGAGGGCGCATTGCTGATGACCTCGCACGACCGCGAGTTCATGAACCGCATCGTCACCAAGATCATCGAGATCGATGCCGGCTCGCTCAACAGCTATTCCGGCGACTACGGTTTTTACGAGCAGCAGCGGGCGCAGAACGAGAAACAGCAGCAGGCGCAGTTCGAGCGCCAGCAGGCGATGCTTGCCAAGGAAATCAAGTTCATCGAGCGCTTCAAGGCGCGCGCCAGCCATGCCTCGCAGGTGCAGAGCCGCGTCAAGAAGCTGGAAAAGATCGAGCGCGTGGAGCCGCCGAAGCGCCGCCAGACGGTGGCTTTCGACTTCCAGCCGGCGCCGCGCTCGGGCGAAGACGTCGTCAATCTCAAGAACGTGCACAAGAAATATGGCAGCCGTACCATCTATGAAGGGCTGGACTTCATGGTCCGCCGCAAGGAGCGCTGGTGCATCATGGGCGTCAATGGCGCCGGCAAATCGACGCTGCTGAAGCTGGTAACCGGCACGGCAGAGCCGGATACCGGCAGCGTGGCGCTCGGCGCCAGCGTGAAGCTCGGCTATTTCGCCCAGCATGCCATGGACCTACTTGATGGCGAACGCACGGTGCTCGAATGGCTGGAAGATTCCTTCCCGCTTGCCGGCCAGGCGCCGCTACGTGCTCTCGCCGGCTGCTTCGGCTTTTCCGGAGATGACGTGGACAAGCGCTGCCGCGTGCTGTCCGGCGGCGAGAAGGCCCGCCTCGTCATGGCCCACATGCTGTTCGACCCGCCGAACTTCCTCGTGCTCGACGAGCCGACCAACCACCTCGACCTCGACACCAAGGAAATGCTCATCAAGGCGCTCGCCGATTTCGAGGGCACGATGCTCTTCGTCTCGCACGATCGCCACTTCCTTGCCGCCCTTTCCAACCGCGTGCTGGAGCTGACGCCCGATGGCATCCAGCAATATGGCGGTGGCTATACGGAGTATGTCGAGCGCACCGGCTATGAGGCGCCCGGCATCCACGCTTAACGGCTGAACGCGTCTACACCGGTCAGTTCCGCCGAGAGCGCCCAGAGACGGGCCGCCTCGTCGGGATCGACGGCATAGGCGCGCACGCTGGTTTCTGCGCCGTCATCCGAGATGGATGCGACGTCGCAGTCGGCGCAATAAAGGCCGCCGAGGCCTGCAAGCTGCGGCGAGGTTGCGGCCCAGACCTGCGTCGCGGCACCCTGCTCGGGCGTCTTGAACGTTGGGTCGGCCGCATTGCCGTCAGCATCGATCCAGCCTGCGGCGATCATGTCTTCCTTCTCCAGGTGCCGCTGCAGCGGCGTCAGGATCTTGCCGGGATGCAGCGAGAAGGCGCGGGCGCCGGCATCCCGCGCAAGCTTGTCCAGCTGAACGGCAAAGAGCGCATTTGCGGTCTTTGCCTGTCCATAGGCCTGCCATCGGTCATATCCCTTGGAGAACTGGACATCGTCCCAGCGGATGGGCGTGATGCCATGGGCACCGGAGGAGACGGCAACCACACGGGCTCCCCTCGCTATCGCCGGCCAGAGGCGATTGACGAGTGCGAAATGGCCGAGATGGTTGGTGGCAAACTGCGCCTCCCAGCCCGGCCCGACCCGCGTTTCCGGGCAGGCCATGATGCCGGCGCTGTTGATGACGATATCGGCCTTGCGTCCGGAAGCGACGAAGCGCTCGGCAAACTGCCTTACGCTTTCGAGATCGGAAAGATCGAGCCTGTCGACCTCGACATTGGCGATGCCCGAGAGCGCCTTGGCCGCCGCTTCCGGCTGGCGCGCGCCGATCAGCACATGCGCGCCGGCCCGCGATAGCGCCTTCGTCGTCTCCAGCCCGAGGCCGGAATGGCCGCCGGTGACGATTGCCAATCTGCGCGTGAGATCGATGCCCGCGAGCACGTCGTCGGCTGTCGAGCGAGCGCCAAAACCGGAGCCGATGGGGTGTTGTGCGTTTTCCATTGATGTCTCCTTTCTGCTTTCGGCCGGAGACTAAAGCGGTGGCGTCCATACGATCTATGCGTTAAAATCCATGATATGTTTGCGATCGTCCGGATTTCCGCATGAGTTCCGTTTCCATGGATCCGCTTTCCGATGTGCTGGCAGTCCTGAAGCCGAAGAGCTACGTCTCGCTCGGGCTCGATGCCGGCGGCGACTGGGCGATCGATTTTCCGCCACCGCAGGGCATCAAGTTCAATGCCGTCCTCTCGGGCGGCTGCTGGCTGGAGGTGGATGGGGTCGCCGATCCTGTGCGGCTGGAGGAAGGCGATTGTTTTCTGCTGACGCAGAGCCGGCCCTTCCGGATGATGAGCGACCGCAGCCTGCCGACGATCCCCGCCAATGACATCTATGCGCATGCGAAGGATGGTGTCGCGATCTGCAATGGCGGCGGCGCCTTTTTCCTCGTCGGCAGCCGCTTCGGCTTTTCCGGCGCAGGCGCGGATCTCCTCGTCGGCATCTTGCCGCCGGTCGTCCATGTCAGCGAGCATTCGGATCAGGCCTCGGTGCTGCGCTTTGCGATCGACCAGATGGCGCGGGAACTGCGCGGCCGCCACCCGGGCGGCTTCCTGATGACCGAGCATCTGGCGCATATCATGCTGACGCAGATCCTGCGGCTCTATCTCTCAGCACCCGATACCGAAGGCACCGGCTGGCTCTTTGCGCTCGCCGACCGGCAGATCGGCATGGCGATCGGCGCCATGCATGCAGAGCCGGCGCGGCGCTGGACGCTGCAGCAACTTGCAGCCATGACCGGCATGTCGCGCTCTTCCTTTGCCGAGCGCTTCAAGGAAAAGGTCGGAGCCGCGCCGATGGACTATCTCACACGCTGGCGTATGATGCTGGCGAGCGAGCGGCTCTCCAACAGCAGCGAACCGATCGGCAAGATTGCGCTTTCGCTCGGCTACGATTCCGAAAGCGCCTTCAG
The DNA here is from genome assembly GCF_056398505.1 of Rhizobium sp. 01T437. Lineage (NCBI taxonomy): Bacteria > Pseudomonadati > Pseudomonadota > Alphaproteobacteria > Hyphomicrobiales > Rhizobiaceae > Rhizobium > Rhizobium sp. 01T437. The sequence continues at coordinate 32,337 of NZ_JBFTPM010000009.1, forward strand.
CACCGCCTTCAAGCGGGTGATGGCGCGCTCGCCGCGGCAATACAGCCGGGAAGCAGCAGGGTAAAAGACCGCAGGCTGCGGGTCTTGCAGAAACGACTGTCGTTTCATACCTATAGAAGGAATGGTATGCGTCCGGCCCTTGCCGGCCCTCGCTGCATTCCGAGCCTTTGTGCCCGCCTTACGAGGATGAAACCATGAATATTGACAGGATCCTGCGGTCAGTTGTGGCCGTTCGCGCCTCCATCCCCGAAGATGCCTTCACTGCGAACACGCTGGGCACCCGCCGGGAAGGTAGCGGCGTCGTCATCAGGGAAAACGGGCTGGTGCTCACCATCGGCTACCTGATCACCGAAGCAGACGAAATCTGGCTGACGCGCCACGACGGCAAGGTCGTGCCTGGCCATGCTCTGGCCTATGACCAGGAAACCGGCTTCGGCCTCATCCAGTCGCTGGCGCCTCTCGACCTGCCGGCCATCGACATCGGCGACAAGGTCAAGACGACGGTCGGCGATGCTGTGATCTTTGCCGATGGTCTCGGCGAATTCGTGCAGGCCAATATCGTCGCCAAGCAGGAATTTGCGGGCTATTGGGAATATCTGCTCGACGAGGCGATCTTCATCGCACCTGCCCATCCATCCTGGGGCGGTGCGGCGCTGATCAGTGACGACGGCAAGCTGCTTGGCATCGGTTCGCTGCGCCTGCAGATGGTGCAGGACGAAGAGGTCGCCGATATCAACATGGCCGTGCCAATCAACCTTCTTCCGCCGATCCTCGACGACCTGCTTAACCGCGGCCAGATCGACAGGCCGCCGCGCCCCTGGCTCGGCGCCTTTTCGGCCGAAAGCAACGGCGAAGTTGTGGTCATGAGCGTTGCCAAGGGCAGTCCTGCGGCACAGGCGGGTCTGCAGCAGGGCGACGTGATCTCGGAAATCCGCGACGGCGAAGTGGACGGGCTTGCCGATTTCTACCGCAAGGTCTGGAAGAGTGGTCCGGCAGGCGCTGAAATCCCGATACGCGTGCTGCGGAACGGGCGCGAGGCCTGGCTGCGGATCAAATCGGCCGACCGCAACAGCTTCCTCAAGAAACCGTTGATGCAGTAAATCAGATATCGAGCGGCGCCATCCGGCGAGGCCTAGATATAAAGGGGCGCCATCCGGCGCCAGGCACCGGCGCGGTGCGCCCTGCCATCCCAGAAATGCAGCCGATGGCCGACACCCATGTCAGCGAGAAGGCGGCTGAGATAGCGATTGTTATCGAGGAACGGATCCTCGTTGCCGATCGTCAGCACGATATCGACCTGCCGCAGCTTTTCTAGTCGCCAATCGGAGGCGAGGCCCGGCAGGAAATGCGTTGGCGTGTGGAAATAGACCGTCTCGTCGTAATATCCCTCGAAGAGATCCGAGAAGGATTCCACCCGCATCGTCAGATCGTAGCGGCCAGAAAAGGCCACCAACTTGCGGAAGAGATGCGGGTGGCGGAAGACGAGGCTGGCGGCCTGGAAGGCGCCGAGGCTGCAGCCGTGAACGATGGTGCATTCGTGGCTGTTTCGGCTCTCCATCAGCGGCAGAACCTCGTTCAGCACATATTCCTCGAAAGCGATATGACGGCGGATACGATCGGCCGGATGGCGGCCGAAGTCGTAGAAGGTCTCGCCCGCGAGGCCCTCGATGCAGAACAGCTGCAGTTGACCGGCCTCGAGCTTGTCAGCCAGGCTGGCAACGATACCGAGATGTTCATATTCCCAAAAGCGCCCTTCCCGCGTTGGGAACATCAGTACTTTGGCGCCGGCATGCCCGAACACCAGGAGCTCCATGTCACGATGGAGCCGATCGCTGTACCAGCGCAGATATTCTCGGTTCATAGACCCCTGAAAAACCGCCCGACTCGTTCGCGCAGCGCAGTTTGCTGCACTGCACTATCAGGATAGTCGAAATGCCCGGCGTCAAGGATGAAGATTTCATTAAATTTTGATTTCGGCAGAGCGTTGGCCACCGCGAACTGACAGGGGGGTGCAACGGCCGGATCGAAGAGCGCGACGGCTGCCAGCATCGGCACGGTGATGCGGGCTGCTGCCGTTGCGGCATCGAAGAGCCGCAACTTTTCGAAAACACCCGCGTGCGTCTTTGCATAATCCTGCACCGAATGGGCGCTGCCGACCGTCGGCAATGTTAGCCATAGCTTGCGGTTACCGAAGGTTGGTACTGTCAGATGCCCGCGGGCAATACGCTTATCGAAGGGAATGCCGAGCGCGCCGATGCCGCCGCCGAAACTGATGCCGCTATAGCCGATATGGCCATCGAGCGCGGGATAGAGCGATAGCAGCGCCGACACCGCAACCCAGAGATCCTCAACGCAGCCGCCGATCACGTAATGATCGGGATCATCGATGTCGTGGAGCACATGCCAGGGGGCGTCGGGCGAAATCGGCGGATGGGCGCTGCGCGACATGCCGCGGAAACAGGGAAAGAGGATCGCGGTATCCTCGACCAGAATATCGAATTCAGGCTGGTCCCTGCCTCCATAACCGTGGCCAACGACGAGGCCACGCTTGACCTCGCCCTTGCGGGGCGTGAGCAGCCAGCCGCCGATGCTGATGTCATCCGTGGAAGTGTAGACAATATCGCGTAGCTGCCAGTCCGGATGGCTATCCTTGCTTGGACTCAAGCGCGGCTCAGGCTTCACCGCCAGCGCCCTGGCATAACGCTTCTGCCAGAAAGCATCGAATCCCGAGGGCGATTCCGGCGAGCGGATTGCCCGCAGGTCGGCAAGCGTCATGCCGTAGGTGGGGTCGAAGTCGAAAGGGTATTCTGTCGGGATGCTCATGCCATGCTTGTTGCCGCGAAACCGGTCTCGGAGCAAGGCCGGCGGCCAGTTCCAACCCATAATCAAACCGGACCCTCCGCCCGAAATTGCGTGACAGCCTTGTTCGGCTGGTCTTAACTAGAAACGCACTGTGCCTGCCGACTCAGGCGCCGGCGCGTTTTGGTTTGYGTTCACGTCATCGGTCGGAAGGTCCGCTTCAAATGAAAATCCTTGTGACCGGCGCAGAGTTTCGATGCCAGCCCCACCCTTTCGCTCGGCTTCACAGCCGAGACATCCTTTGACGACATTATCCGCGTCCATATCGAGGACGAATTGAACAACAGACTGCCGGAGCCTGCCTGACATGCTGCTTGGAGCTATTGCCGACGATTTCACCGGCGCCAGCGATCTTGCCAATACCCTTGCCCGCGGCGGCATGTCGACGATGCAGTTCGTCGGCCCCGGCCGCGGCAAGGTGAATTGCGAAGCCGGTGTGGTGGCGCTGAAGACGCGCTCGATCTCGGTCGAGGATGCGGTGTTGCAATCCATGGATGCGGCCCGCTGGCTACTGGATCAGGGCTGCGAGCAGATCTTCTTCAAATATTGCTCGACCTTCGATTCCACGCGTGAAGGCAATATCGGCCCGGTGGCCGAGGCCCTGCAGCGACTGACAGGCGCCGATGTCACCGTCTTCTGCCCGGCCTTTCCGGCGACCGGARGACGGGTCTTCATGGGCCACCTCTTCGTCAAGGGCAAGCTGCTCAGCGAATCCGGCATGGAAAATCATCCGCTGACGCCGATGACCGACCCTGATATCCGCCGCTGGTTGCGGCACCAGACGCGCGGCAGTGTCGGCAGCATCACGCTCGATACGGTGCGCGAAGGTTCGGGCGCCATCCGCAGCCGCCTGCGCGACGAACTGACCGATGGCAACCGCCTCGTCGTCGTCGATGCCATCGAGGATGCCGATCTGATAACCATCGGTGAAGCCGTCGCCGACCATGCGCTGGTAACCGGCGGGTCGGGACTGGCGCAGGGGCTGGTGCGCAATTTCGCCAAGCGTGGCACGCTTTCCGGTGTTCCCGCCGAAGTGCCCGTCGTTACTGGCCCGGGCGTCGTCCTCTGCGGCTCCTGCTCGCTCGCCTCGCAGAACCAGGTCGCCTGTCATCTGGAGAACCATCCAGGCCTTTCGATCGATCCGGCTGCCGTCGTGCGCGGCACCATGTCGGTGGAGCGCGCCGCCAGCTGGGTCGCCGCCAATGCGGCCGACAATCCGATCGTTTACTCCACCACCTCGCCGGATGTCGTGAGCTTCGTGCAGCAGCGCTTCGGCCGCGAGGAATCGGCAAAGATCCTTGAGGATTTCTTCGGCGGCCTTGCCAAGCGGCTCGCCGATTCCGGCACATGCCAGATCGTTGTCGGCGGCGGGGAGACCTCTGGTGCGGTTGTTGAGGCACTCGGCCTCAAGCATATGACCATTGGTGCGGAGATCGATCCCGGCGTGCCGGTTCTGGTGTCCGAGCGCGGCCGGCCGGCGCGGCCGATCGGACTCGCGCTGAAGAGCGGCAATTTCGGCTCGCCGGATTTCTTCGCCAAGGCTCTGGACAGGATTGCAGGCCATGAATGAGGCAGCGCTGCGCGAAGCCATCGTCCGCTGGGGAAAATCGCTTTTCGAGCGCGGGCTTACGGCCGGCTCCTCGGGCAATATCTCGGTAAGGACCACGGACGGCTATCTCGCAACGCCGACCAATTCCTGCCTGGGCTTCCTCGATCCTGAGCGGCTGTCGAAGCTCGACAGCGACGGCAGGCATCTCTCGGGCGATGCGCCGACAAAGGAACTGCCGCTGCATTTCTCCTTCTTTGAGAAGCGGCCGCAGACGGGCGCGGTGGTACATCTGCATTCCACCTATGCGACTGCCCTTTCCTGCCTTGCCGATACCGATCCCATGGACGCCATTCCGCCATTGACGCCCTATGCGGTGATGCGCGTCGGCAAGGTGCCCGTTGTGCCCTATACGCGGCCCGGCTCGGTAGACGTAAAGCCGCTGATTGCCGAGATCGCTGGCGAGCACAGCGCCGTGCTTCTGGAAAATCACGGGCCAATCGTGTCGGCCGCCACGCTCGATTCCGCCGTCTTCGCGATCGAAGAGCTGGAAGAGGCGGCGAAGCTTTCGATCATTACGCGCGGCATGAAGGTGCGCCAGCTCAACAGCGAGCAGATCGCCGACTTGGAGAAGCACTTCAAGCTGCGTTAGGCCAGATCAATCAACAGCGCCCTATGATCGGAAACTTCGGGCTGTTCAACTACCTCGAAGCGCTCCACCACCACCTCAGATGTCACCAGCATATAATCGGCAAAGCGTCCATCCTTCGGATAGAGCGAGGTGCGGGTATCGGCAAAACCCCTGCCGGTGACGAGATCGTTGAGGCCGAGGCGGCCAAGCTTTTCGAAGGTTACGCTGTCAGGCAGCACGTTGAAATCGCCGCAGACGACCAGGCGTTCATCACCCGGCCAGACACGTTCGATCAGCTCGACGAGCGCATCCGCCTGCGCATGCCGGGCTGGAATATCGCCCTTGCCGGCGGGGTCACGCAGGCCGTGGAGCTGGGCGATGGTGACGGAAAAGCCGCCGGCATAATCGAACAGGCGAATGCAATGGGCATTGCGCGAACGCGGATGCTCGCCCCAGCCATTGGACGAGAAACTGCCATGGATGAAGTCCACCGCCTGGCCGATTACCGCATGCGACTTGCGTACGAAGGTGGCGATGCCGAATTCGGTCGGGAAGACCGCCTCGCCGTGAAAGAGATGCCCCCGCGCGAATGGACAGAAGAAGCCGTCATGATCTGGGAGAACGGCGGCAATCTCGTCATAGAGATGGGCGCGCTGCGGCAGCACGACACTGCCGTCGCGATATTCCAGCCATCCCGGCGTATCGGTTTCGGACCGGACCACCTCCTGCAGGCAGAAGACGTCAGCCTCCACATTTGCCAGATAGTCGATCAGTGGCGCGTGGATGCTGCCGCCCCAGGCATTCAATGAAATGATACGCAAAGCCATGCGAGCTCCCTCTTCGTCGAGAGACTAGCAGATTCGCATGGGGATCGATCCCTCGGGCGGCAGCGTCCGATCAGCGATATCCAGTGTCATCCGCCGGCTTGCCGGGTTCCTGCACCTCGGCGAGGTAACGCCAGCAATCCGGCCGCGTGCCATCGAGATCGGTGAAGCCGTAGGCGTCTGCCAGCTGGAAGCTTGAGAGCGACTGGCCATTCCATCTGTTGCGGCCGGGATCGGCGGCGAGTGCGGCGACCGCCCGGCCGGTGAAACGCGGCGTTTCCGATATGACGAAATGTGGCTGGACTTTTGTACCGTCGCGCCAATTTCCTTCCTTAACCCCATAGATTTCCAGCATCATTTCCGAGCGCATCCAGCCGGGCGAGAGCGAGACGGCAGTGGCACCATGCGCTGCCAGATCTTTGGCATGCGCCCAGGCCATACGGTTCGTGCCCGTCTTGACGAGGTCGTAGTAGGGGCAGAGCCTGTAATGTGTGGCGTTGTACTCCGCCGTGCCATCGGTCATCTCCACCAGCAATCCGCCCGGCCGCTCGATCATCAGTGCCAGCGCGTAATGGGCGGTGATGAAATGGGTGTCGATCGCAAGCCGCAACATGCGCAGGCCCTTGTCGAGGGAATGCTCCCAGACCGGCTTGTTCCACTCCGTCAGATGCTCGCCGCCCCAGATATCGTTGACGAGGATATCGAGCCTGCCCTCTTCCGCGCGGATGCGGGCAACCAGCGCTTCGACTTGCTCCTGAACTAGATGATCCACCTGCACGGCAATGCCACGCCCACCCGCCGCGCTCACCAGTTCAGCGGTTTCCTCGATGGTCTCAGGCCGGCCATATTCGGATTGCTGCGCGCGGGTCGTACGGCCAGTCACATAGACGGTCGCGCCTGCCGCGCCCAGTTCCACCGCAATGCCGCGGCCGGCACCACGCGTTCCGCCGGCAACAAGCGCCACCTTTCCCTTTAAGTTCGCTGTCACTTCACTGTCCTCCCCGCTAGAAACAACTAACCGGCCAAGTCGACCCACTTGTATATAAACGAACGTTCGTTCATAAATATGACGAACGCAAGAGGAAATTTCATGCCGCGTCCGCGCACGCTTTCCGATGAACAGCTGCTTTCGATGGTTCTCGACGTTATCCAGTCCGAGGGGCCGGATGCGGCAACCTTTGCGGCAGTTGCAAAGGCGAGCGGCCTTTCCGGCTCGACGCTGGTGCAGCGCTTCGCCACCAAAGCCGGCATGCTGCGCGCCGCCCTGCTCTACGCCTGGGACCGGCTGGACGCGGAAACGGCGCGGCTTGCCGATACGCTGCCGAAGACCGCGGACGGAGCGATCGCGCTGCTGACCGGCCTCTCCCAGGACTATGGCGATAATCCCGCCTCCTATGCGGAAGGCCTGCTTCTGCTGCGCGAGGATTTCCGCGATCCGGTGCTGCGCGCCCGTGGCGCGGCCTGGGGTGCTGCCCTGACGGCAGCGATGGCCGAGCGTTTCGGGGGACAGCGGCAAGCGCAGACCATTGCCCGGCTGATGCTCTCGCAATGGCAGGGATCGCTGCTCTGGTGGGGCTTCTTGTCCGAGGGAGCTGTGGCCGACTACGTCGAGCGGGAACTGCGGCTCTTTCTCGCCGCCCTCGAGCCCAAAATAAACTAGGGTCTCCTGCGAGTTCTTATCGTTTGTGGAGGGACAAAGGGCCACGCTATCGACCGTGTGTCGGCCATATTGCCGGATGCACAGAGAGGAACCGCTAGTGAATATGAGACACTGCCTCATCGCTCTCGCCTTGTCGGCGAGCCCGCTCCATGCAGCAGACATGACGGATAAAGCGTTCCAGGAAATAGTCGATCGCGTTTTTCAGCCGGTGATTAGGGAATACGACATCCCGGGACTGGCCGTCGGCGTGACGATCAACGGCTCGGAATTCTATTACACCTATGGTGAAGCCTCGCGCGAGACGAAAGCACCCGTCACCAGCGACACGATCTTCGAGCTCGGCTCCGTCAGCAAAATTTTTAATGTCACGCTTGCCGCACTTGCCGAACAGCGCGGCCTGTTGTCGATGGACCAGCCGGTTTCGACCTACCTGCCGGAGCTCAAGGGCGGCGCCTTCGACAAGATCACCCTCGTCAATCTCGCCACCCATACGTCAGGCGGCCTGCCGCTGCAGGTGCCGGATAGCGTGAATGACGATGCCGGGCTGATGACCTATCTGAAAAGCTGGAAGCCGGCCTATAAGGCACGCACCATGCGCTCCTATTCCAATGTCAGCATCGGCCTTCTCGGGCGGATCTCCGGTGAGCGTTTTGGCGGCACTTACAGGCAGGCGGCCGAAGGCAAGCTGTTTCCCGCCCTCGGTCTCAAGAGCACCTTCATCGCGGTTCCGCTTGATGTCATGGATCGCTACGCTTTCGGTTATTCCAAGGCCAATAAGCCGGTCCGCGTCGGACCCGGCGTCCTTGACGACGAGGCCTATGGCATCAAGACCACGGCCCGCGACATGGTGCATCTGCTGGAACTCAATTTGAAGCCGAGTGCTCTGGCACCCGAATTCAAGGCCGCGATCGAGAAGACGCATATGGGCTATTTCGATACGGCCTATTACACGCAGGACATGGTCTGGGAACAATATGCCTGGCCCGTGGCGCTCAAGAAGCTCCTCGACGGCAACTCGGCCAAGATGAGCCTGGAAAGCCAGCCGGTCAAACAGCGGGCGAAGCCGCTTGCGCCGCAAAGCGCAGTGCTGATGAACAAGACCGGGTCGACGAACGGTTTCGGCGCCTATGTCGTGCTGGTGCCGAAGGTGCATATCGGCCTGACGGTGCTGGCGAACCGGAACTATCCGAACACGGTCCGCGCCGAAGCGGGGCAGAAGCTCGTCCAGGCGCTGGAAGCTTACGCGGCGAAATAGCCCAAATGGCCGGTCGGGCAAAATCCCGGCCGGTATTATCAACGGTCACGACACCCTATCCATTCGTGTCAGAGGACAGGACTTCTTCTTCCGTGATATAGGGTCCAACGCCCAATCAGGATGTACTGCATGTCATGGCAGATGCTGGAAGATCCGCTGTATCAGTTTATTGTTCTCGTTCTGGCCAGTGCCGCGGCGCGGTTCATTTTCGGACGGGAACCTGCCTTCCGGCTGATCGCCAACTTCATCTTCTTCGCGCTGCTGACCTTGCTGCTCGTGAAGCACGAGATTGCCCCCTATACGTCCGATATGGGCAAGGCCGACGATCTCTTCCGGCGCATCTTCGTCGGGGTCGCCAAGGCCGTCTGGTGGATCGGCGGCGCGATGGTGCTGGCGAGTTCGGTGCGGCTCTTCCTGATCTTCGAGCGCAAGCCGCGCGAGGCACGGCTGCTGCAGGACCTCGTCGTCGGCATCATCTATCTCGGCGCCGGGCTTTCGGTCGTGGCTTATGTCTTCGGCGCGCCGATCGGCACGCTGATTGCTACATCGGGTGTCTTCGCCATCGTGCTCGGTCTTGCGCTGCAGAGCACACTGAATGACGTATTCTCGGGCATCGCACTCAATCTCGGCCGGCACTATAGCGTCGGCGACTGGATCGTCCTCGACGATGGCGTGCAGGGCCGCGTGGTGGAGACGAACTGGCGTTCAACCCATCTTCTGAACGGCACCAACGACCTCGTCATCGTTCCCAACAGCGCGCTCGCCAAGGCGCGGCTGACGAACCTGACGAGCCCTGAAGAAGCCCATGGCGTCTCGCTGAAGATCCGGGTTGTTCCCTCGATCCCACCGGCGACCATCGAAGAGACGATGCGCACGGTACTTTTGAGCAGCAACGCCATCCTGAAATCCCCTACCCCTGTTGTCAGCGTCACGGGGCTCGACAGCAATGCCATCGAGTTTGAGCTCTCTTTCCGTGTCTCCGGACTGGGCGAAGCGACCGCTGCACGGAACGAAGTCTACGATCTCGTCTATCGTCACACCAAGGCGTCAGGCCTGCAGCTTGCGCCACCTGCCGGATCGACGCTTCCCCCGGTTGCCGATCCGCTGGAAGCGGCCGGAAAGCACCCGAATTCGGCCTGGCGGCTGCTGAACGCCATCCCGCTCTTCTCAACACTGACGGAAGACGAAAAGGAGTCGCTCGCGGCCGACATGAAACGGCTGAACTTCCGCAAGGATGCGCTGATCGCGACGCAGGATACCTCGCTGACCTCCCTGATAGTCGTGCGGCGCGGCGTTGCCGTCGTGGAACGGATCGAGGGCAACGAGATCATCGAACTCGCCAGAATTGCGCCCGGCGATCTGTTCGGAGAACGCGGCGTGCTGATGGGTGCACTCGAGCCGGCCAATATCCGCGCGCTCACATCCGTCATCGTCTATGAAATCGCCAAGGACCATCTCGCCGCGATCATGCAGGAGCGGCCGGCGCTTGCCGAAGAGCTGGGACTGCTGCTGTCGCGCCGGATCGAATCCGAGAAACATCACTTCAGCGCCGGCGTATCGGCTGAAGGCAGCCATCCGACGACGCTGACGACGCGCATCCGGCATCTGTTCCAGATTCCCCATAGCACATGGTCGTAGCGGTCAGCCGGCCTTTTCCTCGGCTTCCCGGGTTTTTTCGGCGTCCTCTCCAACCGTCAGCGGCCAGTCGACGACATAGTCCTCGAAATCATCGACATCGACGTCGTTTTCGCTGATGGTGCGGCCGCGGGCCGAGATGCCGGCAGCGTGGACGGTTTCCGGATCCCCTGATACCAGCGGGTGCCACCAGTAGAGATCACGGCCCTCATTGACGAGGCGATAGCCGCAGGTCGGCGGCAGCCATGCGATCTCGGAGACGTTCTCCTTGGTGAGCTGAACGCAATCAGGCACGAAATCCCAACGGTTCGGATAGCTGGAACATTGACAGCTCTCGCTGTCGAGCAGCTTGCAGCGGACCGAGGTGAAATAGACGTCGCCGCTATCCCATTCCTCGATCTTGTTGAGGCAACAGAGGCCGCAGCCGTCGCAGAGGCTTTCCCACTCCTCGGCATTCATTTCGGCAAGCGTCTTGCGCTTCCAGAAGGGCAGATCGTTCATCGTTCGTTTCTTGCAACAGCCGCCCGCAAATTCGCGTGACGACCGTTCAACTCTCTTGTTCTTGTGCGCAAAATCAACCAATCATTCAACATGCTCCGGCTATCCGGAGAGTTGCGGCCCCTTTCAGGCCCCGCTCCTGCGTCCGGGTTTCACGGCCGCCGAGCGTGCTCAGGCGGGAATATAGGACGTGCAGGATCCGGACAACCCAGATAATGGGCCAGACGAGCCCGAAAACGGGCAAGGCAAGAAGCCTCAGAAGCAGCAGTCGAAAAACCGACACCTGTTGCTGCGTATCGATTCATGGATCGACTCGACCGTTTGGAATGCCGGCTTCCGCGCTGCCGAAATCTGGGAAGACACCACCATTTTCTTCCGCCGCTTCCGCGTTCGCGGCTGGAAACGTGCGGTGTTCGAACTCGCCGGCGAAGGGCTGACACTCGGGGCCGTCGGCTTCGTGCTGATGCTGGCGCTCGCGCAGCCGGCTTTCGAGGCCACCAAGGAAGACTGGCGCAACCGCGGCGATTTCGCGATCACCTTCCTCGACCGCTATGGCAACGTCATCGGCCATCGCGGCGTGATCCATCAGAATTCCGTGCCGATCGACGAATTGCCGGATTCGCTGATCAAGTCCGTCATCGCGACCGAAGACCGCCGCTTCTTCGATCATTTCGGTATTGACGTCATCGGCCTCTTCCGCGCCATGGTCACCAATGCCCAGGCCGGCGAAGTCGTGCAGGGTGGCTCGACACTGACGCAGCAGCTCGCCAAGAACCTTTTCCTCTCCAACGAGCGCTCGATCGACCGCAAGATTACCGAGGCTTTCCTGGCATTCTGGCTGGAAGCCAACCTTTCCAAGAAAGAGATCCTCGCCACGTATCTGGACCGCGCCTATATGGGCGGCGGCACATTTGGTGCGGCGGCTGCAGCGCAATTCTATTTCGGCAAGAGCATCACCGACGTGAACCTTGCCGAATCCGCGATGCTCGCCGGCCTCTTCAAGGCACCGGCAAAATATGCTCCGCACGTCAACCTGCCGGCAGCGCGCGGCCGCGCCAACGAGGTGCTGACCAATCTGGTTCAGAGCGGACTGATGACCGAGGGGCAGGTGATCGCCGCGCGGCGCAATCCCGCCACCGTCGTCGACCGCAACGAGGTGGAATCGCCGGACTTCTTCCTCGACTGGGCTTTCGACGAGGTGCAGCGCCTTTCGCCGCGCTTCCACCAGCGCTCGCTGATCGTGCGCACCACGATCGACATGGGCATCCAGCAGGCGGCGGACGATTCCATCGAGACATCGCTGCGCGAATATGGCGAAGCCTATCACGCCAAGCAGGGCGCGATGGTGATGATCGAGAATGGCGGGGCCGTGCGCGCCATGGTCGGCGGACGCGATTATGGCGAGAGCCAGTTCAACCGCGCCACTAAGGCGCTGCGCCAGCCGGGCTCCTCCTTCAAGGTCTATACCTATTCGGTGGCCATGGAGAGCGGGATGACGCCGAAGACGACGATCATCGACGCGCCCATCTCCTGGGGCAACTGGAGCCCGCACAATTACGCAAACCATTATGCGGGCCGCATCACGCTGGAAACCGCGGTCGCCCAGTCGATCAATACCATTCCGGTGCGCCTGGCCAAGGAAAAGCTCGGCATCCAGCCGATCCGTGCCATGGCCAAAGCCATGGGCGTCGAAACGCCGATCCGCGACGACGTGACGATCCCGATCGGCACGTCCGAGGTGACGGTGCTTGATCAGGCAACGGCCTATGCGGTGTTCCCGACCGGCGGCTACCAGTCCCGCCGCCATGGCATCACGCAGGTTCTCGATTATGACGGCGATGTCCTCTACGATTTCGATCGTGACGAACCGCCCGCCCAACGGGTGCTTTCCGAACAGGCGGACAGCTACATGAACCAGATGCTGTCGCGGGTGCCCTATGTGGGTACGGCGCGCAAGGCGGCGCTGGACAACGGCGTCGTCACCGCTGGCAAGACGGGCACGACGCAGGCCTATCGCGATGCCTGGTTCGTGGGCTTTACCGGCAACTACACCTGCGCCGTCTGGTTCGGGAACGACGACTACACGTCGACCAACAACATGACCGGCGGCTCGCTGCCCGCCATGACCTTCAAGCGCGCCATGGACTATGCCCATCAGGGTGTCGCGCTGCGCCCCATCCCCGGCATCGAAAACCCGCTGCCGTCCGAAAAGGATGTCGCCAAGGCCCAGGCCAGCAAGCCGAAGGACGGCGCACCGACCCTCATTCGCCCGCGCATGCTCTCAGTGCAATCGACAAACATTCTCAAGGGCATCGGCGAGAAGCTGAAGGATGCTGCACCGCTCGAAGTACAGAAGGTCGCGAGCGCGGAGTGATGCTTCCGCTGTTTTAGTCAAACCGACATATCTGGTTTGCCAAGACTGGGGGACACATCGCCTCATGGCATTCCACCCTGCCAGAATCAGTGGTAACCCTTTCAACTGATTTGATCTTCAAGGGCGCAAGGTGTTTCGGTTTCCCCTTTTCATCCTGATCACGCTGATCGTCGCCTTCGGCGGCGGCATCATGATTTCGCTTTATGCGCTGGATGCAACGCAGGGATTCGGGGCGATCAAGCTCGGGGCCTGGGAGGCCTTTCCGGAACTCCAGACCGTCGACGCGGACCCCTACGCAAAGTCGCATCGTGCGCGCGCAGGTAAGCTGCTCTATGGCAGTGCCGAAGGCCTGACCTTTACAGCAAGCGTCGACGATAGCGGCGAGCGGCTCAATGCCGCCTGCCACTACCGCATCATCGGCCAGACGCCGCCGGCGCGGCTGTGGACGCTGTTTACCGCCGACAATGCCGGCAATCCCGCCTCGTTGCAGGCGACCCTGCCGGCAGCGCTGAATTCATGGACGGTGCTGCGACAGCCCGATAGCAGCTTCACCATCGACATTGCCGCACGCGCTAAGCCCGGCAACTGGCTGGCGCTGCCGCAGGCCGGCACATTCCGGCTGGTGCTGACCCTGTTCGATACGCCGACTGCCGGCAGCTCTGGCGTGATCGACCTTTCGATGCCGAAGCTGACCAAGATCGGATGTGGCAATGCTTAGGGTGTTCTTCGCCCTCCTCACCGGGCTTTTCGGCGCAGCACTTCTGCACCTCGTCATCATTCTCGCTCTGCCGCACTTCACCGGCCGCGATGCGGCGACGCGCGTGGAGGCGGAGGGCGATCCGAACAGTTTCTATCTGCTTACCGGCCGCTATGACGAGGCAGGGCTCGCCAATGGCGATCCCTTCGTGCGCACCGCCGTCTGCTCCTTCGATGTGAGCGAGGTTCCGGTGCATTTCACCGCCAAGGGCAATGTGCCCTTCTGGTCGATCGCGATCTATGACAGCGCCTCGAACGAGGTCTTCAGCATGAACGACCGCACCTCCGTTGGCGGCGCGCTCGACGTTGTTGCGGCAAGCCCGATCCAATTGACGGACCTCCGCAAGAACCTGCCGCAGGAACTGCAGCAGACGATCATGGTGGAGATGGCACATCCTGAGGGATATGCAGTGCTGCGCACGCTGGCGCCGCAGGCAAGCTTCGACGAAGCCGCGCGAGCTTTCCTGACGGAAGCGGCCTGCGATGAACTCGAAGCCCGCTAGGGTTGTTTTCGTGAGTTACTTGTTGTTGACGCGCGGCGCAGAATGCGCCGGATTTTTCTTCGGGGTTTCGACGATCCGTTCATAACGGACGCCGGTGAACCAGAGGATTTTTGCTTCGCGGGGCTCTTTACCCGTGTGGCGCGGCTCCTCACGCAGCCGGTCCGCCAATGCGACTACAATTGCCATTCTCGTCTCCATGCACTGCCCGAGACGGATGAACTTGCGATGGATTTCACCCTGCCCGCCATGCTGCGGGCCAGCGCGTCCTCAAGCGCCGGATGAACCGGACCGAGGGCATTCGCGCCTTTCTCACGGCACCTGACCGAAATACCGTGATGTTGCGGAGCTTCCACGATCCATATTCCCAAATCGCGTCGTTCCTGTCCGAATTGAGACACACGACCGTTAACAGATTACTAATATTCAGCCACTGCTTTGGGCAGTCTGCTCGGCACTGAGATAACGCGCAGAATGGTTGTTTGGTTTCAGTCGCGGAAAAGAAAAGACAGGCCGGAAGCCGCCGGATAAAATTGGAAACAATTCACATAGTTAACAGCTCTTCCCCGTTGAAGAGGCAGATGCGCTGCGGGTGTTGCAAATATGCGTCACAAAAATATTAATTGCTGCAAGGGTAGATGGGTGTATTCTCACCCCATCGGCCAAAAGTTTAAGGCGTTGGCCGCCTGGGAGATTATACGTGCTCTTGCTGCCATACGGAGAGCAACCCATGCCCCTTTTATATAGCGCCCCATTCACATCAGAAGATCTGGATATATTGCGTAGCGCGCTGGATGCGTGGTGCGCGGAAAAGCAGATCGACATCAGAAGCGTCGAAGCGCAGTTTGCCACTTCGACCGCGCTCGACCTTTACCAGTCGGGCCATGACGATCACGATAAACTGCTGTCGGCACTCAGAGGCCACAAGGGCCTCTAGATTATTTGCCGGCTATTTATCCACATTTTTAAAAACTGGAAATCGCCCCGCTTCCGGGGCGTTTGATTTTATTTTGCCGGCTCATCAATCCACGACACGCGAAACGTGTATATTTCTGTTGCATTTTAATAGAATCTTCAGCATCCATTAACCGTGCCGGTGTAGGATTTGTTCATAACCGTATGTCTGACATGCGTCCCGCCAGCGCTTGTCGGCCCACGGTCTCCCGCTTGTTCTGCGTTTTCGGGGTGTTCTTGTGCGTGACCGGTTTCGAGACCTAGAGGGCCCCATGGCCATCAGGAAGAAGGACGTGGTGTTAATGGCGACTGTCAGCAGTTTCGAGAACCTGTCACATCCGACACGCTCCGAACTGCGCCAGTTTGCCGAACTTTTCATGCCGCTTTTCCAGGCCTCCTCCGAAGAGGCAAGGCGCCAGGCCGTAGCAGCTCTTTCCCAATGCGAGAACATGCCGGCTGCAGTTGCACTGTTCATCGGCAACCAGCCGATCGAAGTCGCCGCTCCTTTCCTCGCTGCCTCCAAGGCAATCAGCGACGATACGTTGATCACCATTGCCCGCACCCATGGTGCTGCGCATGTGAAGGCGATCGTCAGCCGGGATTCCCTGTCGCCGAAGGTCATCGATGCGCTGGTAGCGCTGCGCCAGGCCGAGCCGCGCCCATCCTCCGCCGCACCGGCCGAGCAGCCGGCCATGCCGCTTTCGCCGATGCCTGCTGCACCCGAATTGGACCACGAGGAAGCACAACGCATTGCCAATGAAGAGGCGCTGCGCGAGCGCATCCGCGGCCTTGCCGGCCATCTCGGCCGCAATGATGAGGACCGGCTCGGCCTTCGCTCGCTGTCCGACATTCAGGAGGCGCTGCTGGTGCGCTTTGCCCGCTCGCGGGAAGCCACGCATTTCGCCACCGCACTTGCCGATGCGCTGTCTGCCAGCCGCTGGCTTGCCGAGCGCATCATGCTCGACCTCTCCGGCCAGCAGCTCGCCACGACGCTGACGAGCCTCGGCATGGGCTTTCTCGATTCCGTCTTCGTGCTGGAAAAGCTCTATCCGCATCTTGCAGAAGTGCAGCACAATGTCAGCCGCGCCTTCCTTGTTCTCGATGCGTTGGACCCGGAAGAATGCCATGCCCGTGTCGAAGCATGGCGCCGCGCCGACAGCTACACCTACAATCCGCAAAGCCCGGCTGCAGCCCAGCCGGCACCCGCAGCACAGCCACAGGCCGCGCCGGCCTATCGCTTCATCCGGCAGGCGCCGGTGCGCGATCTCAAAAGCGTCAACCGGGCGCGCTAACTGTCAAACAATCGCGTCGGCCGCGCTGCGGCGCGACACGATATTATGCGCTTGAAGGCATTCCTGAAGGCGCTCTTCGCGCTTTTCGCTGACCGACTCAGAGCTGCCGAGCGGCTCTGGTCGCTCAGCGAAAAGCTGCTCGGCATCTCCTTCGCGTAACTATCTAGCAGGCAATTCCAGCCGGCGCGTGATACCGACCATCTCCAGGAACACCTCGTCATGGCTGACGATCAGCAGCGCACCGTCATAAGCCCGGAGACCCGCTTCGACGGCGGCGATGGAATCGATGTCGAGATGGTTGGTCGGTTCATCGAGGATCAGCAGCGCCGGCGGCGTCGCGCCGCCGAGGACGCAGGCAAGGCCAGCGCGCAGAAGCTGACCGCCAGACAAAGTCGAGACGATCTGCAGCGCCGCGTCCGCCCGGAACATGAAGCGGGCGAGTGCTGCGCGGCAGGCATTCTCATCCGATTGCGGGTTCAGCCGCCGGAAATTGTCGCGGATCGAGGTCGCGGGGTCGAGCAGGCTGACGCGCTGGTCGAGCATCGAGACGGAGGTCAGCACACGGACCGTTCCTTCCCACGGCTGCAGATCGCCTGAAATCAGCGCAAGCAACGTCGTCTTGCCCGAGCCGTTCGGGCCGGTAACGGCGATACGTTCGGGGCCGGTGATATCGAAAGACAGCTTGCGGATGATGGGTTCGTCCGTCTCGTAACCGGCCGTGACGGCGTCGACCTTCAGCACCGATCTGCTTGGCGGCAGGCAGGTCGAGGGCAGCTTGACGGAGAGCGGCTGCAATATCTCGATGCGCTTGCGCGCCTCCTCGGCGTCCTCGAGCGCCTGTGTGTGACGCCGTTCGGCGAGGCGGGCATTCTCGCCGCTGGTATTCTCCGCCTGCCGCTTCAGGCCGCCGGCAACGATACGCGGCATGTCGCCCTTGGCCGCTTTCTTCTTGCCGGCGCTGTCCTTGCGGGCCTTGCGTTCAGCCGTTTCCTGCGCGCTGCGGGCGACCTCCGCCACACGTTTCCTGGCGTCCGCCAGATCGTGCTCGGCGGCGGCGAGTTCCAGCGCCTTGCGGGCGCGGTAATCGCTCCAGTTTCCGCCGTAGCGGGTGGCGCCCAAAGTCGTCAGCTCGACAATGGCGTCCATCGTCTCCAGCAGTTCGCGGTCATGGCTGACGACCAAAGCACCGTGGCGCCAGCCGCCGAGAAGCGAGATCACCGCTCCGCGCCCATCCCGGTCCAGATTGTTGGTCGGCTCGTCGAGGATGAGGAAATCCGGATCTTCGAAGATCAGGGCGGCGAATGCTGCACGGGTGCGCTGGCCGCCGGAGAGCGCTGTCAGCAGCGTCTGCGGCCCGGCGGCGAGGCCGGCACGTTCCAGTGCGGCTTCCATGCGGGCTTCGAGCGTCCAGTCGGCAACGGCAAGCTCGTCAGCGCTCGCTTCGCCACTTTCGGCGCGGTGGAGAATGGCAAGCGCCTGCGCCGCACCGAAGAGATCGGCGACCGTTTCATCCGGCCCGACCTGCACACTCTGGCGCAGTATGCCTATGGTGCCGGATACGGCGACAGAGCCGGTCTGCGGCTGCAACTCGTCGGCGACCAGCTTCAGAAGCGTGGTCTTGCCGACACCGTTGCGACCGACGAGGCCGGTGCGCTCAGCATTGAAGCTCAGATCGATATTGGAGAAAAGCGGCCGGCCATCAGGCGTGGACCACGAAAGATTGGAAAGTGTAATGGATGCAGGCATGGAAATCCCCGATGGCAAGGCGAATTGGCATTGCGATCAGGTTGGAATCCATTTTGCACCGTCCTGTTGGTATTGCGGATGGCGGTAAACTAGGCGGGAATTGGCGTAAATTCAAGGCAGGCCGTCAGCCGGCCATCGAGATGAGTTCCGAGACCTTGTCTGTCTCCAGCTCGACAATCCAGAGATCGGGGTCGAACTTGCGCTCGCGGTCCAGCATCTCCCGCACCTTGTCCGGCTCGGCGCGCTCCAGCCTGACTTCGAACAGGCGATCACCGCTGCTCTCCTCGTCGAAGAAGCTTTGCGGGGCAGGCGCATAAAGGGTTTCGAGGCCGTCTCGGAAGCGCTGGCGGATGAAGATGGCACCGGCTTCCTCCGCACCCTTCTTCTCCACGGCAGCAAAATCGCCCGCTGAGAAAACCCTGCGGACGAGAGCGGAAACGTAGATATCGGCGCGGAGTCTCATGGGCGCGGTATAGACCGTGCGGCAGGTGGCGGCAACGCTATACCTTGACCGCCAGCCGCAGCCCGCCCCAATGCCGGCCGCGGACGGTGATCGGGGCGGAAATATCCTTCATCATGACGAAATTGCCGCCGCCCATGTCCCGCCGGTAGGTCTGGACGAGGAAGGGCGCAGTGCTCCTGCCGGCGGCAAGGCCGACGCGATCGTTGAAGATGCGGCGATTGCGGCAGTTCGCAGTATTCCAGACGATATCGCCTGGCCGCTGCAGCTCAGAGAACTTGCGGTTATGGGTCGGCAGGTAGCCATTTTCATCGATGGCGGCGCAGAAGGCGATGCGCTGGTCGGAGCCGGCCACCGGCTCCTGAATCGACGGCAGCAGACGGTCGGTGAGATCGGTGAAGGGGGCCATCATCTGCACCGGATCGGTGCCTGATATCGGCTGGTACTGGCGGTTGAACAGGCCCTCCATGCCGATTGCGCCTTCGGCAACGGCACACTCCAGAGCATACGATATCCGGCCAGCGACGGATTGTGCCTGTTCGATCCAGTGGCGGTCGGCGGTTTCCACGCCGGCGCTCGCGGTCAGCTGGATCAGCGTTTCCGATAGACCGACGACGCTGTCGACGCGTTTTGCCGCCTGCTGCAGGCGGCCGTTGGAATCCAGCACCTCGGCGGACATTTCGCCGAGCTTGGCAACGAAGCCGGCGCAATCGCGGTCCACGGCCTCGGTCGTATTGGCCATGACGGCGGATGAATCGAGGATGCGGGTGATGACATGCTCCATGCTTTCGAAGGCGCCGCGCATTGCCTCGGACTTTTCGCTGACGCCAGCAGCACTCTTGCGCGCGCCGCCGCCGACAGTCGAGAGACGATCGATCTTGACGCCAAGCTGCTCCAGCGTTTCCTGAATGGAGCCCGTCGCCTTGGAAGTCTGCAGCGACAAAGCGCGGATCTCAGAGGCGACGACGGCAAAGCCCTTGCCCGCCTCGCCGGCGCGGGCGGCCTCGATCGCTGCATTGAGCGCCAGAAGATTGGTCTGGCGGGCGATGGTGCTGATTTCGGCCGCCACCTTGTCGACGTCGCTCAGTGAGCGGGAGAAGCCGGAGATTTCCGTGCTGATCTCTTCCGATGACTGAACCATATGGCGGATTTCCTCGACCGAACCGGACAGACAGTCGGCCGATTCCTTCAGCATGCGGCGCGCTTGTGTGGCGGTACTGTCCGTCTCACGCAGCGAAACGGCGACGGAACGGTTGGTCTCGGCGATCGAAAGGGCTGTGCGGGTGACGTCGTCGAAGGCGGCGGCATGGCGGGCGGACATCGCCGCCATGTCCTGGATGGCGCCGGCTATATCGACGAGGTCGACACCGAGCGTGGAGGCCTCTTCCGCAAGGCGCGAGAGGATATGGCGCAGAGCGTCGCGATCCGGTCCATCCGGTCCATGGGCCGGACTTGCGGCATGCTCCTCCACTGCCTTCAACGCCTGCATGATCGAGCTCCCCCAAGCTACATTAGAGAACCTTCAAGCAACATGGTTAACAATTGTCTAAGAATATCGGGCTTAGACTTAGGTCTTAGGGCCTATGCTTTTCCGTTATTCTGGGTCTGTCCCCAGCATCTGCTGGCAGCAGATCCTCGGCACAAGGCCGAGGATGGCGTCAAGTGCGGGCTCCGTCTTCAGCTCTGCGTCAGTCCCGTCAATCTTTCGCTCATCTGCCACAAACGCTCGGCGAGCTCCGGATCGGTCGCCCAGGGCCGCACCCCGAGCAACTCCTCGGAGTCACCAGGCACGGCCTTGGCGATATCGCAGTTCTCACAATAGACGCCGCCCATGCCTTCCAGCTCATCGCTGACGGCGCACCAGATGGTGGTTGCCGCACCCTGGGCGATGGTCTTCTTGTTGTTCTCGGGGTCGATGACCGGATTACCATCGGCATCCATATAACCGCTCGCCAGAAGATATTCGCGCGACTGATGGCGGATGAGATCGGTCGTGACGATGCCGCCCGGATGCAGCGAGAAGGCGCGCACGCCCTCTCTTGCGCCCAAAGCATCCAGCGAGACGGCAAAAAGTGCATTCGCCGTCTTCGACTGGCCGTAGGCGACATAGGGCTGGTATTCGCGTTTCTCGAACATCGGATCGTCGAAATCGATGCCGGCGCGGATATGGCCGCGAGAGGAGACGGCAACGACGCGGGCGCCTTCCGCCTTCACCAGCGCCGGCCAGAGGCGGGCGGCGAGCTGGAAGTGGCCGAGGTGATTGGTGGAGAACTGCGATTCGTAACCGCGGCTGTCGCGCGTCAGCGGGTTGGCCATGACGGCGGCATTGTTGATGAGGTAATGCAGCGGTTCGCCATTCTCCAGGAAGCGGTCGGCGAAGTCATCGATCGTGTCAGGATCCATCAGATCCATGTAGTCGAGCTTCAGACCGGGAACGACTTCAGCTGCGGCCCTCGCCTTCTCGATATTGCGGGCGGGAACGATGACCTTGGCGCCGGCGGCGGCCAGTACGCGGGCAGTTTCGAGGCCGAGGCCGGCATAACCGCCGGTGACGATCGCCACCTTGCCGGTGAGATCATGGCCGGCAATCACCTCTTCCGCCGTGGAAGCGGCGCCGAAGGTGGAGCCTACAGGAGCTTGGGGAGTGGACATAGGATGTCTCCTTTCTAGTCGGAGAACATCTATGTCTGGCGGGCGGGATTCTGAATGCTTGTAAATCCCGATTTCTTGCGCCATCGTACAAAGATGACCAGTGATCCCCTCTCCGAAATGCTCAGCCTACTCGATGCCCGCTGCCTGATGGCCGGCGGGCTGATTGCCGGCGGCGCCTGGGCGCTTGCCTTTCCGCAGCCGAACCGCATCAAGATCAGCGCGGTGGCCAAAGGCCGCTGCTGGCTGGTGCTCGACAATGGCAGCGAGCCGATCCTGCTCGAAGCCGGCGACGTCGTGCTGCTCAATGGCAAGCATTCCTTCGTGCTGGCAACCGATCTTGCGGTGACGCCGGCCGATGCCGTCACAACCTTCAAGGAGAAGAAGGTCAATGGCATGGCGCGGCATGGCATGGGCGAGGATTTCCTCTATATCGGCGGGCATATCGCGCTTGGACCGACCGGCACGGCATTGCTGCTCGACGTGCTGCCGCCGGTCATCCATGTGCGGGCGACCCTTGCTGAGGCCGGCGTGCTGCGCTGGCTGCTGGATCAGCTGGTGCGGGAAATGGCGGCGGGCAGACCGGGCGCAATGCTTGCCTCCACCCAGCTTTCGCAGCTCATCTTCGTACAGGTGCTGCGCGCCCATATCATGACATCGGAGCCGCTGACGGTCGGTTGGCTGCGCGCCTTCGGCGACGAGAAAATCGCGCCGGCGCTGCGACTGATGCATTCGGACCCGGCCCATGACTGGCAGCTTGGAGAGCTCGCGAAATCGGCCGGCATGTCGCGCACCAGCTTCGCGCTGCGCTTCAAGACGGTCGCGGGCGTCGCTCCGCTCACCTATCTCACCGCCTGGCGCATGCGCCTTGCAGAACGGGCGCTGCGCGAGGGCTCGATGCCCGTCTCCTCGCTCGCTCTTTCACTCGGCTATACATCGGAAAGCGCCTTCAGCAATGCGTTCAAGCGCGTAACCGGCATTGCGCCGAAGCGCTATCGGACCTCGGCTGCCATCAATATCGGCCCGATCGAGGAAGTAGTGGATGTGGAAGGACGGGTGCCGACGGTGGACTACCGGCTCCTGCGGCTGGCGAACCAGCCATCGTCCCTTGCGCGCCAGGTTTGACGACTGGGTTGTCGCCATCAGCAGCCAGTTTTGGTTCGTCTTTTTTCCGGAAGCAAAACCGCTGCGCACGTTTGCTGGGATTGCTTTAAAGCGCGCCGATTTCCTTGAGCTTCTTCAGCACGGCTTCGCTCGGCTCGCCATTTTCCGGAAGATTATAGTGCTTCTGGAAGTGTCTGATAGCAGCGCGGGTCTGTTCGCCGGCGACACCATCGACGCCGACATTGGCGTAGGCCATGTTGGTGAGGCCCTTCTGGATCTTCAGCACCAGATCGACATTGGAAATGCCTGACAGCGGAACCTGTTTCGGCGCGGACGGCGCCGTCTTGACGGTCTTTTCGGCGCTGCGGATGGCAGCTGCAACCGGATCCTCCTCCGTCGCCTTCGACGTCACATCCTCCCGCGGCTTTTCGACGGGTATGGTCGAGGGGCCGGCGGCATCGGTTCTGAGCGCTGCGAGCACTTCGGGCGTCGCATCGCCGCTCTGCGCCATGCCGACCGTTTCCTCGAAGAAGAGGATGGCGGCACTGGTGCGCGGGCCGATGACGCCATCGGCATTGCCGTTATAGAGGCCGCGGCGGATCAGCTCCTTCTGGATATCCATCACGAGCTGGTTCGGCTGCTGGCCGGCCACGGCAGGTGGCGGCGTGGTCTGGGTCGTCGCGGTGGCATCGTCCGGCCGCTCGATGCGGAACGTGGTGACATCGCCTTGCGGCTCGGCCTGCGGACGAAAGCCGATGGCGGTTGGCGCGCCCGGATCGCGCGTGCGGAAGATCGGATGCGGGTGCGCGCCCGGCTGATACCAGAGCGCATTGGCGGCGACGAAAGAGAAAATGACGACAAAAGCGATCGTGCCGCCGGCAATGGAGGGATTGCGGCCGATGACGCCGCCGAGCGCACCAGCACCCTGGAGACCGAGGCCACCGAGCGCGGTCGCGCCCTGCAGGCCGACACCGCCGAGCGCCGCCACACCGGTCATCAAAAGGCCCGGCTGCTGCCGCCCTTTCCTACCTTTAGGCGATTTTCGCTTGCGCGCGGCCATCGAAGAGCCCCTCCTCCAGTTCTGCGGCGACCACCGCACCCTTCAGTCGCGGCGGAAACTCGACGGCCCCCGTCTGGCCGGTATCCTCGCCGGTGCAGGCGCCGGAACCATCAGCGGCGATCTCGATGGTGATGATCGTGCCTTCGCCCGGCTGGCTGGCGATGGCGAAATGACCGCCATGCAGGGCGACCAGGCCTTTGACCAGCGAGAGGCCAAGACCCGTGCCCTCGAATCGGCGGGTATAATCATTCTGGATCTGGACGAAAGGTTGGCCGAGTGTGGCGAGCCTGTCGGCCGGAATGCCGATGCCGGTATCGCTGACCGTCAGCTTGAGAATGCCGTCGCGCATGGCCGCATCGACGGTGACCACACCACCAGCTTCGGTGAATTTCACGGCATTGCCGACGAGATTGATGAGGATCTGCTGCAGCGCGCGCTGGTCGGCCACGACCTCTCCGATACCGCGCTGGACACGGTTCGTCAGAGTGACACCCTTGCTTTTCGCCTGCAGAGCCAGCATCGATTCGCAGGAGCGGATCGATGCTCCGATATCGAAAGGCTCGAGCATCAGCTCGTAGCGGCCGGCCTCGATCTTGCTCATGTCCAGCATCGTGTTGACGACGGAGAGCAGATGCGCGCCGGATTCACGGATCAGGCCGGCATATTCACGCTGACGCTCGTTCTCGAACTTGCCGAAATATTCGCCGATGAGGATATCCGAAAAACCGAGGATGGCGTTCAGCGGCGTGCGTAGTTCGTGGCTGACGGCAGCAAGGAAGCGGGATTTGGCGTCATTGGCCGATTCCGCATCGGTCGCGCGCGCCTGCGCCTCGGCGCGAAGCCGCTGTTCTACCGAAACATCATGCAACTGGGCAACGACTGCCGAAAGCATGCCGTCGATATCGCGCCGCGCGGTCATATCCATGCGCAGGTAAGCGAACTGCCTGTTATCGCGCGAGACCGAGGGACGCTCCAGCCTGAGATCGACGATTGCCTTTTCTTCGCCCTGGCGTAGTGCATCCAGCGCCTGCAGGAAAAGAATGCGGTCGGAAACATGCACCTGCTCGAAGAAGCCTCGGCCTTTCAGGTCGCGCATCCAGGCGAGATAATCGCGCTTGTCGCGGCCGCCCGTCATGGTCACGCTGCCATGCGGATCGAGGAAGAGCACGAGGCCCGGGCTCATCTCAAGGAAGAGATCGTCGGCACTGGCTGCCGCCACGTGCTGGGGGATAGCCTGGCGGGCCAGCGCGATGCTGCCGACGGCGGAAAAGAGAAAGGCGGCGCAGACGGTGGCGACACCGGCCGGCAGCGCAACAGCTGGGCTGGTGACGATGGAGAGGCCGACCGGAGCGGCAATAAGAGCGGCAGAAGACAGGAAGACGAGGCGGCGCAGAATCGCGAGCTCGCTCTGGCGCACAGCTTCGCCACCGCTCGTCCGGGAGAGCCAGCCTGCCGCTGCCCGGTCCACGAGGGCTGTCGCCCGACCGCCAATGTCACTCAATACACGCACGCAATACCTGCCCGAAAAGGCCTTTCATTACCCCGGACAATAGGCCCCCTCGGCTTAAGGAAAGGATAAGGCAAAGTCGCCTTCCACAGCCCAAAAACGCTAAAAGTCCCGTTTTGGGCCATCCGTATGGCTCTTTGAATTTTGTGGTTAATAGTAGGTAAGCGACGGATTTTCCTCATATTTCAGCATTGCGTTAACTCTTGTGGCAGAGCGGCGGGCCAAAAGCCCAACGATTGCAGGCGGCGGCTGCCACCATGCTTAACGACATCAGGTAGAAATTGACTGAAATGCCCCGAAAATACCGATCATTAAAATTCGAGACAAATTTGCCGCAAATGCCAGTGAGTTTCGAAAAGCGGCATTCGCAACTTGGCGGTAGGGTGCAAACACACCGGACAACCGGCCCGATTCGGCGACAAGACCGGACGGGAAAACAGGATGGGCAAGACAATGTGGTTTCTGATCAAAGGATCATTCTGGTTTGGCCTTGTGCTCGTCGCTCTCTCCGTTTTCAGCTCGGAGAGCTTCGACAATG
Source organism: Rhizobium sp. 01T437 (assembly GCF_056398505.1). NCBI lineage: Bacteria > Pseudomonadati > Pseudomonadota > Alphaproteobacteria > Hyphomicrobiales > Rhizobiaceae > Rhizobium > Rhizobium sp. 01T437. Next base: position 58,185 of record NZ_JBFTPM010000009.1, read on the forward strand.
CCGGCCACCCGCAATTGCAGCTTTCCGACGCCTTCACGGCGGCAAGCGGCGCCTATGACTATATGACCGGCATGTGCTCCGAAAAGCCCGACGTCTGCACCAAGGGTGGGGAAACCCTGACGGCTCTCGGCTACCGGGCCCGCGAAGGCGCCCGTGTCGCTTATGAACTGCTCGACAGCCAGTTTAGGGATGACAGCTCCAAAATGGCTTCCGCAAAGACGGCCGTGCCGCCGGCGCCTGTGGCACTCGCCGTTCCTTCCCTGCCGGAGGCCGTCACCAACACGGTGCGCGAGGCACAGGCCGCGCTGAACCAGCCGATGCCGCACTTGCCGCAGCCCTACCGCCCGCCGGTCGATGACGGTGCCTCGGCCGAACGGGTCGTGACTGGTACTATCTCGGCTGGCACCATTCCGGCCGGCACGATCCCGCTGCCGACGCCGAAGCCGGCGATCTGACGAATTTCGCGGGCATCCGCCCGCCCCCAAGCTTGCATCGGTGGTCCGCATGACGCGGAGATGCCCCATGCCTGACGTGCCTGCCCTGTTTATTTCAGCACTTTGCTGCGCCGTGAGGATGCCCATCCCTCACGGCGTTTCTTTTTAACAGTTCAAATCTGCGGTCGTTTCACCTATATCATCCAGTAACAGTGAAAGGCCTGACAGCATGGCGACCCTCGACCAGATCATCGACGACTTCTCCTTCCTGGATGATTGGGAAGACCGTTACCGGTACGTCATCGAACTCGGCAAGGCGCTGCCTGATTTGGCCGACGAGAAGAAGACTTCCGAGAACAAGGTGATGGGCTGCGCCAGCCAGGTGTGGCTGGTGACGCATACGTTAGGCAATCCCGACAATCCGGTCATGACATTCGAAGGCGATTCCGATGCGCATATCGTGCGCGGTCTTGTCGCCATTGTGCTCGCCACCTATTCCGGCAAGACGGCGTCCGAAATCACTTCGCTGGATGCCTTCGAGATCTTCTCCACGATCGGGCTCACCGAAAACCTCTCCTCGCAACGCTCCAACGGGCTGCGCTCGATGGTGAACCGCATCCGCGAGGAAGCGCGTGTACGCGCTGCCGCCTGAGGGCGCGTGATCGGTATAATACAGAGCTGCGATCACATACGGCTGAGCGCCCGGAGGAAATCCGCCGGGCGCCCGAGTATAATATCCCCTGATGGGATTATTTGCCGTCAGCCATTCTTTCGCGCAGGCGTTCTTCCTGTTCGGCAAGCTCCGGCGTGAAGGCTTCGCCGAAATCGGCGGCTTCGAAGACCTGTCGGATCTCGATTTCGCTCGGGCCAGGCATCGGATTGGGGCAGCGCTTGATCCATTCCAGCGCCTCATCCATGTCCTTGACCTGCCACAGCCAGTAGCCGGCGATCAGTTCCTTGGTCTCGGCGAAGGGACCGTCGATGACGAGGCGCTTCGGGCCATCGAAGGCAACGCGCTTTCCCTTGGAAGACGGATGCAGGCCCTCGCCCGCCAGCATGATGCCGGCATTGACCAGATCCTCGTTATACTTGCCCATGGCCTCCAGAAGCTCAGTCGAGGGCATGACGCCCGCTTCACTGTCTGCTGTCGCCTTGACGATGACCATTACACGCATTGTCTCTTCTCCTCTTATTACGGCGGCATGAGCGCCTGCCTGCCCTAGAGACGGATGGGCTATCGCCGCGCCGACATTTTTTGCCGCGCTTTTTTTGAAGGTAGATGACAGTGGCCGAAAGTCATTCGAAGAGTAACCGGTGTTCTATTCGCACGTAGTTATTTCGCTTTATGCGGACGAGCACTTCACAGAAGTGCCGAAAGGAGTTTCTCGGTTTTAAGAAGACCAGCAACGATTGAGGCTGTTGCGATATTTTATCTCAACAGGCTGAATAGAACGACGATTTTGAGGTGGCAAATTTATGCATATTCTGTGCGTCGTCATCCCCGATCTCGCAGTTGTCGTCGGTATGGACTCGCCCTAAGTTCACCTGGACACGAGCGGTTTGCTCATATTGATTCCGGTCACCCGAAAACCTGTAGCCTCATAAACATGCCTAGCACGTTTATTATCGTCAGCCACTCGAAGCTTTATTTGTTGAAAACCTTTGCGTTTTACCTCGTTTTCCAAAACTTCCAACGCCCGTTTACCCAAGCCTTGACCCTGGTATTCAGGAAGGATGTGAAAATCGCAGATGAATGCAACTTGCATAGCCGGATCCTGCTTGTACCATAGGTACCCAACAACCTTATCAGGGCTTTCGGTCGGATCGACCAGGCACAGCAAAATGTGACCGATCGTATGGACGCCGTCTAGTAAGTCAGATGCGATTTCCCGTTTCGCTTGTGCAAAAGACTCACTGTCGGAAAGCCGGTAGTTAGAGGCGATCTCGGATGCATAGTCAGGAATAAAATAGTCGAGATAAGCTGAAAACTCAGTTTCTCGCATCGGTCTTAACGAAATCAATGAGTGACTCCCTTATCGAATTTTATTGGAAAGATAATGGTATTTTGTTCGCATAATTCCATGGCAGCAGTTGTTCGATTTGGCTCTGTTTGTGCCCATTGACGATTGCTGTGAGAGTGCTGGTCAGCCACTTTTGCGGATCGACGGCATTGAGTTTGCAGGTTTCAATCAGTGAAGCGATTAATCCCCAGTCCTGTGCCCCTGTTTCATGGAGACTATCAGGAATTCTGCGCGCGAGGCCGGTTCATCATCGATTGAAGAACCGCTCGCCGAAGAGCGGCCAATAGACCACATAATTTTTCCGCCTTGCACACAGCGGTGATGAGATCATTGAAGGGGGATCGTCATTTTCGGAGAGCGAATACAAAAAAGCCGGGCACCAGGCCCGGCTCTTCGTATCGTCCAGCGGTGTGAGAAGCCTCAGCCGCGGCCGCGTTTGCGGCGCTGTCCCAGACCCATTTCCTTTGCGAGGCGCGAACGCGCTTCGGCATAGGCCGGGGCTACCATCGGATAATCGGCAGGCAGGTCCCACTTCTCGCGATATTCTTCCGGCGCGAGATTGTGATGCGTCATCAGGTGGCGCTTCAAGGACTTGAAGTTGCCGCCGCATTCCAGGCACGTAATCTGCTCGTCCTGTACGGACTTGCGGACAGAGACTGCGGGCTTCTGCTTTTCGACGACCGCTGCCACCGGCTGCGGTACGGATGTGTTGCTCAATGCCGAGTGTACATCGGAAATCAGATTGGCCAGGTCGCTGACCGGGACAACGTGGTTGCTGACATAGGCCGCGACGATATCGGCCGTCAGTTCCACAAGCAGCTCCGGCGCATTGCCGGTCGCCATATCCGTCATATTCTTTCTCCTGTTAGCATGCTCAAACGGTCCTTCTCCCAAAAGACGAAGAACCCTCGTCGTAGAGCCAAACAGCAAAAGAGCAGGTTAGAGCCTTTGTTTCGAAAAACCGGAATCCACCCCTAGATTCCGAAGACCGTACTCTGCACCAATACTGCCTGAAGGTGAGCTACTACGTATTCTTCCAGGCCGTCACCCAGTTAGACATTGGTAATCAAGGCTAAGGGACTTGGAAGCAGTACGTTTCTAATTCACAATCAGAACTCTACTTGGATTTTCAAATAGCATCGTTTTCGCAAAAGGCCAATTATTAATTGTGATTTTCCTAGAAAAAAAATCCATCACAAAGAATTGGTCAGCAGTTCAGCAAGCTTTACTCGTGCTTCCGGTGCATAAGTTTGCGTAAAATTGCTTAAAATTCTGAGTAGCCCCGCCATCATCGCATTCGCATATCGTCACGTACTGAGATATCGGCCGGGAAATGCCCTGATATATGCGAAGCTCTCGCAAGAAGGTGTGCAGAAACCGGTGCCGTCAGGATGAAGAAGAGGAAACCGGCCAGCGCTCTTGCAAGCACAGCAAGTTCGCCCGAGTAAAGCCCGGCGGCAAGCAACAACAAGCCGGAACCGACCGTGCCGGCCTTGGAAGCGGCATGCATGCGCGTATAGAGATCCGGCAGGCGCACGATACCGATCGCGGCCACCAGCGCGAAGAAGGCGCCTGCCAGCAGCAGGACGGCGGTGACTATAGCAAGCGCATAGTCCATCATTATTCGCTCCTCTTTCGCGTCTCAGGGCCAGCGTCTCCGCGCGAGAGCACGAAACGGGCGAAGGCGACGGTTGCCAGAAAGCCGACGAGGCCGAGCGCAATGGCGATATCGATGTAAAGCGAGAAGCCGGTGCGCACCGCGACGACAGCGATGAAGCCGATGGCGATGCCCGTCAGCATGTCGAGCGCCAGGATGCGATCCGGCAGGCTGGGGCCGGCAATGACCCGCCAAACCGTTATGAGGAGCGCCACGCATAGGATGCCAAGCGCTGCGATTGCGGCAGTGGAAACGATGGCGGCGGGCGTTATCATCCGAAGGCCTCCATGATACGGCGCTCGAATCCGTCAGCAATATCGCGTCTGACAGCCAGCGGATTGGCACAGTCCAGCGCGTGCACATAGAGCGTGCGCCGATCCGCTGACACATCGACCGAGAGCGTGCCGGGCGTGAGCGTGATGAGGTTGGCAAGTAGAGTGATCTGGAAATCGCTCGTCACCGTCAACGGGAATGCGAGAATGCCCGGAGTAAGCTGCATACGCGGCGAAAGCACCGTCAGCGCCACCCGCCAGGCTGAAAGTGCCAATTCCTTCAGGAAAAGGCCGGCAAGCAGGAGGATGTGCAGCGGGCGGATACGGCGCGGCGGCGAACGGTCGGCAAAGGCCTCGCGCACGACGGCGAGCGACAGTAGCGACAGGACGAGGCCGAAAACGAAATTATGCGGCGAGGCGCTGCCGGTCACGGCGACCCAGGCAATGGCAAGCGGCAGACTGAGGAACAGGACAATCATCGTATAGTCCCTTCCGGAAAGACGGAAAAAATATAGGCGGAGGGATCGGCAAGCCCGTCCGCGGCCGATCGGGCAAGTTGAAGCAATTGCTCCGGCAGGACGCCGAAGCCGATGACGAGGATCGTCAATGCAGCAAGCGGCAGGCCGACCGTCCACCCGGTTCGCACCGGCGGGAGCGCCAGGGGGGCGGGGCGCCAATAAGCAAACAGGAAGACGCGGCCACAGGCGATCGTCAGCAGGAAGCCGCCGAGCAGGATCGCGCCCGCCAGCCACCAGGCGCCAACATCGAGCGAGGCCTTGACCAGCAGCACCTTCGGCCAGAAGCCGGAAAAGGGCGGCAGGCCGCAGGCGGCCAGGAGCAGCATGAGCGAAATCGCGGCAAACCAGCCGCTCTGGCGATAAAGGCCTCCGAGCGCGGCCAGCGAGAAGGAGCCGCCCCGCCTGCCCGCTTCGCCGGCCAGAAGATAGAGCGCCGTCATCAGCACCACTGAATGCAGCGCATAGAAGACCGCCCCGCCGAGGCCATCGGCGGTGCCGAGTGCGGCACCGACCAACATGTTGCCGATGCCTGATATCACCACATAGCCGAGCAGACGACGCAGATCGGTTTCGGCGAGCGCACCCAATGCGCCGACGAGAACGGTCAGGGCTCCGACGATTGCGATCAGCAGGCTGAGCTCATCGCGCTCGGCCGGCAGCAGCATGACCAGAACGCGCAGCAGCGCATAGATGCCGACCTTGGTCAGCAGGCCGGCAAAGAGCGCGGAAACGGCGATGCGCGGCGTGTGATAGGAGGCCGGCAGCCAGAAATTCACCGGAAAGGCCGCGGCCTTCATGGCGAAGGCGAGCAGGAAGAGGCAGGCGAGCGTCATCAGCGGCGCCGTGCCGCTCAAGCCGGCTGCCCGCTCGGCAATATCGGCCATGTTGAGCGTACCGAAGCTCGCATAGAGGATGCCGACAGCGATGAGGAACAGTGTCGTGGCGATGAGGTTCAGCACCGCATATTTCAGCGCGCCATCGATCTGCGCCCGTTCGGAACCGAGGATCAGCAGGCCGAAGGAGGAGACGAGCAGCACCTCGAACCAGACATAGAGGTTGAAAATATCGCCGGTCAGGAATGCGCCGGTGACACCAGCCATCAGCAGCATCAGCAGCGGGAAAAAACCGTAGCGCCGGCCGCTTTCGGTGGTATCCGAGAGCGCATAGATGCCGGCGGCAAGGGCCGCGACCGCTGCGGCGAGCGCCATCAGCGCGCTGAAGACATCGACCGTGAAAGCGATGCCGAAGGGCGGCAGCCAGCGGCCCATGACCATGGTGAGCGGACCGTGTTCGACGACCTGCCGCAGGAGAGCGGCGTCGAGAAGCAGCAGGACGGCAAGGCCGGCGATGGCGATCCATGCCTGCAAGCGGGGAAGGTCCCGCAGCATCAGGAGCAGCGCGCCGAGGCTGATGCAGAGCACGACCGGCAGGATCGCCAGCCAACGGGCCGGCGGGACCGGGGTGGTGACCATGGCGGCCGCGAGATCAGTGATGGGAACGGCCATCAGGAGGTGCCTCCCTTGGTAGCCGACGGGCAGAGGGGGGTGAGCATCCGCACAACCATCCTCAATACCCCACAGGCGGCAGCGGCCGGTCTTCGGGTTCGGCATCATGCATGCGGGTCGTATCGTCGGTGCCGAGCTCCTGATAGGCGCGGTAGGTCAGCACCAGCAGGAAAGCGAGGAAGGAAAATGAGATGACGATCGCCGTCAGGATCAGCGCCTGCGGCAGCGGATTGGCCGCACCTGATGGCAGCATGTCGGCCCCGGCGGGTATGATCGGCGGCACTACCCGGGTCAGCCTTCCTGCCGTGAAGATCAGCAGGTTCACGGCGTTACCGAGAATGGCGATGCCGAGCATGATACGGATCGAGAAGCGCGACAGGATCAGATAGATGGCGGCCGAAAAGAACAGGCCGACGAGGATGGCAAAGAGCGCCTCCATCAGTCCACCTCCCTTTCTTCCAGCGCCAGCGCGATCGAGGCGACGGCGCCGAGCACCACGAAATAGACGCCGAGATCGAAGAGCATGACGCTGGAGAGCGGTACCTCCACGCCTGCCACGACGGGATAGACCCAGAGGCCGGTCATGAAGGGCACGGCAAAGAGGATAGAGATCAGGCCGGCGAGGCAGGAGAGCAGCAGACCGAAGCCGGCAATCGCCAGCGGGTGGAAGCGGATCGCCCGGCGTACTGCCTCAACGCCGAAGGCAATGCCGTAGATCGCCAGAGCCGAAGCGGCAATCAGCCCGCCGATGAAGCCGCCACCCGGCTCATTGTGGCCGCGCAGCAGGATGAACACGGAAAAGAGCAGCATCAGCGCGGTGATAAAGGGAGCGATCGTGCGGAAGATGACTGTGTTCATGCGGCGCCTCCGCTTCTCTGCGTGGCCGGGTGGCCAGACACGAGAAGGCGGATGCCGACGCCGACAGGTTTTGCGAAGACCCGCCTCATGCCTCCTCCGCATCCGGATCGTTCGTCGCCAGCCGGCGCTCCGTATTGCCGCGGATGCGGATGAGCGCGAGGATGGCGAGGCTCGTCACCGCCACGACGGCGATTTCGCCGAGCGTGTCCGTGCCGCGGAAATCGACGATGATGACGTTCACGACATTGGCGCCATGGGCGATCAGCTTCGAATGAGTGTTGAAGAAATCGCTGAGCGCCGTGTTGAACGGTGCTTCCGTGGCACGCATCAAAAGCAGCGCGAAGCCGAGGCCGCAGGCGAGTGAAAGCGCGATATCGAAGAGACGGCGGGCGCCGTGGCGCGGATCGGTCGGCGACAGGCGCAACCGGGTCATGACGAGGGCGAGGATGACGACCGCGAGCGTTTCGACCATGAACTGGGTGAAAGCGAGATCCGGGGCGCCGAAGAGCAGGAAGATCAGGGCGACAGCAAAACCCTGAATGCCGAGCGAGACGATCGCCGTCAACCGGTCGCGGGCGATCAGCACCGCGACGAGGCCGAGCATGGCGATGAGCATGATGCCCGCTTCGCGCAGGCGCAGGTCTGCAGGCCAGGCAAAGCCTAGCGGCAGTTCGTCATGGATGACGAGCGGCACGAGCAGGATCGCAGCCACACAGACAAAGGTGCAGGCGACATAGATATCGAGACGTCTCGGCTGGACGATACCGATGAAGCGGTGCGCGAAACGTACAAGCCCGGAGATGACGTGATCGAAACCGCGATCGGGACCAAGGGCGGAGCGCAGAACATGGGCCACAAGCGCGCGGGCGCGGTCGAGATGCCAATAAACGGCGACGCCGAACACTATCGTCAGCAGCGACAGGGCAAGCGGCACACCGATATGCGGAGCCAGAGAAATGGAGATGGCCGTAGCTTCACCCGCAACGGCAGAGGCCATGGGCGAGGAAATCATGGCATGGGTGAAACCGGAAAAGAGCGCCGCGAGCAGCCCCGCGACAGCGAGAATCGCCGGGCCGAACCAGAGTAGGACCGGCGCCTCATGCGGATGTTTCGGTGTTTCTATCGGCCGGCCGAGGAAGGGCCTCAGCGCCACGGCAAAGGCGATCGCAAACATCAGGGCATTGCCGAAGACGGCGATGGCCGTGACGAGGATGGAATAAAGATCGCCACCGGCGAGAGCCGTGTAGATTTCCTCCTTGGCGAGGAAACCGAAGAACGGCGGCAGACCGGCCATGGAAAGGGCGGCCGCCATGGCGATCGCAAAGGTCAGCGGCATGGCCCTTCGCAGCCCCCGCAGCCGGGTGATATCACGCGTGCCAGCCTCATGGTCGATGATGCCGGCGATCATGAAGAGCGCGCCCTTGAAGAGCGAATGTGCCACCAGATAGAGCACAGCCGCCTCGATGGATGAGTCCGAGCCGAAGCCGGTCAGCAGCACCAGCAGGCCAAGCGAAGAGACGGTCGTATAGGCGAGCTGCAGCTTCAGATCCGTCTGGCGGATCGCAAGCACCGAGCCGGTAACGAGCGTCAGGCCGCCGAAGACGGGCAGCAGGACCTCCCATGCGGGCGTCGCGCCCATGACCGGGTTCAGCCGCATCAGCAGGTAGACGCCGGCCTTCACCATGGTGGCGGAATGCAGGTAGGCGGAAACGGGTGTGGGCGCTTCCATGGCATTCGGCAGCCAGAAGTGGAATGGAAACTGTGCCGATTTGGTGAAGGCACCGCCGAGCACCAGCAACAGGGTGGTGAAATAGAGCGGGCTGCCCCTGACGACATCGCCGAACTGCAGCAGCTCTGATAGCTGCGCAACGCCTGTCAGTCCCCAGAGCAGGAGCAAGCCGGCAAGCAGCAGCAGCCCTCCCCCGCCGGTGACGACGAGTGCCTGCAAAGCGGCGCGTCGTGCCGCCTCCCGCTCATGGTCGAAGCCGATCAGCAGGAAGGAGGTGATCGAGGTGAGCTCCCAGAAGATGAAGAACATCAGGAAGCTGTCCGACACCACGACGCCGAGCATCGCGCCCATGAAGAGGAAGATGAAGGAGAAGAACCGGCCCTGATCCGGATGGCCCTTCAGATATCCGCCGGCATAAAGCACGATCAGCGTGCCGATTCCGGTAATGAGCAGGGCGAAGGTGAGCGACAACCCGTCAAGGAACCAGGAAAAGCGCAGGCCCAAGCCCGGCACCCAGTCATAACCGCCGGTTATGATTTCGCCATGAGCGATCTGCGGCACGAGACGCAGGAAATGCAGGAAGGCAAGCAAAGGGGCGACGGCAAGCAGCCAGGCGCCGCCTGCGCCGAAGGCGCGAATGATGAAGGGAGCCGCGAGAGCGCCGATCAACGGCAGACACAGGGCCAGAAATGTCAGAGCCGTGACATCGGCCATGTCCCCTCCCCGTGAGCACGGATGAAAGCCGGCAAGCAGCCTTTTCCAAGGCTTAGGCGAATCGGCTGATAGCCTCAAGCAATTTCGGCAACCCGCAATGGATGCAGGCGGCGGTTTTCACAGGCTTGACGTTCAGGAAAGGCGCGTGACGAGACGGGAAAAGGAGCCGTGCAGGACGAAGAAAGCAAGCGGCAAAGGCCAGAGAATGCAGGCGATCAGGCCGGCAATGCGATGCACCGTCCAACGGTCGTGATTGACCCAGCCTTCCAGCAGGGTCACGCCCAGGGCGATTGCGGCGACTGCGCCGTACAGAACAATCATCAGAGTATGAAACACCGTTTGTCCCCGAAACACGCAGCATTAAGCTTAATGGCACACTAAAGATAAAGCACGGGTGATTCGTCGTCTTCCCCCGAATTGGGTAGATGGTAATTGGGGCCTTGACGCGGCAGGTTTGATCCTGAGGCCTGATCCCAGACTTGATCAATCGTGCTCAGCGCACCACATTTGCGCACGAAAGAGATTGCCCCCATCGGCGAAAGGAGCACTCCATGGCCGAAACGACCACCACACCAAAAATTCACAAGACCGATGCCGAATGGAAGGAACTGCTGACCCCCGAGCAGTATCGCATAACGCGCCAGCACGGCACCGAACGCGCCTTTACCGGTCCCTATTGGGATTCCTTCGAGACCGGACTCTACCGCTGCGTCAGTTGCAATGCGCCGCTCTTCCGCTCCGACACCAAGTTCGATGCAGGATGCGGCTGGCCGAGCTATTTCGAACCGGTTTCGCCTGACTCAGTGACCGAGCACCGCGACAGCACTTACGGCATGGTGCGCACGGAAATCCGCTGCGGCGCCTGCGAGGCCCATCTCGGTCACGTCTTCCCGGACGGACCGCCGCCGACCGGCCTGCGCTACTGCATCAACGGGCACGCAATGGTTTTCGAGCCCGGCAAGTAAAGCCTTGTAAATAAAAGAAAAGCGGACCCAACCAGGTCCGCTTTTTTCATATCAGCCCAGCGGATGGGATGAGCGGCGAGCGCCGGTCTTCCAGGACATGTTCGGCGGCAAGCCGCCCGAGCAGCGGCGCGAGAATGACGCCGGGATGGCCGACGGCGACATAGGCGCCCGCGATGCCGGGCAGGAAACCGAGCCGCGGCATTCCATCGGAGAAGAAGGGCCGGTAACCGGCGGCCGCCTCGACCAGTGACACGCCTTCGGGCAGGCGCAGGCGCTCATGCATGACCTTCAAGATCCGCTGGCCGACCATTTCCGGCGCGTTTTCCGAGGTATCGTCGATATAACCCTTGGCGACATGCAGCATGTTGTCCGTCGACTGGCGGATTTCCAGGCCGGGGCCGCGGAGGATACGGTTCACGACAGGCTCCGCGCAGGCATAGCGCAGGATGATCGAGGGCGAGGCTTCGACGCCGGTTCGGAAGCCCAGGCCTTCCGTCAGGCGGTCGACCGCTGTTCCGCCTGCGAGGATCACGAGATCGGCCTCGATCGTGCCATCGGCCAGACGCACGCCACTCACCCGGTCGCCCGAAAGGATGAGGCTTTCGACCTTACGGCCAAAGGTGGCGGTTACGCCGGCGGCATCGATAAGGTCGCGTGACAGCCTTGCAGGGTCGAGCGCGAGATCGCCGGGCGAGAAGATCGCGCAGGCGGGAGGCTGGCGCAGATTGGGCTCCCATGCAGCAATCGCTGCGGCATCGACCAGTTCGACATCCGTGCCTGCGGCGCGATGGGCTGCGGCAAAGGCCTCGGTCTCGGCAGTACCTTTGAGCCAGAACAGAGAGCCGGGACGTGCGGCTGTAAAGGCATCCGGTAGATCGGCCTGCAGGCGGCTATAGTCGGCGAGCGCTTCCTGCACCAGGCGGTAATTGACTGCTCCCGGCGCGACGTTGATGATATTCACCCAGCCGAAGGCACGTGCCGTCACGCCGCTGCCGGCTTGCACATTCTCCTCTACCAGATGGACAGTGGCTCCACGCCGGGCGAAATGGAAGGCGAGCGAAGCGCCGACAATACCGGCGCCGATAATGATGACGCGTATCTTTGCAGATGCCATGGCGGGAGCTCTCGTATAAATCGGGAGGAAGAGGTAGGCGCGGCTTAGGCACGCTCCATGACAGAGGGATGAAACAATGTCCATCATCCGGGAAATCCTGCGCAGCGACCGGCTGGTGTTGCGCGAAATCACCGTCGCGGACCTGCCGGCGCTCGAGCGCATCTTCGCCGATCCGCTGTGCATGCGGTATTACCCTTCCGTGAAGGATGCCGCCGCAACGCGCGATTTCTTCGACAGGCTCGCCTTCGGAAGCTACGAGAAAAATGGTTTCGGCCTCTGGGCGATGATCGATCGCGAGAGCGGCGATCTGCTCGGCGACTGCGGGATCACGCTGCAGGACACATCGCGCGGAATGGAGCTGGAGCTTGGATACCATCTCTGGCCGGATTATTGGGGCAAGGGCTRTGCCACCGAGGCCGCCCTTGCCTGCCGCGACCATGCTTTCTCAGTCATGGGACTGTCGCGCCTCGTCAGTATCGTCAGCCTGGAAAATCTTCCCTCGCAGAAGGTCGCCGGGCGGGTGCATCAGCGACGGGAGGTCTTCAGCAAGCAGAATGCAGCCGGCGAGACAGTGGAACGCTATCTCTACATCAGCGAGAAGATTTGAGGCGCATGAGCACGAGTTCCGACGATCCTCTCTACCGCGATCCTTCACTTGCACAATTCTACGATACGGCCAATCGCTGGGGACCGGATTTCGACTTCTGCATGAAGCTGGCGGAAGACGCCAATTCCGCGCTCGACCTCGGCTGCGGGACGGGTGAGCTGACGGCAGCGCTCGCCGCGACGCGCAACGTCACCGGCGTCGATCCCGCTGCCGCGATGCTCGACATCGGCAGGGCGCGGCCGGGCGGCGACAAGGTGGAATGGATCGAGGGTGACGCCCGCACCGTTCGCCTCAGGAAGAGATACGATCTCGTCGTGCTGACGGGCCATGCGTTCCAGGTGTTCCTGACGGAAGAGGACCAGCGCGGCGCCCTTGCGACGATCGCAGCACATCTCAGCCCTGCCGGCCGCTTCGTGTTCGATACGCGCAATCCCGGCTTTTACGCGGAGCGCGACGTACGTCATAGCAGCGTGCGCCAGCTCGAACATGCGGAACTCGGTGCGATAGAGGCCTCGGACGAGTCTCATTACGATGAGGCGACCGGCATTCTTTCCTATGAGAACGGCTATCGGGTGCTCTCGACCGGCGAGCACTTCGCCGGGCGCTCGCAAATCCTCTACACGCCGCGCGACAAGCTTGCGAGAATGATCAGCGACGCCGGGCTCACCATCGATGCATGGTATGGCGACTGGGAAGGCAACCCCTTCCATGCGCGGTCGCGGGAGATCATTCCGGTTGGTCGTCTCGCCTGAGCAGGAAAGGCTTTATTGTTTTCACGCAATTCCGGACGCAAAGCCCGGCTGCAAACTTTTGCTGGAAAGGCGCTAGTCCTGCTCCTGCGGGCAAGGCCAGCCTGAGGGGATAGAAAGCCCCGAAGGCAGCTTCGTCGAGGAATCGCCACAGGCAAGGTCGATCTGCGCCTGCTGCAGGCCAGTGGCGGCGGACAGATCCAGCCCCTCGATGCGGGTCAGAAACATGAAGGCTCGGTCGAAGGTGATCGGACCTTCAAAGGTTGCGCCCGTCAGATCGGCGCGGGAAAGATTGGCGAGTGCGAAGCTGACGCCGGTCAGCACCGCCTTGTCGAAATTGGCCCGACCCAGCTCGGCCTTCTCGAAGTTGGCCTTCGTCAGCTGCGCCCCGGTGAAATCGGCCCGCTGCAACTCCGCACCGGCGAAGCTTGCACCATCGGCGATGGCCCTGGCAAAAGTCGATCGATAGGCTTCGATTTTTCCGAAGTTCGCGCCCTGCACGGTAGCGCCTTCAAGCGAGGCGCGAACGAGGGTCGCCTTTTCGGCATTGGCGGATTTTAGGTTGGCGCCGCCGAGGTCGGTCAGCGAAAAATCCGTGCCAGCCAGATTGGCGCCCTGGAGGTCGCTGCCCTGAAGCATCAGATTCTTCTTGTTGCACTCCTGCCAGTCGAGCTCCGGCGAAGCCGTGCTGCCGCAACTGGCCGCCATCACCGGCAGCGAATAGGCTGCCATGGCTAGAAAAGCCGAAAGACCGAGCACCGAGCGTCCAAACATCAACCTCTCCTCCGCGAGTCGCGCCATCAGAGATTTCTACAAGGCGCAGACTACGATAAAAATATGGTTAGTCCCCGCCAGCAATCAATCTGGAGATGGCCCTGTCAGGCTTTCGGTACGCGCAATTCCATGCAGGTGAGATCCAGCCAGCGGCCGAATTTGATGCCAACCTCGGAAAATGTGCCGGCGATGCGGAAGCCGAATTTCGCGTGCAATTTGATGGAGGCGGCATTTTCGGCCTCGATGCCGGCGATCATGACGTGGATATTGCCGGCGCTCGCACGCTCGATCAATGCGCGCATCAGCTTTTCGCCAATGCCGGCACCGCGGCAATCCTTGTCGACATAGACAGAATGCTCAACCGTGTGGCGGTAGCCATCGAAAGCGCGCCAATCACCATAGGAGGCGTAGCCGGCGACCTTGCCGTCCATTTCGGCGACGATGACCGGAAAGCCCCTGCCCTTGCGCGCCTTGAACCATTCCAGCCGGTTGTCGAGATCGACGAGCGTTTCGTTCCAGATTGCCGTGGTGTGCTCGACGGCGTGATTGTAGATATCTCTGATAGCGGGAAGATCGGCTTCGGCGGCGTCCCGGATGAGAACGGTATCGGTCATTTGGCAGGCCCGGTTCGGAATGGTCTTCCGCCGGGGCATACGCCGGGCGCGGGCCGATGTAAACGCCAGATATCAGAAGGCGGGGACCGAGAGGCTGACGCAGGTCAACACGGCCGAATAATGCACGGCGGCGGCGGCCACCACGAAGCCGTGCCAGATGGCGTTCTGGAAGCGCAGCCTCTCCCAGACATGGAAGATGACGCCCAGCGAATAGATGATACCGCCGATGACGATCAGCAGCATGGAAGCATAGGGAATGCGCGAGGCGACGGGCTCGGCCACCAAGACGCCGCTCCAGCCCATGGCGAGATAAAGCAGGATCGCCAGCCGATCATATTTGCCCGGAAAGACACATTTGACGAAGATGCCGAAGGCGGCAATCAGCCAGATGACGATCAGCATGCCAGACAGCAGCGGATCGTCGGCGCCGCGCTCCAGAAAGGGTGTATAGGTGGCGGCGATCAGGATGAAGATCGCCGAGTGGTCAAGCCGGCGCAGATACCATTTGGTGCGCGAAACCGGCCAGATATTATAGGAAAAGGAAATGCCGAGGGTCAGCACCAGCCCGACGCCGTAAACCCAGGCGGCAACCAGCGCACCGGCGGGGCTCCAGAGGGTGGCGTAGAAGATCAGCACGGTCACGCCGATCAGGGCAAAGAACAGTCCGACGCCGTGGACGATGCCGTCCGCGATTAGCTCATATCTGTCGTAGGCCCAGCGAATGCCGTTGATTTCGCCCATGCGCGCACCCCTACTCAGCAGAAGGGATCGTCGCATTGAATTGGCCAAGGCGCAACCGGACGCCCGGTGGCGTCAGGTTAAATCTTTGTGACGAGCCATGCTCGTTCTTGATGACACACTTACTTGCCTGCCGCGCAATCTTCGCAGAGCGGCGTCTGCGGCAGCACCGCGAGGCGAGCTTCCGATATCCGGGCACCACAGCGGGCGCAGGTGCCGTAGGTGCCCTTGGCGATGCGTTCGAGGGCGGCGTCGATGGCGTGCAACTCATCCTCGCCGGCCTGGCCGAGACCTTCCAGCACTTCGTCATTCTCGTTCTCGATGGCGCGGTCGTCGTCATCGGCCGCCTTGGTGCGGCTAAGGTCCGTGTCGATCTTGCGCAGGCGCGCTGTCAGCTCGTGCCAGCGGTCGCGCAGAATCTTTTCCTGAAGTTTCATATCCATGGCTTCACGTCCTACCGATCCACCAGCACCGAGCACTTGGCGTGGCGCACCACGCGGTCGGCGGTGGCACCGATGAAATAATTGTAGATATCGGGAATGTGGGAGGCGATCATGACGAGATCGGCGCCATGGCTTTCCGCAGCGGCAAGAATGCCGTTGGCGGGCGGGCCGTTGCGGACTTCGACGGTGGCCGGAATGCCGGTCTTGGCGACGAGTTCATTCAGCCGGTCGCGGCCTTCCTTCATGGCATCCTCGACGACATTTCCCGGCAATTCGATGGCGACATAGGTTGGAATATCCTCGACGACATTGAGGAGGATGATCTCACCGCCATTGTCGAGCAGCTTTGCCGCCTTGCGGAAAATCTTCTCGCCTTTTTCGATGCCGCCGATTTCAACTGGAACGATGATCTTCTTGTACATGCGATCCTCCTTGAGGTGTTGATCTTCGTCATCGATCTCCTCCCTAGATAGATAAAGCGCATTGACTGATATCAAGTGGGGCGCGAGCCATCGTCAACGTTTGCAGAACGCTTCATCGTCAAAAACGAGCCTTCTGTGAACAATGAGAATGCGCCATATAGGGATCAAGTACAGCAGCCGAGAGGAGCTTACAGGCGAATGGACCGGCGAAAATTCCTCGCGCTCGCTACGGGCGGCACATTTGCCGCCACCGCCGGTACGCCTTTCAATTCCAGGGCAGGAGATCATTCCATGACGTCATCAGAAACATCCTATGCGCTGACGCGCCCTGCCTATATCGACCATTCGCATCTGGTCGTGAAAGACCTAGCCGCGGTCTCCGGTTTCTATCAGAAGATGCTTGGCCTTTCGGTGCTTGAAAAGACCACAAGCGGCGAAGTTCTCGGCGTTGCCGGCCTGCCGCTCTTGACGCTGACGACGGATAGCAATGCGCGCGAGGCCCCCCGCAATGCCGCCGGCCTCTTCCACACCGCTTTCCTGATGCCAAACCGCATCGAACTTGCCCGCTGGCTGCGCCATGCCGCGCACAACAATGTCACCCTCGAGGGCGCGTCCGACCATCTGGTCAGCGAGGCGATCTACCTTTCCGATCCTGAAGGCAACGGCATCGAAATCTATGCAGACCGGCCGCATGAAAGCTGGAAGTTCCATCCGGACGGCATGGTAGAAATGGCGACGCTGCGCCTCGACCTGCAGGCACTCTACAACAGCGCACCAGAGGATACCTGGACCGGCATGGCTGACGGCACCGCGATCGGCCACATCCATCTGCAGGTCGGCGACATTCCGCAGGCGGATGCCTTCTATCGCGACGTGCTTGGCCTGAAGGTAATGGCGCGTTATCCGAGCGCGAGCTTCTTTGCGAGCGGCGGCTATCACCACCATCTCGCTGCCAATATCTGGAACAGCCGCGGCGCCGGCACCCGCGCCGATCACATGACCGGCCTTTCCGACTACAAGATCCGTTTCAATGACAAGGAAACGCTCGACAAGGCCGTTTCCAAGCTCGACGAGCTTGAGATCAAGAGCGAGAAGCGCGACGGCGGCGTCTTCCTTAGGGATCCGTGGGGCATCGGGCTTACGCTTTCGGCCTGAAGGAATATCTTTTAAGGCAATCAGAAAGGACTGTTTTGGTATTTCACCGAAACGGTCCTTTCTGTTTTCAGGGAACTCCCAAAACAGTCGCGGCATATTTCTGGATATTTGCTTTCAGGACGACCGAACGGTCGCGCAAGCGCTGGGCTCGACGCCATCATGCGGCTGTAATAAACTGGACGTATCTTCCCATTTTACAACCCTCAATAGATTTCACAGCCAATCCCCATCGTACACCGACGAAATGTCCGCCATCGGACGGAGGAGGCAGAATGACAGTGGAGGACTCCCAGCGCGTCCGGCAGGTGGCGGAGCAGGTTGCGGCCGCTAGCTCGCCAGATGTTCGAGCAGATATCAACGCGCTGATGAGCAGCGCGCAAAAGCCTGGCTGGCTTGATGAAGCCGGCCGCGCCATGAACGTCCGTTACGGCGGCGTGCGCGCATTGATGAACCGAGATCAGCCAGTCGAAGAAGGGGTCGATATCGGCCCACCTCCGGTCGGCGACCTGGAGACGATCGTCTTTGCCGTGGGTACGCCGGTTTTCCTTGTCAGGAACAATGCCGTCGACATCGACAGCGCCCGAGAGGAAGCGAAGGCCTGGCGCCGCATCCTCACGGACAACGCTGCGAACGTGGACCGGGCGATGGTTTCGATCGGCCGCGTCGACGTCACCAATGCCGACCGCGACTATGCCGGAACGGCATGGGTGATCGATGACGGTCTTGTCATCACCAACCGCCACGTGGCCAACCTTTTTGCGGAAGCAAGCGGCACCGGCTTCAAGTTCAAGATCGGCTTCGACGCGCGCCGCGAGATCGGCGTCAATATCGACTTCCTGGAGGAATTCGGAAACGCCACCAGCGACGAAGTGAAGATCGAACGTGTCGTCTGGGTGGTGCCTGAAAACGGACCCGATGTTGCCTTCCTGAAGCTGGAACAGAAATCCTCGCCGGTCGGCCGTCTGAAGCTCGACCTTGCCTCCGAGGTGCCGGTGCGCAACCTGCCGGTTGCCGCAATCGGCTATCCCGCCAGCGATTCCCGCTTCTCCGATCAGAGACTTGCCGAAAAGATTTTTGGCGGCGTTTTCACCAAGAAGCGGCTTGCAGTCGGCAACCTGCTGGCCGCCGACGAGAACCGTGTCACCCATTCCTGCTCCACCCTCGGCGGCAATTCCGGCTCTCCGTTGCTCGACATCGGCACCGGCAGGGTGATGGGGCTTCACTACAGCGGAACCGAATTCATCGAGAATGACGCGGTGCCGGCAGCCGTTCTGCGGCGTTGCCTGCAGCGGGCCCGAGGACTGCTACAGCCATTGAACGGGGAGGTCATTGTGAGCAATAACGAGGAAAGCGGAAGCGGCACCAGCAGCGGCGGCGGCAAGGTGACATTCACGGTACCGCTGAAGATTACCGTCGAACTGGACACTGCAGCATTGCAAGCCTCGCTCGCAGGCGGACCGGCGAACGCGCCTTCCGGGCCGTCCATCGTGGTGAGCGCGACCGGTTCCGGTCCCAATCCGCCGTCCCCCTCGCCGATCGCAATGCCGACCAAGGAGCAGGTATTTGCAGCGGTCCGCAGCGCAAGATCCCAGTTTGCCAACCGCGACGACGTCGTTGCAATCAAGCCAGGCTATCGCTTCGAGAATGGCGAGATCACCGATCAGCGCGCCGTCGTGATCGCCGTCAATCGCAAGCTCGAGTTGGGTGCCCTGGAATCGCGCGGCCGCACGAAGCTGCCGGACTATATCGATGGCGTTCGCACCGACGTCACCGTCGCCTCGGCGGAGGATCTCTTCGGCATTGATATAGACGAGGCCGCGACGGCGAGCTGGCATACGAATTACAAGCCGCGCCCCGATCTGCCGCTGACCCGGCGCCCGGTCAATGGCAAATTCGTCATCCATACCGGACCCGACGCGAGCTGGCCGCAGCTTGGTCCATTCCTGTCGAAGACCCGGAAGTCGCTGGTCGTTGCCATGTATGATTTCGGAGCGACGAATGTCGCCAATGGCGTGCTGGATGCGGTCAAGGGCCAGGCCGAAACCATCTCCATGGTGCTGCAGATGGGCGGCAAGGTGCATGACGGCGATCTGACGGATGCGGAAGCGGTCGCGCAGATCCGCGATGCAAAGGGTAACAAGTTCGATTTCGCGCCCGCGAGCGTCGGGGCGAACGGCATCTTCGATTCCGCCTACCATATCAAGGTCGCCGTGCGCGACCACAATGCCATGTGGCTTTCGAGCGGCAACTGGCAGAGCTCCAACCAGCCCAATGTGGCGCCTTTGACAAACAAGGATGACGCTCCATCGGCGCTCCGGCTCTACAATCGCGAATGGCATGCCATCCTTGAAAACGCTGAGCTCAGCAAACTCTACGAGGATCATATTCTGCGCGATCTCGAAGAGGCCAAGACGGTAACGGAGGCCGGCATCGTGTCGGAACAACTGGTCTTCCTGCCCGCCAACCTCGCCATGGACACGCTCGAAGCGCCTCAAAAGCCGCGCTATTTCCAGCCGCTGACCGGCGAGCGCACAATCGACGTGCAGCCGATCCTGACACCCGACAACTATATCGACGTGGTGCTGCCGTTCATTCAATCGGCCAAGAGCCGGATCTACTTCCAGAACCAGAGCTTCAACACCAGAACGGTGGGCGACAATTATCGCCGGCTGCTGGATGCGCTGCTCGAAAAGCAGAAGGGCGGGCTCGACGTGCGCATCATCTTCCGCAGCTTCGGCTCCGAGGATCGCGACGTCATCAGCAACGCCAAGGATTACGGCTTCGATACCAATAAGATCCGCAAACAGAAGAACTGCCATACCAAGGGAATCATCATCGACAGCGAAGCCGTACTGATGGGCAGCCACAACTGGACCACAGCCGGCACCGGCTTCAACCGGGATGCGAGCCTGATCTTCTATGATGCCGAAATCGCCAAATTCTACGAGGAAATCTTCCTCTACGACTGGAACCGTATCGGCCCGGCGAAAATAGATGAAAATCTGCCGCCGCCGGTACTCGCACCGGCCGGAGGGGAGACGGCACCGCCGTCAGGCTACATTACCGTCCCGCTCTCGATCGCGCTTGGGCGGTGACTTCTCGGAGCGGCACGAACGGCGATTGGAACGCGCAGGGACTGCGCTTTCGAAGCAAAACATCCCGACGACAAATGGCGCCGTTTCCGGCGCCATTTTCTCATTTGTATGCCTCAGACTTCAATGACGGGGCTCGATGGTCACCTCGCCGAACATGACACCGCGCGTCAGCGGCTTGGCGAGGAAATCATGCGGGAAGCCGAGAACGATGGCGCTTGCCTCGGCGAGGCGGGTGCGATGTTCATCCGACAGCGCAACATCGAGCGCACCGAGATTGTCTTCGAGCTGGGTCATCGTCTTTACGCCCATGATCGGCGAAGTCACTGCCGGATTGGTGAGCGTCCAGGCGATCGCCACCTGCGCCGGCGTCTTGCCGATCTCGGCAGCGATTTCCTTTACGACCYCGGCGATGCCGAGGCTGCGCTCGGTCAGCGAACCGTTGCCGGCAGCGACATTCTTGCGGGTGCCGACGGCACTTGCGGTGCCACCGCCGATCTCGAGGTCGGCACGACTATATTTGCCGGTGAGGACACCCATGCCGAGCGGCGACCAGGGGATGACGCCGAGGCCGAGTTCAGCGGCCATCGGGATCAGTTCGCGCTCCACCGTGCGTTCGATCAGGCTGTATTCGATCTGCAGAGCCACCAGCGGCGCCCAACCACGAAGGTCGGCCAGCGTCTGCATGCGCGCGACCTGCCAGGCCGGCGTATCGGAAATGCCGGCATAAACGATCTTGCCGGCGGTGACGAGATCGTCCAGCCCGCGCATGACCTCTTCGACCGAGGTCGTGAAATCCCAGGCGTGCAGGTAGAAGAGATCGATGTAATCGGTATTCAGCCGCTTCAGGCTGTCTTCCACCGAACGGACCATGCTGCGGCGGTGATTGCCGCCGGAGTTCGGATCCCTGGGGCGCGAGGTGATCGTGTATTTGGTGGCAATCACCAGTTCGTCGCGGCGGCCTTCGGCAAAGCGGCCGACGAGGGTTTCGGACGTGCCGCCCGTATATTGATTGGCGGTATCGATGAAATTGCCGCCGCGATCGACATAGGCGTCGAACATGCGGCGAGACTCCTGCTCGTCAGCGCCCCAGCCCCAGTCTGTTCCGAAGGTCATGGCGCCGAGCGACAGCGGCGAAACGCGCAGGCCGGAACGGCCGAGGAGACGGTAGCGGTCAAGGGACAATGTATCAGTCATGGATGATCTCCTGTGTTGCAGACAGAAGATGCGCCTTGCTGATACTGACAACAATGCTACATTATCGGCATGACTTCTTTAGAAAAGAGAGCATAATGCGCGGCAGCGACTATGCCGAACTCAGGGCTTTTGCTGCGGTCGCCGAGCACGGCAATTTTGCCCGTGCGGCCGCCCGGCTCGGCATATCGGCCTCTGCACTCAGCCAGACGATCCGCACACTCGAGGAGCGGATGGGCATCCGACTGCTCAACCGCACGACGCGCAGCGTGGCGCCGAGTGAGGCGGGCCAGCGGCTGCTTGCCCGGCTCCTGCCGGCACTTGCCGATCTCGACCAGGCAGTGGCGGATGTTGCGGCGCTGCGCGATAAGCCGGCCGGCCTGTTGCGCATCAACGCGCCGCGGGTCGCGATCGTACACAGGCTGGCGCCGCTGATTGCGCCTTTCCATGCGGCCTATCCCGATATCGTCATGGACATTATCGTGGATGACAAACTCTCCGATATCGTCGCCGATCGTTTCGATGCCGGCATCCGGCTGGGCGAAATGGTGGAAAAGGACATGGTGAGCGTGAAGCTCGGCGGCGAGATGCGGCTCGTCGTGGTCGCCTCGCCCGACTACATCGCACGCCACGGCCTGCCGGACACGCCGCGAGACCTGCGCGACCACTCTTGCGTCGTCTCCCGCTGGCCGACGGATGGCAGCCTCTATCACTGGGAATTCGAACGCGGCGACGAGAAGCTCGAAGTGGCCGTCTCGGGGCCACTCAGCACCACAGACAACGACCTGATGCTGCGGGCCGTGCTCGATGGCGTCGGCATCGGCTATCTCTTCGACTATCACGTGGCGGAACATATCACCGCCGGCCGCCTCGTGAGCATGCTGGATGACTGGACGCCGCCCTTCCCCGGTTTCCATCTCTATTATCCGAGCCGGCGCCAGATGCCGCCGCCGCTGCGCGCCTTCGTGGATTTCGTTGGGCGGCGGCGGCCTGCCTAGCCGCCTCGATACCGGTGGGGAACCTGTAGCAACCCCGCGCGTTGATTGCCGGAGCAATAGGGCTTCGGGGACACATCGCACATGGGAATCGCCAACGGTATCCGGAAACAGGCAAACAAGATCCGCCTCGGCGAACGCCACACCAGCACATGGGCACGAACACTTCAGGAAGCTGCCGAAGAACTTCCACCGGCACCGATGCGGCGCGTCGAGAAGGACGGGCTCGATGTCAGCATGGCCTGGGCCATCATCGGCATCTTCGGCATCCTTGGGCTTGCTGCCGTCTATATGATGTCGCTGATCCTGATCCCGGTCACGCTCGCCGTGGTCGTCGGCATGATCCTCGGCATGGCGGCAGAAAAGCTTTCGAAGATGGGCGTGCCGCGGCTTGCCAATGCGGCGATCCTTTCCTCCACTGTCGCGCTGGTCATCGTCCTGCTGATCAATTCGCTTGCCGGTCCCTTGGCAATGCTTGCCAATGAAGCGCCTGATTTCATCGAGCGCACCACCCAGCGCATCATGCCCTATCTGGAGCGGATCGAATGGCTGCACATCACGCCTGCGACCTTCCAGGGCGGGCCGATGTCCATCGATGCGCTGCTCGAAAACACCGGAAACGTGCTGCATGTCGTGACAACGAACCTGACGCCGGCGCTGGTGCAGGGGCTGATCTTCTTTGCGGCGCTGCTGCTCTTTCTGGCAAGCCGCGTGAGCCTGCGCAAGACGATCATCATGACCTTTCGCGAACGTGCGCAGCGGCTGGCAGCAATCCGCGTCATCAATGCCGTGGAGCAGGCGCTTGGCTTCTATTTCGCCACGGCCTCGCTGATCTATGTGGCGCTCGGCGTCGTGATGACTGTTATCGCCTATGCGGGCGGGCTGTCCATGCCCGTCCTCTGGGGTTTCTTTGCCTTTCTTTCAAGCTTCATTCCCTATCTCGGCATCACGATGATGACCGTTGCGGTAGCCATTGCCGGCGTCATCGCCCATGACGGTATCATTATCGGTCTTATACCGGCTGCAGCCTTCTTCACTGTTCACCTTGTGATGGAAAACCTGATCTTCCCCGCGGTCATGGGCCGGCGGCTGGAGATCAACCCGTTCATCATCTTCCTGGCGATCATCTTCTGGACATGGATGTGGGGTGCGGTCGGCGCGATGCTGGCATTGCCGCTTTCGCTCATCGTCATGACCATCATCGAGGAATTGGTGATCGAGGAAAGGCCGCAGCCGCAACTGCCGAAGTAACCGATAGCGACCGGAGATAGGCCTATGGCATCCGACCTGCATCTCAACGAAGCCAGCCACGATGCGCTCGTAAGCGGCCGCTCGCTCTGGGGTAGGAACGGCGTGCAGCCGACCTATCAACCCCTGGAACAAAGCTTCAAGATCGATATCGCCATCATCGGCGGGGGTATAACCGGTGCGCTCACCGCCGAGCATCTGACGGCGCGCGGCTTTTCGGTCGTCGTCATCGACCGCGAGCAGCCGGGGCTCGGCAGCACCGCGGCTAGCACGGCCATGCTGCAATGGGAGATCGACCGCACACTTGGTGAGCTGGAAACCCTTTACGGCTTCGAGCGGGCGGCCGGCATTTATCGCCGCAGTGCTGCCTGTGTCGCGGGGCTTGCCAAGCTGATTGCGGCCCACGGCATTACCTGCGGTTTCCAGCCGCGCAACACGCTCTATCTCGCCAATAATCACGAGGGTGCGCGCGAGTTGATGGAGGAACGGCAGCTTCGCCGCCGGGCGGGATTGCCGGGCCATTATCTCGAACATCCCGATCTCCTCACCCAATACGAGTTCGACCGTGATGCGGCGATCCTCTCGCCGGGTTCAGCGGAGGCCGACCCGCTGCTGCTCACCTGGGCCCTGCTGCAGATTGCCTTTTCGCGCGGTGCGCGGTTGATCAACGCCTCGGTGACCAGGCTTCACAGCGAAGGCGGACATGTGACGGCTGAGACGAACGGCGCCCATGTAATCGAGGCGCGGCATGTGGTACTGGCGACCGGCTATTCCATGCCCGGCCTCGACATGCCGAAGCTGCATCGCACCAGTTCCAGCTGGGCACTCGCCACCGTGCCGCAGAAGCCTGATGATCTCTGGCGCGACGGTATGCTGCTCTGGGAAGACAGCCATCCCTATCTCTATGTGCGCACCACTGATGACAACCGTATCATCGTCGGCGGCGAGGACGACGACACCACCGAGCCCGAAGAGCGCGACCGCAAGCTGCCGGGGAAGGTCATGGCGATCCGGGAAAAGCTGAAACGGATGTGGCCGAGGGCGGATACGCGGGTGGAGCATACCTGGTGCGGCACATTCGGCGAGACGGCGGACGGCCTGCCGCTGATCGGCCCGGTGCCCGGCATGGCTGGCGTCTATGCCGCCCACGGCTATGGCGGCAACGGCATCACCTTCTCCTACCTCGCCGCGCAGATGATCGGCGCAATGTTCGCCGGCATGTATCGCGACTGGTTCGAGGATTTCGCCCTCGACAGGGATGCGCCGACTGTGCGGAGTTTCATGGCGGATACTATACGGACCGGAGACGAACTGAGGTAAGCTTCGTTCCAGAGCATTTCCGTTTTTCTTCGAATCACGAAAATGCTCTATCTCTTTGTTTTCACGCAATTCGGGGTTTTCACGCAATTCCGGACGCAACACCGCTGCACACTTTTGCTGGAATTGCTCTACTCCGTCGTCTTGTCGTCGCCCGTATCAGCAACATCCTGCAAACGGACGAACTCCGTGCCCTTTGCCTTGAGATCGACAAGCGCCTTGGCGACGCCCGCACCGGCCGCATGGGTTGGCTGGTTGATGTGAGAGATGACAACATCGCCATCCTTGGCCGAGGAAATACGCTTTTCGGTGACCGCGGCACCGAGCAGCGAACCGCCGTCGCCATTCACGGAATAGCCGGCGATGCGGTAGCCCATGGCGCGGATCTGGGCGATGGCCGAGAGATCATACTTGGCGGTCGAGCCACGGAACCAGCGGGGCGCCGGAATGCCCGACGCGACCATAGCGGCAGCACCACCTTCCACTTCCTGCCTGACGGCATCGGGCGAACCGGCAGATGCGATGCCATAAACCAGCACCGGCTTGTCGATTGCCGGAATATGCTTCTCGCCGTGATTTTCCAATTCGAAGAGATCGGGGTTCTGCAGGAAGACGGCAACCGCCTTCGGATTGCGCTTCAGCCAGCGGGCAGTGACGAAGATCGTCGCCGGGATGCGCTCGTTGACCAGCGTCGAGAGAATGCGCTCATCGGCCTCGCCCATGCAGGCATCGAAGGTCAGCGCAATGCGCGCGTGGCCAGATATGTTGGAGCGAGCGATGTGCAGGTGCGGCTCTACCAGCTTCGGACCTACTGCCCCTGGCGGATGGCCGGGCACGGCGGCGGGAAGCGCTTCGGCGGCAAAAGCCGATGAGGCGGCAGCGAACAGCAGCGCAGAACCAAGAAGAAAGCGTTTCATGAAGAATCAGATTCAGTTGATGTTTCAGCCAGTATAAAACAAAGAAATGAAGCGGCTATGTGGCCTGATGCCGCCCGGCGAGGACGGGTCATGTCTCAATCTGCCCGCATTCCTGTGCCTGTCACGGGAATGCGGAAGAGCCAAGAAGAGGCCAAGGGCTCAATCGTAAAGATAATATTTGGTCCAATTGTCCTTCGGCACCTTGTCGCCGATCTTGTACTTCAGGTCGCGCACATTGATGTGCTGCGGGCCGGTGATGCAGGTGTAGGAAAGGTGATACCAGTCGCCCTTGCTGCGGAAGACGGCGCCGGGAGCTTCGAGCCGATCGTCGCTCGGGATCGGGTCCTTGAAGGTATAGGCGATGACCTTGTCCGGCCGGAAGCCCGTGCCGTCACTGTTGATGCGGCTCATGGCTTCGGTATCGCAGCTCTGCTCGAGGCGGGTGGCCGGATCGAGCTTTTCGAGCTGCTTCTTGATGGCGGGATCGACCGCAACGGCGGACGAGGCGGCAAGGCCCGCAAGCGACATAAACAGGACCAGACGTTTCGGCATTACGGGGAAACCTTTACTGTCATGTACTCGTCACACTGCCGCCGACCGCTTGCCGGGACCTGACGCGGGTGCAATTTTCGCGCAATGCAGCGGACATTCTTAAACAATGTGGTGACATCAAGGCGACACGCCGGTCATCTTGTCTCAATAAGGTTCACCGGCTGACGCTTGATCCTGACCTGCAGCACCTCTATCTCTTGCCCACCGACACCGCCCTTACGGAGTTTTCCTTGACCGCTTTCAAGAACCTGCCTGCCCCGCCCGCCGCTGAAAAAAGACCGGTCTCCAACACGCGCCACGGCATAACGCGGACCGACGATTATGCCTGGCTGCGGGCCGACAACTGGCAGGCCATGTTCAAGGATCCCTCCATCCTCGACCCCGATATCCGCGCCCATCTGGAAGCCGAAAACGGCTACATGAATGCCGCCATGGAAGACACCAAGCCGCTGCAGAAGACGCTGTTTGCCGAGATGCGCGGCCGCATCAAAGAAGACGACAGCTCAGTACCGATGAAGGATGGGGCCTATGCCTACGGCACCTCCTTTGTCACCGGCGGCGAGCAACCGCGCTATTTCCGCATTCCGCGCGACGGCAACGTGAAGGACGAGGCGATCCGCACCATCCTTCTCGACGGCGACAAGGAAGCGGCGGGCAAGGCCTATTTCCGGCTCGCCGGCCTCGACCATTGCACGGACCACAGCCGCGGCATCTGGGGCTACGACGACAAGRGCTCGGAATTCTTCACGCTGAGGGTTCGTGATCTGGCGACCGGCGAAGACCTGTCCGACGTGCTCGAGAATACCGGCGGCGGCGGAGTCTGGGCGCCTGACGGCAGGAGCTTCTTCTATTCGGCGCTTGATGAGAACCACCGCCCCTCGAAAGTGTTCCACCACATTCTCGGCACGCCGCAGAGCGACGACCGTCTGGTCTACGAGGAGGAGGATGCGGGCTTCTTCATGGGCGTCGGCGGTTCGCTGCTCGACGACTTCATCTATATCGATATCCACGACCATGAAACGAGCGAATACCGGCTGCTTTCGACCAAGGATCTGACGGCCGAGCCGAAGCTGGTGGCGGTGCGAGAAGAAGGCATCGAATATTCGCTGACGGAAGGCGGCGACGTCTTCTACATCCTCACCAATGACGGCGGCGCCAAGGATTTCAAGATCATGGAAGCGCCGGTTGAAAAGCCGGGCAAGGAAAACTGGCGCGAGGTCGTGCCGCACAAGCCGGGCACATTGATCATTAGCCACATGGCCTATGCCCGCCATCTGCTGTGGCTGGAACGCAAGGACGGCCTGCCGCAGATCATGATCCGCGACCGCCTGAGCGGCGAGGAGCATGCAATCGCCTTCGACGAGGAAGCCTATTCGCTCGGCCTTTCGGGGGCGGCCGAATATGAGACCGACGTCATCCGTTTCTCCTATTCCTCTATGACGACGCCCTCGCAGCTCTATGACTACAACATGGTCACCCGCGAGCGCACGCTGCTGAAGACGCAGGAAGTGCCCTCGGGCCATAATCCTGACGACTACGTCACCCGCCGCGTCTTCGCGCCGGCATGGGATGGCGAGAAAGTGCCGGTCACCCTGCTCTATCGCAAGGATACGCCGCTTGACGGCTCCGCGCCCTGCCTGCTCTACGGCTACGGCGCCTATGGCATCACCATTCCCGCCGGCTTCAACACCAACTGCCTGTCGCTTGCCGATCGCGGCTTCGTCTATGCCATTGCCCATATCCGTGGCGGCAAGGACAAGGGCTTTGCCTGGTACGAAGACGGCAAGATGGACAAGAAGACCAACACCTTCAAGGACTTCATCGCTGCCGCTGATTATCTGAATCAGGAGAAGTTCACGTCTTACGCGAACATTATCGCCGAGGGCGGATCAGCCGGCGGCATGCTGATGGGCGCGGTCGCCAACATGGCACCGGAGAAATTCGCCGGTCTCATCGCCGCCGTTCCCTTCGTCGACGTCCTGAACACCATGCTCGATGACACACTGCCGCTCACCCCGCCGGAATGGCCGGAATGGGGCAACCCGATCGAGAGCCGCGAAGAATACGAGCAGATCGCCGCCTATTCGCCCTATGACAATGTCGGCGCGAAACCCTATCCGCCGATCCTGGCGCTCGGTGGCCTGACCGACCCGCGCGTCACCTATTGGGAGCCGGCGAAGTGGGTCGCCAAGCTGCGCGACAAGACGATGGGCAATGCACCCATCCTGCTGAAGACCAACATGGATGCCGGCCATGGCGGCGCTTCCGGCCGCTTCCAGCGGCTTGAGGAAATCGCATTCGAATATGCGTTTGCGGTCAAGGTGGCAGGCAAGATGTAGAAGTTGAATGTGGCGTGCCTTGCGCACGCCACGCAGTCAAGGGAGGGAGAAATGGCCGTCTATGTCGCCCTGCTCCGCGCCGTGAATGTCGGCGGCACGAGCTCCCTGCCGATGGCGGAGCTTAAGGCGATATGCGAGGGGCTCGGCTTTTCCGATGTGAAGACCTACATCCAGAGCGGCAACGTCCTGTTCCGCTCTGATGAGGCCGAAAAGGCAGTCGAGGAGAAGCTCGATGACGCGCTGGGCAAGACGTTAGGCAAGCGGCCGGGCGTGATGGTGCGCAGCCGAAAGGAACTAGACGGCATCATAGCCCATGCGCCCTTTCCCGAGGCCAAGCCCAATTTTCTGCTGGTCTATTTCCTGCCGGAAGCGGCACCTAAAGATGCCTTGGGCAAGATGGTGGCGCCCGATGGCGAGGAAGCGAAACTCGCCGGGCGCGAGATTTATGTGCACTATCCCATCGGCTCCGGCCGATCGAAGCTGAAGCTGCCGGCGCTGAAGGCGGGTACCTCCCGCAACCTCAATACCGTGCGCAAGCTCGTCGACTTGGCGGCTGAGCTGGAAGACGGCAGAGCCTAACTAAAGCTGTCCGCCACTCCTCACCGTGCCATAGATCTGGTCGTGCCTGACTGCAACCAGCGGCGACTCGATGGCCGGCAGGAAGAGCATCCTCACGAAGATGCGCAGCATCAGCACCTGTTCGGCGAGCGTATTCGGTTCCTTGAGCGTCTTTGAGAGAACGATACCGCCTTCCAGCACCGAAGAGACCATATCGGCGAGCTGGTCGACATCCACGGGCTCGCGTGGCGTATAGACAGCCATGATCTCGCGGAACATGCGGCCGAAGCGGCGGCGCCAGGCGAGTACGGCATTGCGGTTGGTCTCCTGGATCTCACGGTCGAAGAGCCGCTCGTAGTAGCAGACAGTCGCCACGAGGCAGCCCGGATGGCCGTTCGGCAGGTCGGCCACCAGTTCGGAGAGCAGCTTCAAGCCGAGCAGAAAGGATTGCAGCGGATCATCCATCAGATCGCGCGCGCGGCTGAAGATCTCGTCATAGATGCGTTCGTCGTTCTCGATGTAGCGGTTGAGCAGCGCTTTCGCGAGCTCGTTCTTGTCCTTGAAGTGGTAAAAGAAGCCGCTCTTGGTAATGCCCGTCTCGACGATCAGTTCCTCAATGGACGTGCCGCCGAAACCCTTCTGCAAGACCGCTGCTTCTGCCACATCAAGGATGCGATTCCGCGTTTCCTCGCCCTTTCGCATGTTCCCCTCCTGTACCCGCGGTACAGTTTTCTGCGCAGCAAGATCGGGCCTGGCTCCGCCCCCGGCAGCATCGGCCCATGCAAGGGATTGATTTCAATCCGCAAAATTCGAAACCCGCAATAGTATACCGCAAGTCGCCTAGTTTGGCATCAGATTAAGCGGCAGAACATCACCATCGACGGCAGCCATTACAGGCGCCGCGACAGGAGAGGTTTCACAATGGCAAAGTACAGGCATGGGCTGCCGCAGCTAAAGGGCGGCACCTTCATTAGCGATGGCGGCATGGAAACCACGATGATCTTCCACGACGGCATCGAGCTTCCGCATTTCGCCTCCTTCGTATTGCTGGCTTCCGAGGACGGACGAGAGCGCACGAAGAATTACTATCGCCGCTATCTTGATATCGCCCGGCGGCACGGAACGGGTTTCGTGCTCGACACCGCCACATGGCGTGCCAATCCCGACTGGGGCCAGAAGCTCAACTATACGACCGAGGCGCTGCAAGCGGCAAACGAGCAAGCCGTCGAGCTTCTCGTGGGCTTACGCCACGCCTATGAGCGGCCGGAGCAGCCAATCGTCGTCAGCGGCGCCATCGGCCCGCGCGGCGACGGCTACAAGGCGGGCGTGATGAGCTCCGACGAGGCGGAGGACTACCACGCCTTCCAGATCGAGACCTTCGCCGGCACGGAGGCCGATATGGTCGCCGCCTTTACGCTGACCAACATCGACGAGGCGATCGGCATCGCCCGTGCCGCCAGGACGCGCGGCATGCCCTGCGCGATCTCCTTCACGCTGGAGACTAACGGCAGGCTGGTGACCGGCCGCAGCATTCAGGAGGCGATCGAGACGACGGATGCGGCGACCGGCGGATCGCCGGCCTATTACATGATCAACTGCGCCCACCCGACGCATTTCGAAGGGGCGCTCGATCACGGCAGCGCCTGGGTGAAGCGCATTTCCGGCATCCGCGCCAATGCCTCGACCATGAGCCATGAGCAACTCGATAACAGCGAGGTGCTGGATGCGGGCGATCCTGCCGATCTCGGCCGACGCTACCGCGAACTCCTTCGCCGCATGCCGCAGGTGCGCGTGCTCGGCGGCTGCTGCGGCACCGACCACCGCCATGTTGCGGCGATCTGCGAGGCCTGCCTGCCGCAGGCGGCGTGACGGGGCAAGCGGGAGGGCATGATTGTGACGATGGTGGGGGGCAATGACGCGCCAGCGCAGCTGGCGTGATCTGTGGCTTGCGATCACAGGGCGGCAGACGCAAGCCGAACCGGAAGCGGCTATGGAGGTGGCATTGCAGGATATGGATCTTGCAGCCTTCGAGGACCTCGACAGCCGCATGGCCTATGGGCTTCAGGCGGACCAACGCAAGGGGCGTCCATTGTGGCGCCGGCGATTGCGGGAGCCTATCGGCCTCTAACGAAGAGGAAGGCGCCTCAGCTTCCGGCTGCGGCGCCTTTCGTCTGCTTGGCCTTATAGCCGCTGATCTCTTCGCCTGCGGTCGGTGAGAAGCGCAGGTTCCAGATGGTGGCGCTAATCGAAATGATCGCAACCACGATGAAGGCGGTGGAGAAATCACCAAGCTCGGGCGTTTCGACACCGTTGAAGGCCATGGAGGCATGCAGCGCCAATGCACCGATGCAGATGCCGAGCGAGAGCATCAGCTGCTGGAAGGTGGTGTAGAAGCTCGTTGCCGAGCTCATCCGATCCTGGCTGATCTCATCATAGGCGATGGTGTTATAGGCCRTGAACTGGAACGACATGAAGAAGGCGCTGAGCACCAGGGCGATGAAGATCAGCGGCATCGGCCAGTCCGGGCGGAAGGCGGCGCAGAGGCCGTAACCGATCGTGCCGAGAATGCCGTTGATAATAAGGCTTCGGCGGAAACCGACACGGCGGAAGACGGCCTTTGCCAGAGGCTTCATGAACAACGCACCGAGTGCCGTGGAAATGACGATCTGGCCCGCGGCAGCGGCCGAAAGACCGAAGCCGATCTGGAAGAGCAGCGGCAGCAGGAAGGGCTGTGCGCCCTGCGTGATGCGCGTCAGCGAACCGGCGATGACCGAGGTGCCAAAGCTCGGCACCTTCATCAGCGAGAAATCCATGATCGGGGCCGGATGCTTGCGAGCATGGCGCAGATAAGCAATGCCGAACAGCAGGCCGATGGCAATCAGGAAGATCGCGAACGAGCCCTGCCCTTCATGGCTCGACAATTCGAAGCCGAAAAGCATCGAGCCGAGCGAGATACCAGACAGGATGAAGCCGAGCGTATCGAAGGGGCCGGCAGCCTTGCCCTTCACTTCGTCGATATAGATCGACACGAAGATCATGCCGATGATGCCGATCGGCACGTTGATGTAGAAGATCCAGCGCCAGTCGAGATAGGTGACGATGAAGCCGCCGAGCGGCGGGCCGACGATCGGGCCGATCAGCGCCGGCACCAAAAGCCAGGACATGGCGCTGACCATATCCTTGCGGTCGACACTGCGCATCAGCACCAGACGGCCGACGGGCATCATCATGGCACCGCCAATGCCCTGCAGCAGGCGGGCGAGCACGAGGAACGGCAAGGTCGGCGCGAAGGCACAGAGGATGGAGCCGATCACGAAGACGGCGATCGCGGAGCGGAAGACGGTGCGCGAACCGAAACTGTCTGCCATGCGGCCGCTGGCGGGAATGAAGATCGCCAGGCTGAGCAGATAGGAGGTCAGGGCGATCGACATGGCCGGGGCGTCGACGCCGAAATCGCGCGCCATCGTCGGCAGCGCGGTCGCCAGCACGGTTGCGTCGACATTTTCCATGAGCATGGCACTCGCGACAATCATCGCGATCACCCGGAAATTGGGTGCTGCGCGCCGAACCATCGGCGCATGATAAATCTGATCCGACATCGTCAGGGATCACTCGCAAAGGCGCAGCGGAGCACACGGGGCGACAGGGCCGCGGGGGATGACATGGCAAAACTGCCAAGAGGAGATGATTTTGCTATACGCCTGCAATCATGGCGGCGCTATGTCTTTTATGGCACATCTGCTTTGCCGAGAGGTAAAGGCAGATCACTATTCCTTGCACTTTTTTGGCCTTCGTGAAGGGAGTGGTTTCGGGCCAAAATCGGCTTGCGTGACCGCACCTGCGGCCCTACCTATTAGTCATGACCTCCGCCCTGCAGAAAAAACGGCCGGATACGGCCTTCGGCTTCGACAACAGCTATGTGCGGTTGCCGCAGCGCTTCTTCGCCACGCAAGTGCCGACACAGGTGGCGGAGCCCTGGCTGATCAAGCTCAACGAACCGCTCGCCAAAGAGCTCGGGCTCGATGTCGATATTTTGAAGCGCGATGGCGCTGCGATCTTTTCCGGCAATCTCGTGCCCGAAGGCGCCGAACCGCTGGCGATGGCCTATGCCGGCCACCAGTTCGGCCACTTCGTGCCGCTGCTCGGCGACGGGCGGGCGATCCTGCTCGGCGAAGTGATCGACCGCAGCGGCCAGCGCCGCGACATTCAGCTCAAGGGTGCGGGACAGACGCCCTTTTCCCGCCGGGGTGACGGGCGGGCGGCGCTTGGCCCAGTCTTGCGCGAATATATCATCAGCGAGGCGATGTTTGCGCTCGGCATTCCCGCCACGCGGGCGCTTGCAGCCGTACTGACAGGCGAAGGCGTACGGCGTGAGGAGATACTGCCGGGCGCCGTCTTCACGCGCGTCGCGGCAAGCCATATCCGCGTCGGCACCTTCCAATATCTTGCCGCGACCGGTGACGAGGATGGCGTCAAGGCGCTCGCCGATCATGTCATCGAACGGCACTATCCCGAGCTGAAGGCGGCGGAGAATCCTTATCTCGCGCTTTACGAATCTGCCTGCGACCGGCAGGCGGCGCTGATTGCGCGCTGGCTGCAGGTCGGCTTCATCCATGGTGTGATGAATACCGACAATATGACGATCTCGGGCGAGACGATCGATTTCGGTCCCTGCGCCTTCATGGATATCTACGATCCGATGAAGGTCTTCTCGTCGATCGACCAGCACGGGCGCTACGCCTATGCCAATCAGCCGGGCATCGGGCAATGGAACCTGGCGCGGCTCGGCGAAGCGCTGCTGCCGCTGATCGATGCCGACAAAGACAAGGCGATCGAGCACGCGAACGCCGTCATCAAGGCCTATGGCGAGCGCTTCCACGCCTTCTGGCTGCAGGGCATGCGCTGCAAGATCGGCCTGAGCGCAGCCGAGGATGGAGATCTGGAACTGATCCAGTCGCTGCTGGCGCTGATGCAGGCTGAGGGCGCGGATTTTACGCTGACCTTCCGGCGGCTTTCAATTCTGGCAGGCGATGAGACGGCGGAGGCTGCCTTCGCCTCGACCTTTCGGGAGCCGACTGCCACTGCCGAATGGCTGACGCGCTGGCGTGACAGGCTTTCGCGCGATCCGCAGACGCCCGGTGATCGGGCTGCCGCGATGAAGCAGGTCAACCCGGCCTTCATTCCGCGCAACCATCGGGTCGAGCAGGCGATCGAGGCAGCCGTTCAGGACGGCGATTTCTCGCTGTTCGAGGCGCTGCTGACAGTTCTTTCGCACCCCTATGACGAGCAGCCGGCATTTGCGGCTTATATGGACCCGCCGAAGCCCGAAGAGCGGGTACTCCAAACCTTCTGCGGAACCTGATTTCAGACAAGTCGATATCAACTGGGCCATACTAAAGGGAGATAATGATGACCGACCTTCTCGACATTCCGGTCAAGACCGTTCAGGGGCGCGAGACGACGCTCAACGAATATCGCGGCCAGGTGCTGCTCATCGTCAACGTCGCCTCCAAATGCGGCCTGACGGTGCAGTATGAAGGGCTTGAAAAGCTCTATGCCGACAAGCGCGAGAGAGGCTTCGTCATCGCCGGCTTCCCGGCCAATGACTTTAAGGGCCAGGAGCCGGGCACGGACGCGGAAATCCTCGATTTCTGCACCAGCACCTTCGGCGTCGATTTCCCGATGTACTCCAAGATTTCCGTCAAGGGGCCAGACAAACATCCGCTCTATAAGAACCTGACGAGCTCCAACCTGGAAACGACCGGCGAAGGACCGATGCGCGAACGGCTGAAGGGCGCCGGTCTTGCCTCCGACGACAACGAGATCCTCTGGAACTTCGAAAAATTCCTCGTCGGCCGCAACGGCAAGGTCGTTGCCCGTTTCGCCCCCGACGTGACGGCTGACGATAACCGGCTCATCTCGGCGATCGACCGCGAGCTTGCGAAAGCCTGACACGACGACCGCAACCGCGGCCAATTGTGGCGGTTGAAAGGCAAGCCTCCCGCTCTATCTGTCTGATCGGCGTATATTTTTCGCCATTCTCCGATCCGGCTAACCAGCGGGAGACTGCCTTATGGCAATCGTCATTACCTCCATCCTCTTCATCATTTTCGGACTGGCGCTGGGCACCGGCGGGCTCTGGCTCGTCACGCTCGGCGGCAGCGTCTTCTATCTCTTCGCGGGGCTGATGTTCCTGCTGACGGCAGGCCTGCTTCTCATGCGCAAGGCGGTGGCGCTCTGGGTCTATGCGGTGCTCGTGGTCGTTGCACTCGCCTGGGCGATCTGGGAGGTGGGATTCGACTGGTGGCAGCTCGGTCCGCGCGGCGGCCTCATCATCCTCTTCGGGATCTGGCTGCTGACGCCCTGGATCCGCCGGCCGCTCGGCTTTCGCAGCCC
Organism: Rhizobium sp. 01T437; assembly: GCF_056398505.1. NCBI lineage: Bacteria > Pseudomonadati > Pseudomonadota > Alphaproteobacteria > Hyphomicrobiales > Rhizobiaceae > Rhizobium > Rhizobium sp. 01T437. The sequence goes on from NZ_JBFTPM010000009.1 coordinate 94,082, forward strand.
GACCGGCACTTATTACGGCGCCAATCCCTGGCCGCTCGCCATTCCGGTCATCGCTGCCATCATCGTCGCTGCCTATTCGATGACGACGGATCCGCATGATCTCGCGGGCGATCTGCCGATACAGACGGTTTCCACAACGCCCGCCTTCGGCGGCAATGTGCCCGATGGCGAATGGCACCAATATGGCCGCACACCCTACGGCCAGCGCTATTCGCCGCTCGACCAGATCACTGTGCAGAATGTCTCCACCCTGAAAGAGGCCTGGCGCTACCAGACCGGCGACATGAAGCGGCCTGACGATGTCGGGGAAACGACCTATCAGGTGACGCCACTGAAGGTGGGCGACACGCTCTATCTCTGCACGCCGCACAACTGGGCGATCGCGCTCGATGCTAGGACCGGCCAGCAGAAATGGAAATATGACGCCAATTCCGGCATGAACCCGGACCGGCAGCACCAGACCTGCCGCGGTGTCACCTATTTCAGCGATGAGGCGATACCTGCCGGGCAGCCCTGCAAGGAGCGCGTCTACCTGCCAACTTCGGATGCGCGGCTGATCGCGCTCGATGCGACCAACGGACAGGTCTGCACGGGCTTTGCAGAACAGGGCGTGCTGCAGCTGCAGGCCGGCATGCAGTACAATCCGGCCGGTTATTACTACTCCACCTCACCGCCAGTCGCTGTTGCGGGAAAAATCATCATCGGCGGGGCGGTCAACGACAATTATTCGACGCAGGAACAGTCCGGCGTCATTCGCGCCTATGACATCAACAGCGGCGCGCTGATCTGGAACTGGGATTCGGGCAATCCGAACCAGACGACGCCGCTGCCGGAGGGGCAGCACTACACGACGAATTCGCCGAACAGCTGGTCGGTCTTCAGCGTCGATGACCAGCTCGGCATGGTCTATATCCCGCTCGGCAATCAGGTGCCGGACCAGCTCGGCATGAACCGCAGCGCCGATGTCGAGAAGTTCTCCTCTTCGGTCGTGGCGCTCGACATCAATACGGGCCAGCTGCGCTGGGTGCAGCAATTCGTCCACCACGATCTCTGGGACATGGACGTCCCTGCCCAGCCGGTGCTGCTTGATCTGACGAAACAGGACGGAACGGCGGTGCCGGCGCTGGTGGCATCCACCAAGCAGGGCGATATCTACGTGCTCGACCGGCGCACCGGCCAGCCGATCATTCCCTTCAAGGAAATCCCGGCGCCTGATGGCGCGATCCCGGAGGATCACACGGCGCCGACGCAGCCAATCTCCGATCTCACCTTCTCGCCGGAGCCACTGCAGGAAAAGGATATGTGGGGTGTCTCGCTGTTCGACCAGCTTGCCTGCCGCATCGAATTCCACCGCCACAAATATGAGGGCCGCTACACGCCGCCGTCGCTGCAGGGGACCATCGTCTATCCCGGCAATTTCGGCACCTTCAACTGGGGCTCGGTCGCTGTCGACCCGGAGCGGCAGGTGATGTTCGGCATGCCGACCTACCTCGCCTTCACCTCGCGCCTGGTGCCGGCGGCCGATATTCCGCCGCGCGGACAGGATGAGAAGGGAAGCGAACAGGGCCTCAACCGCAATGACGGTGCTCCCTATGGCGTGTTCATGGGTCCGTTCCTCGGGCCGCTGCAGATCCCCTGCCAGGCGCCGCCATGGGGCTATGTCGCCGGCGTGGATCTCCGCACCGGCCGCATCGCCTATATGCACAAGAACGGGACGGTGCACGACATGACGCCGCTGCCCCTTCCCTTCAAGGTTGGCGTGCCCGGCATCGGCGGGCCGATGGTGACCAAGGGCGGCGTCGCCTTCCTGGGTGCTGCCGTCGACAACTATCTGCGCGCCTATGACGTGACGAACGGACACCAGCTCTGGGAAGCACGTCTTCCGGCCGGCGGACAGGCAACGCCGATGACCTATACGACCGATGACAACAAGCAATATGTCGTCATGGTCGCCGGCGGGCATGGTTCTGTTGGCACCAAGCCGGGCGATTATGTGATCGCCTACACGCTACCGTAGCAGCACGAAGGAAGACACAAGTTCCGAGCAGGCTTGCCCGGTCATGTTGCTACCGATTTTTCAGGGGGATTTTTTATGGAAATCGGTAGCAACCTCTCAATTTACTCTGGCCTCGGCTCGCTCTTCGAGCAGGGCAAATCCAAGAACAGGCAGACCGAAGAATTTGGCGGCAGCACGCGCAACCAGTCCGGCGCCGGCCTGCAGCCGAGCACCACCCCGCCGTCCATCGCCAATACGATGTGGGCGGTGCAGGCCGGCAACGAGACCTATATCAACCAGCCCTCTGATGCCGAAATGGAGGCCAAGGCAGCACATAAGAGCCTAGTCGACGAATTCTCCGAATGGAGCAGTATGACGCCGGAAGAATTCATCCGCGCCCGCTATCTGGCAGCCCATAATCTCACCGAAGACGATCTGAAAGCGATGCCTGCCGACGAGCGCGCGGCGATCGAGAAGGAAATCGCCGAGCAGATCAAGCGCGAGCTCGCCGGCATCGAAGGCGGTGGAGACGGCACCACTGATCCTACGACTGCGCAGGCAAGCAATACGAAGTCCACCGACCAGGCCGAAAACGGCTGATCGTCCCCGATCGATCACCTAAATCTTCGAAAGCCGCAGGCCGCGAACCGGGCTGCGGCTTTTTCGTTGAGTCCGACCGACCGCGACGCTGTTGGCGGCCTACACCATCTCGGTGATCATCTTGCCGATTTCGGCGAAGACGGGATTGAATTCGTCCATCTTGACCGTCGTTTCCGCCATATAGACGGCGGCGACGATGGGGCCGCGCTTCGGCGGCCAGATGATGGCGATATCGCCGGCCGAACCGTTATCGCCTGTTCCGGTCTTGTCGCCGATCTTCCAGTCGCTGGGCAGGCCTGCGCGCAGGCGCGCGCCGCCGGTCGTGTTTGCAATCATCCAGTCGACCAGCTGATTTGCAGAGGTTTCTGCCAGAACCGAGCCGAGAGCGATATTGCCGAGCGAATCGAGCATTGCATCCGGCGTCGTGGTGTCGCGCGGATCGCCTTTCGCGGCCTCGTTCAGCGCGGTTTCCATGCGGTCGAGCCTTGTCGTGCCGTCGCCGATCGAGCGCAGCCAGTCGGTGAGTGCGGCCGGGCCGCCGAAGCTCTCCAGCATGAGGTTGCCGGCGGTGTTGTCGCTCAGTGTAATGCCGGCCTTGCAGATCTCGGCCATCGTCATGCCGTCGCCGCCCGCATGCTTTTCGGTCTCGGGTGAATAGGTGACGAGCTTTTCCTTGCCGTATTTGACGCGCCGATCGAGGCTCTCATCGCCCTTGTCGACACGGGCAAGAACGAGGCCGGCGGCCAGAACCTTGAAGGTGCTGCACATGGCGAAGGGCTCGCTGCCGCGATAGCCAAAGGAAACATTCGTGTCGCTGTCGAGAACGGAAACCCCGAGACGCCCGCCGATGCGCGCTTCAAGTGCCGCAAGCCGCTTGTCGATATCGCCGTCCTGCTGCTGGGCGCGTGCGAGAGGGGCAAAGCCCAGCGCAGGCAGCAGCAAGGCGGAGCCCATGAAGCTGCGGCGGGTGAGGCTGTGATTCATGAAGACCTCCGGGGAATCAGGATCACAGGCGTAAGGCCCGATTGCGGCGGCATCTCGGCTTTTTGGCGAGATCAGGCAGCGCGCGTGACCTCCACCGTCACATGCGACAACTCGTCCAGGCTCGCGAGCCTCTCCTTGTAGAAGGCGGTATCGCGCGGCTGCGGCGTCAGTACGGCGACGATCGCTGCATGGTGGCCGGGACCGACCTGCCAGACATGCAGATCGGTGATGCGGTCGCCGTCGCCTTCGATCGCGCCGCGGATCTCATCCGGCAGTGTTTCCGCTTCCGAGAGCACATCGAGCAGCACCGCGCCTGACGACTTCATCAGCCCCCAGGACCATTGGGCGATGATCAGAGCGCCGACAATGCCCATCAGCGGATCAAGCCAAAGCCAGCCATAGAGGCTGCCGAAGGTGAGCGCGGCGATGGCGAGCACCGAGGTCAGCGCGTCGGCGATGACGTGCATATAGGCAGAGCGGATATTGTTATCCGCATGGCCATGGTGATTATGGCCATGGGCATGATGATGATCGTGATGGTGGTCGCCGCTACCGCTGAGGAGCCAGGCACTGACGAGGTTGACGGCAAGGCCGATGACGGCGACGGCAATCGCCTGGCTGAAGCTGATCGGCACGGGCGATGTGATGCGCAGGAAACTTTCCCAGCCCATCAGCAGCGCGATCATCGCCAGAATGATGGCACTCGCGAAACCTGCGAGATCGCCGAGCTTGCCGGTGCCGAAAGTGAAGCGCGGGTTGCGGGCCTGCTTGCGGGCGAAGAGATAAGCGAGCGCAGAAATGAGCAGCGCGCTGGCATGGGTGGACATATGCCAGCCATCAGCCACCAGGGCCATCGAGCCGTAAATGGTGCCGGCGGCGATTTCGACGACCATCATGACCGCCGTCAACGCAATCACCAGCCAGATGCGGCGTTCGTTCCGGGCATGGTCCTGCCCCAGGAAGACATGGTCATGCCCATAGCTATTCGTTCCAGCACTCATTGCCAGCTCCTTATCGATCCGGTTCAGCGGATATAGGTTCGCAAGACTTCCGATATTTCCTCGACCGCCTCCGCCCTCGCCTTCTCGTCGGCGGCATGCAGCACGTGTTCGTGCAAATGGTCGTCCAGCACCTCGCCCGTGAGACCCGTCAGCGCGCCGCGCACGGAGGCGAGAAGCTGGAGGATCTCGCCACAGGGACGCTCGCCCTCCAGCGCGCGTTCGACCGCCTCGAGCTGCCCGCGGATGCGACTGACACGGGCGATGAGTTTCTTCTTCTGATGGGTCGTATGGGACATGGCAGTCTCTAATGTAGGATAGGGGGGTACCCTATATTACTCACTCGAGAAACAAAAGCGGCAATACAGCGCAGCAGTCCTTGAAATTACATAGGAGTCCTATATATCAAGCGCATGGAAACGCCTAAAGACCCCACATCGATCGACAACCGCATCGGCGAAGGCCTGTCGCGCATCGCGATCGCAATGCGCAGCGACGAATGGTCGAAGGCCGAAAGGGCCGGGCTGAAGCCGACGCAGCTTGCGATCCTCGAATTTCTCGCCGGTCGCGATGGCGCGCGGGTCAAGGAGATCGCGGCGCATCTCGGCGTCTCGCAGCCGACGGCGACGGATTCGATTGCGGCATTGGAGCGCAAGGGGCTCGTCGCCAAGGCGAGCGCTCCTGACGACAAGCGCGCCACCGCGATCCGTATCACGGTCGAGGGAACGGCGGCACTCAGCTCCGTTTCGCCGATCGAAACGGCGGCGATGGAGGCCGCCCGCTCGCTTTCTCCCGGCGAGCAGGAGGGCCTGCTGCTGTCACTCGTCAAGATGATCCGGCATCTGCAGGAGGCAGACGCCATACCGATCCAGCGGATGTGCACGAGCTGTCGTTACTTCCGCCCCTACCAGCATTCTGGTGCTGCCAAACCGCACCACTGCAATTTCGTGAACGCGGCTTTCGGCAGGAATGAACTGCGCATCGACTGCCGTGACCATGAAACCGCCGATCCGGCAACCCGGGCTGCCACCTGGGACGCCTTTGAAAGAGGATAGGCGCACTCTCCAGGCAACCTAAAAAGAGAAGGACGTTCAAAATGTTAAGGCAGTTGATCACCGGCGCAGCCATCGCCGGAACGCTATCGCTTTGGCTCGGCTCAGCCGTAGCCCATCCCGTCACGGCCGAACCGTCTGACGCCGTGAAGGCTCCGTTCGACATCATCGAAACCAAAATCGTCACCAAGGGCGACAAGGCGATCTTCTCGACCCGCGTGCGCGGCGAGGCCGGCACTGAGAAGCCCGCGGCGTCGGGCAAGTTCGAGGGCTCCGGCGTCTATGCCTATGTCTGGCCGACCTCGCTCAACAGCGGCGATATCGGCTTCGACAAGGATCAGGGCATCGTCGCACTTGCCGTCACCTTCCATCCGGATTTCGACGACGCTGCCTACAAGGGCAAGAACCGCGACGTCTGGCATCCGCATTGGGTCGTGCTCAACGAGGACAAGGCCTGCGCCGGCGGTCTGAAAGTGACCGACATTCCTGACGGCGCCAAGCCGAAGCTTCCCGCCACCTGGCCGGGCGTTCCATTGCTGATCGACAGCCCGGATTATCCGACGGTACTCAAGGGCGATCGTGTCGATGTCGCCATCCCGCTGTCGCTCATCGGCGGCATCACCGGCGCCTCCTACGACGGCGTGACGGCAGGGCTGAAGATCAACGGCAACCTGCATGCACCGCTGCTCTGCGTCGACAATGTCTTCAAGGTCGCATCCGGCAATCTCAGCCTGCCGGGCAAGGTCATGCCTGCAAAGTGAGCGGGTCGCCGGTCCGTCGACTGCCATCGCCGGACCGGCTCTTTCCTCTCTCCAGGCAAATAGAGAAGAGAAAACACCACGCAGGATTATCCCATTGCGCCCCGGATGCAACGGGCGAAGCAAGCGCCTGCCCAACGACCAAGGATTTCGACATGTCCGATCTGACACTTGCACCGGAACTTTCCGTCAGCGAATGGTTCAACACGCCGCAACCGCTCTCCATCGCCGGATTGCGTGGCAAGGTGATTTACCTGCACAGCTTCCAGCTGCTCTGCCCCGGCTGCGTGGCCGAAAGCCTGCCGCAGGTGCGCCGCATCGAGCGCATCTTCGCCAACACGGATCTTCAGGTCATCGGCCTGCACACGGTCTTCGAGCATCACGAAGCGATGACACCGACCGTGCTCAAGGCTTTCATCCATGAATATCGGCTGACCTCGCCAATCGGTGTCGATCAGGCCGACGGGCGTTCCGACATACCGGTGACGATGCGCCGCTATGGTTTCAAGGGAACGCCCTCCTCCGTACTGATCGGCCGCGATGGTGCTATCCTGCATCATGCCTTCGGGGTCGAAGACGATATCGCTCTCGGCGCGCGCATCGGCATGGCGCTGGCGGCACCCATTCCAGCGGCGATGCCCGGTGATAAGGCTGAAGGCTGCGCGACAGGTGTCTGTGCCATACCCGCCGGTGCGGCCTGATTGGCCTGTATCTGTCATTGACAAACGGGCGGTTTCGGAGAATGTATGGTGCATGATCAAGAACGCGCACCATAATCGCTCGTATTTTTGGCTGTACCTGTAAAGGGCGGCCGAGACAGATCATAATGTCAACAAGCCGCCGTCAGGCGGCTTTGTTGTATCAGCAGCGTCCTGGCGGCATAAACTCAAAAAGGACGCGAAGACCATGCTTGAAATCGAAGACAGCGAAATATCGCTCATGCGACCGCCGGTCGTGACGATCCGCGCCGCCAAACCCCGCGACATATCTGAACTCCACCAAATGATCGGCCTGCTTGCCGCCCATCACGGCGACATCTCGGCTTCGACACCTGAACAGCTTGAACGCGATCTCTTCGGCCCGACGCCGTGGATTTCGGCCCTCGTCGCTGACGGTAGCGACGGGCTGATCGGCTACGCCATCCTCGTTCCACTTTACAGGGCGCAGGAGGGCAAGCGCGGCATGGATCTGCACCACCTTTTCGTACGCGATGGTCATCGCGGCCATGGCACAGGCCAGCTTCTCGTCGACCGCGCCCGGGAAACCGCACGCATTGCGGGCTGCGACTACCTCTCCGTCAGCGCTGCGACCGGCAATCTCAAGGCTCACCGTTTCTACGAACAGATGGATTTCACCCCTCGCCCGGTCACCGGCATGCGCTATATGCAGGCTCTTTCGTGAGTGGCTCCAGCCGCTCGGTCATCTTGTAAGGGAGGAAAGCATGACCCGACTGGCGGTGGTTCTGACCGAAGGCTTCGCGGACTGGGAAGTGGGGCAGCTTGCTGCCTCCGCCCGCACCCATTTCGGTTTCGATGTGGTGACGGCAAGTCCCGGCGGCGCGGAAGTGCGCTCCATGGGCGGCATGCGAGTGGCACCCGATGCGGTAGCCGAGAACCTGCATGGCGATGCCTTCGATGCACTGGTCATCTGCGGAGGCACGATCTGGGAGACAGAAAAGACGCCGGACCTTTCGCCCGTGATCAACGACTTCATCGCACGCGGCAAGCTCACCGCTGCGATCTGCGGCGGAACGCTGGCGCTGGCGCGTGCCGGTGCTCTTGACCAGGTTGCCCATACCAGCAACGCCCCCGATTTCCTCGCCGGCGCCGAGGGCTATCATGGCCAGGCGCACTACCGTGAGGGACCGCAGGCGGTTCGCTCCGGCATGATCGTCACTGCGCCGGGTTCGGCGCCGATTACCTTTACGGCAGAGATCTACCGGGCGCTCGGCTTCGGCAGCGAAGAGCTCGACACCTATGTGCAGATCTTTGGTGCGGAGCATCAGCCGAAGGCGGCCTGAGCGCCAGCAAGCATGCCAATCATTTGAGCCGTCGAGCCACTTTCGGCAGGCTGTCTCCGGGCACCACCTCATGCACCGGGCGGCTTGCCCATTGGTGAAGCGCTCTCTTCACAAACAGGAAGGCTGCAGCCCTTGCCTGCGCCAGATCGCCGGGATCATCGAGACGGCTTGCGATTTTTGCCTCCATGACGGCAAGCGTATCGGAAAACCAGCGCGCAAGAACGGCATTGCGCGCGGCAAGCCGATCCTGCATGCGAGCAATCGCAGCGTCTGTTTCCTCAAGGGTCGGGTGCTTCATGGTGGCAGTGTGGCCTGCGGCGCTTGCCCCAGGCAGACGCTACTTGCTCGGCACGGCCTTCAAATAGGCTGAGATCGCTTCGATATCGGACTGCGGCAGATGGGCGATGTTCTGCTGCACGTCGACCATCTGGCCGCCGGCGGAGTCGAAATCCGGGGTGAAGCCGGTCTGCAGGTAGTTGGTTATGTCGGCCTCGCTCCACGAGCCAACGCTCTTCGAGCCCGGCGTGATATCGGGTATGCGGCCCTTGCCTTCCGGGTTCGGCGCGCCGGCGAGCCACTGGTCGCGGACGAAGCCGCCGAGGAAATCGCGTGGGGTGTGGCATTCGCCGCAATGGCCGAGGCCCTCGACCAGATACTGGCCGCGCTTGAGCTTGTCGTCGGCATTGGCGAGCACGACGCGCGGCTGGTCGTTGAAATAGAGGAATTTCCAGCCACCAAGCGCAAGGCGAATGTTGAAGGGGAATGGCAGTTCGTGCGGCGGCGCGACGTTGCTGCTCTTCGGCAGCGTTTTCAGATAGGCGAAGAGATCGTTGACGTCCTTGTCGCTCATGCGCGTATAGGAGCCGTAGGGGAAGGACGGGTAGAGATGCTGCCCATTGGCGCCGACGCCGCGCTTCATGGCATTGCCGAACTGGGCCAGCGTCCAGCGGCCGATCCCGGCCTGTTCATCCGGAGAAATGTTGGGCACATGGAAGGTTCCGAAGGGGCTCGTCAGAGCGAGACCGCCGGTCAGCGTCAGCTTCGCATCGTCTTTCGCACCGGGCGCAGCATGACAGCTGACGCAGCCGCCGGCCCAGAACACCTTCTCGCCGTTCGCAATGTCGGGCGCGCCGAGATTGGCCCAGTGGCTTTCCGGCAGCGGATCGGGCGCGGTGACAAAGTAGAAGGCTGCGCCGCCGATCACGACGACGCCGATGAGACAGAGCACAAAGCGGATGAACCTGCGGACCATGCGCCGCCTCTCCTTACTGTCGATATCAAGGGGCATTCCCGGGTTCGCTGGCCCCGGCCCCGCTGCCGGGGAGAATAAGGCGATCCGCACCGGCGGCAAGGGCCGATGCGGATCGCGAGATCATACGGGAATAGCTCTATCGCCTAGTCCTTCTTGATGCGATAGAGCTGATGACAGCCACCACAATTGCCGCCGAGCGTGTTCAGCGCCGCGCCGACGCCGGCAGCATCAGCCGGAAGCTGGGCGAGCACGGTTTCGGCGTCGGTAGACAGCTTCGCGGCGCGTGCCTTGAAGTCATCCATGTTTTCCCAGATCTTCGGGCTTGCTTCCTCGTCGCCCGTCTCGGTGCCCGGCTTGAACTGGTCCGGGAAGGCCTTCGCCGTGGTGGCGATCGTCGTCAGCGCCGTCTTCACGGCATCCGCATCATAGGGCTTGGTGCCCTTGGCGATGGCGGACAGCGCGCCTGCTGCGCCACCGATCTGCTTCATCATTCCAATACGTGCGTCATGCGTGCCGTCGACGGCCATGGCCGAACCGAGGGCAATGCCGGCCAACGCAACAGCCGCCGCAACTGTTTTCCAATTCATGATTCTCTCTCCATTGTTCCACCGGCGAAGCCGGTCGAGGGCAATCTGCACCGGGATCATGACAAAATCCATGTGGTCGCATAGTCACGTTTAGCCGGATCCTCATAAAAACAATGTGATAAGAATAGGCAAGATCAGGCTGTCTTCCACCCTTGCCAGAGGCTGATCGCGGAGATGACGACCAGAAGCAGGCCGGCGAGACGGCCGATGACGGCAGTCGTCCTCGGGTTGGAAATCAGGAGATCGCGGCTGCGACCGGCCGTCATCGCGAGCGTGCCGTAGACGGCGAGCTGCGTGAGCACGGTCATGATGCCCATGATCAACCCCTGCAGCCAGATCGGCCCAAATTCCGGCTTTATGAATTGCGGATAGACGGCGAGCACGAAGATATAGGCCTTGGGATTGACGAGGCAGGTGACCGCACCCTGCCGGAACGCCTTCCAGGTGGAGCGCGCCGTGCCGGGGCCGACCGCCTCGACCTTGATCGAGCTGCGCATCAGCGAAATGCCGATCCAGATCATATAGGCGACGCCGGCAAAGAGCAGCACGTTGAAGGTCTGCGGCAGCATGGCGACGAGAATGCCGACGCCCGCCGCACCATAGGCCGAATGTACCGCCCCACCGAGCATGATGCCGCTGGTGGCGGCCAGCCCGCGCTTCGTGCCGCCCGTCAGCGAGTTGGCGAGCACGAAGAGCATGTCCATGCCGGGCACGATGATGATGCCGAAGAGAAGGGTGAAGTAGAGCCAGAGGCTTTCGTGGTAATCCATGTCAGTTGTCCATCCCGTATTTCTGTGCGCTTTTTCAGGAAGTGCATCAATTTCAATCCGATAGATGGCTCTATACGGGAAGCCAACTGACAGTGTATTGTCAGGAGCGTTGGAGAAAGGGCGACAAATGCGCAAGGCCTCCAGGCTTTTCGAGATCATCCAGATATTGCGGCTGGCAAAGAAGCCGATGACCGCAGCCGTCATGGCCGAGAGGCTGGAGGTGACGGTGCGCTCGATCTACCGCGATATCGCCGCCCTGCAGGCGATGCGCGTGCCGATCGAGGGCGGGCGCGGCATTGGCTATATCATGCGGCCGGGCTTCGATCTGCCGCCGTTGATGTTTTCGATCGAAGAGACGGAAGCGATCGTGCTGTCCCTGGCGCTCCTAGAGCGTACCGGCGACGAAGAGCTGAAGCTTGCCGCCCGGCGCGTCAACCAGAAGCTTGCCGGCGCAGTACCCGCACCGCTACGCCAGGCGATGGAGAACAAGGCGCTGTTTGCCTGGGGCACGGTCGCCCAGGCGCCCGCAGGCGTCGACCTTGCCATTGTGCGCCGTGCGATCCGCGACGAACGCAAACTCACGCTCAACTATCGCGACGAAATGGGACGCGCGACCGAGCGGATGATCCGCCCGATCGCGCTGATCTATTACTCCCAGACCGCCAACATCGTCGCCTGGTGCGAACTCAGGCAGGCGATCCGCAATTTCCGCGGTGACCGGGTGGAGGCCTGTGCCGAAGCCGACGTCTTCTTCAAGGGTGAAGGCGACGGTCTGCGCACGCTGTGGACCGAGAGCTGGACGGAGAAGCCATTGGCCGCCAACGCGTGAGCCAAGCTCTCCCCCACCCAGCAAGACCTCAGAGCGCCATGCCGCCGGAGACTTCGATGCGCTGGGCGTTGACCCAGCGGTTGGCTTCCGTCAGCAGCGAGGCGATCATGGGGCCGATATCATCGGGCACGCCGGCACGGCCAAGCGCCGTCATGGCGGCCACCCTGCGGTTGATTTCCGGATTGTCACGCACCATGCCGCCGCTGAAATCAGTGGCGATGGCGCCGGGTGCGACCGTGTTGACGGCGATCCCGCGGGCGCCGAGCTCATTCGCCATGTAGCGCGTCAGCACCTCGACGGCGCCCTTGAGCGAGCCGTAGGCCGAGGAGCCTGGCACGGCGACGCGGGCAAGGCCGCTGGAAAGATTGACGATGCGGCCGCCGTCGGCGATTACGGGCAGGAGCTTCTGGGTCAGGAAGAAGACGCCCTTGAAATGGATGTTGTAGAGCCTGTCCATTTCCTCTTCGGTCGTCTCCAGGATCGAGGCGTGGTAGCTGGTGCCGGCATTGTTGACGAGAAAGTTGAAGCGCTCGCGGCCCCAGCCCTTCAGCACCGAGCGGACATTGTTCGCGAAAGCATCGAAGGTGGCGACATTGCCGGTATCGAGCTGCAGGGCGGCGGCCTTGCGGCCGAGCGCTTCGATTTCGGCGACGACCTTGTCGGCCTCTTCGCGGTTGGAATTATAGGTGAAGATCACGTCCACGCCATCACGGGCGAGGCTGACGACGGTGTTGCGGCCGAGGCCGCGGCTGCCGCCGGTGACGATTGCGATTTTTGAATTTGCGTTCTGATCGGTCATCTCGGTTGCTCCTTGTTCGGATGACTGGAATCTAGGTCCTGACACCCCTTTTCTTGAATGCCGAAAGCCTCGAACTTCTTGCCTATTCCTCCAGACAGGTTGTCGCCTCCGGTCTACGGAGTAAGATGGCGGGCAAAGACCGCTACCCGGAGAATGACGATGTCCAATGAAATCAAGACTGTACTCAACCAGTACATGGACAGCCATGGTGGCGGCGACGGGCTGTTTGCAACTGCCCTGCCCGGCTTCTACCTGATGCGTTCTTCCACGCTGACCATGCCGAAGCCTGYGATCTATCGGCCGGCGCTCTGCATCATCATCGACGGCGCCAAGCAGATCATGTTCGGAGAGCGGCTCTATACCTATACAGCCATGCAGGCGCTGGTTATCAGCGTGGAAATGCCGGCCTTCGGCCAAGTGATCGAGGCAAGCGTGGAACGGCCGATGATCGCGCTGACGCTGGAACTCGATGTCACCATTCTGCGCGACGTTCTGGAGGCAATGGAAACTCCGCCGAAGCCTTCGGGTGAAGGCGGTCCCGGCGTTTTCGTGCAGCATTTCGGGGCGGAGCTGCAGGATTGCATCCTGCGGCTGATGCGCATGCTCAACACACCGAAATCTATCCCGATCCTGCGACAGGCGATCCTGCGCGAGATCAGCTTCTGGCTGCTGTCAGGCGAGAATGGCAGCGAGGTCTGCAAGCTGGCGCTGCCCGGCAGCCAGACGCGGCGTGTGGCAGATGCCATTCACCTGCTGCGCGACAATTTCACGGCGCCGGTGCGAGTGGAGCAGTTGGCGGCGGCAGCCAGGATGAGCCCATCCTCCTTTCACCAGCATTTCAGGATGCTGACCTCTATGAGCCCCCTGCAATATCAGAAACAGTTGCGGCTTTTGGAAGCGCGGCGGCTCATGGTGGCCGATGGCATCAATGCCGCCAATGCCGCCTATCAGGTGGGCTATGAAAGCGCCTCGCAGTTCAGCCGCGAATATTCGCGCATGTTCGGCACGCCGCCGAAAAAGGACGCGCTGGAGCACCGGGCGCAGCCGGCGGCAATCGCAGCGGAAGTGGCTTAGTAGTTGAGCGTGCGGCTATCCTCGCGGCCGAAACCGCGGATCTCCATCCGGTCGGCATGAACATCAACGATGGCGAAGGTGTTTTCGCTCTCGGTATCGACCACGCCCTTGAAATTGACGAAGTGGCAGCCACCGGCCTTGCCGTAATTGCCGACATGGTTATGGCCGTTGAGATACGCGACGACGTTTTCCTGCGAGGACAGAAGCTCGACGATGCGCTCGCGGTCCCACATGTCGTGCTCGCAGGGCGGATGAACGGGGAAGTGATTCATGACGATCACCTTCTCGTCCGCCACCTTCGCCTGCTCGATCTCATTTGCCAGCCATGCGAACTGTTCGTCGCTCAGCGAAGCGTTCCACTCATGAGCGTTATCGGCGCCGGCAGCCAGCAGAGCCGCCAGACGCTCGCGGCCAAGCGCACGGTGGGGATGGCCTTCCGGCGGCGCGAAGGTGCTGACCTCATTGCCGTTGAGCACGATGAAACGGAAACCGTGGCGCTGGAAGCTGTAATAGGGCGCCGGCATGCCGACCCGTTCCGCGACCTTTTCCAGATGCTCAGGGGCCACGCCAAAATCGTGATTGCCGAGCAGGAAGAACGCTTCATGATGCAGCGTGTCATAGACCGGCAGGATATCGTCGAAGCTTTTGAAATCGCGGTCGATGATATCGCCGAGCGTCATGACGAAGCTCAGCTCCTCGCCATTGAAGGTCTCGATCGCGGCACCGACCTTGGCAAGGCTGTTGGCGTAGTAGCGCGCCATCTCGACCTGCGGTTCGAGGGCGGCATATTGCGGATCGGCGATGATGCCGAAGCGGAAAAGGGGAAGATCGGCGGAAGACATGCGGCGTGATGTAGAGGCGGCGGATGACAGCGATGTGACGGCGCTGCCAGCCGCGACCTTTCGATAGGAAACCCCTGCGATGCCTCAGCCTGCGGCCGATGCCTGTTCACGCCGGCCCGTAAAGTAGGGCAACGCGAACATGTAGAGGCCACTGAACAAAAGCAGGAAAAGCGGCGGCAGCGGCGAGTAGACCACCCATGCCGGCGGTGTGCCGAGTGCCATCGTGGCGAAATTGGCAATGACTGTCACCGTGAAGATGATCGACAGCCAGCGGTGAAGCTGGCGGATAGACTTGTTCCAATTCATTGGTATTCCTCCTCAAATAGGCCGATGCGTCTCATCTCAATCCGCACGCGCCAGAACCTGCTGCAGATTTTCGAAGAAGCGCTGCCATCCGAACTTGGCGCCCTGATAGGCCTGTTCCTGATCCGGGCGGAAGCCCGATTGTTCCATGCGCAGATGCGTGCCCGAACCGGCGGCCGTCAGTGTCCACGTGACCGTGCTTTCGAGGCCGTAGGCATCCCAGGTGTAGGCAAGCGTCCTGTTCGGCTCGATCTCCAGCACCCGGCAATCGACGGAACCCCATTCAGCGGTAAGCTTGAAGCGATGGTCCGGAACGGGCTTGAAGTCGTTCTTCATCAGCCATTCCTCGATCAGATGCGGCTGGGTCAGCGCGCGCCAGATCTTCTCGGGCGGGAAAGCGATCTCCCGCTCGACGATGACGGAGCGGATTTCAGGCAGGGTCTCGTTCATTGGTCCATCCTTTTGAGCAGATCTTCGAGATCGTCGAACCGCTTCTCCCAGAAGCCGGCCATCTCTGTCGTCCAGTCCGCCAGAGGGGCAAGAGCCTTGATCTCGGCGGTATAGTGGGTCTGGCGGCCTTCGTGGCGGTCGCGCACCAGGCCTGCGGTTTTGAGCACCGCCAGATGTTTCGATACGACAGGCTGCGAAACGCCGGCCCGCGCCGTCAGAGCGCCGACCGTCTTCTCGCCTTCGCGGCACAGACGCTCGAAGATCGCCCTTCGGGTCGGATCGGAAAGCGCCCTGAAAAGCGCGTCATGGGCATTCGACATGTGAATTCATACCCGATTGGCTATGGATCGATTTATAGCCAAACAGGTATGAATGAGTCAAGCGGTCTTCGAAGGGAGAAATTGCCGGGCGGACAGGATTGCCGCAGAAACGAAAACACCCGGCGTTTGCGGCGCCGGGTGCTGAAAATCATATGCTCGGAATGCTTACTTCGTAGCCGCTTCGTAGCGCTCCAGGACGTAGTCCCAGTTGATCAGGCTGTCGATGAAGGCTTCGAGGTACTTCGGACGCAGGTTGCGGTAGTCGATGTAGTAGGAGTGTTCCCAGACGTCGACGCCGAGGATCGGGATGGCGCCGTGAACGAGCGGGTTTTCGCCGTTCGGGGTCTTGGAGATTTCGAGCTTGCCGTTCTTGACGGAAACCCAGGCCCAGCCGGAGCCGAACTGGGTGGCGCCGGCAGCGGCGAAATCGGCCTTGAACTTGTCATAGCCGCCGAGGTCGGAATTGAAGGCAGCTTCGAGCTTGCCCGGCAGCTTGTTGCCGCCGCCGCCCTTCTTCATCCACTTCCAGAAATGGATGTGGTTGTAGTGCTGGGCAGCATTGTTGAACAGGCCGGCATTGGTGCCGAAGGACTTCTTGACGACCTCTTCCAGGGAGAGATCGGCAAGGCCGGCTTCCGCTGCGAGCTTGTTGCCGTTGTCGACGTAAGCCTTGTGGTGCTTGTCGTGATGGAACTCCAGCGTCTCCTTCGACATGAAGGGAGCAAGGGCTTCGTAGTCATAGGGAAGTTCAGGCAATTCGAAAGCCATATCAGATCTCCTCTTGGCAATAGATTGCGTCATCGGCAGGTGAGGCGGAACATAGGAGGGGAAGCATTGAGAGGCAACCGGCGAATTATCAAAAAACAACCGCTTCGAGGAAAAATTGCCTCTCGTCACGGGCTTTCTCCACACGCATAAATCACCCGGAGATGTCGCGCTTTCAGGGATATGAAAGCGGCGTGACGACAAGACGGGGATTGCCATGCACAGGAATAAAATCCCTCTCCTCGCGGCGCTCACTTTCCCGTAATCGCCCCCAGGAAGATGAGGCACGCTCGGGTCCGGCAGCCGCGCTTAGGGGCGGCGGCCGTTATTTCAATAAAAAACTGTTAATTTCTTTTGGGCGCTTTTGACAGGCGATGAATAGCGCGTCTTAGATGCAATCCAGGGCTATCAAAGAGCGTTAGCGCAACCTTTGATAGGAATCGCTTAATTAGCATTGCATAAATCATTTCAGGGACTTCTGACATCAACTTCGGGGCGTGTGATGGTCATGAGCTTTTTTCGTCGTAATGAAGAACCCGTCAAGCCGGGTTTGAGAGTATCCAGCCATCGCCAGATGTTGTCCGTCACCGAACAGACGGGTCTCGTGGACAGGCCGCCAGTGCAGTACAGCGTTTCGGAAGTCGATGATTTCCAGGCTTTCGGCACGGCCATCGAGGAAAACAAGCAGTCCTCGGAGGAGCTGCTCGTCAGCCTGACGTCGCTGCAGGAGCGGGTTTCCTCGCTGCTCGGTGCGCACAGCCACTCGCTCAATGAAACGGGCGCGCTGAGGGCCGAATGTTCGCGTTTAAGCTCGCTGCTCGACTATGAGAGCAATGCGCGGCGCAAGGCTGACCAGGAAAACCAGCGCCTGACGGCCGACAACAAGGAGCTGAAGCTCGACGGCAGCCAGCTGCGCGTCGAGGCCGGCACCTACCGCGAAGAACTGGTGAAGCTGCAGGGCGTGCACGAGCTGACCCGGGAAGAATTCACCGTCGTCGAGGCGCGGCTGATCGATGCCGAGCGCGAGATCCGCGACCGGGCGCTGCAGTTCGACGAGGTTTCCTCACAGCTTCGCCGCACCCAGCAGGATCATGATGCGCGCAGCCGCGAACTGGCGAGCACCCGCGAGAAGCTGGAGCTGGAAACCACGGCCCATCAGCTGCTCGTCGAAAGCTCGCGCCGCGAAAACAGCATCCAGCTTCGCGAAATCGCCCGTCTCAACGAGGAGCGCAGCCACCTCAAGACCAATCTCTCGGAGCATGAGGCGCTGACACGCGGTCTGCAGTCCTCCGTCGCCAACCTGAAGCAGGATCTGGTCGCTTCCGAGGAACGTTATCGCCGCCTGGAAGCCGAATTCGAGACGCTGGAAACCTCCTCGACGCTCGAAATCGCAAACCTCCGCACCAGGCACGAGGCGATCGGTTCGAAGTCAGAGCTCGTCGAGAAGCTGCTGTCGACCGCCAATAGCCGCAACAAGATGACGGACGAGGAACTGCAGTCGAGCCGTGCGGAACTGAAGCGTACGAAGGGTGAGCTCGCCACAGCGCTGGCGCGCCTGGAGCGGATGACCGACGAGATCAACCGCGTTCGTCTCAACGGCACGGAAAGCGAAGCCGCCCGCCGCGAGCTCGCTGCCCACAGCAACGATCTGGTGATGAAGCTGCGTGAGGCCGAAAGCCAGCGCAGCAAGCGTGACCGCGAGATCGAAGCTTTCAAGCACGATCTGGATACGCGCCTCGATACCGACCGCTATGAAATCAGCCAGCTGCGGACGAGCCTCGAAATCGCCAAGTCGGAAATCCGCCAGCTCCGCGCCGAACGCGCGATCCTCAGCGGACAGCTCGAAGTGGCGCGCGGCGATCGGCCGAGCCTCGCAGACGCCCTGCCCGTCGAAGAGCCCGTGAAGGAAGAGGTCCGCATGCCGGCCGCCACCTTCGCGCCGATGATCGACATTTCCAACAAGTCGCTGCGCGGCAACGGCGTGGTCGCCGGCTCGGTCGGTGACGAACTCGCGGCCATCGAAACCAATCTGCGCACGCCGGCGGAGTGATCGAAGCGCTCTTCGGCGGGAAAAAACTTTCCGCCGAGGGCGAAAGCAGCACATCTGACGGCTCCCTTGTCGTGTCGCCGGAACCGGAGCCTGCCTTTACGAGTTTGAAGGCAGGGTCTGGAGGAGGCGCTCTCATGGGACAAGTTCGAAATCGGGGACAAATTCAGAATCAGGCGGAAGACCAGCTGAAGATCTATCAGCGCTGGGCACCGGTCTATGATCAGGTCTATCGCGGTCTCCTGCGCGACGGGCATCGCACGCTGGCGCGACTTGCCGCTGACGCCGGTACGGACATTCTGGAAATCGGCGTCGGCACCGGGCTGGTGCTCTCCCACTATCCCCGGCGATCCCGGGTGACGGGCATCGACATTTCCGAGCATATGATCGCCAGGGCGCGGGAAAAGGTCGTAAGACAGAAGCTCTTCCATATCCGGCAATTGCAGGTGATGGACGCGCACGCGCTGACCTTCGAGGACCAGTCTTTCGATGCTGTCTGCCTGCCTTTCGTCATCACGCTCATCCCCGAGCCGGAACGGGCGCTCGATGAATGCGCCCGTGTTCTGCGGCCAGGTGGCGAAATCATTCTGGCCAGCAAGCTCGGCGACAGCGCCGGCCTGCAGGGCGCGATCGAGGAGGCCGTGGCGCCGCTTGCCCGGCGCATCGGCTGGAGCTCCTCCTTCCGGATCAGCCGGATCACCGACTGGGCGCGCGCGAGCGGTTTCGATGCCATTGAAATATTGCCGGTTTTCCCGAACGGCTTCTTCAAGGTCATCCGCCTCAAACGGAGCGCTCCTGACGCTTGAAACGGAACTTTTTTCACCCTCAAAGCGTGTCGCGATCTTTCAGATTCGCTGCCACGCTTTAGGTCTTTGTTTTCTGCATGTCGTAGTCGCAAACCGCTGCACAGTTTTGCGCGACATGCGCCAGGCGTGTTTTCAGTCGAGCTTTTGCTCACCAGGGATCTTCATGACCACGGATTTCTTCCTCTTCATCGTCGTCGGTTTCTGCGCGCAGATCATCGATGGCGCACTCGGCGTGGCCTTCGGCGTGCTCTCCACGACCAGCCTGCTGACGCTCGGCGTGCCGGCCGCCAATGCCAGCGCCATGACGCATGTGACTGAGCTGTTCACGACGGCAGCGTCCGGCATTTCCCATGCCTGGCACCGCAATGTCGACTGGAAGCTGGTGGCGCGGCTGGCGCCCGCCGGCATGATCGGCGGGGCGGTCGGCGCCTTCCTGCTTGCCAATGTCGATGGCAAGATCATCGAGCCCTTCATTTCGGCCTACCTGATCGCCATCGGTCTCGTGATCTTCTGGAAAGCCTTCCACCCGATGCCGAAACGCGATGTTCGCGACTGGATGGTGCCGCCCGTCGGGCTTTGCGGCGGCGTGCTGGATGCGATCGGCGGCGGCGGATGGGGACCGATCGTCACCAGCTCGCTTGTCGGTCGCGGTCACGATCCGAAACGGGTGATCGGCTCGACCAATTTCACCGAATTCGCGGTGACGCTGATCATCTCGATTACCTTCGTGCTGACGCTTGGCTGGTCGGAACTCGGTTCGGCGGTGGGACTGATCATCGGCGGCGTGATCGCTGCACCCTTCGGCGCGATCCTCGTCAAGCGGCTGCCGCTGAAACCGCTGATGATTGCGGTTTCGATCATCATCATCACGACATCGGCGATCCGGTTTTTCTAGATTTCAGTCAGTGTTGCGGCCGAAATAGACGTCAACACTGGCAATCTTCTCACCGTCGAAACGGAAGCTTTCCATGTTGCGGAAGGCCTTGCCGTCGGTCATCTCCGCCCGATAGCGCACCACCGCCTCGTCGCCCTCGACCGCAAGGAACTCGATGTCGAAGGCGTTCAGCGCCGGTTCGTTCGGCCAGCAGCGCTCGAAATAGGTGACGCGGTCAATATGGTCGTCCTGCGGGCTGGAAAAGGTGAAATGTTCCGACAGCATCGCGCCGACGATATCCTTCCGGTGGTCAATATAGGCTGCGTAGAGGTCGCGCAGCATCCGCGCGCGGGCTTCATCCCTGTTGGTCACGGTCATTCCTCCTTCATCATTCCGATTGCATATTGCAATCAGTTAGCGAAAGGATCACGGGTTTCAAGTTGCTTTTGGCGCTGAAGGCAGGTCGAATCGAGCCGAATCCGTCCTTGGCAGGCCGCGATGTGGTGCGTAAAGTGAGGATCGCCTCATCTTGACTGTGGCCAGACTGTACCGAAGAAGATCCGCCATGACCGATACTCAATGGGACGCCGCAAAGGTGGCGCCCGGCTCCGCCTACTGGAAACGCAATCTCGTGATCTCTCTGCTCGGGTCGTTCACGACCATCGTGGCGATGACGCTGCTTCTTCCTTTCCTGCCGCTTTACGTGGAGGAACTCGGCGTGGGCGACCATGCGGCAATCGTCCAGTGGTCGGGCATTGCCTATGGCGCAACCTTCTTTGCTGCCGCCTGCGTGGCACCGCTCTGGGGCCGGCTCGGCGATATCTACGGGCGCAAGCTGATGCTGGTGCGCGCCAGCCTCGGCATGACCGTCGCCATCTCGCTGATGGGCATGGCCGGCAGCGTCTGGCAGTTGGTGGCATTGCGCCTCTTCGTCGGGCTGGCGGGCGGCTATGCCTCCGGCTCGATGGTGCTGGTCGCGACACAGACACCGAAGGACCGCTCTGCCTGGGCGCTTGGCGTACTCTCATCCGGCATCATGGCCGGCAATCTGGTCGGCCCGCTGATCGGCGGGGCGCTGCCGCCCATAATCGGTATCCGCGGCACGTTCATGGCCGCCGGCGGCATGATCTTCCTCGCCTTTYTCGCCACCACCTTCCTCATCAAGGAGGAAAAGTCGGCAGCGCGCAAACAGGCGGCAAAGGCGTCCGGCGGCTGGAAATCCATTCCCGACAAGGGGCCGGTGGTCGCCATGCTTGCGACCGGGCTGCTGCTGATGCTCGCCAATATGTCGATCGAGCCGATCATCACTGTCTATGTGGCGCAGCTGGTGCCCGATCAGGGACAGGTGACGATGGTCGCCGGTATCGTCATGTCGGCGGCAGCGCTCGGCAGCATTCTCTCAGCCTCGCGGCTCGGCAAGCTTGCCGACCGGATCGGCCACTGGCCGGTCATTGCCGGCGCGCTTGCGGTTGCGGGCTTGCTGCTCATCCCACAGGCCTTCGTAACGGACTCCTGGCAGCTGATTGCCCTGCGTTTCCTGATGGGCCTGGCGCTCGGCGGGCTCCTGCCCTGCATTACCGCGGTCATCCGGCACAGTGTGCCCGATAGTGCAGCCGGCAGCATTCTCGGCCTGTCCATCTCTTCGCAATATGTCGGCCAGGTCGTCGGGCCTGTTCTCGGCGGCTTTGTCGGCGGGCATATCGGCATGCCAGCGGTCTTTCTCGGCACCAGCGCCCTCCTACTTGCGGGCGCGGCCTTCACATGGCTGGTGCGCACGAAGGAAGAGGAAGCCTGAACCTCAGGCTTTTCCGCAGATCATGTCCACGCCGGACTGCGCCAGGGCCTCCAGCGTTTCGCGGCTATCGCCGGCCCGCGCGCGGACGGCAAGCGAATGCATGACGGCGGAAGCGAGCCTTGCAAGGGTGTGAGGATCGCTTCCGCCGGGCAATTCGCCCCGTTCTATCGCGAGCTTCATGCGCTTTTCGATCTCCCCGTCGAAATCGTCGAGGCTGCGGCTCAATACTTCCCGGACCCGCTCATGCTGGATCGCTTCAGCCGTTGCTGTGCCGATGAGGAAGCAGCCGCGTGCGGCGGTTTCACCGTGGAGATAGATGGCCAGAGCACGCTGATAGACACGCGCAAGGTTTTCGCGCAGCGGCAGCGACGGGTCGAGCGCATCTGCCAGCACGTCCATGCTTTCGGCGCGATAGCCCTCGAGAGTATCGAGATAGAGAGCCTCCTTGTCACCGAAGGCACCATAGAGGCTCGGGCGGTTGAGCTGGGTGGCGGCGCTCAGCGTGTCCAGCGACGTGCCAGCAAAACCGCGATCCCAGAACACCTCCCTCGCCTTTTCCAATGTCACCTTCGCATCGAAGGCCCTCGGGCGGCCGCGCTTCTTCTCGCTCATTTTGTACCGTTTCGCATAAAATAATTGACCACCAGAATTTTATGCGAAATAGTACAAATGTCCAACGAATTGATGCAGGCGGTTTCACGCCGCCGCAGAAGGAGGAACCTATGAAGCTCTATATGCATGCTGCCGCCTGTTCGCTTTCGCCGCATATCGTCTGCCGCGAGCTGGATATCGATATCGAGCTCATTACGGTCGATCGAAAGACGCATCGCACCAGCAACGGCGAGGACTATCTCGCCATCAACGGCAACGGCTATGTGCCGGCGCTGATGCTCGACGATGGCAAGGTGCTGACGGAGGGGCCGGCGATCGTGCAGTTTCTTGCCGATAGCGCGCCTGACGGAAGAAGGATGTTGCCCGAAATCGGCAGTTTTGGCCGCAATCAGGTGCAATCCATGTTGAACTTCATCACATCGGAACTGCACAAGCCGATGGCGATGCTTTTCAATGCCGATTATGCCAGCGCCCATGAGGCGATGCGAATGGTGGTCAACAAGCGCCTCGACTGGATCAACGGACGGCTCACCGGCCCCTATCTTGCCGGTGAGGATTTCACGGTCGCGGATGCCTATCTTTTCGTCTGCCTTAACTGGTCGCCCTGGATAGCGATCGACCTCGATCACTTTCCCGCCCTTCCTGCCTTCATGAAGCGTGTCGCTGCCCGTCCAGCGGTGCAGGAAGCGTTGAGCGAGGAAGGGCTGATGGCTTTCGACGCCGGCGGCAATTTCTTCGCGCCCATCGCCTATATCCAGTCTGCCGGATATGTCGGCTCGCCTGTTCGTCCGTGATAGAGTTGTGGTCCGGCAGAAAGCGCGGCCGGACCGGATTATCCTCTGATGCTTGATAATCCTTCCCGAACAGCAGGATTATCGAAAGCCTTCGATGGCGGCATCTTCACTCCATCGAAACCGGAGAGCCGGCTCACACGAAGGAGCAGAAGATGACCACGATTACCGAGAGCGCCACAAAGACGACCATGAAAGCCTACAGGGTTCATGCATTCGGACCGCCGGATGCCATCATTGCCGAGGATGTCGAGATCCCCGCACCCGGCAAGGATGAGGTTCTGATCAAGGTGCACGCGGCCGGGGTCGGCCCCTGGGATGGCTGGATCCGTTCGGGCAACAGCGCCCTGCCCCAGCCCTTGCCGCTGACGCTCGGGTCCGATCTCTCGGGAACGGTGGAAGCGGTCGGCGAAGGTGTCACCCATGTAGCCCGCGGCGATGCGGTCTATGGCGTCACCAATCCGCGCTTCATCGGCGCCTATGCCGAATATGCGATTGCCGCAGCTGGCATGATTGGCGTGAAGCCGGCACGCATTGGCCATATCGAGGCCGCCTCGATCCCGGTCATCGCCGTGACCGCAAAGCAGGCGCTGTTCGACCACGCCAAGCTGACGGTTGGACAGACGGTGCTCATTCATGGCGCGGCGGGCAATGTCGGCGCATATGCCGTGCAGTTCGCCCACAAGGCCGGGCTGAAGGTGATCGCCACGGCAAGCGGAAGCGATATCGAGACCGTCAAGCGACTCGGCGCCGATGTCGCCGTCGACTTCCGCAGCCAGCGTTTCGAGGACTTTGCCCATGAGGTCGATGCCGTCATCGATCTTGCCGGCGGAGAGACGCAGACACGCTCCTTTGCGGTGCTGAAGCGCGGCGGCACGCTTGTTTCCGCCGTTTCGCAGCCGGATCAGGACCTAGCCAAAACGCAGGGCGTCGAAGCTTTCTTCTTCCTCGTCAATGTCACGACTAGGGAACTCAGTGAAATCGCCGCAATGGTCGATGCGGGTCAGCTCGAAACCAATGTCGGCGATGTACTGTCGCTCGATGCGGCGATCACGGCGCATGAGATGCTGGAAGGCAAACGCCCGCATGCCAAAGGCAAGATCGTGCTGAAAGTCATCTGACAATGACCTCAAGGGGCGCCCGGCGAGATAAACAGTCCCGCCGGACGCTTTTCATGCCATCCATTTTCGGTGTTCGGCGAAACGGTCCACCAGCATGTCGAGGAACAGCCGCACCTTGGTCGGCAGGTGGCTGCGGTTCGGATAGACGGCGTTGATATGGATCTCGACGCCGCGATAATCCGGCATCATGCGCACCAGCCGGCCGGCCTCCAGATCCTCGAAAACGACGAAACTCGGCGCGAGGAAGATGCCTTGCCCGTTCAGCACCAGATAGCGCAGCGTCTCGGCGCTGTTGGAGATGATGCTGCCGCCAACCTTGACGCTCTCCAGCTGTCCCTCGGCACCCTCGAAACGCCATTCCTCGCCAAAGGGATAGTAGGCATATTGCAGGCAATTGTGCTCGGCGACCTCCGCCGGCGTTGTCGGCATGGCGTGGGTTTTGAGATAGTCCGGTGAGCAGACGAGGAAATGCCGCCACGGCGTCAGCTTGCGCGCCACGAGGCTCGAATCCGGCGACGGCGTGGTGCGGATCACCTGATCGTATCCATCCTCGATCATGTCGACCGCGCGCTCGCCGATGTTGAAATCGATCTGGACAGCCGGATAGAGCGTCATGAACTCGTTGATGACCGGCAGCAGGAAACGGACGATGGCGCTGCTCGTATAGAATCTCAGCGTGCCGCGCGGTGTGGAACTCAAGGCGCCAGCGGCGCGGTCCGCCTCTTCCAGATCGGCCAGGATCTGCGACGAGCGCTCGTAATAATATTTGCCAGTTTCGGTCAGGCTCACCTTGCGCGTCGTGCGGTTCAAGAGCCGTACGCCGAGGCGATCTTCCAATGATTGCACATGGTTACCCACCATGGTGACGGACATGTTGAGCCGCCGCGCAGCCGCGGAAAAGCCGCCGCATTCCACCACCCGACCGAAAACTGTGAGGCTGGTCAGCCGATCCATGTTGTTTCTCGATTATCCGCCGAGAGTTGATGATCCTTCCCGAAAACAGCAGATTATCAGAAAGTATTGCTGGGTCCATCTTCCTCCCATCGAACAGGGCTTCGCACTGATGAAGCCGAGACGAATGGAGAAGGACAATGGTCGAACTGCCCCGCAACGAAGTTTTCAAGAACGTCCAGCAGGCCGGAACCGCCCCTACCGCCGAAGCTGCAGCACCGGCTGCAGAAGCGATGGCTGCAGCCGCGGCGGCCGTAGAGACCCCGAAGAAGACCGGCCGCAAGCTGATCAAGCGCGCCGTCATCACCGCAGCGCTGCTTGCCGGCGTCGCCTTCGCCGGTGATTTCGGCTACCGCTACTGGACGGTCGGCCGCTTCATCGAATCCACCGACGATGCCTATGTGAAGGCCGATTACACGACCGTCGCCCCGAAGGTCGCCGGCTATATCAAGCAGGTCCTCGTCAACGACAATGACACGGTCAAGGCCGGGCAGGTTATCGCCCGCATCGACGACCGCGATTTCCAGGCTGCACTGTCGCAGGCCAAGGCCGATGTGAAAGCTGCCGAGGCCGCCGTCACCAATCTCGATGCGCAGATCTCGCTGCAGCAGTCGATCATTGCCCAAGCCCGCGCAACGCTCGATGCATCGCAGGCCTCGCTAACCTTCGCCCAGTCCGATGCCAACCGTGCCAGTCGGCTGATCACCAACGGCGCCGGCACGCAATCTCGTGCTGAACAGAGCCAGTCGCTGAAGGATCAGGCTGCCGCTGCTGTCGAACGCGATCGGGCGGCACTCGTTGCCGCCGAGAACAAGGTGCCGGTGCTGCAGACGCAGCGCGAGCAGCTGCTCGCCCAGCGCGACCGCGCTGCCGCTGCCGCCAGCCAAGCCAAACTCAATCTCTCCTATACGGATATCGTCGCTGCCGTTGATGGCACGGTCGGCGCCCGCTCGATCCGCGTCGGCCAGTATGTCACCTCGGGTACCCAGCTGATGGCGGTCGTGCCGCTGCATGCGGTCTATGTCGTTGCCAATTTCAAGGAAACGCAGCTGACCTTCGTGCGCCCCGGCCAGACCGTGGAAATCAAGGTCGACAGCTTCCCGGATGTTGCGATCAAGGGCCACGTCGACAGCGTCTCCCCGGCCAGCGGCCTCGAATTCTCGCTGCTGCCGCCCGACAATGCCACCGGTAACTTCACCAAGATCGTCCAGCGCATCCCGGTCAAGATCGTCATCGATGACGAACGCCTTGCGGGCCTGCTGCGCTCGGGCATGTCCGTCATTCCCGATATCGATACCAAGGCCGCTCAGACCTCCGCGGCCGCGGAGGAAGGATTATCCACTCCTGCTGGATGATCCTTCCGCTTCTTCCCCGATTATCACCCGAACAGCGTCATGAGACAGTTTTCCGCAGAGCCGGAAGGAGATAAGTCATGGCTACGCTTCAGATCGCCGCAAACAGCAATTCGGTCGCGCGCCCCGCCGCAGCGACCGTCCCCGCTGCCGAATCCGTCATGAGCCCGCTTCGCATGTGGACAGCCGTCGTCGGCTCCACGCTCGGCGCCTTCATGGCGATCCTCAACATCCAAATCGTCAATGCTTCGCTTGCCGACATTCAGGGCGCTATCGGCGCCGGTACCGACGATGGCGGCTGGATCTCGACCTCGTATCTCATTGCCGAGATCGTCGTCATTCCGCTCAGCGCATGGCTTGCCCGGGTCTTTTCCGTCCGCAACTATTTGCTGGTCAATGCCGTCCTGTTCCTGGTCTTTTCGGTAGCCTGCGCCTTTGCAGTCAACTTGCAGCAGATGATCATTCTGCGCGCCATCCAGGGTTTTTCCGGCGGCGTGCTGATCCCGATGGCCTTCACCATCATCATCACGCTGCTGCCCAAGCCCAAGCAGCCGATCGGCCTGGCGCTCTTTGCCCTTTCGGCCACCTTTGCCCCGGCAATCGGCCCGACTATCGGCGGTTACTTCACCGAAAACTGGGGCTGGGAATGTATCTTCTATATCAACCTCGTGCCCGGCGCGCTGATGGTTGGCATGCTCTGGGCTTCGCTCGACCGTGCGCCGATGAATCTCGGCCTGCTCGCCAAGGGCGACTGGCCTGGTATCATCACCATGGCGATCGGTCTGGCCGCACTTCAGACCGTGCTGGAAGAAGGCAATAAGGAAGACTGGTTCGGCTCGGATTTCATCGTCCGCCTCACGATTATCGCCGTCGTCTCGCTAACGCTCTTCCTCGTCATCGAGCTGAAAGTCGCCCATCCGCTGCTGAACCTGCGCCTGTTCGCGCGCCGGAACTTCGGCTTCGGCATCCTCGCGAATTTCCTTCTGGGTATCGCGCTCTATGGCTCCGTCTTCGTGCTGCCGATCTACCTGACCCGCATCCAGGGCTATAATTCCGAGCAGATCGGCCTGGTGCTTGCCTGGACCGGCATCCCGCAGCTGCTGCTGATCCCGCTGGTACCGCGGCTGATGAAGCGCTTCGACATCCGCCTGCTGATCATCGTCGGCTTTGTTCTCTTCGCCGCCTCGAACTTCATGAACGTGCATATGACGGGCGACTATGCGAGCGATCAGCTCTTCTGGCCGAATGTCGTGCGTGCCGTCGGTCAGGCCCTCGTCTTCACGCCGCTGTCGGCCATCGCCACCGCAGGCATCGAGCCGGAAAACGCCGGTTCGGCTTCTGCGCTCTTCAACATGATGCGCAATCTCGGCGGCGCCGTCGGCATTGCCTCGCTGCAGACCTTCCTGTCGAAGCGCGAGCAGTTCCACTCGAATATCCTGACCAATTCGGTCTCCGTCTTCGAGGAGGCCACGCGCGATCGCGTCGCAAAGCTCACGGGCTATTTCATGAGCCACGGCGTCAGCGATCAGGCCCTCGCCACGCACAAGGCGGTCGTCGCCATCGCACTGAAGCTGCGCAAGCAGGCCAATATCATGGCCTTCAGCGACACGTTCTTCCTGCTCGGCGTCGCCCTTGTCATCGCCCTGCTCGCCTCCCTGCTTCTGAAAAAACCCGGCCAGGTCTCCGGCGGCGGCGCTCACTGAGCGCACCGCCCCAGCGAAGGAGAACACTCGTGAATAACCTGCTCGACATCGACTACGCCGTTGAAACCAGGGCACCCGCCAAGAGCCTCAACACGACTGCGGTGCTCGGCCTCATCGAATGGCTGACCGGCGACGAATGTCATGCTCTCGACGAGGTGGGCCTCGTCTCCGGCCTCGGGCGCCGCCTTCGGGCGCTCGGTGTTCCAGTCGACCGGCTGACGCTGCATCTGATGACGCTGCACCCGGAATATATCGGCCGCACCATCGCCTGGGCGCCGGGCGAACCGGTGGAAATCCATGACCGCGAGCATGGCACACGGCTCGCCATTGCCAATACCCCGCTGCAGAAGGTTTTCGAAAGCCGTGAAATGCTCGTCGTCGGCCCTGGCCAGAGCCCGCATGGCCGCTGGCAGCATATCGACGTGTTCGCCGGGCGTGGCCTCGTGCAGCTGATGATCGCGCCGCTCTGCAATGCCGACGGTCCAGTCAGTGCCGCCGTCTTCGGCACCAAACGGCCGGGCGGCTTCACCGCTTCGGAGATGCAGGTGATCGAACGTATCGTGCCGGCTCTGCGCAATACCAGCGAACTCCGCATTCTGCGCCAGGTCGAACTCAGCCTGCTCGACACCTATATCGGGCCGCTGACGGCGAGCCGCATCCTTTCTGGCCGCATCCGCCAGGGCGAGATCGAATCCATGCAGGCAGCTCTCCTGCTATGCGACCTGCGCGGCTTTACTGAACTCTCCAACCGCTTGCCGGGCGAAACCGTGCTCGGGTTGCTGAACGCTTATTTCGACCGCGTCATTCCGGCGATCACGCGCGAAGGCGGCGAAGTGCTGAAATTCATGGGTGACGCGGTGCTCGCCTTCTTCCCCGGCTATGACGCGACCCGAGCCTGCAACGCAGCGCTTTCGGCTGCCCGGGCGATCATCGAGGCGCTGGACGGTTTCAACTACGACGGGATCGGCGCGAAGGCCGGTATCGCGCTGCATCACGGCGAGGTCAGCTACGGCAATATCGGATCAGGCCGGCGATTGGATTTCACGCTGATCGGCGGGGATGTGAATCTCGTCAGTCGTATTCAGGGCGTGTGCAGCGAGCTTGGGGAAGCCCTGCTGATGTCACAGGACTTTTTCAATGAGATCCGCCCTGAGGATGCCGTGTCAGTGGGAAGCCACAGATTAAAAGGCTTCGCAGATGGCGTAGAGCTTTATGCGGTGAGACGCTAGGTCGCTGCGCATTACTCCTCATTCCCCCCGCGCCCATAAGCCCAGTTCATGTAGAGCTCCAGCGCCTTGCGGGTAATCGGGCCTTCCTGGAAATTGCGGCCGTCGAGCCGGTTGACGCCGACGACCTTCGAATAGTTGCCGGACGTGAAAATCTCGTCGGCGCCCATGAAATCTTCGACAGAAAGTGTCGCCTCGCGCACGTCGAAGCCGGCCTTGCGCAGCAAGCCGATGACGCGCAGCCGCGTGATGCCGGCGAGGAAGGTACGGTTGGCAATCGGTGTGAAGACGACGCCGTCCTTGACCATGAAGACGTTCGAGGAAGCTGTTTCGACCACATTGCCGTTCATGTCACGCATCAGCGCATTGTCGAAGCCGCGGCTTCGCGCTTCGGCAATCGCCCGGCCGCTGTTCGGATAGAGCGCGCCTGCCTTGGCATCGGTCATCGCGGTTTCCGGCGTGGGGCGACGGTAGGGCGAGACGGTCAGCGAAGAGCCGCCATGGCCACCCATCGCGGCTTCGAACAGGCAGAGCGCGAAGCGTGTGGATTCGCCATCAACGGCCACGACACTGCCAGGCGAACCATGCTCGCCCCAATACATCGGCTTGATGTAGATCGGCGTCTTGCCGTCAAATTTCTTCACGCCTTCCCAGGCGAGCGCCTCGATCTCTTCAGCAGTCTTCACCGGCTTCAGGCCCATGGCGACAGCGGAACGGTTGATACGCTGGCAATGAAGGTCGAGATCGGGCGCGATGCCATCGAACCAGCGGGCGCCGTCAAAGACGGTGGAGCCCAGCCACATGGCATGCGAGGTCGGCCCGATCAGCGGCGGGTTGCCGGCAATCCACTCTCCGTCGACATAGGTCCAGGTGGTCGTGCGAGGTGACGTATCGACGGGCATTTGCGGCTCTCCTTATGAAGTCGGCAAAGCAAAATCCTCCCTGTCGAGGCCGGTCAAGCGCAAATTGACGGTTGAAACATCGAAGCAACAAAATGCCCGATAGTGCGCTAGGATTGAAATATTGATGCGTGTGTCATGGTTCTAAAACGATGGGTCCATAAAGGAAAATGATGGAAAGGCGACTGGATGAAAACCCTCGCCGCATGCCATCATGGATGAAGACACGCATATCCCGCCCAGGAGAAGACAGATGAAAGCCATGTATTACGAAGCTTTCGAACAGGCGCCTGATATACGCACCGTGCCGGACCCGACGCCGACGGAAGACGGTGTGGTCATCAAAGTCGGCGCAACCGGGCTTTGCCGCAGCGACTGGCACGGCTGGATGGGCCATGATCCGGATATCCACCTGCCGCATGTCCCAGGCCACGAGCTTGCCGGCAAGATCGTCGCGACCGGCAGAGGTGTCGTGCGCTTCAAGGTCGGCGACCGCGTGACGGTGCCCTTCGTTTCCGGCTGCGGCCATTGCAGTGAATGCCATTCGGGCAACCAGCAGGTCTGCCCCAACCAGTTCCAACCGGGCTTTACCCATTGGGGTTCCTTCGCCGAATATGTCGGCATCGACTATGCCGATACCAATCTGGTGCATCTGCCCGCGAGTGTGGATGACGCCACGGCAGCGAGCCTCGGCTGCCGCTTTGCCACCTCCTTCCGCGCGGTCGCCGATCAGGCACGCACCGGCCCCGGTGAATGGATCGCCGTGCATGGCTGCGGCGGTGTCGGGCTCTCGGCGATCATGATCGCGACTGCACTGGGGGCCAACGCCATCGCCGTCGATATATCCGAGGAGAAGCTTGCCTTTGCACGCGAATGCGGAGCGGTCGCGACGATCAACGCCTCCACGGTCGCCGATGTGGCCGAAGCGGTGCGCGAGATCACCAAGGGCGGCGCGCATGTTTCCATCGATGCGCTCGGCCACCCCGTCACCTGCTTCAACTCGATCAAGAATCTGCGTCGGCGCGGCCGGCATGTGCAGGTGGGGCTGATGCTCGGCGAGCATTCCACGCCACAGATCCCGATGGCGCAGGTGATCGGCCATGAGCTGGAAATCTACGGCAGCCACGGCATGCAGGCATGGCGCTATGACGCGATGCTTTCCATGCTCGCCGCCGGCAAGATCGCGCCGCAGAAGCTGATCGGCCGGCGCATCAGCCTTGCGGAGGCAGTGCCGGCGCTGATGACGCTCGACAAGGCCGAAGGCACGGGCATCAGCGTTATTACGCAATTCTAGCAACGTGGGATGGTAGCCCGCGCTGGGGCGGACTACCGGAAACAAGACTGCGATCCCACTTAATAGAATGACGAAGCCAGCTTCGGCCGGCGGCGATGGGGGGATTTCATGAGCGAGACACAACGCAAGCTGACGACGATCTTTGCAGCCGACGTGCAGGACTATACGCGCTTGATGGGCGCGGATGAGGAAGGCACGCTCGCCATGCTCAAGCATTATCGCGATGCCATGTCCCGCCTCATCACCTCGCATGGCGGACGCGTGGTCAATACCTGGGGTGACGGGCTGCTTGCCGATTTCCCGAGCGTGGTCGAAGCGGTGCGGGCGGCGATCGACGTGCAGAACGAGCTAGCAGGCAAGAATGCAGCGCGGCCCATGGATGGGCGCATGCTCTTCCGCATCGGCATCAATCTCGGCGACGTCATCGTCGAAGGCGAGGATATCTATGGCGACGGCGTCAATATCGCTGCCCGCCTGCAGGCCTCCGCGCCGGCCGGAGGGATCGTGATCTCGAACACGGTCTATGACCAGGTGCGAAACAAGGTGGCTGTCGGGTTCGACTTTCTGGGGGCATTGGAGATGAAGAACGTTGCCGATGCCGTGCCGAGCTATGCCGTGCGCATCGGCGATATCAGCGCGGAGCCGCGGAAGCCGGCAGCCGCTCCCGAACGGCCCGTCGAAATGCCGGCGCCAAGACCGACCCCGGCGCTGCGCCCGCGCGGCAGGCTGCGCAAGCTCGGCGGCATTCTTGCTGTTATCGGCGCCGTGCTCGTCTTCATCAACATTGCCACTTGGGAAGGCGAGTTCTGGGCCGTCTGGCCGATGCTTGCCTTCGCTTTCGTGGCGGCAATGGTATGGGTGCGGAGGCAGGACCGGTTCGATCAGCGCGTCGCCGCGTTTGCCGTCATCGGGGTCGGCATCGTCGCTATCAACATGCTGACATGGCACGGGACATTCTGGGCAATATGGCCGCTGCTGGGGCTTTCGGTCGCCGCCGGCATTCGCTGGGCGATGCGCGACTGAGACTTAGGCGTCCTGCGACAACCGAAGGGCGGCGCCGTCGATCATCATCGCCAGGCCGGCCTCGAAGAAGGCCTCGTGGCCGCAGTTGCGATAATGCGTGATCGCCCGGCGCGTCAGCGGGAAATCGGCGGCTGCAGCATCGAGCTTTTCCCGCTCCGGCGGCGGCTCGGCCTGCTCCTCTATGACACAGCCGACGGTGTAGCGGGCGATCGCGACGAGCAGTTCCATGGCGAATTCCGCTTCCATGCCTGCTCCGACAAGGACGGCGATATGGGCTTCGACATTGGGAAGATCCTGCGGACTGGTTTCCGTGCCGGCATGAACGCGGCCGCCATCGCGATAGCTCAAGAGCGTGCGACGGAAATCACGGGCGTTTTCGAGCATGAAGTCGCGCCAATTCTCGGGCACGACCGGCCAGTCGTGGGTGTGGCCGCGCGCCATGATCTCCTCGGCCATGGCTTCTATAAGCGCCCGCTTGCTCTTGAAATGCCAATAAAGCGCAGGCTGGCGCACATTCAGCCGATCGGCCAACAGCCGCGTGGAAAGCGCGTCGATGCCTACCTCGTTCAAGAGCTTCAGCGCTTCGTTGACGATCTGCGCCCGGTCCACCTTCATCCTGTTTCCATTCGCTGTTGCCATTCCAATTTATCAGCGATAAGGAACTTATCAGTGATAAATTTTCAGACGATCCCATGAAAAAAGCACTTACCGTCATCTATGCCACCGTGATCCTCGATGCCGCCGGGATTGGGCTCACCCTGCCGATCTTTCCGCGGCTGCTTCAGGATGTCGGCCATACCGATAATCTCGGCTGGCGATTCGGGGCCTTCCTGGCGCTTTATGCGCTGATGCAGTTCATCTTCTCGCCGGCGCTCGGTTCGTTGTCGGACCGCTTCGGCCGCAAGCCGGTGCTGATGCTGTCACTTGCCGGTGCGGCGTTCGACTATGTTTTCATGGCTCTTGCGCCGTCGCTCTGGCTGCTCTTCATCGGTCGGGCGATCGCTGGTATCACCGGCGCCAGCAATGCAGTGGCCGCCGCCTGCGTGACCGACATTACGGAAGATGCCGAGCGCACGCGCCGCTTCGGCCAGCTCAGCGCCTGTTTCGGCATCGGCTTCATTGCCGGGCCGGCGATCGGCGGCGTGCTCGGCGAATTTTCCGTGCGGCTGCCCTTTATCGCTGCTGCCGTGCTCAATGCGGCTAACCTGCTGATGGCGCTGCTCCTGCTGCCTGAGACGCGCAAGACCGGCACGGAGGCCGAAAAGCAGGAATTTTCACCACTCGCGCATTTCCGCTGGTTGATGGGCTATCGTCTGCTTTTGCCGCTTGCCGGCGCCTATTTCATCCTGGCGCTCGTCGGCGAAGTTGGCGGCACGATCTGGGTTCTCTATGGGCAGGACAAGTTTTCCTGGTCGCCGATGATGATCGGAATCTCGCTTGCCGCCTTCGGCTTTTTCCATGCCGTCGTGCAGGCTTTCATTGCCGGGCCGATCAGCGAGCGATGGGGTGAGCACCGGGCGCTGCTGATCGGCATCATTGCCGATAGCGCGGCCTATATCATCATCGCGCTTTTGACGGAGGGCTGGATGGCCTTCCTGCTCATGCCGCTCTTCTGCCTCGGCGGAATCGGTGCGCCCGCTCTGCAGTCTCTGGTGACGGGGCGCGTCGATAACGATCATCAGGGGCGTGCGCAGGGGCTGCTTGCGAGCATGACGAGCCTTGCCTCGATCATCGGGCCGCTGGCGATCAGCACCATCTACTTCGCCTCGCGCGATGTCTTTCCGGGACTTGTCTGGGTGCTGGGCGCGGCTTTCTATGTGCTCTGCCTGCCGGTTGCCTTCACGCGGCGGCCGAAGGGTGCAACGGCCTGAAAGTGAAGGGCGGCGAGATGATCATCCCGCCGCCTGTTCCGATTGCTTGACGCTGTTATTGGGCGAGGCCGAGCGAGGCCAGGTATTCGGCCGAAGCGATGATCTTCGACTTGTCCTTGATCTCGATGATCAGGCGCGGATTGCTTTCGACCTTGGCAAGCGCAGCAAAAACCGCACGCCAGTTGACGGTGCCTTCGCCGAGCGCCCAGTGGCGGTCGGCATAACCGTCGGCATCCTGCAGATGGACGTGGCCGAGGCGGTTGCCGGCCGCATGGACATAATAATCGACCGGCGGAGCGCCGGTATAGCCGTGGGCGTAATGCGCATGGCCGGTATCGATGGAGACGGAGACGGCCGGCGAGTTGAAGCTTTCAGCCAAGGCTACTCGGATATGCGGGTCCTTGTCTTCGATATTCTCGATGACGAGGGTGCAGCCGATTTCCTCGGCGCGCTTCACCGCTTCGCGCATCGTCTGATGGGAATATTCAACGATCTTTTCGCGTTCGCCCTCGTTATTGTCGAGGTTGTTGTAGCTCCAGGTCGTGTAAGGGCTATGGATGACCATGTGCGTGCCGCCGATCGCTGCGCAGACATCGAGGCCCTGTAGCATGCGGCGGGAGACGACGGCGCGGATATCCGGATCCTGCGAGGCGATGATGAAGCCCCAGAACGGGCCATGGATGCCGACGCGGCCCTTGTAACCGTCGAGCAGCTTCTTGACGTGATCGGCACGTGGCGTCCAGTCGCCGTTCAGCACCTCGGCGTTGACGAAGCTCTGCAGCTCGAGATCGCGGGGCTTTTCGAAGAGCCAGTCACGATGGGTTTCGAGTTCATCGATCGTCATGGCTGCGCCGACGACGGGAAGTGAAGACATGGGGTTGCTCCGCTGATGGTATGCCTGATTGGCGGGGAAGGATCGGCGCGTTCTATGCGCCTCTTCTGTGTCGCCGATATTACAGGCCGGTATCATGGAAACAGCGGCTGCCAACCTGTCGCACTTGCGAAGCGGAGAAGCCATACCGATATGATCGTCGTCGGTTTCAGGGCCTGGGAACGCGCAAAAGCCATCTCCGCTCGCCCTTCCCTGCTTTTGCGGCGGTTGCCAAAACGGCCGCAAAGGTCTATCGGACCGCCCCGCAAGAACAAGAAAGAGACATCATGTCCAACTCATTTGTGAAAACAGATGCCCGGACGGAGGCAAAAAGCTTCTTCGTGCTGGGCGACAAGGTCGAGCGACGGGCTCGCCTTACAGGCAACTGGCTCAACATCTTCGACGTGACCGTTGAGCCCGGCGGCAAGACGCCGCGCCACGCCCATGCAAGCCCGGAAGTCTTCCGGATCATCGAGGGTACGCTCACGATCTGGCGGCTCTCCGATACCGGGCCGGAAGAGATCGAGGCCAGCGCGGGCGATATCGTCACCATCGCGCCTTTCATGGTGCATGGCTATTCCAACAGTGGAACTGTCCCCGCAGTCTTTTCTGCCATCGTCGATCGTGACATGGCAGAATTCATTGAGACCGAGGGCGTCACCGAACAGCCGCAAGGCAGCCCGTCACCGGAAACGGTGGCGCGTATGCGGGCAGCGGCAAATGCCCATGGAATCACGATCCTGGCGGCGTAAGCGCCGTCAGTTTCTTCTGATGCCACACAACGGCTAGCGAAGAGATCGTCATTGCCCAGTGACTGAACGACGACGCCAACAAATGTTTCATCGTGTTCTTCTACATCGACGGCAATAAGTGGAAGCCCATCAGCAAGACTGCGATCGGCGACACTGAAGTCTGTTAAAAACCGATATAGGAAAACCTTTGTTGAACCCGCTGAATCATGTCGAGGACCGGATACTTTCAAGCGTTGGCGCTGCGATCCTGACTGCCTGAACCGGTCGGCCGGTATCGACAAAGTTCGCATCTGCCGCGTCGAGGACGTGGCCTGACTTCAGGAGAAAGACGATGGCATGGTCAGCCAGCCAATATGTGAAATTCGAGGATGAACGCACCCGCCCGGCGCGCGACCTGCTGGCGCAGGTGCCGCTG
Organism: Rhizobium sp. 01T437; assembly: GCF_056398505.1. Lineage (NCBI taxonomy): Bacteria > Pseudomonadati > Pseudomonadota > Alphaproteobacteria > Hyphomicrobiales > Rhizobiaceae > Rhizobium > Rhizobium sp. 01T437. Next base: position 130,884 of record NZ_JBFTPM010000009.1, read on the forward strand.
ACTGAACTGCGCCACGCGGTCGATCTCGGCTGCGGGCCGGGCAATTCGACCGAGCTGATCATCGAGCGCTACGGTGCGCAAAATGTATCGGGTCTCGACAGCGACCTGAACATGCTGGAGGCGGCCCGCAAGCGCCTGCCGGGCACGGCTTTCGTGGAGGCTGACCTTTCGACCTGGCAGCCCTCAGAACCGGCAGACCTGCTGTTCGCCAATGCCGTGTTCCAGTGGCTGCCCAATCATCTCGACATTTTCGACAGGCTGATGGACGGGCTGGCGCCGGGCGGCGTGCTCGCCGTGCAGATGCCCGACAATCTCGGCGAGCCGAGCCATCTGATGATGGAGGAAACGGCGCATGCCGGCCCGTGGAAGACGACTTTCGAGAGGAAGAACGTGCGCCGCAATGTGCTTCCGCCACCCTCGACCTATTACAGCCGGCTGATCGCCAAATCCTCCCGCGTCGACATCTGGCACACGATCTACAATCACCCGATGGACAATGCGGCCGCGATCGTCGAATGGGTCAAGGGAACGGGCCTGCGCCCCTACCTCGACCATGCCGGCGAAGAACATCGCGAGGCGTTTCTGGCCGATTATCTCGAACGTATCGACCGGGTCTATCCGAAGGCCGCCGACGGCAAGGTGCTGCTCAAGTTCCCGCGCTTGTTCATGGTGGCGGTGAAGGCCTGACCGGAAATTCTGATTTCCATGACGCCGGCAGCAGTCCGCTTGATCGCTGCCGGCGAAACTTTGTCAGCCATCCGCAAGCCACACGCAAAGTTTGAAGTGTAGCGGTTCGCCCTGGGATTTCTCAATCCAGACGTGCTTTCGCGACGCCGCCAGCGTCGATCGCTATCCTTTAAACGCCTTTGCGCCAACAGTGCGAGGCCCGACAAAGAGATTTTCAGATGGTTTCTTCCGTTTCCACCATGAGGCTTATGACGGCGCAGATAGCGTTGCAGACGATCAAGGGAGGCTCCTCGGAGAGCAGCTCCGGCAGCACCACCGATCACGACTATTCCAGCCTTCCCTCGCAGACGCGCTCGGCGCTGTCGGTCATGCTCGACAGGATCAATGCCGGCAAGGCCGGATCGACGGATACCTCCGGCAACACCACCGCCAGCACCGATATCACCACTGCCTCCTTCATGGCGCTGCTGCGCCAGAACATGACGGCTGCGGCAGATGCCAAGGGCGCCGGCAGCCAGGAAGCCGCCATGCTTGCCGCCTTCAAGAAGGGCCAGCTGACGGTCACCGATCCGACCAAGGGCGTTTCGATCAAGGCCTGGGACGTGACCGATCCCAAGGAAGCCGATGTCGACCAGAAGAAGGGTACGGCGATCAAGACGGAAGACTGGAACGACTTCCTGCGCGACCATCTGCAGCGCGATTCCCACGGGCGCCTCGTCCGAAGCGAAAACGGCAGCTTCATCGAAAAGGGCACCGGCAACGAAGTCTATTTCGGCCAGGTTGGCTCGCAGAATTATTACATTACCTGGCCGGTGAAGACCGACACGAAGCCAGCGAATGGCACAGGTGACAAGCCCGCAACCGACAAGCCTGCGAGTGATGCCGGCGCATCGAAGCCGGCCACCGGTACAACACCGGACAAGTCCGCCTCCAAGGCGTAAGTTATCCATCATCTTAAAACGGCCATTGCGGAAAGACCTTCAGCAATGGCCATATCGTTTCAGGCGCCGACAAGCTCGATCAGCGACAGTATCGCAGTCGCGAGAATGACGAGGCCAAAGCAGATGTTGAGCGCCCGCTCCCTCGATGGCTCCAGCTTCACCTTGCCCAAAACAACGCCGAGCCACAGCCAGAAAATATCGACTACGATCATGATGAGGACGCAGAGCGCCCATTTGGCCTGCATGTCCAGCGCGCCATCCTGCGAAAGCCGGTAAGCGGCAAAGAGCGAGGCGAAGGCGATATAGGCCTTGGGATTTGTGAGGCCTAGAACGACACCGCCGGCGATGGTTGGCGAGGCTTGCCGCCGTGCGGCGGAGAGATCCGCACCGACTGGCGCCGATGCGATCTTCCAGGACAACCAGACGAGATAGACGGTGGCAGCGACCGTCATCACCATCATCGCCAGCGGGATTGCTTCGATCAGCGACAGCAGGCCGGCTGCCGCTGCGGCGGCTGCAATTGCCAGGCCGATCTGCAGCCCGACATAAAAACGCAGGCCGGTCGCCATACCATGGAGGCGGCCGATTGCCAGGAGCGCAGCGATGGCGGGGCCGGGCGAACCGAGAAGGGCGAGAGCCGCCATGAGGAAGAAGCCAGCGCTGACAAGATCGATCATGGGCCACCATAAGACATAATGATATCTTTATGTCTTTATATATTTTCGACACCATGTCAAACGCTTGTTATCATTGAACTGCAAGGTGCTTGCGGCAGAACCGGAGCGCTTTATATTCGGCCGGGAGAATTAAGCTGGAGATGACACGCATGGACGCTCACCCCACCCCGCCCGTCACTCTCGTCATCTTCGGCGCCACCGGCGACCTGACACGGCGATTGCTGGTTCCGGCCATCATCAATCTCACCCGCAGCCGCCTCGTCGGCCAAGACTTGAACATTCTCGGCGTCGGCATCGAACCGGGCGACGATGAATTCCTGCGCCAGCGGCTGGATGCTTTCCTCACCCATCTCGATGGCGAGGAAGCAACTGGCAAGGACGAGGTCTGGGGGAGCTTGCGGTCGCGCATCTCCTATCTGCAGGGCGATTTCACCAAGGACGATATCTTCCTCGAAATCGGCAAGCGCCTTGGCACGACCTGCAATGCAGCCTTCTATCTCGCCGTGCCGCCAAGCTTCTTCGGGCCGATCGTCGAGAAACTTGCGGATCTCGGACTGATGGACGAAAGCGGCGGTTGCTTCCGTCGTGTTGCGATCGAGAAGCCCTTCGGCACCGATCTCGCCTCCGCCCGCGCTTTGAATGCACGCATCCTCGCCCGCGTGGAGGAAAGCCAAGTCTACCGGCTCGACCATTTCCTCGGCAAGGAAACAGTGCAGAACCTGATGACGGCGCGTTTCGCCAACATGATGATCGAGTCGCTGTGGAACAATCGCTATATCGACCACGTACAGATCACCGCCTCGGAGATCGTCGATGTCGGCACGCGCGGGAAGTTCTACGATGCGACCGGCGCGTTGCGCGACATGATCCCCAACCATCTCTTCCAGCTTCTGGCAATGATCGCCATGGAGCCGCCGAACAGTTTCGACGCCGAGGCGATCCGCAACGAGAAGAGCAAGGTGCTGAAGGCTCTGCGCATCTACACGCCAGAGGAAGCGAAGGCGAATGGCGTACGCGGGGCTTATACCGCCGGTCCGCTCAACGGCACCGACTTACCCGCTTATCGCGATACGAAGGATATTTCGCCCGCCAGCAAGACAGAGACCTATGTGGCGCTGAAGCTCTATGCCGATACCTGGCGCTGGGCCGGCGTTCCCTTCTATCTGCGCACCGGCAAGGCGATGACGGCACGCGACACGGAAATCGTCATCACCTTCCAGCCCGTTCCTTTCGCGCAGTTTCGCGAAACGGAGGTCAACCGCCGTCTGCCGCCGAACAGGCTCGTCATCCAGGTGCAGCCCGATGAGGGCATGAGCATGGAGATTTCCATCAAGTCGCCGGGACAATCCGTCGACACCGTGCCGGTTTCGCTGGATTTCCGCTATGCCGACAAATTCGATATCGGCAAGACGACCGGTTATGAATCGCTGCTCTACGACCTCTTCATCGGCGATCAGACGCTGTTCCAGCGCGCCGATGGCATCGAAGCGGGTTGGGCGGCCGTGCAGCCATTCCTAGACGAATGGGCAAAGGATCAGAGCATTCCGGACCCTTACGCACCCGGCAGCATGGGACCGGCCTGCGCCGATGAGCTTATCCAGCGAGACGGGCGTGAGTGGCATGAGCTTGGCGTGATCCTGCACAAGAACGGCAAATAGCCGTTCCTGCACTGGAATTTTTACTCATCCCGTCAGCGGCAGGCGGCTGCCAGCGTGCGATCACGCTCGGCCGTGCGATAGGCGCGCGTACCATGCCGCGGGCAAGCCGTCCGATCGGACGGAATGACGACAGTGATATTGTCGCTCTCGACGGGATCGAGCGGAATCGAAAAAGCATTACTTGATTCCGCGTCCGGCACGGTGCCGGGCGGCATGCCGCCAAAGCGGCCGGAATAGTCCATATCACCGAGGGCCTGAGAGAAGGCCGGAGCGGCGAAACCGAGGAGAATGATCGAGGCTGCTGCAATGACCTTACGCATGACCATATTCCTTCCTATCTGGCGGATATGAAACGGGATTTGGGCATCCAACGTTCCAGCCGATCCGGCCATCGGTGAAAAATCCGGCTTTATCTAATCTAGGAAGTCCGGCGCGGATTTCCATCCGGCAGATGATGCCGCCGGATGGATTGATCAGATATCAGAACGCGATCGATGCGTTGACGAAAAAGGTACGCGGCTGGCCCACGAACTTGCCGCCATTATTGTCCGTCGAGCGGGTGAGATACTCCTTGTCGAACAGGTTCTTCACACCGAAGGCAAATTGCGGGGCATTCTTCTTGTTTTCCGGCTGATAGGCGACGCGCAGGTTGACGGTGCCGTAGCCGGGAATATCGCCGAGGCGGCCCGTCGCATCCTCTTCCGTCACATAGGTCGCGCCGGCATCGGCAGATCCCGGCGAATGCTGCTTTGACTGCGCCTGCAGGTCGGCATTGAAGATCCAGTCGTTGTAGCGGTAGCGCGCGCCGAGCGAGGCGACCTGACGCGAATAGAACGGCAGGTCGCGGCCTTCGAAGGCGCCGGCCTGATAGGTCGCTTCCGTATACGTGTAGCTCGCAGACAGCGACAGGCCGTCGAGCGCAGGCATTACATCGCCGATGTCGTAGTTGATGGCGGATTCGATGCCGCGGTGGCGGGTGGCGCCGAGATCGGTCCAGATGCCCTCGCCGACGATGGTGCGGCCGAGATAAAGCTCCTTGTCGAAATCGATATTGAAGGCAGTCAGCTCAGCGTTCCAGTTATCGCCCTCATAATGCAGGCCGATTTCGTAGGTCGTTGCCTTTTCGGGATGCAGGCCATCCGTGGTGGATGCGAGTTGGCTGTATTGCTGCGGGCCGAAGGAGACGCCGACATTGCCGAAGACGGTCAACTCATTGGTGAGCCGGTAGGAAGCCGACAATGTCGGCAGGGCTTCGTTCGCCTCGACCGAGGGAGAGAGCATGCTGGTGACCGCACCGCTGGTGCCGAAATTCACGACATCGTTATGCGTGCTGATCATCTCGTAGCGAATGCCGGGCGTAATGGTCCAGTCACCGATCTCGATCTTGTCGTCGATGTAGAAAGCATGAGCGATCGTGCCACCGTCGCTCGTCTGGTAGGTCGGCGAGGCAAGGTTGGTCGGATCGATGCCCGAGGCTCTGTTGTAGAAGGCCGTGCGGGCGGCGACTTCCGAGCTTTCTTCCCAAAGATAGCGATAGCCGACAGTCACCTCCTGGGTAATGCCGCCGAGCTCGATCAGGCGGGAATAGCGCGGCTCGATACCGAAATAGCTGTAGCTGCGCGGGGCGGACGTCAGGCGGTAGAGGCCAGAGCTCGCACCCGTGCCCTGCTGTTCCACATGGCTGCCACGGAAGGAATCCACGTAATAGGTCAGCACTTCGAAATTGTTGTCGCCGTCGTCATGCTGGTAGCGCAGCGAGATGTCGTTGCGGCGGCCGCTGAAATCGTCATAGCGGCGGGTGGATTGGTAGGGATCGGCATCATATTCGGCGCTCGTCAGGCCGCCGGGCATCTTGCCCTCCCCCTCATAATGATGGAACTGGATGCCGAGCTTGTCAGTATCCGAAAACTCATAAGCGCCCTTGGCAATGATATCGTCGATATCGGTGCGGTCGTTGGCGTCGCGATAGCCCTCGCCATGGATGCCCGAGTAGAGGATGGCGGCGCCAAGGCCGTCATCATTGGTGCCACCGATCAGGAAGTTCGGCGTCGCTTTGACGTGGCCGTTGTTGCCGGCGATCTCCGCGCCCGAGGAGAAGCGCGCGGTGAAATCCTCTGGGATCGGACGGGTGACGAAATTGATGATGCCGCCGACATTCTGCGGCCCGTAGCGCACCGAACCGGCGCCGCGGACGACGTCGATCGTTTCGACATTTCCGAGCGTCAGCGGGAAGAGCGAAAGCTGCGGCTGGCCATAGGGCGCATAGGCGAGCGGGATGCCGTCCATCAGCACGGTGGAGCGTGGCGACAGGCGCGAGGTTAGGCCGCGCACGCCGAGGTTCAGCGACACATCGCTGCCGCCTGTGCCGTTGACCTCCTGCACCTGGACGCCGGGGATCTGGTTCAGCGCATCGCGGATATCCTGCGCGCCGCGCTCTTCGAACTGTTCGCGATCGAGGATCGTGCGGGCGCCGGGATGTTTCAGAACCTTCTCCTCGTTCGGCTCTTCCAGCCAATTACCGGTGATCTTGATCGTCTCGAGCTGGGTGACAGGGCCGTTAACGGCCTCCTGCGCGAGCGCCGATGTGGCGGATGCCAGAAGTACGACGGTGAGAGCGAGCTGCTTTCCTTGGAATTTGGGGGCAATCATAGGAGTTTTCCGTAGGCGTTCGAGAAATCCGGGCAACAGGGAACCTTGCCGGAAGTGCCCTGGGCATTCCGGTGCAAGATACTGTTTTTGTTGAATAATTATTGGATAATATCAGCCGTTACGCCGGTATCGGCGTCTGGGCACGGTCTTATGGGAGAAGGGACGGACTTCAGCCGTCTTGCTGCGATGAAACAGGCGCGTCATGCAATAACCCCGACAGTCAACGCCGCTGCTGCACGACGTCATGTCGTGGTGACTACAATATTGTAGTTTGCATTTCAATAAACATAACTGAATTTCTCATGTTTATTTTCATGCGGATGGAATTGCAAAGATATTGCCGTGGAGGTCAGTCGTTGCGCAGTGCCTGGTCGCGAAGGTCGGCAAGACGCTTCTTGGCGTCAGTCGCCTGCTGCTTGTTGCGCACCGCTACACCATAGGCAAGGAGATCGGCCACAACGATGGCGCCGATGCTCCAGCTTGCGAGCTTGGAGGGCGAACCGATGCAGGTCAAAATGGCCGAAACCTTGTCGGCATAGTTGGCGCGGAGCTGCACACCGCAAACCAGAATGACCTTGCAACCAATATCCCGGAGCTGCCGAACGACGAGCTTGAATTCAGCGGTCTCGCGCACGGCATGGAACATGACGATGACGTCGGCGGGACGCAGATCGATCAGCTCATTGGCAAGCGTAAAACCCGAGGCGCCGGAACAGCGCGTGCGCACGCCGGCGCGGCTGAGCGCAATCGAGCAATGGCGCGCCTCGACCTCCGCCGTGCCCATGCCGATGCACCAGACTGTATCGGCCTCTTCGACGAGCGAGATGGCGGTGGCGAGCATTGCGCCGTCCATCTGCTCCTCGGTGGAGGTCAGCACTTCGCGGGCGGTCGCAAACATCTGCGTCGCGACCTTTTCCAGATCGTCGCCGGTGGCGCGGAAACGCTGTTCCAGACGCTCGCTGGTAGAAATGGTACGCGCCATGACCCGGCCCGATACTCGCTTCAGCTCCGGCAGGCCGGAAAAGCCGAGGCGCTTAGCGGTTCTGATGACTGTCGCATCGCTGGTGCCGGTCTCGACGGCGATCTCCTCGGCACTCCGGAAAATCAGCACATCGATCGGCAGCTTCACCAGATGCTCCGCCACGGCGAGTTCCGATCGGCTGAGCTTTGTCCTGTGCTCTTCGAAATGCTCTCTGAGCACCGATGACGATCGATCGCTTCCGTTCATCCGCCCTTCCCTAGATAATATTCAGAAGGCCGAATAACCGACTTTGGTGCATAGCGAAACAAGAAACCGATCAGGCGTTTCTCAACCTGCAATATCAAGGCTCAGGCTCCCGCCCATGAACGGCCGGTCGCCCTCGCCTTTCTGGCCATGGCCCACACTCCAGCGTGACGGCCAGACAAGGCGCTGAAGCCCCGTCGAGGCGATAGCCTCGAAGGAGGACCAGGCCTTGCTACCTTCCGTGCGCCAGAGCACGCCGCCCGGCCCCACGCCGCCATGGAGAAGGATGTGGAGATCGAATTCCTTGCCCGGCGGCAGGTCCGGACCGAAGAAATAATAGGGGCTGCGACCAGGATCGCGGCCGAGGATGAGCGCCAGTTGCTGCTGCCTGCCGCGCAGGCCAAGCCATAGGGGCGCCAGCCCTTCATCTCCGAAAGCCGAGAAGATCGTCTGCTGGGACGTGCAGGCGTCCGTAGCCGTCCGGCCGCTCAGGCGGAGTTCGACGATCCGGTCGGATCCCATCGGACCGGCCCAGAGAGCGTCGCTGACGCCATGGGCAAGGCTGCACCATTTATCCTCGCTCGCAAGGATAGGCGGCCATTGCAGGCTTTCCCGCGCTACACCTTCGGTATCGAGAACCTGATAGCGCAGGCCGTCGTCATCGAGGGTTGCCTGGATGCAATGGAGATATTCGACACCCTCGGGCATTCTGTGCGCGGTTCCCGCCCCCGCCGTGCATATCTGCAGCACACCGCGATGGGCCTGCACATCGAAAGCCAGGATATGGCTGCAGCAATAAGCAAAAACGCCGGCTTCTACGAATATATCCCAGAAGCGATCGGCATATTCACGGCCGATCTCGCGCTGATAGGCACCGGCGTAACCATTGATCGGAAAGACCGGGTGATGGCCGAGCACCAGCTTGTAGCGGGCATCGGCATGGGCCTTCAGGGTCGTCTCAAGCCACTCCGTTTCGACGTGGCCCTCGCCGCCGAGACCGCTCCAGAGCGTATGGACGAAAACCATGAGCAGATCGCCGCGGCGAACCCAATAGGCCAGCCCTTCCTGCCCCGCCGGCCCGTTTGCCGGAAGGCCGAGCGTGTCGCGGAACACGGCCTCGCTCATCTCATCATAGGTCGTATGATTGCCGGTCGTATGCCACATTGGAATATTCGTTCGGTCGAGCCAGGCCATCTCGACATCGAACCAGTGCCGCCACTGGGCGCGAAGCGAGACTTCATCCGCCGTCAGGCCGATGATCTCATCGCCGGGAAAGAGAATGAACTGAGGCTGGGGCTCAAGCCTGCGAAGGACAGCATTCACGGATGCGAAGGTGCGCTCGTGCAGAGCGCCGGCAACGCCCGAGCAGGAATCGCCGTAGAGCACGAATTGATGGCCGCCTGACTTGGGCAGCAAGGCTTTGATCGGGGATGTGTCGGTCATGAAAACACACGAAAAAGAGGGAAAATCTTAAAAAACAAAGCCCCCGGACAATGCCGGGGGCTTAAGGAAATGATGGACCGTCTTAGACGAACTGGCTGAGGCCGGGCACGGAGGCGACGACCTGATCGACCACCTCTTCGCCGGCATATTGCTTGGCGATGGCGATGGTTTCCTTGGCGAGCGAGGTGATCTCGCTCATTCCGAGGCCTTCGCTCATCAGCTGCTGGCCGAGGCCCATAATGCCGCCACCGCCGAGCGCACTCATGAGGCCGCCGAGCAGACCGCCGCCGCTGCTGGAGCCTTCGCCGTTGAACTGGGCGACAAGTTCGGTAGCGCCAGGGATTTTTTCAATCATTACGGCGACCGGGCCGTCGGCTGCTTCACGCTGCAGGAAGCCGAGCATCATGCCGAGTGCCTTCTCGGCCAGATCAGGCGCAATGCCCACACGATTGGCGATTTCAGTCACAATCTCATTCATCGTCTGCCTCCTGTTTTGACGTTAACGTCAACGTAATCGAATCGAGGCGGCAACTCAAGCGGCGCTTTGTGAGGCGCCTCTTTCCTGCTTTCCCTTTTAACGCAGACAGTTGTCCGTCTCCTGTCGCCTGCTTATAACAGACAAACGATATTTGCATGAATGTGCGGAAAGAGGATTATCGCATATTCTGGAATGAAGCGGCGGCATCGCCCGAGGGAGATATTCTTACATGCTCGAGGACGGCAAGATTTTCATCGGCGCAAGCCGCAATCCTGATGACAGCATCAACAAGGGCGAATATCTCGACCTCAAATTCGGCAACCGCCACGGGCTGGTGACGGGTGCCACCGGTACCGGCAAAACGGTGACACTGCAGGTGCTGGCCGAGGGCTTTGCGAGAGCCGGCGTGCCGGTCTTCGCCGCCGACATCAAGGGAGACCTTTCGGGCATCGCCGCCAAGGGCGAGCCGAAGGATTTCCTCACCAAGCGGGCCGAGCAGATCGGCTTTACCGACTACGAATTCGAGCAGTTCCCGGTTATCTTCTGGGATCTTTTCGGCGAGAAGGGCCATCGGGTGCGCACGACCGTCGCCGAGATGGGGCCGCTGCTGCTGGCACGGCTGATGGATGCCTCCGAGCCGCAGGAAGGCGTCATCAACATCGCCTTCAAGATTGCCGACAAGGCCGGCCTGCCGCTGCTCGACCTCAAGGATCTCACGGCGCTGCTCAACTATATGGGCGAGAATGCGTCAGAGCTTTCCAACCAGTTCGGGCTGATTTCCAAGGCCTCCGTCGGGTCCATCCAGCGTGCGCTGCTGGTGCTGGAACAGCAGGGCGCCGAACATTTCTTCGGCGAGCCCGCGCTCAAGATTTCAGACATCATGCGCACGTCGAACAATGGCTACGGACAGATTTCCGTGCTTGCCGCCGACAAGCTGATGATGAACCCGCGCCTTTACGCCACCTTCCTGCTGTGGCTACTCTCCGAGCTCTTCGAGGAACTGCCTGAGGTCGGCGATCCCGACAAGCCGAAGCTTGTCTTCTTCTTCGATGAGGCTCATCTGCTCTTCAACGATGCGCCGAAGGTGCTGACCGAGCGCGTGGAGCAGGTGGTGCGCCTCATCCGCTCCAAGGGTGTGGGCGTCTATTTCGTGACGCAGAACCCGCTCGACGTGCCGGAAACGGTGCTCGCCCAGCTCGGCAACCGCCTGCAGCATGCGCTGCGCGCCTATTCGCCGCGCGAACAGAAGGCGGTGAAGACGGCCGCCGATACCTTCCGCCCCAACCCGGCCTTCGATTGCGCCACCGTCATCACCAATCTCGGCACCGGCGAGGCGCTGGTTTCGACGCTGGAAGCCAAGGGCGCGCCCTCGATCGTCGAGCGCACGCTGATCCGCCCGCCATCCGGCCGCGTCGGACCGGTGAGCGACGTCGAGCGCCAGCAGATCATGGACCACAGCCCCGTACTCGGCGTCTATGACGAAGACGTCGATCGCGAATCCGCCTTCGAGATGCTGGCGGCACGCGCCAAGAAGGCCGCCGATTCCGACGCCGCCAAGCGGGCGCAGGAAGAGGCCCCGGCGCCACAGGAGGGCAGCACCACGTCAGGCTGGACGCTGCCCGGCTTTGGCGGCAGTGACGACGACAAGGCACAGCCTCGCGGCCGCTCCGGTTATCAGCGTGAAACGGTGGTGGAAGCGGCGATGAAGAGCGTGGCGCGCACGGTGGCGACGCAGGTCGGCCGGGCGCTGGTACGCGGCATATTGGGAAGCTTGAAGCGGTAAGTCTAAAGCGTGGCGCGATCTTTCAGATTCGCGCCACGCTTTAGACCTTTGTTTTTACGCATGTCGTTATCGCAAAACCGCTTCACACTCTTGCGCGACATGCTTTAGTCACCGCTTACGGACAAATTCCGTGCGCAGGACGAGACCCTTGATCGTATCGTGACGGCAGTCGATTTCTTCGGGATTGTCCGTCAGACGGATCGAGCGGATGACCGTGCCCTGCTTCAGGGTCTGGTTGGCGCCCTTTACCTTCAGGTCCTTGATAAGCGTGACGGAATCGCCGTCCTTCAACACGTTTCCAGAGGCGTCGCGAACCTCGGACGCAGCCTGTGCGGCCGCAGCCATCTCGGAGGGAGAGCGCCATTCGCCTGTCGCCTCGTCATAAACATATTCGTCGTCACCGCCTGCCATCACTTCGCCCTCGATCAGGAATTTCCTCAGTCCATAGACGGCCGCTTATAACGATCACACGATGCTGTGCAACTATAGTGGCAAACAGGCAGGCGAAATGTGTCCGGCCACGATCAAGGAGTTCCAGCCTTTGCGATAACCGCTGACCTGCGCACCATTCTCCCTGTAGTCAGGCCGCAGATCGACCAGGTTCGGCGCGTCGGCGGCGCATCAGGAAGAGTGCCAGGGCTGAAAGGCAGATCGAGATTTCCAGCAGGAATGTCCAGTGAAGCAGGAAGCTCATGATCCAGCTGGCATGGGTTGCGGGAACTCGAACCAGCTCGAATTCATGAAAGGAAAAAGGCGCCAACCAAAAGAGCGGTGCCGCGGTCGTGTCCATGACCATATGCAGCATGGCGGCGGCGAAGAAGACGCAACCTGCAGCGAGCCAGGCCGGACGAAGCCATTTCAAGAGCGGCAGCATCAGGATCGCCGAGACCAGCCAGAAGAGCGGCCAATGCGTGACATAGGCATGGTGATGAACCCGGCCGCCGGAGGCGTAGAAATAGATCATGTCAAAATCCGGCATGACGCTGCCGATCAGCGCTGCCGCCATGACCGCAGTAGACGAAGCCCTGCGTCGCGCGGCAGTTCCGAGAATATAGCCTGCCGGCAGATGAGCGATGAGCATGCCGTGTCTCCCTGTGACATCCGACATCGCTAAGAAGCGATTGTGTCGGGATCAAAGCGGCCGCGACATGAAGACTTCGGTGTGGCTGATTTCAGCTGGCACGCTGTGAAAAGGCAGGCAATGGGTAAAGCCGAAGGCTTCGTAGAGGGAAAGCGCGCTTTTCAGATAGGCGGCGGTATTGACGAGCATGGTGGGGCGGCCGCTCTTTTTTGCTTCCTCGAACACCCGCCGCATCAGCACATTGGCGATGCCCCGACCGCGAAAGGCGGGATCCACGTAGAGTTTATGGATCTCCATCGCGTTAGCCTCGAATGGTGCGAGCGCGATGCAGCCTGCTGGCGCTCCCTCCCATCTGGCGAGGAACATCATCGCTTCGTCGGAGCTATATTTCCGGGCGAGGCTTTCATGATTTTCGCTGTGGAAAAGCGTCATGACAATCTCGGCGGGGATACCATGGTCACGCCCGAGTTCCACATCCAGGGCGCCGAGCGCCTCGCAGAAACCGGCGGCGACGACGAAATCCTCTGTGCTGCCTGCCCTTGAAATGGAAATCATCCCGCGTCCCCTGATCCCGGATGATGAAGGCCTTTCATACCATCTGAGCGTGTTTACTGCCATCGTGATCCCTTGTCTCCAGCCGCGAGCAATGGTATTTCCTTCCTGTAACTGAGAAAAAAGGAGGGCTGCGCGTGAATATGTATTTCCGGCATCATCGCCAGCGTGGCCCAGTCAACGCCCTGCAGATGCGTTTGCAGGGCTGACCAGAGACCGTTTCTCGCAAATCTCTTCCTGGTCCGCCCCTAGTGGCACTGCTGCACCTGAATGCCCGCCGTTCAAGCTGCAAGCATTTCATAATCCGCCAAGCATAACGCGCTTTTCCGTTGATGGCTGGAAGCCCCGGATATGCGCGATCGCTTGGCAAGACCAGGATACGATCATGACCCTCATCAATATCCGCAATCTCGGCATCGTGCTGTCCGCGCCGCTGTTTTCGAAGCTCAATATCGTCGTCAATGCCGGCGACCGGATCGGCCTCGTGGCGGCGAACGGGCGCGGCAAATCCACCCTGCTCAACCTCATGACGGGCAAGCTGGAACCAACCGAAGGCGAGATCACCAGGGCGCGCGGGCTCACCATCGGCCATATGGAGCAGAATGTGCCGCCAGCACTTCTCGACGTGACCCTCCGTGAAGCCGTGCTTCTCGCTCTTCCTCCTGACCAGGCTGACGGCGAAAGCTGGCGTGCTGATGTCGTGCTGGAATCGCTCGAAGTGCCCGAAGAGTTGCGCGAGCGGCCGCTCCGACAGCTCAGCGGCGGCTGGCAGCGGCTGGCACTGATCGCCCGCACCTCAGTGAACGAACCCGACGTGCTGCTGCTCGACGAACCGACCAACCATCTCGACCTCGAAAAGATCGCGCAGGTGGAAAATTGGCTGAACGCACTGCCGCGCGATACGCCTGTGATCATCTCCAGCCACGACCGCGCCTTCCTCGATGCGACGACCAACCGAACGCTCTTCCTGCGGCCGGAGCAATCGCCGGTCTTCTCCCTGCCCTATAGCCGGGCGAGAGCGGCACTCGACGAGGCGGATGCCTCCGATGCGCGGCGCTACGAGAAGGATATGAAGACGGTCGAACAGTTGCGCAAGCAGGCGGCAAAACTCAACAATATCGGCATCAATTCCGGCAGCGACCTGCTGGTCGTCAAGACAAAGCAGTTGAAGCAACGCGCCGAAAAGCTGGAGGAAACCGCAAAGCCTGCCCATCTGGAGCGTTCGGCAGGCGCGATCCGTCTCGCCAACCGCGGCACGCATGCCAAGGTTCTGGTGACGCTTGAGGATGCCGAGGTCACGACGCCTGACGGCACGCTGCTCTTCCGCACGGGAAAGCAGTTCATTTGCCAGGGCGACCGCATCGTGCTGCTCGGCCTCAACGGCGCCGGCAAGTCACGGCTCGTCTCCATGCTGCGTGCGGCGATCGCCGAGCCGGAAACGGCAAAGGCCGGCATCAAGGCCACGCCCTCGCTGGTGCTCGGCTATGGCGATCAGCTGCTTGCCGATCTCAGCGATGCCGACACACCGCTACAGACGATCATCCGCCGCTTCGATGTCGGCGACCAGCGGGCACGCTCGCTGCTTGCCGGCGCCGGCATGACGATCGAGATGCAGGGCAAGCCGGTGAAGCTCCTCTCCGGCGGCCAGAAGGCGCGGCTCGGCATGCTGGTACTGCGGCTGACGCAGCCGAACTTCTACCTGCTCGACGAACCCACCAACCATCTCGACATCGAGGGGCAGGAGGCGCTGGAAAGCGAGTTGATGGCACATGAGGCGAGTTGCCTGCTCGTCTCCCACGACCGCAGCTTCGTGCGGGCGGTAGGAAATCGCTTCTGGCTGATCGAGCGCAAGAAGCTGGTGGAGGTGGAGAGCCCGGAAGGGTTCTTTGCGAGTGTGGGATAGAAAAACAAAGGGTCGCAAACGACGGTGTTTGCGCCCCTTGTCATCGGTGCTACCGCACACCCGCCGAGAGGCAGAAGAACGCTCCCTGCGGGTCTATCGCCTGACAGATCCAGGCGCCTGGCACTTCCATAGGGCCGTGGACCACCTTGCCGCCGCCGGCGTTGATGCGGTCAATGGCGGCATCGAGCGCCGGCACTGTGAAATAGTAGGACCAGAAGGACATGCCGACCTCAGGCGGGCGGGTCATCATGCCGCCGGTCTGTTTTCCATGCTCGGCAAAGAGGTGGTAGATGCCCATCGGACCCATGTCGAAGTCGTGATCCTTCGTCCAGCCGAAGAGCTTGGCATAGAAGTCGAAGGCCTTTGCGCCATCTTTGGCGTAGAGCTCGCGCCAGCCGACATGGCCGGGCGTGTCGAAGGGCAGCTCCGGTGGCGGATTTTCCATCGGCAGCGGCGTCATGATGCAGAGCACCGCTCCGTCAGGATCTGCCACTACGGCAAAGCGGCCTATGCCTGGAATATCCGCCGGCGGACGGCGGACGGTGCCGCCGTTTGCCGTGAAGTCGCGTGCAGACTGGTCGACATTGTCGACGGCGACATAACCGGTCCAGTTCGGTGGAATGCCCTGCCCTTCCAGCTCTGCGGGAAAGGGCATCATGCCGGCGACCCTGACGCCGTTTGCCTCGAAGATGGTGTATTCCGGCTGGTCTGCCGCCGGCATTTTGCTCGACGTCCAGCCGACGACCGAGCCATAGAATCTCGCCGCCGCATCAGGGTCCGGCGTCATCAGTTCGCACCATATGAACTTGCCATGCGTATTGGACATCGTGTTCTCCTCGGTCCACGCTTGAGTTCTATCTCTTTGTTTCTACGCAATTCCGAACGCAAAACCGCTCTCGCACTTTTGCTGGAATTGCTCTTGATGTGCCCCGGCGATTTCAGCCCTTGCGGGTATATTTGACTTCCATGAACTGCTTCCAGGTGCCGTCAGCTTCCTTGACGCTCGATGTGAAGGTTCTGACGTTGTCGTCGAGAAAGGCGATCTGCTCGCGATAGTCGGCAAGGCCATCGCCTTCGAATGCCGGGCCCCTGGTGTAGAGCGACAGCACATTGCCCGAGGGTTCGATCTCTCCCTCATAGGTCCACATGTAGTCCATCATCGAGCCGATCCAGCTGCCGACATATTTGCCTTTGCTCGGGTCGTAGCCGAGGGTCAGGATCGTCGTTGCCTGCTTGCCGTCGGTCATTTCACCGGCTCCTTCGGCAACGAACCAGATGCCCTGCAGGGAGCGCACTGTCTCATCCCAAGGCTTGTCGCCGGTCATGTCTGAAGCGGCGACGGTCCAGTGACCGACTATTCTCTCCAGGAAAGCATGCTCCTTCAGCACTTCTGCAGTCTTCATCGTCCTTCTCCTCCGGATGATGGATGGCTGGCTAGATGCTTCACGCAATTTCGCACGCAAAACCGCGCAGCTCTTTTGCTGGAATTGCGTTAGTGGCAGCAGGATGAGGCCTGCGGGCTTTCCTCATATTCGTCGTGGCGCTTCACGAAATCCATGGTCGAATCTTCGTTGCGGCCCTTGGGTGCGTGATCGAGGATCATGAGCGTACCGAGGATTTCTTCCGCGCCGCGAGCATAGCTCGAATAGGTATGGAACACTTCGCCCTTCTCATTCCGGTAAAAGGCCGAAAGTCCGGGCAGCTCGTCATTGGCGTCAGAGGGCGCTGTCGGAGAGAAATTATAAAAGACCTTGTCTTTGGCAAGGTCCTCAGGCGTGAAAGATACGTGATAATCGAAGTTGAAATCACTGCCGAAGGACGAGACCCACGGGAATTTCCAGCCCATGCGCTGCTTGTAGGCCTCGATCTTGGCAAGCGGTGCGCGGGCGACGGCAACAAGAGTAACGTCGTGGTGGTTCAAATGCGGCAGCGTGCCGTCGAGATGATCGGCGAGGAACGAACAGCCTGGGCAACCGGCCTCCCATTCAGGGCCGAACATGAAGTGATAGACCATGAGCTGGCTGCGGCCATCGAATAGGTCGGCGAGCGATTTCGGCCCCTGAGGCGTGTCGAACGTATAGTCCTTGTCGACTTTCACCCAGGGCAAAGCCGTGCGCTCGGCATTCACCTTGTCTCTCAGATGGGTCGCCTCTTTCTCTCTCAAGAGCAAGGCTCGGCGGGCTTCAAGCCATTCCTCGCGGGAAACGACGGGATTTTGGGTAACTTTGTTCAACATGATCTACGCCCTCCTCCGGCGCGGCCGGCATTTTCCGGCAGATAGTCTCCTCTTCTTGACTAAATACATTGATATCAATAGAAATAGATCATGTCAAACTCGATCGCGATTCCTTTTTCGACGACGCTTATGGTGCGGGATACGTGCCTGTGCCTGCATGTGCAGCGCGCCGCCCGTGCGCTCGCAAGGCTGTTCGACGATGCACTGCGGCCCGTCGGCCTCACCAACGGCCAGTTCTCCCTGCTGATGTCCCTGAACCGGCCGGAACCGCCACCGATGGGACCGGTCGCAAGCCTGCTCGCCATGGATCAGACAACGCTGACGGCGGCACTGAAGCCGCTGCAGCGCAAGGGTTTGGTCGATATAGTACCGAACCCGAGGGACCGGCGTGGCCGTCTTCTGCGCCTGACGGATGACGGGCGGGCAGTCCTGCAACGGGCGCTGCCGATCTGGGAAAGCACGCATGCGGCACTCGAGACGAAATTGCCTGAGGGCAACGGCGATCACCTGAGACGCGACCTGCAGTACCTGACGTGACCCTGCAGAGTCCGCATGGTTGGTCGCGAAATTAGCCACAAAAAGCCTATTGACTTAGAGTGCACTCGAAGCCGTAGCTTCCTTGGCGTCGTGACGAAAACAGGTGTTTCATGAAGATCAGTGACCTCGCGAAACGGTCGGGTTTGTCTGCTCATACGCTGCGTTATTACGAGCGTATCGGCCTGCTCCCCTATGCCGATCGCGACCGATCCGGACAACGCGACTACGACGCTTCCATCCTTTCCTGGATCGAGTTTGTCGGCCGTCTGAAGACGACCGGCATGCCGATCCGCGACATGCTGCTTTATGCGAAGCTTGCCGATAACGGGAAAGCCACTTTCAGTGAGCGTCGAGAGATGCTTAGGGAGCATCGTGAGCGTGTCCGGGCCCATGTGGCCGATCTCGAAACCTGCCTTCGCGTCCTCGACGGCAAAATCGCCTCCTATGAAGAGGCGGAAGAAAGGATGAGAGATGACAGACTCAACAATGCGGACACGCCGGCTCGGGCAAGGACTTGAGGTCGGATCGATCGGCCTCGGCTGCATGGGTATGAACTGGGCCTATGGCGCGACCGCCGCCGACAGGGGCGAGGCGATCGCCACGATCCACCATGCGCTTGATCGTGGCGTAACCCTGCTCGATACGGCCGATAGCTATGGCCCGCACACCAACGAAGAACTCGTGGGGGAGGCGATCAAGGACCGGCGTGACCAAGTGGTGCTGGCAACCAAGTTCGGCATAGTGCGGGCAGCTGGAGCGATACCAGGCGTCAGCGCCCAGACGGCCAACGGACGGCCCGAATATGCAAAGGCATCCTGCGAAGGGTCTCTACGGCGGCTCGGCGTCGACCATATCGATCTCTACTATCTCCACCGTGTCGATCCCGATACGCCGATTGAAGAGACCGTGGGCGCGATGAAGGAACTCGTCGAAGCCGGCAAGGTCAGACATATCGGTCTGTCGGAAGCCCGCGCTGACACAATCCGCCGGGCGCATGCCATACATCCCATTACCGCCGTTCAAAGCGAATATTCGCCCTGGTCACGCGATCCGGAAGACGGCGTGTTGCAGACGCTTCGTGAACTCGGGATTGGGCTTGTGGCCTATTCGCCGCTCGGACGCGGCTTCCTGTCCGGCGCGATCAAGTCCGTCGATGAACTCGCACCTGATGACTACAGGCGGACCTCACCGTGGTTCATGGGTGACAATTTTAAGCGCAATCTCGAGCTCGTCGCCGTGTTCGAAGAGATTGCGCGCCGCAAGGGCGCAACACCGGCGCAACTGGCTCTCGCCTGGGTGATGGTTCAGGGCGAAAATATCGTGCCCATTCCCGGCACCCGCCGCCGCGCGCGACTGGACGAGAATCTTGGAGCGGCTGGCGTTGATCTTACACCGCAGGATCTCGAGGAAATCGCCAAGGCCCTGCCCCGCGCCGTCGGAGATCGCTACGGCGAAATCGGCATGCGGGCGCTCAACGGATAAACATCCGGAAAGTCGAAGTCTTCTCCCCAACCTGTGGGGAGAAGACGTAGCGTTGTCGCGACGATCAGCGCGTCAGATCAAGCGCTGCCGTCAGGTTGCCCATCGGCGGCTCGCTGTTCAGCGCCARCGCCTTRTCGCGGGCGAGCAGGCCCGGCAGCACCGGCAGGTCGTAGCGGGCGGTGATCAGGCGCAGGATCGAAGTCGTATCATACTGGGTATGGTCGACCATGCCGCCTTTAGCATAGGGCGAGATGATGAAGGCCGGGATGCGGTTGCCCGGGCCCCAGCGGTCCGCCTTCGGCGGTGCGACGTGATCCCAGAAGCCGCCGTTTTCGTCATAGGTGACGATGACCAGCATGTGCTCCCATTGCGGGCTCTTTTCGAGATGCGAAACCAGGTCAGCGAGGTGCTGGTCGCCGCTCGAAACATCGGCGTAACCGCCATGTTCGTTGAGGTTGCCCTGCGGCTTGTAGAAGGAAACGGCCGGCAGCTTGCCGTCGTCGATATCCTTGATAAAGGCTTCGCCGCCGAGGCCGCCGTCCTTCAGGTGCTCGGCGCGGGCGGGCGTGCCCGGCGCATAGTTGGCGAAGTAGTTGAAGGGCTGGTGGTGGAACTGGAAGTTCGGCACCGGCGTGGCATTCTTGCCATCGAGTGCTGCCTGCCAGGCGCCGCTATACCATGCCCAGGTGACGCCCTTCAGCGACAGCAGGTCGCCGATGGTAATCTCGTGCTGCGGCGGCAGGGTGTTCGGTTGCGAGGGATCGGCATAGGTTGCATCGCCGTCCTTGGCCGGGGCGTTAGCGCTCGGCTGATAAGGCGGCTGCATGGTGTTGACCGCATGGAAATCCGGCGTGAGGTTGCCGTCGGAGACGAACTTCGGAGCGCCATCGAGGGCGGATTTCGGTCCGTTGTCGGCAACGGTAAGCGAAATGCCGTCGGCATCGACCTTGGCGATCGTCGGCTTGGCCGGGCTCTTGTCGGCATCCGCATAATAGGGCGCGCAGGCGCAGATCAGCTGGAAGTGGTTGAAGAAAGAGCCGCCGAAACCGCCCTGGAAGAAGTTGTCGGCGAGGACGTATTTCTTGGCGACCTGCCACATGGGCAGGATCGAGCCGTCATAATGGCCCATGACGAGGCCGCCGGAATCGGCCCAGGCGACGAACTTATCGTTCTTGCCGCCGTCGATCTGCATCTGCTCCTGATAAAAACGATGCCAGAGGTCGCGGGTGATGACGTTTGTCGTCTGCGCGAAGCCCTTGGGATCGTCGATCGAGAAGACGGCGTTGGCGAGGTGAGCGGACTGGGCCTCGGTGACGGCGGGCGTGACACCCTTGGCGGTCAGGCCGCCCCAGGAAGGCGGCAGTTCGGCGAGAGGCGCGCCGTTGCGATCAAGCTGCCGTGCCTGGCTTTCGCTTGCATTGGCAAGGCCGTTGGCGCCCGGAAAGCTGCCATAGAGGTTATCGAAACTGCGGTTTTCAGCGTAGATGACGACGATATTCTGGATCTTGTCCATACCGGCGGGTGCTGCATAGGCGGCCGCGGCTGATACCAGCGGCAGCATGGCCGAGCCGGCCAGCGAAAGATTGCGGAGGAGATTCAGTCTGGTCATGGCGGGATACCTCATGGCTAAGGGGGCGTGGCTAGAGGGGCGCCCGGCGGACGTGGAATGGCCAAGCGCAGGCGAGACGCTATTCCCGCCATCTATCAACTTTGTGACATCGGGCGGGTTGGGCCTGCGGCCGGTACGCGCGCGTCATCAATCTGTTGCAGTCAGGTTCGATCATGAGGGCCCACAATGTTAACCCATTGGAATCCCTGACATGGCGACGAAGATTATCTGGCTCCTCCGGTCTGGTATGGCGCTCGGTTTGGCGGCGACAGCGCTCGGTTTTGCCATCTTGCCCCTGCGGCAAAGCAGCGCGGCCGTTGTCGGCGGTGTGCATCCCGGCCCGATGTCACGGACGCAAGCCTATGCCCGCGCCGAAGCGCTGACGGAACTCGGCCGGAAAATGTTCTCCGACACTTCGCTTTCCGCCTCCGGCGTGCAGGCCTGCGCCTCCTGCCACGATCCGCATCATGCTTTTGCACCTACTAGCGCGACACCGGTCGAAATGGGCGGGCCGCATATGGACCAGCCGGGACAGCGCGCCGTGCCAACCTTGCGCTACCTGCAGGCGATACCCTCGTTCACAGAGCATTTCTACGATTCCGAAGACGAAGGCGACGAGAGCGTCGACAACGGGCCAACAGGTGGCCTGACCTGGGACGGGCGCGTGGACCACGGTTACGACCAGGCGAAGATCCCCCTGCTTTCGCCTTTCGAAATGGGCAACAAGGATGAGGCCCAAGTTGTCGCCTCGCTCCGCAAGGCGGTCTATGCGGAGGATTTCCGGGAGATTTTCGGCCAGGATATATTCGGCAATACCAGGGATGCCTTCCAGGGTGCGGTCGAGGCTCTCAGCACCTTCGAGCAGAGCGGTGCGGATTTCTACCCCTATTCCAGCCGCTATGACGCCTTCCTTGCCGGCAAGGGAACACTGACTGCGCAGGAGCTGCATGGGCGTGAACTCTTCGAGGATCCGGCCAAGGGAAACTGTTCGAGCTGTCATTTGAGCGAGCCCGCCAATGACGGCGAGCCGCCGCAGTTTTCCGACTTCGGCTTCCTGGGGC
Source organism: Rhizobium sp. 01T437 (assembly GCF_056398505.1). NCBI lineage: Bacteria > Pseudomonadati > Pseudomonadota > Alphaproteobacteria > Hyphomicrobiales > Rhizobiaceae > Rhizobium > Rhizobium sp. 01T437. The sequence goes on from NZ_JBFTPM010000009.1 coordinate 152,886, forward strand.
TGGCGGTGCCGCGCAACATGGCGATCCCCGCCAACAGCGACCCTGATTATCACGATCTCGGCCTCTGCGGCCCTCAGCGTACCGACTTCAGGGACCGGCCGGACTATTGCGGCCTGTTCCGCACGCCGACGCTGCGCAACGCGGCGGTGAAGAAGAGCTTCTTCCACAATGGCTACTTCCATTCGCTGCGTGACGTCGTCTCCTTCTACGCTACGCGCGACAGCGATCCCGGTCGCTGGTATCCGAAAAATGCCGACGGCACGATCCGCAAATATGACGATGTTCCGCAAGCCTATTGGGACAACCTCAATCAGGATCCGCCTTTCGGCCGCAAGCCCGGCGACCCGCCGGCGCTGACGGAATCGGAAATCGACGACATCGTCGCGTTCCTCGGCACGCTGACCGATGCGGACCAGCTGCCTAGTCCGACACAGCAGGCCGCGCACTGAGCGCAAAATAAAAGGCCGGAGCAATACCCCGGCCCTTCTCGACTGATGCTGCAGAATAATCAGGCAACCGTGACCGGAACTTCGGTCGAGGTGCGCATGGCGTGGCTGTAGGGGCAAACGATGTGAGCGGCCGCAGCGAGCTTTTCGGCAGTTTCGCGGTCGACGCCCGGGATGTTGACGGTCAGGGCCACTTCGATCCCGAAGCCGCCGCCATCCTCACGCGGGCCGATGCCGACGGTTGCAGAGACGGTGGTTTCCTCGGGAATCTTGACCTTTTCCTTGCCGGCCACAAATTTCAAAGCACCGAGGAAGCAGGCCGAATAACCGGCCGCAAAGAGCTGTTCGGGATTGGTGCCCGTTGCGCCGTCGCCGCCGAGTTCCTTCGGCACGGTCAGCGTGACGTCGAGAACACCGTTTTCGGAAACGGCGCGGCCTGCGCGGCCACCGGTGGCGGAAGCTTTGGTCGTATAGAGAATAGGCATGACAATCTCCTTTGGTTGGCCCCGTTCGTTCGGGTTGAGTTTTTAATAATGCCCAATTAAATTGTACGCAAGTGAATTTTGCAAATTGCATTCGGAATTTGAAAGGAGGACAATGAAGTCCTCTAGGGATGGCGGCGATGAAAGCGAGACCTGCGAAAGTGATGGAAATACCGGAAGAGGAAAAGCGGCTGGAGAAGCAGCTCTGTTTCGCGGTCTATGCGACAGCGCATGCCTTTACCCGCGCCTATAAGCCCATACTCGACAAGGTGGGGCTCACCTATCCGCAATATCTCGTCATGCTAGTGCTATGGGAAAAGGCCGAACTGCCTGTCAAGACGATCGGCGAGCAGCTCGATCTCGATTCCGGCACGCTCTCCCCTCTCCTCAAACGGCTGGAGCAGAACGGCCTCATCAAGCGCACCCGCGATTCCCGCGATGAGCGGCAGGTCATCGTGTCGCTGACGCCGAAAGGTCAGGCGATGAGGGGCGAGGTCAATACGATCATGTCTTCGATAGGCGAGGCGATCGGCTGCACGCTGGAGGAAATGGCCGTCATGCGCGACATGCTGACCCGGCTCAGGGGAAATCTCAACGCAAGCATATAGGCCGTGACTTGATCATCGGCTGAAAGAGGATGCCCGCGCCACGCCGGCGCGGGCAATTTGCATTATTCTGCTGCCTGATAGGCCTGCGGGCGAAGCGTAGAGGTCTTCGGGCCGACAGCGGCAAGCAGGGTGATCAGGATCGCCAGCAGCGCCACGAAGACGATACCGCCGACATAGGGATCCCAGCCGAAGTGCGGAGCTGCGGCGAAGATCGCGGAAGCGGCCGCCAGCACAATGCCGCCGCCGATCTGGAAGGAGGCAAAGAGCAGGCCGGAGGCAAGGCCGGACTTGTCCTCTTCGACATCAGACAGTGCTGCAACCTGGATCGCCGGATAGGTAATGGCATAACCGACACCGAGCGGGATCTGGTTGAGGGCAACCAGGATGATCGGATCGATGTGGCCGACCAGAGCGACCCAGAGGATGTAACTCGTCGCCTGCAGGCCGACACCGACGGCCATCAGGCCCGTCGTGCCGCGATTCTGCGCGACAGTGGCAAAACGCGGTGCCAGGAACATGACGCAGACGCCGCCGAAGGCGAAGCAGAAGCCGGTGGCAAAGGCCGACCAGCCGATGACATCCTGATAATAGAGCGTCGCGATGAACTGGAAGCCGACATAGGCGCCTTGGAACAAAGCGGCGATGGCATTGGCATGGCTGAGTTTTGCCCTGCGGAAGATATGCAGCGGCACCATGGGGTCGGCATGGCGCGATTCGACGATCAAGAAGAGCGCGATCAGCACCACGGAGGCAACGAGCGAACCCCAGGTGAAGAAGTCATTCCAGCCGGCTGCGGCAGCATTGGTGATGCCGAAGACGAAGAGCAGCAGGCCGGGGGTGATCGTCAAGGCGCCCGCCCAGTCGAAATGCTTGCGTCCCTCGCCGCGCCGCGCATCCGGAGGCAGGACAAAGGGAGCGATCGCCAGCGTGAGGATTGCGACCGGAGCGCCCATGACGAGCGTTGCCCGCCAGCTCACCAGGGTGGCGGCACCGCCGAGCACCATGCCGAGCACAAAGCCGGTGGCGCCCGTGGAGGCGAAGACGCCGAGCGCCTTTGCCCGCTTCTCGCCCTCGCCGAAGACGGAGAGCAGCAGGGCAAGGGCCGCCGGGGCGGTGAAGGCTGCGGCGATGCCCTTCACCAGGCGGGCAGCGATCAGCGTCGGCCCGCTATCCACGAAGCCGCCGGCAATGCTGGCGGCCGCGAAGATGCCGAGCGACCAGAGGAAGACGCGGCGGTGGCCGAAGAGGTCGGCGACACGGCCGCCGAGCAGCAGGAATCCGCCGTAACCCAGCACATAGGCGCTGACGGCCCATTGAAGCGAGGTTGCCGGCATACCAAGTTCGGTCTGGATGGCAGGCAGGGCGACCCCGATGGTGGACACATCCATGGCGTCAAGGAAATTCGCAGCGCAGAGCAGCAGCAACGCCAGGCCGGCTCCGCGTGGAGATGGGGAATTTGTCATCGATCTCAGTTCCTTCTTTGCTGACGCCTTCGCCGGGAGGCTGGCGGGCGGCAGGGAACGAGAAAATGTACAGCTTCCGACCCTATTGCAAATTGATAGTACCCATGTCAGGTATTACTGATAATGATGAATGACGCTATCCTTCGCAAAATCGATCTCAACCTTCTGCTCGCCTTCTCGGTGTTGATGCAGGAGCGCAATGTCAGCCGTGCTGCCGAAAGGCTGCTGCTCGGCCAGCCCGGACTTTCGGCCGCTCTCAAGCGGCTGCGCGAGGCACTTGATGATGAGTTGTTCGTGCGCGTCGGCCGCGGCCTGCAGCCAACGGCGCGGGCGCTGGCCATCGCACCGGCAATCGAGGATGCGCTCTCCGGCATCGAACGGGCGATCCGCCCGCCCACTGGCTTCGATCCATCAACCTGGCAGGGCGAATTCCGCGTCGGCATGTGCGACAATCTGGAAACGGCCTTCTTCGGCCCTCTGGTCGCGCGGCTGCGCCAGCTTGCGCCGGGCGCACGGCTCGTGGGTGTCGCTGCCGACAAGCGCGATGCGGCGCAGATGCTCGATGACGGCGCGTATGAATTCAGCATCTCCGTTCATGGCGAACCGGCCTCCTGGCATATCCGCATGCCGTTGTTCGAGCAGTGCTCGATCGCCATCTACGATCCGCAGCAGTTGAAGCTGAAGCCGCCGATCAGCGTCGAGGATTTCATCGCCGCGCCGCATATCGCCATCTCCTTTGTCGGCAGCGCGACAACGGCGGTCGATGCCGCGCTCGACAAAGTGGGTCTGAGCCGCAACGTGGTGGCGACCGTTCCCCGCTATTCGGCCGTGCCGCCGGCGCTGAGAGCCATGCCGTCGATCGCCGTCGTGCCGGAATCGCTGGGCCGTTGCATGGCGCAGCTTCACAATCTCGAGGTGTCGATGCCGCCGATCGAGCTGCCGGCCGATCCGGTGTCGATGCTGTATCGGCGGGTGGACAGGGCGGACGAGCGGGCGTCGTGGTTTCGGCGATTGTTTGTCGAGGTGGCGGATAAGGCGCTGCTTGCTTCGGGATGCAGAGCTGGGATTTGCGCTGAGGCGGCTTGAGAATTCCCCAAATGAAAAAGGAAAACCGCCCGATCGGGCGGTTTTTGTTTTGGGCTAGGCACCACTCCAGCCCTGCGCTTACGCTTCGGGCGTTCGTCGTTACAATCGATTCACTGGATCGATTGTTGCCGCTGCGCGGCACCTCTCCTCACTGCCAAACAACGATCGGGGTTTTGTTGGGAACGCGATCGTAGAGGTCAATGATATCCTGATTGAGCAGGCGCACGCAGCCCGACGAGACCGCCTTGCCGATGGAGCGCCATTCCGGATTGCCGTGCAGGCGGTAGAGCGTATCTTCGTTGTTCGAGAAGATGTAGAGGGCGCGCGCACCGAGCGGGTTCAGGAGGCCTGGCTCCATACCGCCGCGGTCGATCGAATATTTCGCAAGCTCCGGCTGGCGGGCAACCATCTCATTCGGCGGCTTCCAGCGCGGCCATTTCTGCTTCCACTGGATCACGCCGTTACCCGACCAGGCGAAGCCTTCGCGGCCGATGCCGACGCCGTAGCGCATCGCCATGCCGCCGGGCTGGACGAGATAGAGGAAGCGCGAGGGCGTATCGACGACGATGGTGCCGGGCGGCTGACCCGTCGGATCCACGACCTGCTGGCGATAGTAGCGCGGATCGATCTGCTGATAGGGAACGGCGGGGATGAGGAAACCGCCGTCTTCGATTGGGCCGTACATGACGGCAAGTTCTGCTTCGCCGGGCACGCTCGTCGTCTGGAACGCGCGGAAGGGCGAACGGTAGCTGATCGACATGCCGCCATTTTCGACCGTATTCGAAGTGGAGGCACAGCCTGCCAGCGCGGAAGCCGCTGTCAAAGCCGAAAAGGAAAGAAAGCTACGACGGGAGAGGGGTTTATCGAGGCTCATGACGCGGGACTGATTTCCTTCGTGATACGGGGCTTGCCATAAATGCAGCTCACCCCTGATTCGTCCAATGCCGAAATCGACAAGGAAAAAATCTATCGGCTTATACTAAATAAACCATAGCATCACGCAGACGTGTCCAACTCCAGGCAGACGATCTCGCCTGCCCTGTTGCAGCCCTACATCACCACGATCTCGGACTTGGCCGGCACGCGGTCGTAGAGGTCGACCACATCCTGATTGAGCATACGCACGCAGCCGGAGGAAACCGCCTTGCCGATCGACTGCCAATCAGGCGTGCCGTGAATACGATAGAGCGTGTCCTGGCCGTCCTTGAAAATATACATGGCGCGGGCGCCGAGGGGATTTGCGAGGCCCGGATTCATGCCGCCATTTTCCGCAGAGAAGGGACGAACTTCCGGCTGGCGGGAGACCATTTCGACCGGCGGCGTCCAGCGCGGCCACTTCTGCTTCCACTGGATGACGCCGCGGCCCTTCCAGGCGAAACCCTCGCGGCCGAGGCCAACACCGTAGCGCATCGCCCTGCCATTGCCCTCGACGAAATAGAGGAAGCGGTCCTTGGTATCGACGACGATCGTGCCCGGGCGCTCGTTGGTCTGGTAATCGACCTCCTGGCGCAGATATTCCGGATGGATGCGAGTGGCGGGGATAGCCGGTAACGTGAAATCGCCGTCCTTCAACTGGCCATACATGCCCATGTCGAGGTTCAGCGGGTTGCTGACCGGCAGACCGTAAGTCTGGTGGAACTGCGTCTTGTAGAGTTCGCGCGTCTGCGGCACCGGCTGATCTGGGATCGGCTTGACGCGGCGCGGATCGACGCCGGGTGGCTCGTAGAAGACCGGCGAGATTTCCTGCACGAAGCGCGCAGGCGAATCGGCTGCGACATCGGGCACGAGAATGTTGCAGCCGCTGAGCGTCATTGCGGCAGCCGCGAGCCCGGCAAACGGGAAAGCCCGGCGCAGAAAATTCATGAAACCACCCTCATCAGCGACAACAGAGACAGCATTATCTGCTCGCAAGATGGCATTCGCGGCTGGCGCGAGGCTGGTGGCCGAAGCTGAAATCGGCTGAAAAAGACTGATGATGCAGGTCCTTGCCGGACCCGCATCCGGCAGCCATCAGGCCGCCACACCGTGGAAGAACTGGATGCTCTGTTCGATCTCGGCCGGCAGCGCCGAGGTATGGTTGCCGGCGACCGTATCTGCTTCAATATGCGTGCCTGCCGCACGGGCGCGCGAGACGAGCAGATCGGCGCGGTCGTTGAAGTGAGACTCTTCCGTGCCGTGCAGTACGCGCACCGGGCATTTGAAGCTGTGCGCGTAGCAAAGCGCCGTGCGCACCTCGAATTCATGCGTGTTGGAATCGTCGAAGCGGATGTCTTCAGGATAGCGGTTGAAGAAACGGAAGGCATCTGCATTACCTGAAATCGGCACGGCCGCCCGAAAATGATGCGTACTCATCGCCGTCAGCATGGTCAGCGTGCCGCCGACGCTGTGGCCGGCGATGAAGAGGCGCTCGGGATCGACGCCCGGCAGATGGCGCAGGCGCTCGGTCGCGGCGAGCACGTCGTCCACCTCGTCATAGAAGCCTGAGAAATTGCCCATCTGGCCGTTTTCGCCGCGCATGGACGGCATCATGACCACATAACCGGCATCGATGTAGGGCTTCATGAGCTGCCAGTGGCCCATGCCCATGGCATTGCCGCCGTGAAGGAAGAGGATGCCGGGCTTTGGCTTGCTCTCGCGCTTGAATTTGGACACCCAGGCCGTCAGTTCCAGCTCGCCGCCATAGCCGGAGCGGTAGAAGATCCGGTCGGCATCGGCGGGTGCTGTCAGCGGCTCGTAATTGTCCGGCGCCGGCCCCTTCTGCAGCAGCTTGGTGCGGAAGTGATGGCGGACACCGGCATAGTCATGCTTGGCGAGCCTCGGAACATCGGGAACATCGAAGGCATTCGCAAGGCGAGGCAGCATAAGAGAGCCTGCCATGCCTGCAAGCAGGCCGCGGCGTTGACGGAAAAAGGCATTTCGTTCTTGCGAGCTCATACGCGGCACCCATCATTTCCCCGGCTCAAAAAATCTGCACCGGAAGAGCGTTGCCGCCAATACACATGCTGTTGAAAACGGGGGGCCTGCGTCATTTTTGCGCAGGCAGATATCGTCAACCCGCTTTGGCGTCGATCATAGCAATGAGCGTCCGCAGCCGATCGGCCTCGTAGGAGGGCTTGTCGGGGCGCAATCTCGCAATGCGAGGGAAGCGCATGGCGACGCCCGACTTGTGGCGAGTGGAGCGATTGATTCCCTCGAAGGCGACCTCCACCACGAAGCCGAACTCCTTATCCGCCCGCACTGCCCTGACCGGACCGAAACGCTCGGTCGTGTTGTTACGCACGAACTTGTCCAGCACTTCGAGCTCGGCATCGGTGAAGCCGAAATAGGCCTTGCCGACGGGGACGAGCTGTTCGCCATCCTCGTCATCCGCCCAGACGCCGAAGGTGAAATCCGAATAATAGCTGGAGCGCTTGCCGTGGCCGCGCTGGGCATACATCAGCACCGCATCGACATTGTAGGGATTGCGCTTCCACTTGAACCACGGCCCCTTCATGCGGCCGGCCTGATAGATGCTGTCGCGGCGCTTGATCATCACGCCTTCGATAACGGCATCAGGCGGGGCGGCGCGCAGATCGTCTAGCTGCTCCCAGGTGGAGAAAGGCACCAGAGGCGAAAGGTCGAAGCGGTCATGCGGAGCGCGGTCGATGATTTCCGAGAGCCGATCGCGACGCTCGACATAGTTCTTGCCGCGCACGTCCCGCTCGCCGTCGAAAAGCATGTCGTAAGCGCGGATGAAAGCCGGATATTCCTCCAGCATCCTTGCCGTCACCGTCTTGCGGTTCAGACGCTGCTGCAGGTCGGAGAAGGTGCGGGTCGGATTATTCGAACGCGCCGTGCCGCCGACCAGAAGCTCGCCATCGATGACACCGGAAAAGCTGATGGAATCCAGAATATCAGGAAAGGCGCCGGAGATATCATCGCCCGAACGGGAATAGATCCTGCGCGTCTCGCCGGAGCGGGACAGCTGCACGCGGATGCCGTCCCATTTCCATTCGGCGGCATAATCGGCGGGGTCGAGACTATCAAGATCACCCTCCTCCACCGGATTGGCAAGCATGACGGAATGGAAGATGGCAGGCGTTGCAAGCACCGGCTTTTCCTCGCCGCCCTCCAGCCATTTGAAGAGCGATTCATAAGGCGGCTGCAGGCCGTGCCACAGGGTCTCGATCTCGGTGACGTCCTTGCCGCCGAGATCGGCGAGCGCCTGCTTGGCAAGGCGCGCAGACACGCCGATACGCAGCGCCCCGGTCGCAAGCTTGATGAAGGCGAAACGGCCGGAAGAATCTAAGCGGTCGAGCAGGTCGCGCACGAAGCTGCGCACCTCGGTGCGGCCAAGCGAATTCATCCTGACGACGACTTCGCCGAGACGCGGCTGGGCGAGTGCGGAGCGGTCGATATCGCGCTCATTGTCCCAGACGAGCGAGATGGTTTCGGCGAGGTCACCGACATAGTCGTAGGAGTAACGGAAGAGTACGTCGTCCATGCGCTCCAGCACCAGCTCGCGCAGCATGGCGGGCTTGACGTTGCGTACCTCCAGCGTGCCGGCAATGGCGGCAAGGCCATAGCCGCGGTCCGGGTCCGGTGTGTCGCGGAAATAGTCGGTCAGGAGCTTCAGTTTGCCGTTGCGGCTGGGGGTGAGAACCAGGCGGTCCAGGAGGTCGGCGAAGGCTTTCATGCTTCAATCCCCCTCATCCTCATAGCCCACCAGATGCAGCGGCTTGGCCTTGATGCCCTGCAGCTCGCACCAGCGCACCAGCGCCTCCTCGCGGCCGTGGGTAACCCAGACCTCCTGCGGGGCGAGCTCGGTGATCGTCTCGGTCAGTTCCGGCCAGTCGCAATGATCGGAAATGACGAGCGGCAGTTCAACGCCGAGCTGCTTGGCGCGCTGGCGCACCATCATCCAGCCGGAGGCGAAGGACGGCAGCGGATCGTTGAAGCGGCGGGCCCAGCGGTCGGCGAAGGCAGAGGACGGGCCGATGACGACGGCGCCCTTGAAGATGGACTTGTCGCGGCTTTCGATGGTGGCCGGCAACAGTTCGCCAAGATCGATGCCCTGGCTGATATAATAATCGCAGAGCCGTTCCATGGCGCCGTGGATATAGATCGGCTCGCCATAACCTGTATCGCGCAACAGGCGGATGACGCGCTGCGCCTTGCCGAGTGCATAGGCGCCGACCAGGTGCGTGCGTTCGGGGAACTGGCGCAGCGAGGCGAGAAGCTTGCCGGTCTCGTCGATCGGATCGGGATGGTGGAAGACCGGCAGGCCGAAGGTCGCCTCGGTGATGAAGACATCGCAGGGCACCGGCACATAGGCTTCGCAGGTCGGGTCGGGGCGGCGCTTGTAATCGCCCGATACGACGATGCGTGTGCCATTCTTCTCGATGGCGATCTGAGCCGAACCGAGCACATGGCCGGCTGGATGGAAGCTCACCTTCACGCCGTTGACGACGAGTTCCTCCCCGAAAGCGACCGGCTGTTCGCTGGCTGAGAAGCCGTCGCCGTAACGGATGCGCATGATGTCGAGCGTCTGGCGGGTGGCGAGCACATTCACATGGCCTGGGCGCGCGTGATCTGAATGGCCGTGGGTAATCAGCGCCCGCTCCACCGGCCGCACCGGATCGACATAGAAGCCGCCTTCCGGGCAATAGAGCCCCTCGGGGGCGGGATAGAGCAGCGCGTCTGGTCTCATGACAGCAAAGATAGTGGGAAATGTGTTTTGCGCCAGAGGGATACACAGCGCCAAATTCAGCAGTGAAGGCGGGCTATGCGAGCCTCCGTCCATTGCATCCGCCCACAAGCCTCGTTAGCTTCGCCCGCGCTGCAGCAAGGAAGCAAATGAGAGGCGTATGAGGACTATTTTCGGATATGCATTGGCGGCGCTGGGGCTGATGCTGCCTGCCGCGGCCTCGGCAACCGGCTGGCAGCCAAGCGAGGAAGTGAAGGCTTACGCAATTACCGGCCGCACCGGCATGGAACTTTACCGGTCCATCGGCGAACGCGGGCCGCAGGCTGGGCCGGGTCGGGTGATCGCGCATACGACTTTCAAGCTGACCTGGACGCGCAAATATGAACAGCGGGGCAGTGCCTGCACGCTGACTTTCGCAAAGCCGAAGCTCACCATCATCTACACGCTGCCGAAAGCGCCGAATGACCTGCCGACGGCTACCAAGGCAAGCTGGGATAGCTTCATCGCCGGCGTGCGCATTCATGAGCGCTGGCATGGCGAGACGATCATCGAGATGGTCAAGGAGATCGAGACGCTGAGCAATGGCTTCTCCGTGGCCGATGACCCCGGCTGCAAGAAGATCAGGCCTGAACTGACGGTACGGCTCGGGGAGCTCTCCAACAAGCAGCGCCAACGCGGCCGGGATTTCGACCGCGTGGAAATGAGCGAGGGCGGCAACATCCAGCAGCTCATCCTGAAGCTGGTGAACGGTCCCTGACCGGTTCAGAGCGCGGCGAGGAAAGCGTCGACGCGGCTCCAGGTGGCCTCCGCCGCCTTTGCATCGTAGTCAGGCAGCGACGGATCGGTATAGAGATGACCGACGCCGGGATAGAGGAAGACCTCCGGGCTGATATTGGCTCTCGCAGCATGCGCACGCCATGCCGACATCTCGTCCGCTGGCGCGAACTCGTCGGGCTCTGCCAGATGGACCTGAAGGGGAATGCCTTCGCGCGCATTGGCCGGAATGTCTGCAATACCGTGCAGCAAGAGAATGCCGGCTGCTTGCGGTCGGCCCGGCCAGAGGCTTGCGGCGATGCCCGCGCCCATGGAGAAGCCGCCGAGGACGGCGGATGCCGGCAAGTCGGCGACCGCCTTTTCGGCGCGCCTGCAAAGTTCGGCCCAGCCAATCTCCTTGCGAATGGAGAACCCTTCCTCAAGCGTCTGCCCTACCCTGCCTCCGTAGAGATCGGGCGTTACGACCTGATGGCCCGCTGCGCGCAGAAGTTCCGCGGCACTTCGTTCAAGAGACCGAAATCCATAGACCGAATGAAAAAGTGCAATCGCCGCCATCGCTACCTCCCTGTTTTGCGGGGTCAACATAGGGTTTCTGCAACGTGAAGGCGAGCCTTAACGCACAAAAGCCCCAAATGAGCCAAAGAACCACCAGAATCGCTTTCTAGCCATTTGCCGAGGCATGACCGGAGGGGATGATGGGACGGAAGCTCACATATGCAGGCGTGGCGGTTCTCGCCTTTGCCGCCGCAGTTTATCTCAATAATACCAGCTTTTTAGCCGAACATCGCGAGGGCAAGCCTCTGCTTCTGGCGCATCGCGGCATCGCCCAGCGTTTCGACGAGACGGATCTGAAGAACGATACCTGCACGGCCACGCGCATGCTGCCACCGAAGCATGATTTTCTGGAGAATACGATCCGCTCCATGCGTGCGGGATTCGATGCAGGTGCCGATGTGGTGGAGGTCGACGTGCATCCGACAACCGACGGGCAATTCGCCGTCTTCCACGACTGGACGCTCGATTGCCGCACGGATGGACATGGCGTCACGCGCCAACATTCGATGGCCGAGATGAAGACACTCGACATCGGCTACGGCTATACCGCCGACGGTGGCAAGAGTTTCCCATTCCGCGGCAAAGGCATCGGTCAGATGCCGACCCTGGATGAGGTGTTTTCCACCTTCCCGGACAAACATCTGCTCATCAACGTCAAAAGCCGCGACCCCTCGGAAGGCGAAAAGCTCGCGGTCGTGCTGAACGGCCTGCCGGCTGAACGGCGCGCGAAGATCATCGTCTATGGCGGCGATGAGCCGATCGACCGGATCCGGCAGCTGGCGCCCGATATCCGCACGGCTTCACGCGCCAGCCTGATGGGCTGCCTAACCGGCTATATCGGCTACGGTTGGACGGGCATTCTGCCTGATGATTGCAAGAATGTGATGATGCTGGTTCCGATCAATTATGCGCCATGGCTGTGGGGCTGGCCGGACAGGTTCCTCAACCGCATGCAGGACGCAAATACGCAGGTCTTCGTCATCGGCCCCTATCACGGCGGCGGCTTCTCAACCGGTATCGACAATGCCGAACGCTTCGCGCAACTGCCCGCCAATTATTCCGGCGGCATATGGACGAACGAGATCGAGACGATCGCCGACCTGGCGAAGTGATCAGGCGCCTCGCGCCAGCAGCATGACGACGATCTCTTCCGGCGCGACAGGCCTCGAGAAGCGATAGCCCTGCGCCTCCTCGCATCTGGCATGGCGCAGGAATTCCAGTTGCGCATCGGTTTCCACCCCTTCGGCGAGCACCGAGAGCTTCAAAGTCTGGGCGAGCGAAATGACGGCGGACGCAATGGCGACGGCGGTCTTATCGGCAGGCAATGCCTCGACCAATGAGCGGTCCATCTTCAACCGGTCGAAAGGAAAGGTTTTCAGCGCTGCAAGCGAGGAATAGCCGGAGCCGAAATCATCGATCGACAGGCGCACGCCGAGCGCACGCAGCGACAGCATGATGGCGAGCGCACGGGCGGCATCATGCATGATGACGCTTTCGGTCACTTCCAGCTCCAGCCAGCGCGCATCGAGCCTATGGCTACCGATCGCTTCGGCGACGTGGGAGGCGAAATCCGGATCGGCAAACTGCTTGGGCGAGACATTGACGGCAATGGTCAGTGGCGTCAGGCCCATGTCCTGCCAGGCACGAGCTTGGCGACAGGCCTCGTTCAGCACCCAGAGGCCGAGTGGCACGATGAGACCGGTTTCTTCCGCAAGCGGAATGAAATTGACGGGCGGTATCACGCCCTTCATCGGATGGTTCCAGCGCACCAGGGCTTCGAGGCCGGTGATGCGACCGGTGGCCACATCCACCTGCGGCTGGTAGAGCAGGAAAAGCTGATTGGCGATGATCGCCTGGCGCAGCTCCTCCTGTTCGCTGAGCGGCAGGTCGACGGAACTGCTGACGACGCCGTCGTGATATTGCAGCGTGTTCCGGCCGAGCTGCTTGGCACGGTACATGGCGCGGTCGGCATTGGCGAGCAACTCTTCAGGCGTCGCACCATCCCACGGGAAGGCTGCAATGCCGATGCTCGAGGTGACGGCGATCTCGCTGACCTCGAAACGCACTGGCTTGGAAATTGCCTTCTGCAGGTCACGCAGGCGCCGCATGATGCCGGCATCGTGGCCGGACTGGTGGACGAGCACGACGAGGAATTCATCGCCGCCGAGCCTCACGACCATATCAGAGGCGCGCACGCAGTTCGCCATGCGGGCAGCGGTCTCCTTGAGCACCTCGTCGCCGGCGGCGTGGCCGCTCGTATCGTTGATCTCCTTGAAATTATCGAGATCGATATAGGCGACCGTGACCTTGCGGTTGTTGCGCCGGGCCTGATCGAGGATCTTCGCCATGCGCTCTTTCAGGAAGGCGCGGTTCGGCAGGCCCGTAAGATCGTCGTGATGGGCCATGAAATGGATGCGGTCGTCGACGCGCTTACGCTCGATGGCGATGCCGGCGATATGGGTGGCGAGCGCCACCAGCTTCATCTCGTGTTCAGTCGGGCGTCGCGTCTCTTTCGAATAAAGCGCGAAGGTGCCGAGCACATTCTTCTGCGAGGTGCAGATCGGCGTGGACCAGCAGGAGCGGAAGCCGAACTGGCTGACCATCGCCCGGAAATCCTCCCAGAGCGGATCGGCCATGACGTCCTCGACGATGATGGTTTCGCTACGCCAGGCTGCCGTGCCACAGGAGCCCACCTTCGGGCCGATGGCAACACCGTCGATCATGCGGCTGTAGGCGCCGGGCAAATTGGGAGCCGCGCCGTGGTAAAGCCGCGTGCCCTCGCTGTCGAGCAGCAGCACGGAGCCGGAAATGCCGGTCATCTGGCGCTCGATCATCAGCACCAGCGCCTCCAGGATCATCGGCAGAGGTTCATTGCGGGCGATCATTTCCAGCAGGTTCGCCTGGCCGCGATAGAGCTCCTCCTGCCGCTTGCGCTCGGTAATATCGCGGGACACACCGATGAGGCCGACAACCTCGCCGCGATCGTTGCGCAGCGGTATCTTGGAGGTCAGGCGGCACATGATGCCGCCATCCGGCTGCGGCACGAGTTCTTCCATGTCGATGCGGGGCTCGCCGCTCGACATGATCTCCTGCTCGACATCGAAATACCGGCGTGCCGTCTCAAAATCGAACAGGTCGAAGTCACGCTTGCCGGCGACCTCGGCAGCGTTCTCCAGCCCGTGGCTGCGTGCCATGACAGCATTGGCGAAGACGAAGCGGCCGTCGCGGTCCTTGACGTAAAGAAAATCGGGAAGCTCGTGGACGATCGCCTTGAGGCGGAGGTTCTCAATGCCTTCGGAAAGATGATGGGCAGTCGCCGCCATCATTGCCTCCGTGGCAGCTACGATACGTTGTGTCTCGGCACTGAAGTTATCACCAGATTCCCAACGTCGGACACCCATTCCATTCATGACGCTGTTCTCTCCCGGTAACCGCAGGCCTGCCCACAATAGTCATAATTGAAACCGCTTTCTAAAATAGCGAGCATTTCCTTCGGGGTGTTTAAATGGAAAGGTGAACGAGACGACAATATTCGAGAGGTTGCGTTTGCTACTCGACCGATGGTTCTTCTTTTTCTGCGGATATGTGTCGAAAAGAGGCATTTCTGCTGGCATGAATCCTGCGTGGACACCGCTATGAAGAAGGATTTCAGCAAAGTCTCCCGGCGGGATATACTTGGCATAGCAGCCGCTTCTGCAGCGGCCCTGATTGCGCCGCGCAGTTTTGCGGGTCCCGTCAGTGCGGAGCAGCCCGACCTGCGCGGCCCGATCGATGCGGTGCAGTACCGCGCCATTCCCGGAAGCGGCGACAAGAAAAACCGCAACCTGCAGCAGATGATCGAGAAAGCGGCGCGCGAGAACGTGCCGGTCTTTCTGCCGCCTGGCACCTATCGCATCTCCAACCTGACGTTGCCGGACAATACGCGCATATCAGGCGTGCCCGGTGCGACGCGGATCGTCTATACCGGTGAAGGCCACCTCTTTGCAGCTGACAATGTCGGCCGTATCGAGCTTTCCAATCTCGTGATCGACGGATCGAACCGCTGGCTCGCCGACTATGCCGGCGCCCTCGTCCAGTTCACCGGTGTCGGTGAGGTGCTGCTCGACAATTGTGAGATCGTCGGCAGCCGCAAGCACGCGCTGCAGCTCGAGCGCTGCGGCGGGCGGATCGAGCGCAGCAAGATCTCCGGCGCAGGGCAGTCCGGTATTTATGCGGTGGAATCTGCGGGGCTTTCGATATCAGGCAATACGGTTTCGGACTGCGGCAATGGCGGCATTCTGGTGCATCGCTGGAAGAAGGCCGAGGATGGCACGATTGTTTCGGGGAACCGTGTTTTCAATATCCGTGCCAATGACGGCGGCACCGGTGAAAACGGCAACGGCATCAATATCTTCCGCGCCGATGGCGTGACGGTGACTGATAACCAGATCTCCGACTGCGCCTTTACCGCGGTTCGTGCCAATTCCGGCTCCAACATCCTGATCAACAATAACCAGTGCCGCCGCTCCGGCGAGACGGCAATCTATGTGGAGTTCGAATTCGTCGGCGCGGTCGTGTCAGGCAACGTGATCGACGGGGCGGCAAACGGCATATCGATTGCCAATTTCGACCAGGGCGGCAGGCTGGCAAGTGTGACGGGCAACATCATCCGCAACTTGACGCTCAAAGGGCCTTACAAACACGAGGTCGGCTTCGGTATCGGCATTGCGGCGGAGGCCGATACGCTGGTGTCAGGCAATGTCATCGAGGATGCGCCGCGCTGGGGGCTGCAGATCGGATGGGGTCCTTATCTGCGCAATGTCGTCGTCAACGGCAATGTCGTGCGCAAGTCCCCAGTCGGCTGCGCGGTCTCGGTTGCCGAAGGTGCAGGTTCAGCCGTCATCACCGACAACATCTTCCAGGAGATGGGCAGGGGCGCAGTGCTAGGCTTCGAGTGGGAGAAACAGGTCTCGGATGAACTTGYGGACGATAGCTCCCGCTACGGACAACTGACCGTCGGCCGGAACCGGATTTCCTGAGCGCTATCAAAAGCTTTCATCGACATATCATCCGCAGGTGCTTTCTTCACGCCTGAGCTGGCTTTAGGGTCGGCGCGAAACGGAAGGGGACATGCCATGCTGACAATCTACGGGGTTTATCGCTCGCGTGCCGCACGCGTTTACTGGATGGCCGAGGAGCTGGGGATCGAATTCCAGTCGGTGCCGGTGCTGCAGGCCAAGCGGCTTGCCAACCCGCTCTCGCCGGATGCGCCTGTTAACACGCTCTCGCCGGATTTCCTTGCGCTTAATCCGATGGCGCTGATCCCCGCCATAAAGGATGGCGATCTCGTGTTGAACGAGTCTCTGGCGATCAACCTCTACCTTGCACGCAAGTATGGTGGCGACCTCGGCGGCAATACCGTCGAAGAAGACGGTTTGATGACGATGTGGACGATCTGGGCGATTTCCGAGCTCGACGGCAACACCGGCAAGATCGTCTCGACCTATGATGACGGCAAGGGAAACACCGAAGAGGGGCGCGCGGTGATCGATGTCGCCTGCCGTACCATGAAGCGTCCGCTTTCGGTTCTCGAAAAGCATCTTGACGGCAAGGACTGGATCGTCGGCGGACGCTTCACGGTCGTCGACCTCAACATCGCGGAAGTGCTGCGTTACGCCCAGAGCGAAGCCTCGCTCTTCGAGGCACATCCGAACATCGATGCCTGGATCAAGCGTTGCCAGTCACGCCCGGCCTATCTGGAGATGCAGCGCAAGCGCTCACTGGAGCCGATCGAGATTTGAGGATCAGCCGAAGATCGCGGCCGTTTCAGCCATTTCCTCGCGGATCCAGGCCTTGAAGTCGCGTACCTTCTTCGGCTCGCGGCCGCCTTCGGCACTCACGAAATAATAGCCGTCGCCTGTATTGGCGCGGATGCCGAAGGGTGCGACCAGCCGGCCTTCCTGCAACGAAAAGCCCGCGAGCGTCTGCCAGGCAAGCATCACGCCCTGCCCGGCAATCGCCGCATCGAGGCAAAGCGAGGCATCGTTGAAGCTGTGGCGTATGGCAGGCGGAGCGCCTGAAAGCCCCGCTGCCTGCATCCAGACATCCCATGTGAACATGGCATGGGCATCGATGACGGCCGGGAGCTTCAGGATGTCGGCCGGCTTCTTCAGCTTCGCGGCCATCTCGGGAGAGCAGACGGGAAACACCAGCTGATCCAGGAGATGCTCGACCTTGACGCCCGGCCAATGGCCCTTGCCGACGCGGATGGCGACATCGATATCGGAGGCGGCCAGATTGACGAGCTTGGTGGTCGCGTCGAGGCGCAGGTTGATTTCCGGGTGGCGCTCCATGAAACGGTCCAGCCGGCAGACCAGCCAGCGGGCGGCGAGAACGGGGGCTACCGAAATGGTGAGGATGCATTCGTCCGTGCGCTGTGCCATCGAGACGGCTTCCGCAAGACGGAGGAAGCCTTCGTTCAGGGCGGCAAGAACGGGAGCGCCTGCTTCGGTTACCAGCATGCCCTTCGGCGTGCGCTCGAAGAGCAGCCGACCAAGCTGGGCTTCGGCCTTGATAACCTGCTGGCTGACGGCGCCGACGGAAACGCCAAGTTCATCCGCCGCCGCCTGAAGCGAGCCAAGCCGGCCGACGGCTTCCAGCGCGCGAAGGCCGTTGAGATGCACGGAGTTGAGATTTCTCATATAGTTTTCCTACAGCAGGAAACTGGTAATCTCAATTGAAAAGCAAGCGTTCGCCGCCGATATTGGCATCATAAGACGCTGATCTTCATAGCGCAGTAGGCAACAAAGCCCGGGGAGAATTGAAATCCCTTGCGCCAAAAGCGAGCCGAGCCCTCAGAAAGCGAGAGCAAGATGTCACTGCTGAAGTTTTTCTTAAGCCGACCAAGCCCTGCCGCCGGGGTTTCGCAGGGCGAGTATGATAGGGACGAAGATGTTCTCGATCATCCCGACATCGCCTCCATGTCACAGAGGGAGCTTGCGGACCTGCCTCTGCCGGTAACGGCGCCAAAACGTCCTCTGCAACGACAACTAGAGAAATGCGCCTGAATATATGATAGGTTTTCCGCCGGGGAACACTCAGGGCGGATAACATGACGGAGAGCGTGGACGGCATTCTAGCTCGGTTGAAGCGGCTGGCGAAGGAAGCCGGCTTGCCCGGCATCCAGGAAAGTACATCCTATGGCAACCTGGCGCTGAAGGTCGGGGGCAAAAGTTTCGTCGCGGTCAAGGACGACGAAACGGTGGTCATCTCGATCCCGATCGACCACAAGGAGCACCTGTTGACGATGGCGCCCGACATCTACTTTCAGACGAACCATTATGTCGGATGGCCGCATCTGCCGGTCCGCATCGCAGCTGTTGGCGACGATGAACTCAAGCAGCGGCTGATCGACGCCTGGACCTACCGGGCGCCGAAGAAGCTGATATCCGCCTACCGCGCTTAGGCTTTTTCGCGTGCCAATGCACGCTGAACAGCAGGACGCTCCAGCATGCGGGCGTGATGCTCGCTGATCTTGGGGAAGCGCGCGGGATCGACGCCATCGGATGGCAGCCAGCCGGTCATGACGAAGAGATAGGGATCAGCGACCGTATAGCTGTCACCCATCACCCATGGTCCCTTGAACATGGTTGCCTCGATCAGCTCGAAGCTTTCGCCCATGGTCTGCGGCACCTTGGCCTTCATGGATTCCAGCGCCGCTTGATCATCGGCCCAACGGGAACCGCGCGGGCGGTGCGCATGGTTCACATGCACGGTGGAAGAGATATATCCGTTGAAAGCCTGCAGCCGGGCAAACTCGAACGGGTCGTCCAGCGGGGCGAGCTTGGCGGCGGGTGCCACCTGGGCGATATAGGCGAGGATCGCCGTCGACTCTGTCAGCACGCCGCGATCGGTGGTGAGTGCGGGAACGCGGCCCTTCGGATTGATCTTCAGATAGGCTTCCGAGCGCTGCTCGTTCTCCCGCGTATTGACCTTCGTCGTATCGAAGGAAAGGCCGGATTCCTCCAGGGTAATCAGGCTTGCAAGCGCGCAGGTTCCCGGTGCGAAATAGAGTGTGAGCATGGTGAGACTCCCCTTTCGGGGAGCCTTATAGCGCGAGTTTCAGGGCCAGCGAAAGACACCGCGGCGTGTTCCGTTCTCTGCGCCGGAAAGAACGGGCAGCGCCTCAAGCGCAACCCGGAACGTCCTCCAGCCGGTACCAGACGGGAATGCCACGCTCGGTGGCGATGCGCACGTCATTATCGGCCCCCTTGGAGTCGCCCGGCAGGCGCAGCACGCCTTCGCAAAGCTGCAGCAGGCGGCCGGCGACAGGATGAAAGATCYCCTCGTAGAGATCGTCACCCACCGATTTGCCGCCGGCTGCATGCCAGACCGGCAATGCCACCCATTCGCCGATCATCGGCACATGGCCAGCTTTGAAGAGCGCGTGCGACGGCGCCTCGAGGCGCTTGAGATTGGCAGCCATCTTTGTCGGGTCATCGCCCGTTCCGGACCTGTAGGGCCCGGCAATCAAAATCAACATGATCTACTCCATCAACTCCCGGCCTCATGCACGGGATTTCGCGAAAATGCACGATATTTCTTGAATGTCGAGTCAATTCGTGCATATTCACGATATTTCGTAAATCATCGTGTAGGAGCATTCGTGCTGACCAGCCAACGCAAGGCCCTCATCCTCGACATCCTGCGCCGCGACGGGCAGGTCATCGCCAAGCGTGTGGCGGAGGATTTCGAACTTTCGGAGGATACGATCCGCCGCGATCTGCGGGAGATGGCCGCGGAAGGGCTGCTGAAGCGCGTGCATGGCGGGGCCTTGCCCATTGCCCCTGACCTGCCCGACTTCACGACCCGCCGCGACGTCGCTTCTGACGTCAAGGCGCGGCTCGGCGCGAGGGCGGCGCAGATGGTGAAGGCCGGCCAGATGGTGTTTCTCGACGGCGGCACGACCACGGCGGAAATTGCCCGTCATCTGCCGCGCGACATTGCCTTCACGATCGCCACCCACAGCCCGACGATCGCCGCCGAGCTGGAGCATCACCCGACGGCCGAGGTGATCCTCTGCGGCGGCAGGCTCTACAAGCATTCCATGGTGGCGACAGGCGCGGTCGCGATGGCGACGATCTCCGCTCTGCGGCCGGATATCTTCTTCCTCGGGGTGACGGCCGTTCATCCGGTGCACGGATTTTCGACCGGGGATTTCGAGGAGGCGGCGATCAAGCGGCATATCGCCCGGTGTTCGGCGGAGACGCACGTGCTGCTGACGGCGGAGAAATTCGATCTCGTTTCACCCTGCACGGTGCTTGCCGCAGGCGAAGTGGCGGGACTGATCGTGCCCGCAGAAATGCCGGCGGAACGGCTTCAGCCCTACGCGGATCTCAATGTCGCAATTGCCGCAGCTTGACCCGCTTGCGGCGGAGCGGAGGAACAAGGCCCGGCGGCAGCAGGCTGAGGAGCAGCGCGGCGATAAAAACCACAAGCACGAAAATACCGGGCAGGACATTGCCGAGCCCAAGCGTCAGCGCCTCCTGCAGGCGTGGCTGGACATTCGCAATGATGGCCGCGAGCGCCGGCATGCCTAGAAGCTTAGCCACCATCGATGAGAGCCAATTCATTTCAGAGGTGGCGGCGAGAGCGCCA
Organism: Rhizobium sp. 01T437; assembly: GCF_056398505.1. NCBI lineage: Bacteria > Pseudomonadati > Pseudomonadota > Alphaproteobacteria > Hyphomicrobiales > Rhizobiaceae > Rhizobium > Rhizobium sp. 01T437. The sequence goes on from NZ_JBFTPM010000009.1 coordinate 173,622, forward strand.
TAGAGGGCCGCGGCATAAACAATCCCGCGAAGGATAGCGGAGGCGCCGAAGGGCCTCGTGTCATCGACCTCGAAGGGAATGGCAAGATAGGCAAGCAGGGAGGCGAGAAACAGGAAAGCAAGCGGAAGCGCTTCAGATATAGAGGCCCATTGCAGGCGTTCGCCGGTTGCGATGAACAGCAGGAAGGGCGTGGAGGCTATAAACCACAGGGCCACCAGCAGCCCCCAAAGCCGCAGAAGCGAGAGGTAGCTCAGCCGCAGCACCGCAGCGCCAAACAGAATGCCGATCGCAGTCCAGACGCCTGCAGTTTTCAACGTACCAGCCATGAATTGCACCACCGGCATGCAGGAGCCCGCCATCTCCACACAATTGGAGAGCTGCACCGCAAGCCAGGTGAAGTAATCGAAGCAGATCGTAAGGAACATCAGGAGGGTGATGCCAGTCAGCATCCACCACAAATAGCGGCCTGCGAACATGTTCTGCCCTCGCAGCTTCGGAGGAACCGTATCCACGCGCTCCGTCACGGCGAAAGACATGACCGATCGCCGGACGCGCCTCCATTTATATTAGGCAACTCTTATTTTTTTATAACTTATATATCTAACAATGCAGCGATCGGGGCAGCGATCAGGCAAAGGCGCCTGTCACGCTGATATCGCCGACATGGATGCCGTTCCAGTTGCGCATCGATTTATTTGCCAGAGCGGTCAGCGCGGCATGCTCCTTGCCGCCCTTCTCGAAGTAGCGGGCAAGTGTCGCCGCAACCATCGCTTCGGCAGCGCGGGTGGTGCCGTCGTCACACTTCAATGCGATCGCAATGCCCTGTTCCGGGATGGCGGCACAGAAGACGCCTTCCGCGCCCGTCTTGCAAAAGATCTGTCCGGGGGCGATCTGCATCAGCTCGGTGCAGGCACGGCCGGTGCCGGCCACATAGAAGGGCTCGGCCATGCAGGCTTCGATGAGCCGGCGAGAAGCTTTCGCACGTTCGGGGCCGAGGCCACTACCGGTCGCCATCTTCGCAAAGCCATGAGCGAGCGCCTTCAGCGGCACGGCGTAGGTCGGAATGGAGCAGCCGTCGGTGCCGCAGACGTCATGACCGAGTGCGGCGCCCGTCAGGTTTTCCATGGCGTCACGGATCTGCTGCTGCAGCGGATGGTCGTAGCCGACATAACCCTTGCTATCGATGCCCTGATGGCAGCAGACGCAGATGAAGCCGGAATGTTTGCCGGAGCAATTGTTGTGAAGCGCGGTCGGCTTCTCCAGCGTGCGCGCCTGATGGATCAACGTCTTCTGGTCCGAAGACCAGTGCGCGCCACATTCCAGCGCCTCCACGTCACGGCCGGCACGCGAGAGCATGGAGGCGGCAAGCGCCACATGTTCATCCTCGCCATTGTGCGAGGAACAGGCGAGCGCCAACTCCTTGTTGCCGAAACCGTAGGTATCCGCCGCACCGCTTTCGACCAGCGGCAACGCCTGCATGGCCTTGCAGGCCGAGCGCGGGAAGACATTTGCCGCGATATCGCCGAGCGAAAAGGCGACACGGCCATCGCCATCCACGACCGCAACCGAACCGCTGTGGCGGCTTTCGACAAGCGAGCCCCTGGTGACTTCGACGAGGACGGGATTGGACATGGGCAATAATCCGGATTGTGGGCAAGGAGACTGCAGGCATAGCCTCTCGCTCTCTGAAAGCCAATGGAATTTGCGCCACGTGCCTGCCGATCACCGCATCTAAACAGCCATCACATGAAGTGACTGTTGGTGCGGCAAACTATCGTTTTCCGTGCAGGCGCGATGGGGCTAAAGGTTGTGTGTCAGGACTCATACTCATGCCATCCTCATTTTCTTCCATCATCCGCGACAGCCGCATCCGCATTCCAACCGTCACGCTGGTGGCGCTCGCCTTTACCTACGCCTCCACGGTTCCCTACCAGTCGATAATCGGCATCAGCGAACTTGGAATGAGTGACGGCGCCTATTCGGCGCTGGTCTTCTTTGCTGCCGTCGTCAATGTCGCGATCAGTTTGACGCTCGGCATATGGTCGGACAGGCTGACGGAAAGACGGCCACTGGTGCTTGCGCTTTCCATTGCAGGCATCATCGGCTTCGGATCGATCGCGCTCATCCACAGTCCCGCGATCTTCATCTTCTCGGTGCTGTTCCTCGTGCCGATGAGCAATTCCACCTATTCGTTGCTCTTTGCCAGCGTGCGGGCGCGCACCAATCAACTGGCCCGCAGTGAAGCGGTCGCCATCACCTCGACGGTGCGCGCGCTCTATTCCGGTTCCTGGGCGGTGGCGCCGGGGCTGGTCGGGCTTGCTCTGGTCACTTCGCCCTCGATGAGGCCGGCTTATGGGGTGGCGGCGGTGGCAAGCCTCATCTGCTTCTGCCTCTATTTCTTCTTCGCGCCCGGCAACGGCCCGCTGCGCGAGACTATCCCCAACCAGCCGGGCTTCTTCGCCTCACTGAAGCGGGTCTTTGCGCCCGATGTTTTCATCCGCGTCTTCGTCATGTCTCTGCTGCTCGGCCTGCAGCGGCTGAACGGCATGGTTTCGCCGCTCATCGTCGTGCACTCGATCGGCGGCAGCGTCGTTGACGTCGGCTTTCTCTCGGGCCTGACGGCCTTCCTCGAAATGCCCTTCATGATGATGTGGGGCCTGGTGCAGCGGCGCTTCCATACCGTGCATGTGCTGGCATCGGGCACGGTGCTCTACTGCCTCTATCTGGTGCTGCTCGGCTTTGCCACAGCACCCTGGCAGCTCTATGCGCTGCTCGGTCTCAACGCCTGCGGGGCGGCTGCGATCCTCAGCCTGCCGATCACCTATCTGCAGGATCTCATCGCCGACCGGCCGGGGCTCGGCAGCTCGCTGATCTCGCTCAACACTTTCATCGGCATCGGCGTGGCCGCAGGTGTTTTTGCGCTTGGAACGGCGGTGACGGACTATTCCGGCACGGCTTTCGTCGGCGCCGCTGTCGGCATCGTCGCCATTGTGATCCTGCTCTATCTGGAAAGCGGCAGCCGCATGCGTCAGCCGGCCCAAATTACCTTGGAGTGATGCGATAGGCGCAGCGGCGCGCGCCAAGCAGGATATGCTCGCTACGCTCGACATTGGCCGAGAGCACGCTGCGGAAGGTTTCGAGCTCGGAACGGCAGAAGCCGGCGCAGGCGGTCGCCGCAGCACAGATCGGACAATGGTTTTCGACCAGCATCAATGATCCATCGTCCTCCTGCCAGCTATCGGCCATATAGCCCTCACGGCTGCGGATGGCGGCCAGCCCCTCGACGCGGGCAGCCAGATCCGACTTGTCTGAGAGTTCGGCGCGATAGCGCTGCAGTGTTTCGTTTTCGCGGGCGGCGATGACGGTATCCAGCGCGGCGGGGCCGAGTTGCGCGACAACAGTCGTCAGCAGGGTGGCCGTCAGTTCGGCATGGCCATCCGGGAAATGGCTGTTACCCTCAGCCGTCAGGTGCCAGAGCTGCCTCGGACGTCCCCTGCCCTTGGGGGCGACCGTTGCGGGTTCCACAAGTCCCTCTTCCGCCATTTTGGCAAGCTGCTGACGGGCCGCCTCACCTGATATGCTGAGCGCATCGCCGATCGCAGCGGCAAGCTGCGGCCCTTCGGTCTTCAACAGGATCAGGATGCGGTTGACAGGAGACTGGCGCATAATTTTCCAAGTTACCTCTTGTTTTAATCCGACGCTCATGCAATTTTCCAATTCATAACTTGGAAAATAATAACGGGTCAGGAAAAACGCAAGGATTCATCATGTCCGAGACCGCCTTGGAGCCATCAGGCTCTTCAACTTCCGTCTTCCAGTTGTTTTCCCCTGCGCTGCTGCCGGCGACATTGATGCTTGGCGGCGGCATGACGATCTCTGCCGTTGAAAGCTACATCACGGCGACGATCGCGCCGAGCATCGTGCGCGATGTCGGCGGGCTGGAACTTTTCTCACTGGTGACGACGCTTTATATCGCCGCGACCATACTGGGCTCGATCTTCATGGCGATGCGGCCGAGGAATATCGGGCTGCGCAGTGTTTACGTAATCGCGGCAGTGATCTTCGGCGTCGGCAGCCTGCTTTGCGCCGCAGCACCCTCGATGCCTGTCGTGCTGATCGGCCGAACGGTGCAGGGTTTCGGCACGGGCGCACTCGCCGCCCTCTGCTACGCCTTCATCCGATTCGTCTATCCCGAACCGCTCTGGCCCAAGGCGTCGACGCTCTATGCGGCGATCTGGGGCGTGTCGACCGTCATCGGCCCGACGCTTGGCGGCTTCTTCGCGCATGACGGCGCCTGGCGCTACGCCTTTGCCGTGCTCGTCCCGCTCAGCGTGTTGATGGCAGTGCTGGCGCCGCGGCTTTTGCCGCAGGCCGAGGACGACCGCGAACAGGCAAAGATGCCTGTCGCGCAGATTTGCCTGCTGCTTGGGGCAGTGCTGTTGGTCAGCACCGCAGGGACAACCGAGATGACGACGGCCAAGATCGGGCTGATCGCCGTTTCGGTCGTCGCCGTCGGCGTCATGCTCGTTTTGGAACGCAAGGGAAACAACCGGCTGCTGCCGTTAGGCGCGGTGACGCTGAGCCAGCCGATATCACGGGTCTATCTGACAATGATCGGCCTCAACTTCGTTCTCGTCAGCGATATCTTCATTCCCTATTTCCTGCAGGTTCTGCACGGGATAACGCCGCTGATTTCAGGCTATCTGGTGGCTCTCGTCGCCCTCGGCTGGACGGTGGCCGCCTTCTTCAGCGGCTCCTTCTCCGGCAGGAAAGCCAACGCCGCGATCGTTGCGGGCTGTGCAACCGAAGCCGCAGCGACAGCCGTGCTCGCCGTCTTCCTTGGCCGCGAGAACCCTGAAGCGCATCTTATCATCCTCGGACCGGCAGCGGTCGCCATGTTCATGATGGGTTTTGGTGTCGGCCTCGGCTGGGCGCATCTCGTCGCCAAGGTGCTGAAGCTGGTGGCCGACAGCGAGCAGGACAAGGCTTCGGCAGCCATTCCGACGATGAGCTCGCTCGGCAGCGCCTTCGGAGCGGCCTTTGCCGGCGTCATCGCCAACGGCGCGGGACTGGTCGACCCGGGCGGCATTGCGGGCGCGCTTTCGGCGGCGAGCTGGCTCTATGTGATCATGGCCTTGCCGGGGCTGATCGCCGTCGGCGCGGCGCTGTCGCTTACAGCATCGGCCCGAAAATCGGAATCGATTTTCGGAAAGCCTGATGCGTAGATTCAAAGAGTTAGAGCGTGTTTTGTGCGTCCGAACGGACGCACGGCGCTTTAGCTGAGTTTCAGCATGATCTTGCCGATGTGGTTGCTGCTTTCCATCAGCCGATGGGCAGCTACCACGTCTTCAAAGGCAAAGGTCTCGTAGATGACGGGCGCGACTGTGCCGGCTTCCAGAAGCGGCCAGACCTCGGACAAGAGATCGTCACGGATCGCCCGTTTCTCCTCCGCCGTGCGCGGGCGCATGGTGGAGCCGGTCACCGTCAGGCGCTTGACCATAATCGGTGTCAGATTGACCTTTTCGGCAACCGCGCCCTGCAGAAAGGCGATGATCGAGAGGCAGCCGTCCTTCGCCAGCGAGGCGAGGTTTTTCTCGAAATAGGCTGCGCCGATCATGTCGAGGACGATATCGACGCCGTGGCCGGTCTCTTCCTTGATGACGGCTGCGAAATCCTCTTCCCGGTAGTTGATGGCGCGCTTGGCGCCTAGCTTCTCGCAGGCCTCGCATTTTTCCTTCGAGCCGGCAGTCGCATAGACCTCGGCGCCGAAAGCCTTGGCGAGCTGGATAGCGGTCGTGCCGATGCCGCTGGAGCCGCCATGGATCAGCACTTTCTCGCCTTCCGTCAGGCCGGCCATCTGGAAGAGGTTTGCCCAGACGGTGAAAAAGGTCTCCGGAAGAGCTGCGGCCTTCACTGCATCATAACCCCTGGGGAAAGGCAGCGCCTGACCGGCCGGCAGAAGGCAATATTCGGCATAGGCGCCGCCATTGGCGAGGCCACAGACCTTGTCGCCCAGCGAATAGCCGGTCACGCCGGGGCCGATCGCGACGACCTCGCCCGCGAGTTCCAGGCCGAGAATGGGGCTCGCATCCTTTGGCGGCGGATAGCTGCCCTGGCGCTGGGAAATATCGGGCCGGTTGACGCCAACCGCTTCGGTACGGACGAGGATCTGGCCTTCTGAGGGCGACGGCACCGGTCCGCTTGCAATGACCATCGCCTCCGGCCCGCCGAAAGACGGCAGATCGACAAAACGCATATGCGACGGCAACGACATGGCCCGGCTCTCCCTATTCCGAAGCATTGGAGATAATTCAGGGTCTGGGACTTGGGAAGGCCGGAAGTGCCAGAGGCGTCAATTCGCCTCGCCTAACGTATGGAATACGAGGCCTTCGTCGCTCTCCTTGGCGCTCGACTTCACCTGGGCGATTTCGGCGCTGACGCGATTGATATCGTCGATAACGAGACCTTCCGGCAGTTCGAGAACGCCGATCGAGCAGCGCATCAGCGGGAAGAAGGCTTCCGCGCCGGCGCGATCGTGACCGCGGATACGGCCGGCGGCACGGTCCTCATCCGAATAGAGATCGAGCACGTCATCGTGGAAATCGCTGATGAGACGATCGAGGATTTCCGTCAGTTCCTCCTTCGTCCAGCCGACGACACCGACGAAGAAATCGTCGCCGCCGACATGGCCGAGGAAGTGACGCTCGGCAAAGAAGTAACGGCGCATCAGCGCGGCAAAGAGCGAGATCGCATGGTCGCCGAGATGAAAGCCGTAGGCATCGTTGAAGGGCTTGAAATTATCGAAGTCGCAATAGCAGAAATGGCGCACTTCATCGCCGTCGCGGCCGGAATGGCGCATGAAATCGCGGATGGCACGGTTGCCCGGCAAGCCGGTCAGCGGATTCTGGTCCTGTGCCGTCTTCAGCTGCTTCTCATTGATGACCTTGATCAGCGAGGCGGCGGAGACGACGCCGGCATAGCGCATGTTGTCGGTGAGGATCAGGCAGTTGCTACCTTCCATATTGGCGAAGATCACCATGAGCTGATCAGCATCGCTGTCGAGGCCGACGATCGGCGCACGCTCGACGAAATGCGAGATGGTGCGCTCATAGTCCTTGTTCTTCAGAAGATCGCGGCCGAAGGGCTGATAGATATATTCCTTGAGGTGATGCTCGTGAATAATGCCACGCGGCTCGCCATTGGCATTGAGAACCGGGAAATAGGCCTGGCGCGGATTGCGGCGGAACAGTTCAAAGACCGTATCGATGCCATCGCTCTCATAGACGGTCGGCAGCATTTCGATCTGCTTGCGGATGAGGATCTCGTCGAGCGACTGGCTGTTGCCCTTGTTCTTGCCGAGTTCCTGCAGGTGCGGGAAGGCAGGCACGAGTTCGGAGAGATGTGTGGACGGACGCGAGATGAACCAACCCTGCACGAGGTCCACGCCATAATCGCGGCAGACGATGAATTCGGCTTCCGTCTCGATGCCCTCGGCGATCACACGGGTGCCGAGCACGTGGGCCATGTTGACGATGCTCTTCAGCAGGTGGCGCTTACGCGGGCTGCGGTCGATATCGGCGACGAAATGGCGGTCGATCTTCAGGTAATCGACGGAATAGTCGCAGAGCAGCTTCATCTCGCCATGGCCGACGCCGAAATCGTCGATCGCCAGCTTGAAGCCGGCCTTGCGCAGGCGCGAGACGAGATCGGCGAATTCGGGTACGCTGGTATTGTCGAAGCGCTCGGAAAACTCGAAACAGACGGAAGATGGCGGGATATTCGCCGTTTTCAGCTGCAGCAGCAGGCTCTCGACAAGACGATTGCCATGCGGGATGAGGCGAACGTCGAGATTGAGGAAAAGCGTGGCCGTCGCGAAGTTCGAGAGCGTCGAGAATTTGGCGAGCGCGCGGTTCGCGACCATCTGCTCAAGCTGAAGGAGCTGGCCGGTCTCATGGGCTTCGTCGAGGATTTCGATCGGCGTTTCGAAGCCGATACGCTCCTGCCCGCGCATGAGGGATTCATAACCGAAGACCGTGCCGGTACCGGCTTCGACAATCGGCTGAAACGCATTTTCAACGACAAGTTTGGCGAGGGTAACGATCTGATCGCTGGCATAACGACGCACGACACCCGGTTCGACGCTGGCAGCCAAAGACATGCCAATCTCCACTGTGACCTTTTCTTTTTCGGCCGGACAATGGAGCAGAAGGGTCAACGAACCCTTTCCTCAGTATGAAACTTTCATGAACGCGCAACCGCTCATGCACGCCAAGCGCTTATTAGATTTTCGAGTTTACAATCAACAGCTTATTCAGGCCGAACGGCGATGCTCGGCTTCATGATCGGCGAACATATCGGCGACGCATCTGCCGCCGCTGGGTGCGCTTTCATCGGCCAGGACTTCGCTGCGATATTCGCCCAATTTGCGGGCGGCATCCCACAGGCGCAGCGCCTCGCGTACGACTTCGCTGCTCGACGCATATCCGCCTTGATCAACAGCATCGCGAATGCCGGCTGCCTGGAGCGGTGAGATGGAAACGGTGACCATCGGCATGGAATTCTCCTCCCATTCTATTCGGCAGAGACTGCCTCGGGGGTCTATTTTCGGCTTCTGGGGCGACAAGCGCCAATGCCGAAGTGCCTTAGCACAGGAGGCGGCTCTTCTGCGGAGCCGGCCTTCAATCGCAGAATTTTAGTACCCCGTCATGTTCTTGTCAAAAAAGAAACGGTCGAAACGGACCATCCGGCGGCCTCTCTCCACAGTTTCAAGAACGGATACCTAGGCCGAAGGCGAGCATTGTCCAGCCCTGAACGACGAGATCGACCGCCAGGAAGAGGCCGAGAATCCAGAGGCTGTTGACGGGCCAGCCAAGCGCGATCACGAAACCTGCGAGAGCGGTAATGAGGCCGCTCGCAACAATCCAGCCCCAACCCTTAAGCGGCCGCATGCGCATGCCGACGAAAAGGCGGAAGACACCGGCAATGAGCAGCGCTATGGCCAGAAACAGGGTCAAAGCAGCGGACGTAAGGATGGGGTTGATAAAGGCGCAGATGCCGGCGAGCACATAAAGCACACCGCTCAACGCCCAGAAGAGCACATGATCCCAGCCGCGCACCTGGAAAGCGTGGATCAGATAGATAACACCGCCTGCCAGCATCAGCATGCCGACATAAAAGACCGAAGCGACGGTCGCCATCAGCAGGTTGCTGAGAGCGATGAGGCCGCAGATGAGAAGCAGCACGCCGAGACCGACGAACCATACCCATTTCGACCGCAACGGGGATTCGGGCATTCCGTCGTAAATATTGGCCATTGGCGCACCTCCTGATTGCTGGAGATATGCTGCAGCAATTTCTCGCGAAAAGAGGTGATCCGGATCAATCCGGCGAAAGATTTTTGTTGATTGATCAGTCAATCAAAAATACGCTTCAATGCATTCTCGGGAGAACTGAGCTTGCCGAAGGTCGGAATGGAACCGGTGCGCCGCAAGGCGCTTGTGGATGCAGCGCTGCGGGTGATCGGCGATCACGGCTCGCTGACCGTCACCATGTCCGATATCGCCCGGCGGGCCGGGGTGTCGCCTGCCCTTGCCCACCACTATTTCGGCAGCAAGGAACAGCTGCTGATCGAGACAATCCGTTTCCTTTTGCGCCAGTTGCGCAACGACGTGGTGACGGCACTGGGGCAAGCGGCAACGCCGCGAGAGCGGATCTCGGCCATCATCCGCGTCAGCTTTAACGCCGACCAGTTCGCGCCGCAGACGATTGCCGCCTGGCTTGCCTTCTATGCCGAGGCGCAGCGATCCGAAGAGACACGGCGTTTCCTCGTCATCTATGCGCGGCGCCTGCGCTCCAACCTGCTTGCGGCCCTCAAAGCGCTTTGCCCTGACGATGCCGCAGAACGCATCGCGGAGGGCGCGGCCGCGATGATCGACGGGCTCTATATCCGGCAAAGTCTGAAATCGGCGCCGATCGGCATTGCAGCCTCGATCGCGCTGACGGAGGATTATGTGACGATGCAGCTTGCCCGCATCGGCAAATGAACAACACCATCACCACCAGCCAGGGACCAGCGACATGAAAGCCCAGCCGAAAGCATCGCACTTCATCGACGGGGAATATGTCGAGGATGACAGCGGCACCCTCATTGAGAGCATCTATCCGGCAACCGGTGAAGTGATCGCCCGGCTCTATGCCGCAACGCCTGCCATCGTCGAAAAGGCAATCGCGGCTGCCAAGCGCGCGCAGCCGGAATGGGCGGCCTTGAGCCCGATGGCGCGCGGGCGCATCCTGAAGCGCGCGGCCGAGATCATGCGCGAGCGCAACCGCGAGCTTTCAGAGCTGGAAACGCTCGATACCGGCAAGCCGATCCAGGAAACTGTTGTCGCCGACCCGACTTCGGGTGCCGATGCGCTCGAATTCTTTGGTGGTATCGCACCGGCGGGACTGAACGGTTCGCATATCCCGCTTGGTCAGGACTTCGCCTATACGAAGCGCGTGCCGCTCGGTGTGTGCGTCGGCATCGGCGCTTGGAATTATCCACAGCAGATCGCCTGCTGGAAGGGCGCGCCGGCACTGGTTGCCGGGAATGCCATGGTCTTCAAGCCCTCGGAAACCACGCCGCTCGGCGCGCTGAAGATTGCCGAGATCCTGCACGAGGCCGGCCTGCCGAAGGGGCTCTACAATGTCATCCAGGGCGATCGGGATACCGGGCCGCTGCTGGTCAACCACCCCGACGTCGCCAAGGTTTCGCTGACCGGCTCGGTCCCGACCGGGCGCAAGGTGGCTGCTGCGGCTGCAGGCCAGCTCAAGCACGTGACGATGGAGCTTGGCGGCAAGTCGCCGCTGATCGTCTTCGACGACGCCGATCTCGACAGCGCCGTCGGCGGCGCGATGCTCGGCAATTTCTATTCGACGGGCCAGGTCTGCTCCAACGGCACGCGCGTCTTCGTACAAAAGAAGATCAAGGGTGAATTCCTGAAACGGCTGAAGACGCGGACCGAAGCGATCCTCATCGGCGACCCGATGGATGAGGCCACGCAGCTCGGTCCGATGGTCTCCTGGGCACAGCGCGAGAAGGTGCTCGCCTATATCGAGAAGGGCAAGGCCGAGGGTGCGACGTTGGTGACCGGCGGCGGTATCCCGAACCATGTGACGGGCGAAGGCTATTATGTGCAGCCGACCGTCTTTGCCGATGTGACCGACGGGATGACGATCGCGCGCGAAGAGATCTTCGGCCCGGTCATGTGTGTGCTCGATTTCGACGATGAAGCCGAGGTGATCAAGCGCGCCAATACGACGGAGTTCGGCCTCTCCGGCGGCGTCTTCACTGCCGATCTGACACGCGCTCACCGCGTCGTCGACCAGCTAGAGGCCGGCACGCTCTGGATCAACACCTACAATCTCTGCCCGGTGGAAATCCCCTTCGGGGGATCGAAGCAATCGGGCTTCGGACGGGAGAATTCGCTGGCAGCGCTTGAGCACTATAGCGAGCTGAAGACGGTTTATGTCGGCATGGGGCCGGTCGCCTCGCCCTACTGAGCCCATCCAAAACCGACGCATCCGTTGCACACGACAATCCAAAGGGAACAGCATGCAACAGGCAGATTTCGTCATCGTCGGCTCCGGCTCGGCAGGTTCGGCGCTGGCCTACCGGCTCTCGGAAGACGGCAAGAACACGGTCATCGTCATCGAGGCGGGCGGCTCGGATTTCGGGCCGTTCATCCAGATGCCGGCGGCCCTTGCCTGGCCGATGAGCATGAAGCGCTATAACTGGGGCTATCTTTCCGAGCCCGAGGCGAATCTCAACAACCGGCGCATCACCGCGCCGCGCGGCAAGGTGATCGGCGGCTCCTCCTCGATCAACGGCATGGTCTATGTGCGCGGCCATGCGGAAGACTACAATCGATGGGAAGAGCTCGGCGCGAATGGCTGGGCCTACGCGGATGTGCTGCCCTATTTCAAGCGTATGGAGAACTCGCACGGCGGCGAGGAAGGCTGGCGCGGTACAGATGGCCCACTGCATGTGCAGCGCGGCGTGGTGAAGAACCCGCTGTTTCACGCCTTCATCGATGCCGGAAAACAAGCGGGCTTCGAGACGACCGAGGATTATAACGGCTCCAAGCAGGAAGGCTTCGGGCTGATGGAACAGACCATCCATCGCGGCCGGCGCTGGTCGGCGGCAAGCGCCTATCTGAAGCCGGCGCTAAAGCGGCCGAACGTTGAGCTCGTCAAAGGCTTTGCGCGCAGGATCATCATCGAGAACGGCCGCGCGACGGGCGTGGAAATCGAGCGCGGCGGCGCAACCGAGATCGTCAAGGCTAATCGCGAGGTGATCGTCTCGGCCTCCTCCTTCAACTCTCCGAAACTCTTGATGCTCTCCGGCATCGGCCCCGGCGGGCATCTGCAGGACATGGGCATTGAGGTAAAGGTCGATCGGCCGGGCGTCGGCGCCAATCTGCAGGACCATATGGAATTCTATTTCCAGCAGATCTCGACCAAGCCGGTGTCACTCTATTCCTGGCTGCCATGGTTCTGGCAGGGTGTCGCCGGTGCACAATGGCTGCTTTCTAAGGGCGGCCTTGGCGCTTCCAACCAGTTCGAGGCCTGCGCCTTTCTGCGTTCTGCACCGGGGCTGAAGCAGCCAGATATCCAGTATCATTTCCTGCCGGTCGCCATCAGCTATGACGGCAAGGCGGCGGCCAACACGCACGGCTTCCAGGTGCATGTCGGCTACAATCTATCGAAATCACGGGGCAACGTCACGCTGCGCTCCGCCGATCCGAAGGCAGATCCGGTGCTGCGTTTCAACTATATGAGCCATGCCGAAGACTGGGAGAAATTCCGCCACTGCGTGCGCCTGACGCGCGAGATCTTCGGCCAGAAGGCTTTCGACCATTATCGCGGCCCGGAAATCCAGCCGGGCGAGAAGGTTCAGACGGACGAACAGATCGACGCCTTCCTGCGCGAACATCTGGAAAGCGCCTACCACCCCTGCGGCACCTGCCGGATGGGGGCGAAGGACGATCCGATGGCGGTGGTCGATCCCGATACACGGGTGATCGGTGTGGACGGCCTGCGGGTCGCAGACAGCTCGATCTTCCCGCATGTCACCTATGGCAATCTGAATGGTCCGTCGATCATGACCGGCGAGAAGGCCGCAGACCATATTCTCGGCAGACAGCTGATGGCACGATCCAACCAGGAGCCGTGGATCAATCCGCGCGCGGCGGTGAGCGACCGGTAAGGCTGCACAAAAAACTGGACAGCATGTCACAAATGACCACCTCATCTCGTCCAGCCTTCTCGAACGGACGAGGTGAAGGAGATGGCGATGGCGAAGCTGGACCAGCGAAAGGCCGAGCGATGACGGCGACGGTAGGAACAGACACTGCCTCCGTCTTCAATCCGCTACGGCCGCGCCTCATGCGGATTGCTTACCGCATGCTGGGATCAGTCACGGAAGCCGAAGATATCGTGCAGGAGGCCTTCCTGCGCTGGCTCGATGCCGATCGCGATGAGGTTCGTGAGCCGGCCGCCTTTTTGCACCGGATCGTGACGCGACTTTGCCTCGATCAGTTGAAATCGGCGCGGCGCCGGCGCGAGACCTATATCGGACCGTGGCTGCCGGAGCCGATCGTGGTCGCGCCGGAAGAGGAAGTCGACGATGTCACGCTGCCGCTGATGCTGGCGCTGGAACGGCTTTCGCCGCTCGAACGAGCCGTCTTCGTGCTGCATGATGTCTTCGGCGTCGGTTTCGAGGAGATCGCCGCCACCATCGGACGCAAACCTGCGGCCTGCCGTCAGCTTGCCAGCCGGGCACGGGCCAATGTTCGGAGCGCGCGGCCGCGCTATGCCCTACCGCCGGAACACGGCCTGCAGATCGCCTCTGCCTTCTTCACGGCGTCGCGCAGCGGCAATATCGAGGCATTGCGGGCGCTGCTTGCTAAGGATGCAACCGTCTATACGGACGGTGGCGGCAAGGCGGTGGCGCCAAGGCGGCCGATCATCGGTCGCGACAAGGTAACCAAGCTCTTTGCAGCGCTGGCGCCGATCTTCACCGCGCATATGTCGCGACTGCTGCATTACGGCTTGATCAACGGATTGCCGGGCTTTGTCAGCATCGAGGAAGACAGCTGGCTGCAGACCACGGCTCTCCAGATCGAAGATGGCAGGATCACCGCGATCTATGTGACGCGCAATCCCGAAAAGCTCGCGCATCTGGAACAGAACGCCCTGCACTAGGGCGCATCATACTCACAACCCGCCCATTTCACGATCCGCAGCCCCACTGCGGAGGCGGGCATCTGTATTTCAAATCAGAGGAGATCGACCCATGACAGAGATACGTATCGCCATCGTCTACCACAGCGGATACGGCCATACGGCGCGGCAGGCAGAAGCAGTGAAAGCCGGTATTGACCGGGTCGCCGCCGTTAGCTGTCTGCTGCTGACGGTAGAGGAAGCGCCGAACCGTTGGGACGATCTCGCCGCGGCGGAGGCGATCGTCTTCGGCGCGCCGACCTATGTCGCCGGACCGTCTGCCGCCTTCAAGGCCTTTCAGGAGGCGAGCTCGCACGCGGTCATGGCGAGAGGTTATCACTGGAAGGACAAGATCGCTGCCGGCTTCACCAATTCGGGCTCCCAGGCGGGCGACAAGCTCGCCACCCTGATGCAGATCGCCCTTTTTGCCGCCCAACACGGCATGCACTGGATCAATCTCGACCTGCCGCCGGCCAACAATTCCTCCTTCGGCTCGAAGGAAGAGCTCAACCGGCTGGGTTTCTGGCTCGGTGCGGCCGCGCAATCGAATGTCGACGAAGCCCCTGACATCGCGCCGCCTGAAGCGGACCTCGCAACTGCCCGCCACCTCGGCCAGCGGGTTGCCGAAACAACGCTGCAATTCGTGCGTGGGCGCGGCTGAGCGACATCTGGCGGACGATCAGGTCAGAGAAAACCGATCCACCTGCCGGCCACCACGGCCGCGATCCATATCATCGCAGAAAGAGCTGCGGAGAACCGCATGGCGGGATGAACGATGCCGATCGTGATTGCGGTTCGCCATCCCTGCCCAGCATGAACCAGGAGCACATTGAGGATGCCGAAAGCGATCAGTCCGAGCTTGGCAAGGAAGGCGGGATTGGCGGCATATTCGCCCGGGCGGACGCTGAAGAGGCAGAAGCCGGTGAGCAAAGCCAGGGCGAGGCCGATGCCGGCCGAACGGGACAGGAATGGCGCAACGACCTCCACCGGCACCTTACCGAAAAAACCGGCGAGCCTGAGATCAAGCGGCAGGATGGCGCCGACCAGAAGACCGATCGCCAGGATATGCGCGGCATTGACGAACATGTAGAGCGTCACGGAGCCCCGAAGCTCGACCGCAAGCGTCATGGCAGCCAGCCATTCGAGAAGCTCCATGACGAGGCGTCAGTTCGTATGGATGCGTTCCGGATAAATATCGTAGCGCCTTTCACCAATGGTGATGCGCACCGCCTTCAGCCGTTTCTCTGTGCGGTCCTGCGACCGGTTTCCGAGTGCCATGACCTGATCGCCAGGCTTTGCGACACCTTCCACGAAACCTGCGCGTTCTGTCTGGCGCGGATTGCCGAGCTCGACGCGCCAGACACCGTCATCGACGGTTGCGACATCGAGCGTCGGATGCGGCCCGCCCATCGATATTTGCTGGATGATGCCGCGAAGCTCGATCTGGTCGGCTTCCGCCCATGACCAGCCGTGATGGGCCGCAGCACCGGTTGCAACTGTAGCCGACAGCAGGACAGCCGCCAGCGCTCTCTTTCCCGAAGGTGCGAACATGATGTTTCTCCCTACCCGAATGCACGGGCAGGTGGAGCATGTCAGACAGATGGAAAGGTCACTCACCGAATCTTGAGGGCCGGTGAGAGGGGATCAGGCAAGCAGACGGGTGACTTCCGCACCACGCTTGGTGCTGACGGCGTCTGCAATCGTCGTGGAGAACAGCACCTTGCGGGTGGCGTCCGCTACCTTGGCGAAGACGTGGCGAATTTGGCAGGTCTGCTCGCCGTCGCAATCATCGCACTTGCGGTAGGCGGTGATCGACAGGCAGGGCAGCGGCGCGATCGGGCCATCGATGATGCGCAGGATCTCGCCGAAGGTGATGCTATGAGCCGGCTTCAGCAGCAGGTAGCCACCCTGCTTGCCGCGGCGGCTGACGACGATGCCGTGATGTTTGAGGTCGAGCAGGATCTGTTCCAGAAACTTCTTCGGGATCTTTTGCTGCACGGCAATGTCGGAAATCATGACGGGTTCGTCGGCCACAGCTTCCGCCAGAACCGTCAGCGCCCGCAGCGCATATTTTGCCTTTTGCGTAATCATCTCGGACCGTCGACACACACAGAGCGGTGTCGAATCCCGACATCGCCAAAAAAGCTGATTGCCTCTATTGCACGGCCAGCATGAACGGAATTTGAACAAGCCGGAAAAAGCCTTGAGAGACAAGTATTTTGGCCCTGTTTTTCACCCTCGGCCAACAGCTGATAATCTATGTCAAAAGAGGACAATTTTCATCATCGCCGCCATCAATTCAGATTTCCAATTGACAGGCGCCGTGTAACACTACTATTTCTATAGACATTAAGTTCGAGGCGCCATTTCTGCGCCTGCGGCTGCTTTTCTGCATTGCGGCAGGATGGGAGAGATATTTGCTCCGCTAAGCAGTCCTTTCGAAATCCCTTTTTCTGTCCGATCCGTCCTTCAGCTGTAATACTCCGGCCAATATCAAGGACAGGATCCCCCATGACTGTTATCAATCCGATCGAAGAAGCCGAGGCTTTGGCTGACAAGCTTTCGGGTCTCGACCTCGCCGGCCGGCTTTCGTTTGTCGCTGGCCTTGGCGGGCGTGTGGTCTTCACCACCTCGCTCGGCATCGAGGACCAGGTCATCACCGCCGAGATCGGCACGCATCGCCTGCCGATCGACGTCGTCACGCTGCAGACAGGGCGGCTTTTCCCTGAAACGCTTGCGCTGATCGACGAGACCGAGAGCCAGTACGACATTCACATCACCCGCTATGAACCGGAGCAGGCCGACATCGACGCTTACGCGGCGAAATACGGCATGAACGGTTTCTACGAGAGCGTCGAAGCCAGACATGCCTGTTGCGGCGTGCGCAAGCTGAAGCCGCTTGCGCGGGCGCTGGCAGGTGCCACGATCTGGATCACCGGCCTGCGCCGCGGCCAGTCGGCCAATCGCGCCGAGACGCCCTTTGCCGAATATGACGCCGAACGCCACCTGTTGAAGGTCAACCCGCTCGCTGACTGGGACATCGACAAGATCAAGGTCTTCGTCGCCGACAACGGCGTGCCGGTGAACCCGATGCATGCCCGCGGTTATCCCTCGATCGGTTGCGAGCCCTGCACCCGCGCCATCAAGCCCGGTGAGCCGGAACGCGCTGGCCGCTGGTGGTGGGAACAGGATGAGACGCGCGAATGCGGTTTGCATGTCGCCGAAGAGGCGGCCGCGATCGCCGTGCAGCAATAAGAAGTTTGGAGTACGAAATGCCCGATACCCGTCAGGATACGGAACTGAACAATCCGCAGAGCGCCAAGCCGCCGCTCGACCCGCATCTGAAGGCGCTGGAAAACGAAGCGATCCACATCTTCCGCGAAGTTGCCGCCGAATTCGAGCGCCCCGTGATGCTCTATTCGATCGGCAAGGATTCATCCGTGCTGCTGCACCTTGCCCGCAAGGCTTTCTATCCCGGCCGCATCCCCTTCCCGCTGCTGCACGTCAACACCGGCTGGAAGTTCGCGGAGATGATCACCTTCCGCGACCAGATCGTGAAGGAATACGATCTCGACCTGATCGAGCACATCAACCCGCGCGGTGCGGCTGAAAACATCACGCCGTTCACCTATGGCTCTGCTCGCTACACCGACATCATGAAGACGGAAGCGCTGCGCAATGCGCTCGATGCCGGCCAGTTCGATGCGGCCTTCGGCGGCGCGCGACGCGACGAGGAAGCCTCCCGTGCCAAGGAGCGCATCTATTCCTTCCGTACGCCCGACCATCGCTGGGACCCGCGCAACCAGCGCCCGGAGCTCTGGAACGTCTATAACGGCCAAATCCGCAAGGGCGAAAGCGTGCGCGTCTTCCCGCTGTCCAACTGGACCGAGGTCGATATCTGGCGCTACATTCAGGCCGAGGATATCCCAATCGTGCCGCTCTATTTCGCGGCCAAGCGCCCCTATGTCGAGCGTGACGGCATGATGATTGCGGCCTCCGATCCGCGCCTCGAATTGCTGCCCGGCGAAACGAAGCAGGAAGACTTCATCCGCTTCCGCACGCTCGGCTGCTTCCCGCTGACGGGCGCGATCCGCTCTACCGCCACCACCCTTGAAGAGATTATCGCGGAGCTGGAGATCGCCACGGTTTCCGAGCGCCAGGGCCGCGCCATCGACCGTGACCAGTCCGGTTCCATGGAAAAGAAGAAGCGTGAAGGATATTTCTGAGATGACTGCAGCAGTTCCCGCAAACGTCGTCGCCGTGCCCGCCGCCGAGCCCCTGAAGGCCGTGCGCGACTCGCGCCCGTTGCGCCTCATCACCTGCGGCAGCGTCGATGACGGCAAGTCCACCCTGATCGGCCGCCTGCTCTGGGACACCAAGGCAGTGAAGGAAGACCAGGCGGCAACGCTTCGTCGCGATTCCACTGGCAAGCAGAACGATCTCGGCCTGCCCGACTTCGCGCTGCTGCTCGATGGTCTGCAGGCCGAGCGCGAACAGGGCATTACCATCGATGTCGCCTATCGCTATTTCTCGACCGACAAGCGCTCCTTCATCGTTGCCGACACGCCCGGCCATGAGCAGTATACCCGCAACATGGCGACCGGCGCTTCAACAGCCGATCTCGCCGTGCTGCTGGTCGATGCCCGCGCCGGCATCCTCGAACAGACGCGCCGCCACGCGACGATCGCCTCGCTGCTCGGCATCAAGCAATTCGTACTCGCGGTCAACAAGATCGACCTGACGAATTACGACCGCGCCGGCTTCGACAAGATCACCCACGAGTTCAAGGAATTTGCTCTGTCGCTCGGCGTCAAGCAGATCACCGCGATCCCGATGTCTGCGCTGAAGGGTGAAAACGTCGTCTATTCCGGCCAGGCAGCAATGCCCTGGTACAGCGGCCCGACGCTGGTCGAGACGCTGGAACATGCGACAGTGCGCTCCGGCCAGACGACCGGCTTCCGCCTCTCGGTACAACGCGTCTCCCGTCCGGGCGAAAGCTTCCGCGGCTATCAGGGCACGGTTGCCGGCGGTTCTGTGAAGCCGGGCGACAGCGTCATGATCCTGCCCTCGGGCATGGTCGCCAATGTCACCAAGATCGTCACCTTCGATCTGGTGCGCAATGCGGCTGTTGCCGGTGATGCGATCACGCTCGTGCTCGACCGTCAGGTTGACGTGGCACGCGGCGACATGATCGTTTCGATCGACTCGCAGCCGCAGACCGGCCTTTCCTTCGATGCGCAGGTCGTTGCCCTGCAGCCGGAAGGCATCGAAGCCGGCAAGCGCTACTGGCTGAAGAGCGGCTCGCGCCGCCAGCGTGTTCAGGTCGAGCCCGTCAGCCAGCTGGAGCTGAAGACCGGCGCGTGGAACTCCGCCCAGCGGCTTTATATGAATGCCATCGGCAAGGTGCGTCTCGTTTTCGACGAAGCCGCAATCTTCGATCCCTACGAGCAGAACCGCGCCACCGGTTCCTTCATCCTGATCGACCCCGAGACCAACAACACCATCGCCGGCGGCATGGTGACCAGCAAGCGCGCCGATGTCAGCGGCCTGCATGGCAATGATGCCCGCGTGATCCTGTCGCTTCCGGCGGACCTTGCCGAGCAGATCATGGCAAGCGAGTTGTTCGCCAAGCGTAGCCACGAAGCGGAGGTGCGCCGCATGACGGCCTCGGAAGCAGCCGAGCTCTGGTCGAGCGCGGCCAGCGATATCTAAAAAAAAAGGGGCCAATCGGCCCCTTTTTATTGCTTCGGCATCGAGCGCGTCGATCCGCGCTCGATGATCGAAAAGCCGAGATCGACCCTGTGTTCCTCTGCCGGCTCTTCGCGGATGGCGCGTAGCAGCAAATCGGCGACGCGGCGGCCAAGATCATGACGCGGAACATGCACCGTCGTCAGAGATGGCGAGGTGAACTGCGCGAATTCCAGATCGTTGAAGCCGCAGATACCGAAATCATCGGGCACGCTGATACCGCGTTCATTGCATTCGATCAGCGCGCCGAGGGCGAGATCATCATTTTGCGCAAGGATCGCATCGAGATCCGGAACCCGCTCCAGCAATTCGCTGAACAGGCGCCGTCCAAGACCGATGCTGGTGGAACCGTCTTCGCCATGTGTCAGCGATGGATTGTCGAGACCGGCCTGGCGCATGGCCTCCTCATATCCCGCACGACTGCGGCGCGAGCGGATATCGCCGAGCCCGCCAATGAAACCAATCCGCTTGTACTCTTTCGACAGAAGGAAACGGGTGGCGGCAGCGGCGGCGACATGATGCGACATGCCGACAAGCAGCGTTTCCGGCGGCTGGCTGAGATCGGCGACGTGGGCGACCGGAAAGGCGGCCGCATCCATCAGCGTCGCAAGGCCGTCGTAATATTCCGCGTTGACGAGGATGATCCCGGCCGGCTTCTGCGCCAGGAAGGATTTGAACTGGTTGATCTCCTGATCGACGTCGTTGAGCGTGTTGGCATATTGCACCCGCAGATCCGTAGCGCGCAAACGCTCCTCGATGCCCATCATCACACCGGTGAAGCAGGGATGATGAAGCGACGGCGTGATGACGCCGACGATGCCGCTGTGGCGGCCGGCAAGCGCGCGGGCGGCAAGATTGGGGATGTAGCCCATCTCGTCGACTGTGCGCAGGATGACCTCTCGCAGCTCTTCAGAGACAATTTCGGGATTGCGAAGCGCACGCGAGATGGTGATCGGACTGACCCCTACCCTCTTTGCAACATCACTCAGCTTTACATGGGAACCGCGCTTCGTTTCCCGCCCCGGCTTCACTGAATCCCTCATCGCTTCCCGCATGCCGCCGCGAGCCTGGCCCTCTGCCGATTCGCAGTTTCCTCTTTCTGAAGAAAAATTAATTTAGAGTCTACTAACATTTTAATGTTCCGCCTCAACCAAACCGCGAAAAAACATGAACAAACGTTGCGAATGGTTCGATTTAATACGCGGCTGGCGGCCGGCGGATCACGGGAAAGTGGGATATATTTTACTATTCTGGCACCCCGCGGTGCGGGCAACAGCAGGCGCCGGGAGAATTGCGGCAATGCTTGGTCAGCCAAGATTAAATTATAGTAATGTCTTACAATACCGTAACACAAACATGATCAATGTTTAATTTGTAAATCCCGAGGAACGGGTCATATAGGTATCAAGCGCCAGTTCTTCCCGAACACAGTATTCGCCACATCATACAGGCGAAACCCAGGTAATATACGGTAAAAACTGACGGCAATACTTATCGACGCCAAGGTCCATGGCACGGAACCAAGACGCCACTCAATGCCAACGCTCTCGCAAGGGACTTCCACCATGTCAAACATTCTTCGCAAGCATCGGGCCGCAGCACTTGTCGGAGCGGCCATCGTTCTCGGCGCGGCCTCCCTACCCTTCGCCATCTCCTCTTCCTCGGCGGCTCTTGCTGCACCGGCCGAGACCGGCGGCGTTCTTGCCTCCAGCGGCTCGTTTGCTTCCATCGTCGATGCCGACAAGCCGGCCGTGGTGACCATTACCACCACGATGAAGGCGACCAACGCCAGCGCCGACAGTTCACCGATGGACGAGCAGTTCCGCCAGTTCTTCGAACAGCAGGGTATTCCTCTGCCGCACCAGGCACCACAGCAGCAGCAACCGCAGCAGCATGCCATGGCGCTCGGCTCCGGCTTCGTCATCAGCCCCGACGGCGTGATCGTCACCAACAACCACGTCATCGATAATGCCATCGACATCAAGGTCACACTCGATGACGGCACCGAACTGCCGGCCAAGCTGCTTGGCGCCGATGCCAAGTCCGACCTCGCGGTTCTGAAGGTTCAGGCTCCGCATCCGCTTGCGACCGTCGCCTGGGGCGATTCCGACAAGCTGAAGCTCGGCGACCAGATCCTTGCCATCGGCAACCCGTTCGGCATCGGCACGACGGTGACGGCCGGCATCGTCTCGGCCCGCGGCCGCGACCTGCATAGCGGCCCCTATGACGACTTCATCCAGATCGATGCACCGATCAACCACGGCAATTCCGGCGGTCCGCTGGTCGATCGTGACGGTAATGTCGTCGGCATCAATACCGCCATCTATTCGCCGAACGGCGGCAGTGTCGGCGTCGGCTTCGCCATTCCTTCGTCTGAAGCAAAGACGATCGTCGCCAAGCTGCAGAAGGACGGTTCGATCGATCACGGTTATCTCGGCGTGCAGATCCAGCCGGTCACGCAGGATGTCGCCGATGCTGTCGGCCTCTCCAAGGCTGAAGGTGCGCTGGTTGCCGCCGTTACCAACGGAACGCCTGCTGCCCATGCAGGCATCAAGACGGGTGACATCGTAACCGCCGTCGGCAGCGAAAATGTCAAGACGCCGAAGGACCTGTCGCGCCTCGTTGCCGATCTGTCCCCAGGTGCAAAGGAAACGCTCGCTGTCTGGCGTGACGGCAAGACGGTCGATCTCAACGTCACCGTCGGCGGCAATGAAGACACGCAGAAGCAGGCCGCCGCCGAAAGCAGCGACGACCAGGGCCAGGCTGCCGGCCAGCCGAGCCTCGGCATCGGCCTTGCCGACCTGACGCCTGATGTCCGCCAGCAGCTCAACCTGCCCCACGGCGTCAACGGTGCCGTCGTTGCCAACGTCAACCCGGACAAGTCGGCCGCTGCGGCCGGCATCCAGCCCGGTGACGTGATCGTCTCGGTCAACGACAAGCCGGTGCATGACGCCCACGACGTCAAGACCGCCGTCGCCGATGCCGGCAAGTCTGGCCGCAAGTCGGTGCTGCTCCTGATCGAACGTGGCGGCAACAAGACCTTCGTGGCCGTGCCCTTCGCCGCCGCTTGAAGGGCATCCACGTGAGCGCTGCGCCCGGACCAGTTCCGGGCGCATGCGTTTCTGAGTAATTCCGGCAAAAATGCGCAGCGGTTTTGCGTCCGGAATTGCGTGAAAACAAATGGCTAGAGCATCGCTCTGAGATCGGTTGCTAATCTTTGAACGGCAGCCGCTTCTGCTTGCGAGATACCGAAGAGAATGCCGGGGGCAGATTTGCCGATAAAGAAACCCGACATCGGCATCAGACCATATCCTGATGCATTCACCTTCGCGACGACCGCCCGGTCATCCACCGTCTCATCGCGAAACCAGGCCGCAAGCTGCAGTCCGCCATTGCCACCCGAAACGACAAGCCTTCCGCCAAAATGACCCTCCAGCATCCCGATCGTCCGGGCCATGCGCTCGGCATATTGCTGGTTCATGCGCCTCAAATAGGCGCGCAGACGGCCCTCATTGATGAAATCGGCAAGTGCTGCCTGGATATGGGTGGAGACGGCGACGCCCCTGCGATGCAGCGCCTCCGAAGCCTCTGATACCAGCCAGCGCGGCACGACGGCATAGGCGACACGCAGGCCGGGTGCCAGTACCTTCGAGAAGGTGCCGACATAGGCCACGACCTCCGCCCTGTCGATGCCCTGCAAGGCTGCGATCGGCCGGGAGCCATATTGAAAATCGCTGTCGTAATCATCCTCGACGATAAGGCTTTCGTGACGGCGCGCCGCCTCCAGCAGCGCCAGCCGGCGCGGTAGGCTGAGCGTGGCGCCGGTCGGATATTGATGGGATGGCGTCACATAGATCAGCGACGGCTGCGGGCCTTCTGCCTTCGATACGTCAATGCCGTGCTCATCGCAGGGAACCGCCACGATGTCGGCGCCGGCATCGCCGAGCAGCAAGCGCGCAGCAGGGTAGCCAGGATCTTCCATCCATGCGGTCTTGCGCCCGTTCCTTCTCAGCATGGTTCTCGCCAGCATGTCGATCGCCGCGCGCGTGGAGGGCATGATCATGACCTGCTCCGACTCGGCGAGCACGCCGCGCGTCGCAGAAATATGCTCAAGGATGGCTTCGCGCAGCTCGCGGATACCAGTCGGGTTCTCATAGCCGAGGTGATGGATGCGCAGCGAGCGGCTGCGTGCGGCAAGATGACGGCTCCAGGCGGCATGCGGGAAATCTGATACATCGGGCACACCGGGCCGGAACAGGCCACGATAGGAAGGCTGGTCCGATCTTTTTTCCTCGACGGGAGCACGGTCGTCCCGTTGGTGCTCGGGCCGCATGCGTTCAAGCGCGGCAACCCGCGTCGCAGCACCGGCAGACGCCTCGATATAACCTTCGGATCTCAGGCGGTCATAGGCCCCTACCGCCGTGGAGCGTGCAACACCGAGCGAAGCCGCAAAGGCACGGGTCGATGGCAGCTTATGGCCGGCCGGAAGCTGGCCGAGCAGGATACGGTCGCGCAGGCTTCGATAGATCTGGCCGGTCAGGTCACCGCCGTTTCGATCGAGGCTCAGCCATGTGGGTGCCGATGTCATGCGTCAACTGGTCTGCCAGAAAGTTCAGAACTGGACTTTTACTCCAGTCCATTTGCAAGGCAAGAGCAGTCGGAGTTCAATGCATAAGTTCAATGGAATGACGGATATGACAAAAGATCTTGCCGACTGGAAGGGTGTTGCCCGCCCCGCCCGCGCCCCGATTGAAGGCCGCTACACCCGCCTGGAACCGCTGGACGCCGCAAAGCACGGCGCCGATCTGCTCCGCTCGGCGCAGCAGCCGGGCGCGGAGGACCGCTTCCGCTATCTCTTCGAAGCAGCACCTGCTGATATGGCAGCCTTCACGCCCTGGCTGGAAAGGTCCGTCGCAAGCGAAGACCCGCTGTTCTTTGCCGTCATCGACAAGGCAACGGGACGCGCCGAGGGCCGACAGGGACTGATGCGCATCGATACCGCCAACGGTGTCATCGAGATCGGCAATATCCTCTGGGGACCTGAGATCGCCCGCAAGCGCGTTGCGACCGAAGCGCTCTATCTCTGCGCCGCTTATGTCTTCGACACGCTCGGCTACCGGCGTTTCGAATGGAAGTGCAACAATCTCAACGAACCGTCCAAGCGCGCAGCACAACGCTTCGGCTTCGCCTTCGAAGGCATCTTCCGCCACCATATGGTGCAGAAGGGCCGCAATCGCGATACCGCCTGGTTTGCCATGACGGACGGCGATTGGCCGAAGCTGAAGGCCGGCTATGAGGCATGGCTGGCACCCGAAAACTTCGATGCCGAGGGACAGCAAAAAAGCAAGCTCAGCTTCTAACGCGGCTCTGGCGGCGGCAATTAAAAAGCCGCCGCCCCGATGACAATAACTTCATTGCTACCAATATGTTCATGGGTCCCAATTGAGGTTAAGGGTTGGGCCTTTCACGCAAAGCACGAAGTTATTCTGTCAGGAGCTCATATGACCAGTTCGTCCGAGTATACGCCCCCCAAGATCTGGACCTGGGACAAGGAAAGCGGCGGCCAGTTCGCCAGCATCAACCGCCCGATTGCTGGGCCGACTCGTGAAAAAGAGTTGCCGGTCGGCCGCCACCCGCTGCAGCTTTATTCGCTTGGAACACCGAATGGCGTGAAAGTGACGATCATGCTGGAGGAGTTGCTGGCGCTTGGCCATAGCGGCGCGGAATATGATGCCTGGCTGATCAGGATCGGCGATGGCGACCAGTTCGGCAGCGGCTTCGTCGAGGTCAACCCAAACTCCAAGATCCCGGCGCTAATGGACCGCAGCGGCGAAAAGCCGGTGCGCATCTTCGAATCCGGCGCGATCCTCACCTATCTCGCGGAAAAATTCGGCGCCTTCCTGCCGACCGACCCGGCCAAGCGCGCCGAGTGTTTCTCCTGGCTGTTCTGGCAGGTCGGCAGCGCGCCCTATCTCGGCGGCGGCTTCGGCCATTTCTATGCCTATGCGCCGACGAAGATCGAATATGCGATCAACCGTTTCGCCATGGAGACCAAGCGCCAGCTCGACGTGCTCGACCGGCGTCTGGCCGAAAGCGAATATATTGCCGGCGATGAGTTCACCATCGCCGACATGGCGATCTGGCCCTGGTATGGCGGCCTCGTGAAGGGCTGGATGTATGGTGATTCCGCCGAATTCCTGCAGGTGCAGGAATACAAGAACATGAAGCGCTGGACCGACCTGATCGGCGAGCGTCCCGCCGTCAAGCGCGGCCGCATGGTCAACCGCCTCAGCGGCGAGCCCTCCAGCCAGCTCCACGAACGCCATGACGCCAGCGACTTCGACACGAAGACGCAGGACAAGCTGCAGGTAGCCGGCTGACGACATCAGAAAGGCAGGCTCGCCGTTACGACGGCGTGCCTGCCCTTGCCAAAAAACGGCGCCAGGCCGAAATCGCAAATTTTCCCACTAAAAATTATGGGTTTTTAAGCGAACTGTACCGAATCCGGCAAAAGTGCCCTCGCCTCATTCTTCCAGTCTTGCTGAAATGCCCAAGCTCTCCTGCCACCTTTCGGAGAGCTTTCCCCATCTACCCCGCCGAAAGCCACCGGCGGGGCTTTTTATTTCAAGCATCTGGGAAATCTCTTGGCCGTGTCAGAGCGGGCTGACGCCAACATCACATTCATAGCTCAGGTGGAAAAGCTTTCGCTCTAACGCCACTTCGGCTGAGGCGTGGAAGCGTTCGCCTGGATCTCGTGGAGTGGCGCCCGATGGCCCAGGAGCTTCTTCAGCTTCTTCTCCTCGGCCGGGCCTATCCCGAATTTTCGGCAATGCTCCGTGATATCCTGATCTTTCGGGCCGGGAATTCGAACTTGTCGATTGTTCATCTTCTTCATTGATGCTTCCTCCTCCGAAGGAAACCAGCTTAGCGCCAATTTGTTCGTTAGCAACATCTAAAATTTAACGTTTTGGCTATTTCAAATCGGTGGGCAAAGGAAGGAACAGAACCCGTCAGGCTCCTGCGAGCGGGCTGCCAGGGAGGGAATAAAAAGACGTGCCAGGCGGAGAGAATGCCAGAAAAGAAAAAAGCCCGCTTTCGCGGGCTTTTCGGCTGGTCGGAGTGGAGTGATTCGAACACTCGACCCCCACGTCCCGAACGTGGTGCGCTACCAGACTGCGCTACACTCCGTGACCAGCGGCGCCTCTATAGACCGGCCTATCATGTTGCGCAAGCGCCAAAATTCAAAAAGTCGTCTGAATTTTTGACAGGCTAATGACGGCGCCTTCCCGCCGGCCGTGCAGCAAAAAGCCACACCTCCGGCAAATTCTTCACAAGCGCCGAACAGGCAATTTTCTTTTGCCGGGTTACGCGCTAAAGGGCTTGACGGGACAGGCGAAACCGTCGCGAAGGCGGCTTCGCAGCCACTGGCTAGATATCAGGGACGACACGATGAAACTCCGTATCACGACCGCGGCCGCGGCACTTGCCGTTGCGCTTGCCGGGTGCACCTCCATACCCACTCCCGGCGATCCGGTCGAGGGACGCTGGGTCGGCCAGTCTGCCGGCAAGTTCTTTGCCGCCTACGGCCCGCCGCTCAGCGATCGCGACGAAGGCTCGTCGACGATCTACAGCTGGAAGGGCGGTTACAAGACGGTGCGCGTTCCCGCGAAATATGCCGAAGGCGCCGATGGCAAGCGCGGCAAGCAGATTGCCCCGGCCCGCTCGCTCTACCTGCGTTGCCAGGCCGAAATCACCACCAATTCCGACTACACGATCCGCGACATTCGCACCGTCAACGACATCCCGGGCGTGGACGGTCCTTCCTACTGCGCAGAATTCCTGGCTCCGGCCCAGAAGTAACGCGCGGTCTCTCAGAGACACAGAAACAGGCGGCCTTCGAGCCGCCTGTTTTCATTTTCAGAGACATCGCGCTTGCCGTTCGACCGGTGAAGACCGGTTTTACGCCGCCTGCTCCGGCTGGGCCGCGCTTTCGGCCATTTTTCGCGCCGTCACAAAATCCACCTTGCCCGAGCCGAGCACCGGCACCGCACCGATGTTGACCTCAGCCGGCACCATCATGTCCATCGCTCCCTTCGATTTGGCGAAAGCGAGGAATTCGGCGCGGGTGGCGGTCGGCGCATCGGTCAGGAGGACCAGCCGCTCGCCCTTCTTGGCGTCGGGTATCGAGGAGACGACCGAGAGCGCGCCTGGCCACAGCTCTGCGGCAAGGGTCTCGACGGCTGCGAGCGAGATCATCTCGCCGCCGATCTTTGCAAAGCGTTTGGCGCGGCCGCGGATCTTGACGAAACCGTCCTCATCGATGGTGACGATGTCGCCGGTATCGTGCCAGCCGTCGACGAGCGGTTCGAGGACACCAGGATTTTCGGCGCGCAGATAACCCGCCATGACGTTGGCGCCACGGACGACGAGCCGGCCGCCCTCGTCGATACCGGGTACCGGTTCGAGCTTCCATTCCATGCCCGGCAGGATTTTGCCGACCGTGCCCGACCTGTTGTACATCGGCGTGTTGATGGAGATGACAGGCGCGGTCTCGGTGACGCCGTAGCCTTCTAGAATGCGCAAGCCGAATTTCTCCATATAGGTGGCGCGCGTCGAGGCTTTCACCGGCTCGGCACCGGAGAAAATGTAGCGGATGGAGCGGAAGTCATAAGGGTGCGCTGTCCGGCTATAGCCGTTGAGGAAGGTGTCGGTGCCGAAGATGATTGTGGCGTTCGAGACATAGATCAGTTCCGGCACGATGCGGTAATGCAGCGGCGACGGATAGAAATAGACCGGAACGCCCGAGATCAGCGGCAGCACGGTGCCGGCCGTCAGCCCGAAGGAGTGGAAGACCGGCAGGATATTGAACACCTTGTCGCCGCTGTGGAAATCGATGCGGGCGGCGGCTTGGGCGGCGTTCGACAGGATGTTGCGATGGGTCAGCACCACGCCCTTCGGCGTGCCTTCGGAACCCGAGGTGAACAGGATGACGGCCGGATCATCAGGCTGGCGTTTCACCAGCGGCCTTGCCTTGTGCAGATAGCCCCTGATCTTGCTGACCAGACCGATTTCGGTGCGCAGATCATCAAGCCAGACGATCTTCAACTGCTTTTCCATCTCCTCGATAACAGGGCCGAGCTTGGCCTGCGTCACGAAGGCGCGGGATGTGAGGACATGCTTCACTTCCGCCGCCTTACACGCGGACAGGATATTGGCCGCACCGGCGGTGAAATTCAGCATGGCCGGCACCTTGCCCGCCGTCATCACGCCGAGAAGGGTGGCGGCAGCGCCATTGGCGTTCGGCAGCATGACGCCGAGGTTGTTTTCCGGGAACATGGTGCGGAACTTGGCGCCGAGAACGGCAGCACCCGTCAGCAGCTTGCCGTAGGTGAGCTTGCCGGTGACCGGATCTTCGACGGCGAGCTTGCTCATACCGAATTCGTGGCTTGCCTCAATGATGCGATCAAGGACGGTCGAGGACGTATCGGCGGTCCTGAACATCAGGTTCGACATGACCTGATAGAGGGCAGCGCCCGCCGCCGTGCGGCGCCTGCGACCCTTGAGTTCAGGCGGGACTTCCAGCTTCACCGGTTCGAGAATGGTGACCTTGACCTTGGGAAACAGCCGGCGGCGGATCTTGCCGTTGTCAAGATAGGAGAGATAGCTCTTCTCCAGGCCGTCGATCCGCACAGGCACGACCATCGATCCTGTCTTATCCGCGACCATGGCGGCACCGTCATAGACCTTCATCAGCGTGCCGGTCACTGTCAGGCGTCCCTCGGGAAAGATGCCGATCGGGCTGCCGTCCTGTACCACCTTGATCAGCGAACGCGTCGCCATCGGCTTGGTCGGATCGAGCGGCAGGAATTTGCACATCTTTAGGAAGGGTCTCACCCACCACGCCTGGGCGATCTTGTAGTCGACCGCAAAGACCGGTTCTTCCTCGGTGATGGCGAGTGCCAGCGCACCATCAAGCAGGCTGACGTGATTGAGCGCGATGATCGGTGCGCGACCTGCCTTCTTGATGTTTTCGAGCCCTTCGACCTCCAGCCGCATGAAGGCGCGGAAGAGGATCGAGACGAAATCGCGGAAGGCATTGGTCGGCAGCGTCTTAAGCATCAGCCAGGCAACGGCGAAATTGATGATGCCGAGGCCGATCAGGATCTCAGGAATGGAGGCGCCCAGAGCCTGGACGACGGCAACGACACCAAGGCCGACGGTGATGAAGAGCGCCGATAGGACATTGGCAGCGCCGATGACGCGGGCGCGGCGGTCTTCATGCGCCCAGGTCTGCAATGCAGCGAAGGTCGGTACGGCAATGAAGGCGCCGGAGATCGCCATCCCGGCGAGATCGATTGCGACTCGAATGGTGTTCTGGCCCGCGAAGAAGGTGAGGATGGTCGTCGCATGGCTGGTCGACTGCAGACCCCAGAGGTTCCAGGCGAGATCGAGGCTGACGATTGAGAGCAAGGCCGTGCCGATCGGCGCCGGCAGCAACACGATGCGACCCGATGACATCCAGGCAGCGATTGCCGAACCGACAGCGACAGCGACGGCAAAGACCGTCAGATAGGCCGGCACGACGATTTCCGAACCACCAAGCAACTCGGTGACCATGGTCGGCAGGATGGACAGGACAAAGGCGCCAACCAGCCAGAACCAGCAATTCATCAGCGCCGAACGCCAGAGGCGCTTGTCGCTGCGGATTTCCATGACGAGATTGTAGCTGGAGCGGATGACGTTGGTGTCGATCTTGAGATCGGGAGCCTTGGAGCCGGTCGCCGGGATCATCCGGCTGGCAAGCCAGCAGATCACCGAAAGCCCTATCATCATCGTGCCGAAGACGAGGACATTGTCGCCGCCGGAAAAGGCGAATGCAGCAACGATCGTGCCGGCAAGGATGGCAATGAAGGTGCCGCCTTCGATCCAGGCATTGGCCTTCGGCAGGTCGCGGCGCTCCAGATGGTCGGGCAGGATGCCATATTTGATCGGTCCGAAAAGCGCAGAGACGACGCCAAAGCCAAACAGCGCCGCCATCAGTATCCAGATGGACGAGAATGCAAGACCGATGACGGCAAGGGCGGCGACCGCGATCTCGCATCGTTTCAGAAGTTCGGCGATCCGTGCCTTGTCGTGCTTGTCGGCGAGTTCCCCGCCGATGGCCGAAAGCAGCAGAAACGGTACGATGAGGATGACGCCGGCTAGCGTGACGAGTGCGGCACCTTCATTGGCCGACATCTGGAACAGGATCAGGAACACAAGGGTGTTCTTGAGAAAGTTGTCATTGAAGGCGGTCAGGAATTGCGTCCAGAACAACGGCGCGAATTTCCTCGAAGTCATCAGGCTGCGTTGCATAGGCTGGCTCCTTGTGCGATCCACAGACAAAGCCATAGAGTTGTTACGCAAAAGTTGAGCACGATAACAACCCTATGGTGTAGTTAACGAAGATCAATCTTCACCGTTACGATTGAACTTGACGAGCAGCTTCTCGGTGCGGGCGTCTTCAACCTTACGGATCAGCTTTTCGGATTCGGCATTGTCGCGCAGCGTCTTGGTTATATTCACCGTCGTCTGCACCAGCATCAGAATGCCCATCGCCAGATAGCCTTTGCCCCAGAGATCGAGCGGCATCATATAGAGGCCGAGAGCCAGCATGAAGGCTGCTGCACCGAAAGAGATGTAGGAGAAGCTGACCCAGCTGGCGGAATGTTTCTGGAAACTGTCGTTCATTGTCGTGATTCCCTCAGGTTTGATGGTGTTGACTTTAAGCGGCGGGATTGATGCGGCTGCGCAGACGCGCGAGCACATCGTCGGCGGAGGAGCGCAGAGGCGCGCCGCATCCGGCCTTGGCAAGCTTCTCGATGATGCCGGCGGGAACAGTTGATGTCTCCATCGCCTTCAGGGCCGAGGCAGTCATCTCATTCTGGTTCTGGCGGATGCGAAGGCGCGCAAGGGTCTCCTCCGCATCGTCAAGCGTCGCAAGACCTGGATTGGCCACGGCGACATCGAGCTTCTGGGCCTCTTCGGTGGCGCGGGCCAGGCGCTCGCCACGCTGGAGTTCCTGCAGCCGCGTTTCTGAGACGCGGACAATTCCCTTCAGTTTATCGATTGCGGTGGTGAACTGGGCCTGGGCCTTTTCGGATTGATCACGCTCGGCTTCGAGATAAGCGATCGCTTCGGCGGCCTCCCGGGCCAGCGCTTCATTGCCCTTGGTAAGTGCAGCAGAGGCACGGGTTTCGAGGTCATCGATCCGGGAGATGATCGTCGCATGCTGGATCCGCTCCTGCTCGTTCTGGGCAATGGCGATCGCCACGCTGCGACGGGCCGACTGGATCGATTGTGCGGCATCGCGGATCTGCTGGGCGAGCAGAGGTACAGCATTGCGATCGGCAAAGGCCTGTTCGGCATCGTGAGCCCTGCCCCGCAGCAAAGTCGAAATCAGTTTGAACATTTCCTTCCTCCGGTTTATGAACGTTGTTCATGAGTTGAGTTATGGCAGAATCGTGAACGGTGTTCAAGAATAATTTTGAACACCGTTCATAAAATCGAAGCGAGATGGTTAATGGCCGGCAAAAGAGAAGAAAAACGCGAGGATCTGAAGACACGGCTGATCGATGCGGCGCGAAACCGGATTGCCCAGGAAGGGCTCACCAATCTCAGGGCGCGCGACATCACACAGGATGCCGGGTGTGCGCTCGGTGGGCTCTATACGGTCTTCGCCGATCTCTCCGAACTCGTCATCCACGTGAACTCCACAACGCTAAAGGCGCTGGAGGCAAGGCTGACGCTACCCGAAACCAGGGACAGGACGCCGACAGACCGGCTGCGTAAGCTGGCGCAGGGATATTTAAGTTTTGCGGTCGAAAACCGAAATCTCTGGAAGGCGCTGTTCGACCACTTTCCGCCCGAAACCAGCCCGACGCCGCAATGGCATCTCGATGAGCATCTCTTCCTGATGGACGTGATCGCCGACCCGCTTGCCGAACTGCAACCCGATATGCCGGCGGAAGACAGAGCCATCCGCGCCCGCACCCTGTTCGGCGCCGTTCACGGCGTCGTCAGCATCAGTCTCGAAGGCCGCTTCGTCGGCCTGCCCCCCGAGCGCCTTGCGCGCGAGGTAGATGAGCTTGTGCTGACGATTGCCGCAGGGGCAGCGAACAGGTGAACGGGTTGTCCGAGAGATGTGGCTGGGGCGCCTGGATTCGAACCAGGGGATGGCGGTACCAAAAACCGCTGCCTTACCGCTTGGCTACGCCCCACCAGAGCTGAAGCGAATGCCGCTTCGCCAAAACGTCGCCTGATTAGCAAAGGACTGTCTGCCCCACAATCACTAAGTTCACTGCGACGTCATATTTGTATGCGCTGTCACGCCGGCATGGTAGGACTTGAAGCATCGACACAGCCAATGGAGACACCGTTGAGCCAATATCGCGCCCGTCCGCCGGCGCTTGCGACGCTGATCCTTGATGATGCCGTCGTGCGCATCACCCAATGGGATTTCGAGCCGGGTGCCGATACCGGCGTTCATACACATGGGTTCGGCTATGTGGTCGTGCCGATGACCGACTGCCAGTTCCTGATCGAGGATGCCGAGGGAAGCCGGCGGGTGGATGTTGCCAAGGGCGCTGCCTATCGCCGCGAGGCCGGCACCGAGCACAATGTCGTCAATGCGGGCGACCAGCCCATGTCCTTCATCGAGATCGAATATAAATAGACATGTCCGGCGCGAACTTCGATCTTTTCTTCGATCCGGCTTACGGCCGGGCGGTTCCGGTTACAGCCGGCATCCAGCGCCTGACGGCGAATAATCCGAGCCCCTTCACCTTCCGCGGCACGAACAGCTATATCGTCGGCGGCTCGTCAGTTGCCGTCATCGATCCGGGGCCGGAGGATGAGGCGCATTTCGATGCGCTGATGGCAGCGCTTTCCGGCCGGCAAGTGACGCATATTTTCGTCAGCCACACCCATCGAGACCACTCGCCGCTTGCAAAACGGCTGAAAGAAAAAACGGGGGCGCTGACGGTCGGCGAAGGACCCCACCGTCCGTCGCGGCCGCTGCGCGAGGGCGAGATCAATCCCTTTGCCGAGAGCTCGGATACGGATTTCGTACCCGACATCGCCATCGGCGACGGAGAGACGATTTCGGGCGATGGCTGGGCGCTGACGGCGGTGCTGACGCCCGGCCACACCGCCAATCATGCGGCCTTCGCGCTTGAGGGCAGCGGCATCCTGTTTTCGGCCGACCAT
This sequence comes from Rhizobium sp. 01T437, assembly GCF_056398505.1. Classification (NCBI taxonomy): domain Bacteria; kingdom Pseudomonadati; phylum Pseudomonadota; class Alphaproteobacteria; order Hyphomicrobiales; family Rhizobiaceae; genus Rhizobium; species Rhizobium sp. 01T437. The sequence goes on from NZ_JBFTPM010000009.1 coordinate 207,879, forward strand.
GTGATGGCCTGGGCAACGACGATCGTGGCGCCGCCGGACGGCTCCATGGCCGACTATATGGCCTCGCTCGACAAGCTGATCGCCCGTGACGACAACCTGCTGCTGCCCGGCCACGGAGGGCCGGTGACGTCGCCTGCGCCTTTCCTGCGCGGGCTGAAGACGCATCGGCGCCTGCGGGAGCGCTCTATCATCGGGCGCATCCGGGCGGGGGACAGCACCATCCCTAGGATGGTCGAGGTGATCTACCGCGATACCGATAAGCGGCTGCATGGTGCGGCAGCCCTTTCGGTGCTGGCACATATCGAGGACCTGATGGAGCGCGGCGAGGTAACAGCCGACAGGCCGCCTTCCCTCGTTGCGCATTATCGATTGGCAGGAGGCTGAGGATGGCCGCGCATTCGGATTACAGCTATCGCGGCGACCCTTCCGTACCCGCTTTCGCGGACGACAGGCCGCTGATCCTCTTCGATGGCGAATGTGTCTTCTGCTCCGGCTGGGTGCAGTTCCTGCTGAAGCGGGATAAGGAAAAACGCTACCGCTTCATCGTCGCCCAGACACCGCTCGGCGAGGCGCTCTACCGGCATTACGGGCTGGAGACGCGGGACTACGAGACCAACCTGCTGCTCGACAGGGGTCGCGCCTATTACAAATCCGATGCGACGATCCGTATGCTGGAGGGGCTCGGCATGCCATGGGCTCTGGCAGGAATGTTGCGGATCGTGCCGCGGCGAATTGCGGATGTCGCCTATGGCGTTGTTGCGCGGAACAGGCTGAGGATAGCGGGGCGACGGGAGAGTTGCATGGTGCCGACGGCTGAGGTGCGGGAGCGGTTTCTGGGGTAGGTTTGGCGGTTACGGCTCTTCGCATTTTATCGGATAGTTTTGCGGTAAGTGTTTTCGTTTGCCTCACCGTATCCCGGCCCTTCGCGTGGCTCAGGGCGTTCGGCCCTGCAATCGATTCACTGGATCGATTGCTGCTGCTCCGCAGCACCGGGCCTCACCCACCCGCGATCCCCAGAAGTTCTGAATCGAGGGCACCAAGATATTGCTCGGCCTCTTCGGCGCTGAAGCCGAGGTCGTGCTGGCCGTAGCGGGAGGCGACGCGCACGTCGACGAAGGTGGTTTCGGCCTCTTCGCGCAGACGGATGATGAAGTCGAAACGCAGACCGAGGATGAAGGTACGCGTCGTGCCCTGCAGGATCACGCCATTGGCGCCGCGGATCAGCTTCGCCACATCGTCCTCATAGGGGCGCGGTGTCGGCACGGGGATAATATCGGGCGAATCGGCGACACCGCTTTCGGGCTGCGCCGGAACGGGCTTGTTTTCCAGTTCGCGGCCCGGCGTCGTGTCGCCTTGGCTTTTGGTGATGGTGATGCCGTTCTGCTTGGCGACCTTCTTGACGGCTTCGAGAACACGGTCGAGCGCACCGTCGTAGCGGCGGCCCGTGAGTTCCGGATAGGCGACAAGCTGCCTTTCGCGGTCGGCGGGTGTGACGACGGGATCGCGCGGCAGCCAGATCTGGTCTGCCTGCGGCGTCGACAGCCAGTCGGGTGCGGTGGCAGTATCCGTGGTCACGTCATAGATTGCCGGCAGAGTGAAATAGCGCTCCGCTGCAAAGGCGCCGATACCGAGCGGAAAGGCAGCGTAAATGAGTGCCGCCAGCGCATTCAACCCGCCTTCAGCACCGGTCATCCAAAGGCTGCGAAGGCCGATAGCAGCCAACAGGGTCGCGAGAATCGCGCAGCCGACGGAAACGAGCAGCACCAGAACGAGATAGGGTGTCGCCAGCCCGCCGAAGCGATGAGCGATCAGCACCGCCACCGAAAGCACAAGCGCAAACGCCCCGAAATGCCGCGAAAAGCGGGCAGCGCTGGAAACGGGACGATCGAAACGGATGGCCATCAAACTTACCAGTTGGTCGGCAGCGATGCATCGAATGCACCTGCTGCCAACGACTTTTCTAGTGCAAGATTCGTTTAAATTGAAACTCTTGTCTGAGCATTGCCAAAGCAATCCACTTCAAAGGCCAAATCAAAGAGCATACGATCTCCATAAGCTATTGCTGATATGCCGTAAAAAGGCCATTCTACCGGAGTCTCATGCACTTCCCACGAAACAGGAGAGACAGATGATCTCATCCGAGACGATGGAAAGGCCGCGAGCTTCCTCGCTTGGCGGCATCGACCGCGCCGAGCCGCTGTTGCCACTGGAACTGCTCGAACTCGAACTTTCGCTGGAAGGCTACGCCGATGGCGAAGCCGGCTTCTGCGAGGTGGTGCGCAAGGCGGCTACCGAAACCCGTGGCGAATTTCTCTTCGACCTGCCGGCGGCGGGGCTCGTGGAGGATTGCCGGCGGATCGCGGTTCTGCGCATCCCGACATCGGACAAGAAGATGCGGGTGGTTCTGGCTCTGCTCGACCAGAACGGCACGGAAATCCGCATGCAGGCGCCCGATGAGGATACCGAACATCTGGTGCGTTTCGCCGATGCCTTCATCGAGGTTCTCGAGCGGATCTGAATTCTAAAGCGCGCCGCGATCGCTAGGATTCGCTCGCCACGCCTTAGCTCTTTGTTTTGCGCATGTCGTTGTCGCAAAACCGCTGCACACTTTTGCGCGGCTTGCTTTAATCGCGGCCTGCTGCAGCTTCCGCCAGCGAGCGGAAAGGAAACTTGCGGCCGCATTCGCATTTCAGCATGAATGTTTCCTGATGGACTGAGGAGCGCTGCACGAAGAAACCGCGCGGCAGCTGATCCACCTTGAAGTCGGGATTCTTGCGCTTGGCATCGTCGATCTCGGAGGCTTCGGCAAAACCGCTATTGCCACATTGCGGACAGGTGAGTTTCTTCGAGAATCGATCGCGGATCGCCATGGTGCTCTTTCCAGTGCTGCTGTCTTTGCTCTTACATAGGAACGCATGGCTGCGAAAGTGGAACCAAGCATGCATCCTGCCGTTCCTTCCTCAGTGAAGGAGGCGAATCATGCCGAACAAAGATCCGATTCAGACGCCCGGCGCAGAGACGCCGGTTGGCCCGCAGCCGGCCCCTGATATTCCTGACCGCATTCAGGAAAAACCGCCGCTGGCGCCGGCACAGGACCCGAGCGACACGAAGAAGCCGGAAGGCCGGCCGCTTGACCCGGCGCTGCTGCCGATTGGCGACCCGGCGGGAGCGGCTTGATATCACAGTCAGGTTGACGATGCCTTGCAGATGGATTTTCTTGGTCGCACATTCATGCTCAAGGAATAGACCGATGCGCCCATATGTTCTGCCGCTTCTTGCCGTTCTGGCCGCCGGACTTGCCGCCTGCCAGACCCTGACGCCCGAGGAGCGCCGGGCACGTGACGAACAGACCTGCTTCGGCTACGGCTTCAAGCGCGGAACGGACGGCTTTGCCAACTGCCTGCAGCGCATCGATCTCGACCGCCGCGCCCAGGCCCGCTACGACAGCGACTGGGTGATGGCCGACATGGCCTATAATCTGAACGGTCCCTACGTTTATCCGCGCTACTATCGCTACCGTCACTGAGCGCCTGAAATCACCGCCTGCGCGGCTGCAAGCCGCGCAATCGGCACGCGGAAGGGCGAGCAGGAGACGTAGTCGAGGCCGATCGTTTCACAAAAATGGATCGAGGCGGGATCGCCGCCATGTTCACCGCAGATGCCGAGCTTCATGTCGTTTCGCGTGCGCCGGCCGCGCTCGGCGGCGATGCGGATCAATTCGCCTACTCCATCAAAATCCAGCGATATGAAGGGATCATGCTCGATGATGCCTTTGCGCTGGTAGGTCGGAATGAAGGCCGAGGCATCGTCGCGCGAGATGCCGAAGGTGGTCTGCGTCAGGTCGTTGGTGCCGAAGGAGAAGAATTCGGCTGCCTCGGCAATGACATGGGCGCGCAATGCGGCACGCGGCAGCTCGATCATCGTGCCAACCAGATAATCGATGCGCATCCTGGCTTCCGACATGACATCCAGTGCCACAGCATCAATCTTCGCCTTCACGTAATCGAGCTCGGAGCGCAGACCGACAAGCGGCACCATGATTTCGGGAACGACGGCGGCCCCCGTTTCCTGTGCTGCAGCAATCGCAGCCTCGAAGATGGCGCGAGCCTGCATCTCGACGATTTCAGGATAGGAGATGGCAAGCCGGCAGCCGCGATGGCCGAGCATGGGATTGAACTCGTGCAGTGCGTCGACGCGCTGACGCAGGGCCGAAGGCTCCATGCCCATGGCATAGGCGACCTCGGCGATCTCCTCATCACTCTTCGGCAGAAATTCGTGCAGCGGCGGATCGAGCAGACGGATCGTTACCGGCAGGCCGTGCATGACGGTGAAGAGGCCGGTGAAATCACCCCGCTGCATGGGCAGGAGCTTGTCGAGCGCACTGCGTCTGCCCTTCTCGTCTTCCGCCAGGATCATCTCGCGCATGGCATGGATGCGCTCACCCTCGAAGAACATATGCTCGGTGCGGCAAAGCCCAATGCCTTCGGCACCGAAGGAGCGGGCGGCACGGGCATCGGCCGGCGTGTCGGCATTGGTGCGCACGGTCATGCGGCGGGCGCGGTCTGCCCAGCCCATGATGCGACCAAAATCGCCCGACAGTTCCGGCTGGATCATGGGCACCTCGCCCTTCAGCACCTGACCGGCGGAACCGTCGATAGTGATGATATCGCCCCTCTTCAGCGTCACACCAATGCCGATCAGCCGCTCATTGCGGGCGTCGATACGCATGGTGCCGGCGCCGACGACGCAGGGGATGCCCATGCCGCGGGCAACGACGGCTGCGTGGCTGGTCATGCCGCCGCGCGTCGTGAGAATGCCTTCGGCGGCATGCATGCCGTGAATGTCTTCGGGGCTCGTCTCGACGCGCAGCAGGATCACCTTACGACCTTCCGACTCTGCCTCAACGGCCTCTTCCGCCGTGAAGACGATCTCGCCGGTGGCCGCCCCCGGCGAGGCCGGCAGGCCGGAGCCGATCACCTGGCGGGTGACGCGCGGATCGATGGTCGGATGCAGGAGTTGGTCGAGTGACGATGGCTCGATGCGCAGGACGGCTTCGTCCTCGGTGATGACACCTTCGTCCACCATGTCGACGGCGATCTTCATGGCTGCCCGTGTCGAGCGCTTGCCGGAGCGTGTCTGCAGCATCCAGAGCTTGCCGCGTTCGATGGTGAATTCGATGTCCTGCATATCGCGGTAATGAGCTTCGAGCTCGTTGCAGATGCGGCCGAACTCGGCAAAGGCTTCCGGCATCAGCTTTTCCATCGAGGGCTTTTCGGAGCCTGAGGCTATACGCCCCTCCTCGGTGATGCTCTGCGGCGTGCGGATACCGGCGACGACGTCTTCACCCTGTGCATTGACAAGGAACTCGCCGTAAAGCAGCTTCTGCCCAGTCGAGGGATTGCGCGTGAAGGCGACCCCCGTGGCAGACGCATTGCCGAGATTGCCGAAGACCATCGCCTGGATGTTGACCGCCGTACCCCAGGCTTCCGGAATATTGTGAAGCTGGCGGTAAGTAACGGCGCGTGCGCTCATCCAGCTGGAAAACACCGCGCCGACAGCGCCCCAGAGTTGTACCGCGGGGTCCTGCGGGAAAGCCTCATCCAGCTCTTCCTCGATCAGCGCCTTGTAGAGCGAAACGACATGCTGCCATTCGGAAGCGTTGAGTTCGGTATCGAACTCGTGGCCGAGGCGCCCCTTCTCGTCCTCGAGGATTTCCTCGAAGAGGTCATTGCCGAGACCCATGACGACATCGGCATACATCTGGATGAAGCGGCGATAGCTGTCCCAGGCGAAGCGCGCGTCGCCGGCATCATGGCCGAGCGCCTGCACCGTCTCGTCATTCAGGCCGAGGTTGAGCACCGTATCCATCATGCCCGGCATGGAAACACGGGCACCTGAGCGAACGGAGAGCAAAAGAGGCTGGTTGCCCGCACCGAAACGGCGGCCGGTGATCTCCTCGATACCCGCAATGCCTGCGAGCACCTGCTCCTTCAGTGCCCGATCGATCTTGCGGCCGTTCTTGTAATAGGTGCTGCAGGCTTCGCTGACGATGGTGAGGCCGGGAGGAACCGGGAGGCCGAGGCTGCACATTTCGGCAAGATTAGCCCCCTTGCCGCCAAGGATCTCCTTGTCTCGCGCCCGGCCTTCAGCCTGCCCATTGCCGAACGTATAGACCCACTTGGTCATCTTCCCCCCAACACCATTTCGGGGACCAGCTTAATCCCTTGGTGTTGAAATGAAAATCGACAAATGCGGCGAAATGTTGCGCCGCACAATAAATCCCTAACAGGATGCAAAATCAAACGATTGAAACTGATAGGTCGCAGCGAAGGCGCACAAAAAAAGCTTTGCGGGACTGCAACAACGGTCCCGCAAAGCCTTGTTTCCGTCCGGCCAGGAAAACCGGACGGGGGGTCCACTTATGCCTTGTGATCTTCGGGGCCAATCCCCAACCCGAAGACAGCATTGCAAATTCAACAGATCACAACGACCGATTGCTACTTATCCGTAACGGCGCGGTTGCGATAAAACAACTTCTAATGCAATGCGCGCAAAAGAGCATCACCCAAATGGGGTACGTACCCGATGTCAGGGTGACCTTTTTTGGTCTTTAATTAAAATGCTGCCTCAAGCCGTCTCACGGAGACGCTCTGCGGTCTGCAAATCGACCGAGACAAGTTGCGAAACACCCTGCTCCGCCATCGTGACGCCAAAGAGGCGATTCATGCGGGCCATGGTGATGGGGTTGTGGGTAATGATGACGAATCGGGTCTCGGTGGAGGCCGCCATCTCGTCCATCAGATTGCAGTAGCGCTCGACATTGTGGTCGTCGAGCGGCGCGTCCACCTCGTCCAGCACGCAGATCGGCGCGGGATTGGTGAGGAAGACGGCGAAGATCAAAGCCATTGCCGTCAGCGCCTGCTCGCCGCCCGAGAGCAGCGTCATGGTTTGTGGCTTCTTGCCGGGCGGGCGGGCAAGAATTTCGAGACCAGCTTCCAGCGGATCATCGGATTCGATCAGTTGCAATTCCGCTGTGCCACCGCCGAAGAGGTGGGTGAAGAGGCGCTGGAATTGGGCATTGACGACATCGAAGGCGGCGATCAGGCGCTCACGGCCTTCACGGTTCAGGCTCTGGATCGCGCCGCGCAGCTTGCGGATAGCATCGATGACGTCGTCACGTTCCTTGATAAGCGCTTCCAGCTTCTCGCTGAGCTCTTTCTGTTCCTCGTCGGCGCGCAGGTTGACGGCGCCCAATCGCTCGCGCTCGATCCGCAGCCGCTCCACCTCGCGTTCGACCTCGCGCGGATCCGGCAGCGTCTGCAGTCCCGGCCGGTCGGCAAGGCGCATCGCCTCATGGGGCTGCACATTCAGTGTCTCACGAATGCGCTGTTCGCTCTCCTGCCGTTTCTCGCGTGCAGAGACCAGGCGCTCCTCGGCGCGGCCGCGGCGCTCGCGGCTTTCGGCGAGTTCGGAGAGCGCCGTCGCTGCCTTGTGGTCGACATCGCGCTGCAGCAGTTCGGCCTGCGCCAGGAGATCGGCGGCGCCGCGGCGGGCTTCCTCGGCCTTCTGCAGCTCCGTCAGCAAGGCGCGACGCTTGTCGTCGAATTCATCAGGCGCCATTTCGAGTTCGGCGGCCTCCTCGCGGGCCTCCTCCTCGCGCTCACGCAGCGTGGCAATGTGATCCTCAGCACTTGCAGCGCGCTGGCGCCAGGTCTCGCGCTCCTGGCCGATGGCAACGATGCGGCGCTGGCGCGCGTCGTTCTCACGGTTCAGGCTCTCGTGGCGGGCGCGGGCTTCAGCAAGGGCACCGCGATCCGTCGCGACCTCGGCCTGCTGAAAGCGCAACCGTTCGTCGAGCGCGGTCAGATCGGGGGCATCTTCCAGCTCGATACGGGCATTTTCTTCCTGAACAGCGACATCCTCGAGCTGCGCCTGCAACTGGCTGACGGCTTCGGCAATGACATCGCGGCGGCGAATGAGATCACCGGAGGCACGCTCGGCGGCGGCGAGCGCTTCCCGCGCCTCGGCCAGATGGCGGGCGGACAAACGGCTCATGTCGCGGGCTTCAGTGAGCCTGCGCTCCTGCTCGCGAATGGTATCGGCGGCGGCGGCAAGACGCTCCTCAGCCTCGGCCAGAACGTCGCGGGCAAGCTCCGCCTCACCTTCCAGCTCGGCAAGGCGGTTCTTCTGCGCAAGGCGCAACGCCGCGGCACTCGGGGCATCCGCGCCGGCGACGTGGCCATCCCAGCGATAGACGGCGCCTTCCTTGGTGACCAGGCGCTGGCCAGCTTTGAGTTCCTTCACCAGACGTGGCGCGTCGGCATCAGCCACCAGGCCGATCTGGCGCAGTCGGCGGATCAGCGCGGCGGGTGCGCGGACGTGGTTCAGCAGTGCCTCGGCGCCGGCAGGAAGTGGCGGATCGCCCGCGCCATCGCCGTTTTCCGACCAGTGGGCAGGCGCATTCGGATCGAGCGGGGATTCGAGATCGTCTCCGAGTGCGGCACCCAGCGCCGTTTCGAAACCGCGATCGACCTTCAACTCTTCGGCAACCGGCGGAAATTCGCCTGCCGCAGCACCTGCCAGCATGCGCTGGATGGTACGGGCTTCCGTTTCCAGCGCGTTGAGCTTGCTGCGTGCCTGCTCGACAGGGGTACGGGAAAGCGCCTCCGTCTCGCGAGCCCTGGCAAGCGCCTGCTCGATGGACTGGATTGTCGCCTCGGCTTCGGCCAAGGCGACTTCGCCCGCCTCGACCATGGCCCGCTTCTCGTCCGGGTCGGGCAGCGTTGCGATCTTCTGCTCGATGCCGGAAAGTTCGCGATTAGCATCGTCCATCTGGCGCTCGAGCCGCAGCTTGCGATCGGCGAGATCGCGAATGGCGCGTTCCAGCTGATTGCGTCCGGCAGCAGCTTCAGCGCGCTCGGCGGTCAGGGTGGTGAAGATACGCTCGCTGTCGGCAAGCTTAGCGGCGGCCTCTTCGAAAGCCTGTTGTGTCTCTTCGGCATAACGGCCGGAATCGGCCAGAATTTCAGCAATATCGGCCTCTTCGGCGTCGAGTCTTGCAAGGATCGTGGCATTGTCGGCGACAAGCCGTTCCTCGCGCCTGATATCTTCGGCAAGTTGCGCCAGACGGCGAGTGAGTTCATCGCGGCGTCGCAGGATGCGGTTGGCATCCTCTTCGAGCTGGCTGCGGGCGATCTGCAGGCGCTGGAGTGCGGCAGCCGCCCTCGCCTCGCCTTCGCGCAGTTCGGGCAGCTTCAGGGCAGCGATGCCCTGATTCTTTGCCGCATCCATCTGGATCTGCGCCTTCTCGGCGACGGCGACGGTTGCCTGGTTGAGCGCGCTATCGGCCTCGGCTTCGGCCTCTTTCGCCTGCACCCAGCGGATATGTAAGAGCATCGCCTCGCGGGCGCGGATATCGGCAGAGAGCGTCTTGAAGCGGTTTGCCTGGCGGGCCTGGCGCTTCAAGCTCTCGATCTGGCTTTCGAGCTGCGAGGTGACGTCATCCAGCCGCTCCAGATTGCTTTCGGCGGCACGCAGGCGAAGCTCGGCCTCGTGGCGGCGCGAATGCAGACCGGAAATGCCCGCGGCCTCTTCCAGCAACTGACGGCGGGCCTGCGGCTTTGCGGCGATCAATTCGCCGATACGCCCCTGCCCAACCATGGAGGGCGAGCGCGCACCGGTGGAGGCATCGGCAAAAAGCAGCTGTACATCCTTGGCACGGCTTTCCTTGCCGTTGATGCGATAGATCGATCCCTGCTCGCGCTCGATGCGGCGGGTGACCTGGATTTCATCGCTGTCGTTGAAGGCGGCCGGCGCCGTGCGCTCGCCGTTGTCGAGATAGAGCGCGACTTCGGCAGTGTTGCGCGCAGGGCGGTTTCCCGAGCCGGAGAAGATCACGTCGTCCATGCCGGACGCGCGCATATTCTTGTAGGAATTCTCGCCCATGACCCAGCGCAGGGCCTCGACGAGATTGGACTTGCCGCAACCGTTCGGCCCGACCACGCCCGTCAGCCCGCGCTCGATGAAGAATTCGGTCGGTTCCACGAAAGACTTGAAGCCGACAAGGCGGAGCTTGTTGAACTTCATGCCGCAGCCTCACGCTGCACAAAACAAAAAACGGGCGCACGGCTTTCGCCGTCGCCCGCCTTCGCAAAACGGTACGGATCAGAGGAGGCTGTCGATGAGGGCCGACATGGTGTCAACCGGCATGTCTCCAGAGTAGCGCTTGCCATTGATGAGGAACGTCGGCGTGGCATTGACGCCGAAGTCCTTGGAACCGCGTTCCCGCGTGGCATTCACTTCATCCAGCAGTTTCTGGTTCGTCAAGCACTTCGTGAAGCTATCCTCAGTAAATCCGGCAAGCTTCGACATTTGCAGCAGCGCGGCGCGGCCGTCATCGGCGGCAGCCCAGACCTGCTGCTGCTTGAAGAGCATGGCGACCATCGGGAAATACTGCTCGGGCGTTGCGAGCTCTTCAGGCTTCTGCGGGTTGCAGCGGGCGAGCATGAAGGCGGCGGCAGCGCGCGGATCGAAGGGGAATTCGCGCAGGACGAACTCGACCTTGCCGGTGTCGACGTATTTCTGCTTGATCGTATCGAAGGTGGTGTTGTGGAAGTGGGCGCAGTGCGGGCAGGTCATCGACATATATTCGACGATCTTGACCGGGGCATCGGTCTTACCGAGCGCCATTTCCGGCAGCGCGCCAGGGGTCATGACCTTGGCCATGTCAACATCGCCATCCGGCTTCGGGATTTCGACTGCTGCCTGCGCCTGCGCCGTACCGTATACCGCCATGGATGCGGTTGCGGCGGCGACACCGCCCAGAAGCTGGCGTTTCGTCAGTTGCATTTCAGAGATGCGCATGGGTTCCCCATAAACAAGTGTGGCAGCTAGTTGTGCGATATAACGGCCAGAAGCCGCGAACAAGGCACGCTTCACCAACTTTCTTCAAAGAATTGTGACCTGCGCGAGACGAAACCGCAGATCAATGAACAAATCAATCATTCCCGGAATGCAGAAGCAGTGTTTCGCCCTGCATGAAAGAGACGGATTATTTGTATCTCGCCGTTCGCAAGCGGTAGGCGATCAGGATGCTGCCAACAGGACGGCGAAGGTTATTTCGGCTTTTTACCCAATACTGCCGTACCCAGACGAGCGATCGCCTGGCGCAATTTGTCGTCCTCTATGCCCTGCATCATGCCTTCGAGCTTGCGGGCGGCTTCGCCCTTCAGAGGCGGGGGCGTGCGAGAGCGTTTGACCGGCTGGTAGACCGGCTTCTGGACGATGCGGAGCTGGTGAACGGCGGCGAAGCCGAAGAAGCTGTTGATGCGCTGGATGAGTTCGCCTTGCGCATGGGTCAGAAAAAGCGCGCGCGCGCCTTCGCAGGCAACGGTCAGCACGCCGGGGCGGAAGCCGCCGCCGTCGCCGCCGCGGGCCCAGGCGATCTTTTCCGGCCGGGTGCAATCGGCGAAGTCCTCGCCGGCAATTTCGTCCCAGGAGCCGAGAAGCGCGCTATTGATGCCGGCACGGCGAGCGAGAACGGGATCGATGATGCCGTTCGTCAGTTCGGAAATCTGCTTCCCATCTTTGCGTGGATAACTCATCGAAACCTTGGTAAGCGATAGCCATTCGAGGCCATCGGCTTGATCACGCCGCATTGCTTCGACAAGTATAGAGCACTTCCCCCGATCGCGGCAAATAATGACGATACGCACACTGGACGCGCCGACCGCCTTCCCTCTCCTCGAATGGTACGACCGTCATCATCGCGACCTGCCCTGGCGGGTTTCGCCGCCAATGGCCAGGCGTGGCGTCAAGGCCGATCCCTATCACGTCTGGCTGTCCGAGGTGATGCTGCAGCAGACGACGGTGCAGGCGGTAAAACCCTACTTTGACAATTTCCTCGCAAAATGGCCGTCAGTGACGGATCTCGCCGATGCGCCTGTTGAAGCGGTGATGGCCGCCTGGGCGGGACTCGGTTATTATGCTCGGGCGCGCAATCTGAAGAAATGTGCCGAAGCCGTTGCTACCGAACATGGCGGCATCTTTCCCGACACCGAAGAGGGCCTGAAAGCCCTGCCCGGGATAGGCGACTATACGGCGGCTGCGGTTGCGGCGATTGCCTTCAATCGGCAGGCGGCCGTGATGGACGGCAATGTGGAGCGGGTGATCTCACGGCTCTATGCTATCGCCACGCCGCTTCCAGCCGGTAAGCCGCTAATGCGCCAGAAGGTAGCGCTGCTGACGCCGGCCGACCGGCCCGGCGATTTCGCCCAGGCGATGATGGATCTCGGCGCCACCATCTGCACGCCGAAGCGACCGGCCTGTTCGCTCTGTCCCTTCAACGGATCGTGCGAGGCGCTCAGGCTGCATGATCCCGAGCAGTTTCCAGTCAAGGCCGCCAAGAAGGAAAAGCCGATCCGGCGCGGAGCCGCCTTCGTCGCGGTCACCTCCGATGGCGATATCCTGCTTCGGCGGCGGATCGAAAGCGGCCTGCTCGGCGGCATGACGGAAATTCCAACGACTGCATGGACCGCGCGGCAGGACGGCGAGACCTCAGCCGAAGCGGCACCCTTCAAGGCTGACTGGGAGAGCGCCGGCAGCGTCACCCACGTCTTCACCCATTTCGAGCTCAGGCTTTCGATCTTCCGCGTGGCAATTACCAATCGCCTTCAAATCGATGACGGCTGGTGGGAGCCGGTTATAAATCTTGAAGCTCAGGCGCTGCCGACTATCATGAAAAAAGCGATCGCAGCGGCTATTCCTCTCGCGTTCAAAACAGCCAAGGGATGATTATGGCAAACGACATCAAGCATATCGTTTTCGATATTGGCAAAGTTCTTATTCATTACGATCCGCATATTCCCTTCAGCCGCCTCATTCCCGATGAGGCCGAGCGCAACTGGTTTTTCGCCAATGTCTGCACGCACGACTGGAACATCGAACAGGACCGCGGCCGCACCTGGGCCGATGCCGAGGCATTGCTGATCGAGCAGCACCCGACCCGCGAAGAGCATATCCGCGCCTTCCGCCAGAACTGGCACGAAATGGTGCCGCATGCCTATGAAGACAGCGTCGCGATCATGGAAGGCTTCATCAACGAAGGCCGGGACGTGACGATGCTGACGAACTTCGCCTCCGACACGTTCCGCGAGGCACAGGAGCGCTTTAGCTTCCTCAAAAAGCCGCGTGGCGTCACCGTTTCCGGCGATGTCGGCCTCATCAAGCCGGATATCGCGATCTACGAAACGCATACCAAGAGCTTCGGCCTCGATCCGGCCGCAACGATCTTCATCGATGATGCGCCTGCCAATGTCGAGGGTGCCAAGGCTGCCGGCTGGAATGCCGTGCTCTTTACCGGCGCCGACAAGCTGCGCGCCGATCTCGCCACCTATGGACTGAAAGCCTGAGCCATGAGCTTCGACCCTGCAGCAGCCATCGACCGCTTCCACACCGCGATCAACGATCTCGATTTTCCTGAAATCGAGAACTGGTTTGCCGAGGATGCGACTTATGTCTCCAACGGCGTCGGCAGCCTTGCCGGCCGCGCCGAGATCATGGCCGCATTCCGCCGCTACTTCGACGACTACCCGGACCAGACGGCGGAGAATTCTGTGGTCGAGACGCTAACGCCGCTTTCCGGCCGTGCCGTGTGGTCCGTTCGCGCAACGCACAGCAAGACTGGCAAACCGCTGATCCGCGAAGGCGAGGAAACGATCACTTTCAACGAGGACGGCAAGGTTACGCGCGTCGATGTAACCGACTACCAGGAATTCTGACGCAGGATCATAGCTTTAATAATAAGAAGCCCGGAGCCTTTCGGCCCCGGGCTTTCTTTATGCGTCTTCCGTAACTGGAGGTACAAACCGGAAGAGGCCTGGTCCTGTCCTTGCAAGGATGTTGCTCAACCCACCTTTGCAAGGTCACTGCGGATGACGGACCGCAATTCGTCGATCGGGCGCAGGGATTGCCCGTCGTCGAAGTGCCAGAAGGTCCATCCGTTGCATGCATCAAGGCCCTGCACTTTTGCGCCGAGGCGATGAATGGAGCCGGCCTCGCCGCCGGAGGCGACCGTGCCGTCGGCGCGCACCACGGCGCTGTGGCGCCGCCTGGCATCCGTCAGCACCTGGCCGGGCCTGATAAGGCCGCTTTCGACCAACACATTGAAGGCCACGCGCACTTCGGCCTTCTTGCCGGTCATCACAGTCAGTTCCGCCTTGCCGAGCGGCTCGACGGCGGCGATGCGGGCAGAGGCCGCATCGATATAGTCCTGCTCGCGCTCGATGCCGACGAAGTGGCGGCCGAGACGCTTTGCGACTGCACCGGTCGTTCCCGAACCGAAGAAGGGATCGAGGATGATATCGCCAGGCTTGGACGAGGCCATGATGACGCGGGCGAGCAGCGCTTCCGGCTTCTGCGTCGGATGGGCTTTCTTGCCGTCCTCGCCCTTCAGGCGTTCGTTGCCGCTGCAAATCGGGAAGAGCCAATCGGAGCGCATCTGCACGTCGTCATTGGCCGCCTTCATGGCATCATAGTTGAAGGTATAGCCCTTGGCCTTGGCGTTCGGGCTTGCCCAGATCATCGTCTCATGGGCGTTCTGGAAACGGCGGCCCTTGAAGTTCGGCATCGGATTGGTCTTGCGCCAGACGATGTCGTTGAGGATCCAGAAGTTCAGATCCTGCAGCGTGGCGCCGACGCGGAAGATATTGTGATAGGAGCCGATGACCCAGATCGTGCCTGTTGGTTTCAGCACGCGGCGGCAGGCAAGCAGCCAGGCACGAGTGAAGGCGTCATAGGCCTCGAAGGAGGCGAACTGATCCCACTCGTCGTCGACGGCATCGACCAGCGACTGGTCCGGCCGGTGCAGCGTGCCGCCGAGCTGGAGATTGTAGGGCGGATCCGCGAAGATGACGTCAACGGACTGGCTCGGAAGAGCCTCAAGGGCTGCAACGCAATCACCCTTGATGATCGTGTCGACCCAAGAACCCGGCTTTACGGAAGTCTTGAGGTCGGCAAGCGGAAATACAGACGCCATGTGGATACTCACTCATACGCTTTACGCTTAACTGTCCGTTATGGTTACGCAAGTTGGTTACCAAAGCCTGAAGCACCGACCCGTTTCGGGAAAATATTCCGGTTTACCTACAAGAAAAAGGCGGACACCTGGCTGCGCCCGCCTCGATTTCACTCCGCTGCCGAGGGCATGTGGACCTGCCTGCTGTCCTCAGGCGCCTCGGCGCGCTCGACCATTCCATAGTCCCTGACGACGTGGCCGATGCGCAGCCGATAATCGGCGAAAATGCCGTTGCGGCCGGCCCTTTGCGCAGCCCGATGGACTTCGAGATTGCGCCACTCGCGCACCGCCTCTTCATCCCGGAAGAAGGAAAGCGAGAGGATTTTGCCGCGCATCGTCAGGCTCTCGAAACGCTCGATGGAAATGAAACCATCGATCTTTTCGAGCTCGGACCTGAGCTCACCGGCAAGGTCCAGGTATCGATGGCGCTCGCCGACATAGGGGATGACTTCGAAGATGACGGCGATCATGGCAGCACCAGCTTCGCATGAGGCGCCGAAACATTCTTCAGGAAGATGCGGTCCTCCTTCAGGATGAAGCGTTCGCGACGCGCGAATTCGTAGTTTTCCCGGCCGAGCGGATCGGCAGCAAGCCGCGCGCGATAGGCCTCGTAGGCCGCGAGGCTTTCGATGTTGTAGACACCGTAAGCCGTCGTTGCCGAGCCCTCATGCGGGCCGTAATAGCCGATCAGGTCGGCGCCGTTTGTCGGAATCGCCTGTCCCCAATTGCGGGCATATTCGGCAAAAGCATCCTTGCGGAAGGGGTCGATCTCGTAGCGGATGAAGCAGGTGATCATCGGTTTTCTCCTTTCGTGTGAGAGGAGTTTTCGCACATTGCCGTACGAGAATGCTTCGGTTACGATCGAAGTATGAAGGAAGGACCCGACATTGCGCAGATCGGCGCGCTCATCGGCGATCCGGCGCGCGCCAATATGCTGGCGGCGCTGACCGGCGGTCGTGCGCTGACGGCAACCGAGCTTGCGGCAGCCGGCGGCATCACGCTGCAGACGGCCAGCACTCATCTTTCGAAGCTCGAAACCGGCGGGCTGTTGGCTCAGCGCAAGCAGGGTCGGCACCGTTATTTCACGCTGGCCGACGAGGCCGTGGCCCGGCTGATCGAAAGCATGATGGGCCTTGCGGCAAGCCGAGGACATCTGCGCCACCAGCCCGGCCCGAAGGATCCGGCGCTGCGCAAGGCGCGCATCTGCTACGACCACCTCGCCGGCGATTTTGGCGTGCGCATGCTGGACAGTCTGGTTGTATCGGGATCGATCGATGCCGTCGGCGACGGGCTCGCAGTGACGGCCAAGGGCGAGAGCGATCTGCAATGCATCGGCATCGATGTCAGCAGCCTCAAATCCTCGCGCCGACCGCTCTGCCGCTCCTGCCTCGACTGGAGTGAACGTCGCGCCCATCTCGCCGGCAGCCTTGGCAAGGCGCTGCTTGCGAATTTCATGGAAAAGGGCTGGGCGCGGCGAATACCGGAAAGCCGCTCGGTGATCTTTTCACCCGAAGGCGAGCGGCAATTCCTGAAACTCTTTCCGCTGGAGGCCTAGCACGGCGCGACCAGCGTATTCCTGAAATGATTATGGGCAACCGTGCTGCAGAGTTCACTCCATTCGCAATCCGTGCAGGCATTGCGGATGACGTCGGCTGCGAAACCACGGCGTAGTCTTTTCAGCAGGGCTTTGTCGGGAGTGAGGCGGGCGCCCTGCTCAATCTGCACACCTAGGAGCCTGCCAACCGCTTGGGCGGCAGCTTCGTCCCTACCCTTCGGACTGGGCAGTAAGCAATGCGCTGCAGCCTCGGACAGCAAGGGAGCGCAGATATCGTCGGGGCCGGAGACGATTTCTATCTCCTCTCCGGCCGAGAGACGCTCAGCGATGCGGCGGTAATTGGCGGTGAAGGCCGGAGTGTAGCCTTCACCGACGAATGTCAGCATGCAGAGCAGATGATGGGCGCGCAGCCTGACGGTCAACGCAGCTCTGCCCGGCCGCCATAGATGCGGATACCCTTGAGCACGGCTGCGGCGAGTGCGGACTTCAGCACGCCGCCGAGGATGAAGGGCGCGACGCCGAGCAGCCAGCCTTTTTCCGCTCCAATCAGCGAGGCGAGATAGACGCCGCCGAGGGCGAGGCAGAAGATGTTTGCGGCAAGGTGAGCGGTGAAGCTTCTGATAATATTATCGCCGGTCCAGCCGCGCTCGGCGAGCCAGCCGACCATCAGCGCCATCAGCGGAAAGGCGACGAGATAACCAGCCGTCGGCCCGGCAAAGGGCGCAAGACCGCCTGAGCCGTTTGCCAGTACCGGTGCGCCGAGCAAAGCTTCGCCGAGCCAGGCGAGAACGGTGAGAGTGCCGAGGCGCCAGCCATAGAGCGCGCCGATCATGGTGACGGCGAATGTCTGCATGGTGATCGGCACCGGCACCATCGGCACCGAGATCTGCGAGGCAAGGGCAAGCACCAGCGTACCGGCGAGAACGAAGAGATATTTGACCGCAATCGACCGTGCGGAAAGGCGTAGCGGATCGAAAGCGATATGACGGGACTGGTCAGAGAGGGACATGAAATTCGCCTTTTCAAAATTATAGATAATTTTTTATTCCCATCTATTTGATGGCGGAGATTCTTGCGCAACGCAAGAGCATGCGTACGGGATTCGAATGCGCTTAATCCACAAGCGAGCGCAAACACACGCCAAAACGCCCGAAAATCAGGAAATTTCGCACGTTCTGAAATTATCTATAATTTTGGAATTTAGCCGACGATAGCAAAGGCTTCTCGCTCGCCGCCCTTCTGGGCGGGCTGCGGAGCGCGTCCGATCCACTGCACATGCTTCTGCAGGATGGCGGCAGCCTCTTCCGCCCTTCCCTGGCGAAGTGCGGCAAGAATGGCGCGATGATCGTGATCCGTGCGCTTTTCCCAACCCGAACGCCAGGCCGAAAACAGGAAGCGGGCGCTTGCCGCGTGCAGGTCGTCGATCGAAACCAGCAGGCGCGGCATGGCGCAAGGGGTGAGGATGAGGCGATGGAAGCGGCGGTTTGCCTCCTCCCAGGCATGCACATCGGCAGCGGCGTCACCCTCGCGTGTCGCCTCTTCCGCGGCATCGAGGATGGCGGGCGTCAAGTGGCGGATGGCATGTTTCAGGGCGAGCACTTCGAGGGCTGCGCGCATTTCCGCCACTTCGCGCACTTCGGCGAGATCGAAGGAGGCGACACGGACACCGCGGCGCGGCTCGCTGATCGCCAGCCCCTGCGCTTCGAGCCGGCGAAAGGCCTCGCGCACGGGTACATGGCTGGTCTCGAATTCCTCGGCGATATGGTCCTGCCGAAGACGAGCGCCGGGCGCGAGTTCGCCATGCACGATGCGCTCTGCAAGCACGCGGGCGATACGCGCGGCGATGGTGTCTTCGGGTTCCCTGCTCATTGTCATCAAGTAGCGAGCCCTGCAGGGCTTGTCGAGGTCGTATGACAGCCGTTACCGCAAAGCCGCCCGTATGGCGCAATCCAGCCATGCCCCGTCATCGGTTGAGCTTTCGGCGGCCATCGTGTAAAGCCCCATCATCCCCAAACAAGGCATGAGTATATGGACGGCTTCGACCTCATCATCTTCGACTGCGACGGCGTTCTGGTCGATTCCGAAATCATTGCGGCGGATGTCGAATCCAAGCTGCTGACGGAAGCAGGCTATCCGATCAGCGTCGAGGAAATGAACGAGCGCTTCGCCGGCCTGACCTGGCGTGACATCCTCTTCCAGATCGAACGGGAAGCCAGCATTCCGATCTCGGCATCGCTGCTCGATCAGTCCCAGAAACTTCTGGACATCCGGCTCGAACAGGAAGTGCAGGCCATTCCCGGCGTCGAATTCGCCGTCAGCCGCCTGTCGATGCAGCGCTGCATCTGCTCGAACTCGTCGAGCCAGCGGCTTGACATGATGCTGGGCAAGGTCGGACTGAAGAAGCTCTTCGCGCCCAATATCTTCTCCGCCAAGGATCTCGGCCCCGACCGTGCCAAGCCGAAGCCCGATATCTTCCTGCACGGCGCAAGCCAGATGGGCGTTTCGCCCTCCAGGACCGTTGTCGTCGAAGATTCCACACATGGTGTTCATGCCGCACGCGCTGCCGGCATGCGGGTGATCGGCTTCACCGGCGGTTCGCACACCTATCCCTCGCATGCTGATAAGCTGACGGATGCGGGCGCGGAGACGGTAATTTCCCGCATGAACGATCTGCCAGGCGTTGTCGCCGCATTGGCAGAGTGGGAAGGCGTGCTCTAAGGGCAGCGGCTTCGCTGCCCTAGCGCCTCCAAGAAACGGCGGCTCTTATTCACGCAACGGGTTTTTTGTTTGCAGAGGCGCGCGCGCCTTCGCGAAGCCATTGGGGCTCAGCGATTGTCAGCAGCCGGCGCCTCAGCTGCTTTTCTTCTTGGAGTTTTTGACGTTCTTGGCGGGCTGATTGTCGAAGCCGACATTGACGCGCACGAGTGCGCCGGAGCCGACCGGCATCTTGATGCCCTCGTGGCGGAAGATGACCTGCGTGGCCGACGCGCCGGCCGGGATCTGCGCCGGGAAATTGACGACTTCGGACGACAGGACGTCCTGTCCGTCCAGCACCGAGATGCGGATCGGCAGCGTGACCGGGCCTGGCGTGCCGCCTGGGCCGGCAACAAGACGAAGCTGCGCCACGACGGTCATGGAGAGCGCCGTGTCGTTGAGCATGCACTGGCGGCTATAGTCGCCGAAAGATGCCTGGAAGACGACCTGCTGCGGATCACCGGTCTTCGCACCTTTCGCATAGGTGCGGTAGATCGCGTCCTGGTCACGCATGAAGATCTGCGGGCATGCACCCTGCACAACGGGCGCGACCGTTCCTTGCGCGGTAACGCCGGTACCGATCGGAGCCTGGTTCGACGAAGGACTGGTCGGCGCGACCGGCATGATCTGGGCATTGCCGTTCGGCTGAAGCGGAGCGGGGCCGCTGCTTGCACTTGCAGCTTCAGGCTTGCTATCGCCGCCGAGGCCGAGCGAATTGCAGCCGGCAAGAGCCGCAAGAAGGGATGCGGAAACGATGAGACGAGAGACCTTGCCGAGCACGATATTCCACCCCTTGCAAACGCTTTTCTTCTAGGTGCTTGCGACTTTCGCGCAAGGCCTTTCATGACAGTTGGCGATGGTCTATATCAGCGGCGCAAAGAAAAATCGATTGGGTAAGCACCGTTTTGATGCACTTTTCGGCGCCGGATGCGGGCAACTTCAATAGGATACCTGCGACACTGCCCCGACAGGCCGTTAAGCCCCCTCTTTTCGGCGGAACGGCAGCGTCCCGTTTGCGCACCGAATTTCTCCAGCCATAGATCAAGGATGACGAACGTGGACTATATCTCGACCCGCGGCGAGGCCCCTTCCCTCGGCTTTTGCGACGCCCTTCTGGCAGGGCTGGCGCGCGATGGCGGGCTCTACGTTCCCCGCAAGTGGCCGAGCTTTTCCAAGAAGGAAATCCGGGCGCTGCGCGGCAAGAGCTATCAGGATATCGCCTTCACCATCCTCTCGCCCTTCACCAATGGCGAAATCCCCGATGAAACCTTCCGGGCGATGATCGACGAAGCCTATGGCACCTTCCGTCATCCTGCGATCGCGCCGCTGGTACAGACCGGCCCGAACAGTTTCGTGATGGAACTCTTCCACGGCACGACGCTCGCCTTCAAGGATGTGGCGATGCAGCTTCTTGCCCGCCTGATGGATTACGCCCTGGAAAAGCGCGGCGAGCGGGCGACCATCGTCGGAGCCACCTCCGGTGATACGGGTGGCGCTGCGATCGACGCCTTTGCCGGCCGTGAGCGCACCGACATCTTCATCCTCTTCCCGCATGGCAAGGTCTCGCCGGTACAGCAGCGGCAGATGACGACGTCGACCGCAAGCAACGTGCATGCGCTGGCTGTCGAGGGCAATTTCGACGATTGCCAGAACCTCGTCAAAGCCATGTTCAACGATGCCGCCTTCCGCGACAAGGTGAAGCTTTCGGGCGTCAATTCGATCAACTGGGCGCGCATCATGGCCCAGATCGTCTATTACTTCACGACGGCGGTTGCACTCGGCGGGCCGGACCGGAAGATCTCCTTCACGGTGCCGACGGGCAATTTCGGCGACATCTTCGCCGGCTATTGCGCCAAGCGCATGGGCCTGCCGATCGACAAGCTCGTCATCGCCACCAATGAAAACGATATCCTGACGCGGATGCTGAAGACCGGCCGCTACGACATGAAGTCGGTCAAGGCCACGAGTTCGCCCTCCATGGATATCCAGATCTCCTCGAATTTCGAACGGCTGCTGTTCGAAGCCTATGACCGCGACGCATCCAAGGTGCGTGCTGCCATGGAAAGCCTAAAGCAATCCAACGGTTTCGAGATTTCGCCCGAAGCGCTCAAGTTCATCAAGAAGGATTTTCGCGCCGGTCGCGCCAGCGAGCGCCAGGTGGCGGAAACGATCCGCAAGACCCATGCGGAAACCGGCTATCTGCTCGATCCGCATTCGGCGATCGGTGTCTTCGTGGCTGCCAAGCGGGAAAAGCCGAATACGCCGATGGTGACGCTTGCCACCGCCCATCCGGCGAAATTCCCGGCTGCCGTAAAATCTGCCTCCGGTATTGACCCGGCGCTTCCGACGTGGCTTGCTGATGTGATGCACAGGGAGGAGCGCTTCCAGATCATCGAGCCCGAGCTCAAAGCGGTTGAAACCTTTATCGGCAAGCATGCCCGCAGCTAGATGACGGCAGGCGCAGAAAGATAGCACATGACAGTTGAGTGCACCCGGCTCAAATCCGGGCTGACAGTAGTCACACAGACCATGCCGCACCTTGAAAGCGCTGCGCTCGGAGTCTGGATCAAATCAGGTTCGCGCAACGAGACGGAAGACGAACACGGCATTGCCCACCTGCTCGAACACATGGCCTTCAAGGGAACGGCACGACGTTCCGCCCGTGAGATCGCCGAGGAAATCGAGGATGTCGGCGGCGAAGTGAACGCTGCAACCTCGACCGAGACGACCTCCTACTATGCGCGTGTCCTGAAGGACCACGTGCCGCTCGCCGTCGATATCCTCGCCGATATCCTGACGGAATCCGCCTTCGAAGAAGAAGAGCTGGAGCGTGAAAAGCAGGTCATCCTGCAGGAGATCAACGCGGCCAACGACACGCCCGACGATGTCGTGTTCGACCGTTTCTCCGAGGTTGCCTATCGCGGCCAGACACTCGGCCGGCCGATCCTCGGCACGCCGGAAACCGTCGTTTCCTTCACGCCGCAGCAGATCCGCACCTATCTCGGCCGCAACTATACGACCGACCGGATGTTCGTCGTGGCGGCAGGTGCCGTCGAACATGACGAATTCGTGCGCATGGTCGAAGACCGCTTCGCCAGCCTGCCGACCACGCCCAATGCGCCGCCGGTCATGGAGGCTGCACGCTATATCGGCGGCAACGTGCGCGAGCCGCGCGACCTCATGGACGCGCAGATACTGCTCGGCTTCGAGGGCAAGGCCTACCACGCCCGCGATTTCTACTGCTCGCAGATCCTCGCCAATATCCTCGGCGGCGGCATGTCCTCTCGCCTCTTCCAGGAAGTGCGCGAGTTTCGCGGCCTCTGTTACTCCGTCTACGCTTTCCACTGGGGCTTTTCCGATACCGGCATCTTCGGCATCCATGCCGCAACCGGCGGCGAAAACCTGCCAGAGTTGGTGCCCGTCATCATCGACGAGCTGCACAAGTCGGCGGATAGTATCGACCAGAAGGAAATCGAACGCGCCCGCGCCCAGATCCGCGCCCAGTTGCTTATGGGCCAGGAAAGCCCGGCCGCCCGCGCCGGCCAGGTTGCTCGGCAGATGATGCTTTACGGCCGCCCGATCTCCAATCCTGAGATGATGGAACGGCTGGAAGGCATCACCATCGAGCGTCTGACCGATCTTGCCGGTCGCCTTTTCTACGATACCGTCCCGACGCTTTCGGCGATCGGTCCGCTCGAGCAGCTTGCCCCGATGGAAGACATCACCGCCTCGCTTTCGGTTCCGGCACCGAAGACGAAGCAGGCAAGCCGCTGACCGACACATACGTTGCGCCGGGGGTTATCGATGCCAAAATCGGTTTTTCGGTTCCTTTCGCGACAGCCTGAAGCGGTCGAACTCGAAAACGATAAATATGTCCTGCGCCTGCCGCGCTACCAGGATTTCAACCAGTGGCACCGGCTCCGCGCCGACAGCCGCCGTTTTCTGGAACCCTGGGAGCCGACATGGCGGCGCGACGAGCTGACCGAAGGCTCGTTTCGCGCCCGCGTCATCCGCGGCAAGCAGGAATATGCCTCCGGGCAGGCGATCCCGCTCTTCATTTTTCTGAGAAAGGACATGACGCTCGTCGGCGGCATCACCATCGGCTATATCCGCCGGGGAGCCGCCCAAAGCTGCATGATCGGCTACTGGATGGGCGAGCGTTATGCCGGCCAGGGACATATGTTCGCCGCACTTCAATTGGTTATTCCCTATATCTTCACAGGGCTTGAGTTGCACCGTATCGAAGCAGCCTGTATTCCAGACAACGCACGGAGCATTCGCCTGCTTGAGAAAGCCGGGTTCCAGCGGGAAGGCTACCTGCGCGGATATTTGAAGATCAACGGTCAGTGGCATGATCACGTGATGTTTTCACGCCTAGCCACCGACGCGGATACAGGCAGGAAACCCAACAGCCGATGAACAAAGACCGCATGCTGCTGACGTCACCGTCCGGACGAGTGATCGCGGTGATCGCAGCCCTTCTCCTGTCGGTGTTCGCCCTTGCGGCGGGAACCGTGCAGGCGGCCGAACCGGTTAAGATTTCCCGCGACGATACTGCGCTGGACCTGACTGCCACGACTGAAATCTACGCCAACCAGGGCGAGGCCTTCCAGGTTTCCACCGCCGCTGGCGCCGATGGTATCCGCCGGCGTATCGAAGTGCGCGCAAGCTCGGAAAACCATCAGGGCGACTGGGCGGTCTTTGCGCTCGCCAATGTTTCGGAAGAACAGCTCGAGCGCGTTATCGTCGCGCCGCACTTCCGCCTCGTCAATTCCAAGCTGTTCTGGCCCGACCTCGGCTCGCAGCGCATTATTGCGATCACGCCGAGCGAAGGTTTTGCGCTCGACCGCCAGCCGAGCGACGAGGCCGATGTCTTTCGCATCACACTGAACCCTGGCGCCGTCATCACCTTCGTTGCCGAGCTTGCCACACCCGACCTGCCGCAGATCTACCTGTGGGAGCCGGATGCCTACAAGGACACGATCAACGCCTTTACGCTCTATCGCGGCATCGTGCTCGGCATTGCCGGCCTGCTCGCGGTCTTCCTGACGATCCTCTTTGTCGTCAAGGGAACCTCGATGCTGCCGGCGACGGCGGCGCTTGCCTGGGCAGTGCTCGGCTATATCTGCGTCGACTTCGGCTTTCTCGGAAAGCTGATCAGTGTCGCCTCTGCGGATCAACGAATATGGCGCGCCTGTGCGGAGGTGGCGCTTGCCTCCAGTTTCGTCATCTTCCTGTTCACCTATCTCAATCTCAACCGATGGCATGTGCATCTCGGCTATGCCACGCTTGCCTGGGTTCTCGGTCTTGCCCTTCTGTTCGGCGTTGCGATCTACGATCCGTCGATTGCGGCGGGCATTGCACGGCTGTCCTTCGCGTTGACGGCGGCGACGGGTCTGCTGCTGATCATCTATCTCGGCTTCAACCGCTATGACCGCGCCATCCTGCTCGTGCCGGCATGGGCGCTGACGCTCGTCTGGCTGTTCGGCGCGTGGATGACGATCACCGGCCGGCTCGACAATGACATCATCCAGCCGGCACTCGGCGGTGGCCTCGTCCTCATCGTGCTGCTGATCGGCTTTACCGTCATGCAGCATGCCTTTGCAGGCGGCGCTTTCCAGCAGGGGCTATTTTCCGATCTCGAGCGCCAGTCGCTGGCGCTGACGGGCTCTGGCGATATGGTCTGGGACTGGGATGTGGCGCGCGATCGCGTCGTCACCATTCCCGATGTTTCCGTCAAGCTCGGGCTTTCACCGGGCACGATGCATGGCGCGGCGCGCAACTGGTTGCCGCGGCTGCACCCGGACGATCGCGACCGTTTCCGGGCGACGCTGGACGTGCTGTTGGAACATCGCCGCGGACGGCTGAACCATGAGTTCCGCATCCGCGCCGAAGACGGGCACTTCCACTGGCTCTTGATCCGCGCCCGGCCGGTACTCGGCTCGAATGGCGAGATCATCCGCTGCGTCGGCACGATCGTCGACGTGACAGAGCAGAAGAATTCCGTCGAGCGGCTGCTGCACGATGCGCTGCACGACAACCTGACGGGCCTGCCGAACCGGCAAGTGTTCATCGACCGCCTGCAGTCGGTGCTGACGCTGGCACCGGGCGGCGAGACGCTGCGCCCGACCGTGATGGTGATCGACATCGACCGCTACAAGCTGGTCAATGATTCCCTCGGTGTCGCCGCCGGTGACAATATCCTGATCGCGCTCACCCGCCGCCTGCGCCGCCTTCTGAAACCGCAGGATACGCTGGCGCGCCTTTCCGGCGACCAGTTCGGCCTCATCCTCGTTTCCGAGCATGATCCGGCCAAGGTGGCAGATTTCGCCGATGCAATGAGCAAGGCGATCATGGTGCCGATCAACTTCTCCAACCGCGAGATCATCCTGACGGCCTCGATCGGCCTCACCTCCTGGGTGGACCAGCAGGAGAGCGCATCGGGTCTGCTCAGCGACGCCGAGCTTGCCATGTACCGGGCCAAACGCGCTGGCGGCAATCGGGTAGAACCCTTCCAGCCGGCTTTCCGTGATTTCGGCACCGACCGCCTGCAGCTCGAATCGGATCTGCGCCGCGCCATCGAGCGCAAGGAGCTTTCGATGGTCTACCAGCCGATTGCGCGGCTGGAGGATGTCGAAATTGCCGGCTTCGAGGCGCTGATGCGCTGGGAACATCCCAAGCGCGGCAATATCCCGYCGTCCGAATTCATCCCGATCGCCGAATCTTCCGATATTATCGGCGCGCTCGGCATCTTCGCGCTGGAGCAGGCGACCAATGACCTGATGGGGTGGCAGAACCAGACCGGCGAGCTGCCGATCTTCGTCTCCATCAATCTGTCGAGCGTGCAGCTTCTCAACAACGATCTTTACGACGACGTCCGTTCGGTACTGGCGAAAACCCATTGCGATCCTTCGCGGCTGAAGCTGGAACTGACGGAATCCATGGTGATGGAGAACCCGGAACAGGCTCGCCTCGTGCTGCAAAAGCTGAAAGAGGCCGGCCTCGGTCTGGCGCTCGACGATTTCGGCACCGGCTATTCCTCGCTCGCCTACCTGACCCGCTTCCCCTTCGACACGATCAAGCTCGACAAGGCGCTGGTGCGCGACAACAGCGACAAGAAGGCGACCATCTTGAAATCGGTGATTGCCATGGCGCGCGAGCTGGACATGAAGGTGGTGGCCGAAGGCATCGAGTCCAACGAGGATGCGATCGAACTTGCCAAGATGGGCTGCAGCTACGGCCAGAGCTATCTCTTCGGCCCGCCGATGCCGTCGGAATCGGTGCTGCGGCTGCTGAGGGAACGGTTTCCGCTGACGAAGCGGGCCTGATCCCAAAGCCTGTTTCATCGGATTTGCCGGGGGATTGGCACCTCTTGGATCGATACGGCTTTCCTTGCCTGCGGCGGCCATTGACCATTGGCCGCCGATATGCGCCTCTGCCTCAGCGCAACAAGGAAAATCCGATGCTCAAGCTTCTGCTCGCCCTCTCGATGGGCGCCTTTTGCGTCTCTCCGGTCTACGCCGCCGAAATTCATCCGCCCGCGCTGAGCTGCCTGGCGACAGAAGCGCCGGCGCGCTGTGAAAAATTGAGGAAGGATTTCACGGCCGCCTTTGCGCTAGCCCACAAGGGCGATCATGGCGCGCAAGTGACCGTAGCCTTCTGCCTCTCCACCGGTTGCCGGGGCGCCGTGATCATCGACAAGGTCGCCGCTTGCAGCTGGCATATCGTTATCGCCAATTCCGGGGCAGCGACCGTCATAGACGGCTCCAACCTCAAGGATACCTGCCGGCCGATGACGGAAGAGCAGAAGGCGGCTGCACGTGCCTTGTCCCATGATCTCGTCCGCAAGATCTATAACCGTCCGGTGGCGGCGGCGGACCAGATGTAGGCCGGGTTGGCCTTCGACAGGTCTGGCGGCTGCGGGCGCGAAATATCGTTGCCCTTGTTGTTTTCGTCGCTATTCTGCCCGAAAACATATCGGGAGGTACCTTATGATCCTGCACTGCGTATTCATGCGGCTGAAGAGCGCCATGACACCTGACGATAAACAGGCGCTGTTCGACGCCATCGTGGCGCTGAAGCAGGTGATCCCGGGAATTCTTGACATTAAATACGGGCCGAATGTTTCGCCCGAGGGGCTGCATGGCGGTTTCGTCGACGGCTTTGCCGTGACCTTCGAAAGCCCCGAGGCTCGTGATACCTATCTCGTGCATCCCGAGCATGTGACCGTCGGCGAGCGCATCGTCTCGTCGACGGATGGAGGCCTGGCGGGCCTCCTGGTCTTCGATTTCGTTCTCTAAGATCCCATCAGCTCAGCTCGATTTCGCCATGGCGGTGGAGAGCTGGTCGACATTGTAGCGGAACATCTTCTCGTAGGTCGGCGCCGGGCCTTTCGAGTCCGAGAGAGATTCGACGTAGAGCTCACCGCCCGGCTCGGCGCCTGTCGCAGTGGCAACCTGCTTGACGAGGCGCGGATCGTTGGAGTTTTCGAAGAAATAGGTTTTCACGTGCTCCTGCTTGATCTGCTCGATCAGCTTGGCAACGTCGGCGGCCGACGCTTCGCTTTCGGTGGAGAGGCCGAGGGGCGCCAGGAAGCTGACATTATATTCGCGGCCGAAATAACCGAAGGCATCGTGGCTGGTCAGCACCTTGCGGCGATCATTGGCGATCTTGTCGAACTTGGAATGCGCATAGGCGTCCAGCTCGTCGAGCGTCTTCGTATATTTCTCGGCATTGGCCTTGAAGGCATCGGCATCAGCCGGATCGGCTGCGGAAAGCGCCTTCTCGATGTTGGCGACCCAGACCTTCACATTGACAGGGCTGTTCCAGACATGCGGATCGGTGACGGTTTTACCATCCTCTTCCATCGTGCGTGTGTTGATGCCTTCGGACACTGTGACCGGATTTCCCTTGTAGCCGGAGGCGGTGATGAGGCGGTCCATCCAGCCTTCCAGCCCGTCACCGCTGACGAAGGTGACTTTTGCAGCATTCAGCGCCTTGGCATCGGCCGGCGACGGCTCGAATTCATGGGGGTCTCCGTTCGGACCGACGAGGCTCGTGACCTTGACGTGATCGCCGCCGACCTGTCGGACGACATCAGCAAGCACGGTGAAGGACGCAACAACCTTCAGCGTTTCGGCCGAAGCCGGCACGGCGGAAAGCGTCATCAGCACGGGCAAGGCGGCGGAGAGAAGCAGTCTGCTAGGTAACATCGATGTCTCCTGTAATCAGCCCTTCAGATGCGGGCGGGGGAAGAAGCGTCGGGCAAGGCCCGACGGCGCGAAGARGATGGAGAGGCCGTAGAGCAGCGCCGCAGTCATGATGATCGTCGGGCCGGAAGCAAGTTCGAGATGATAGGAGGCGACAAGCCCGAGATAGCCGGATGCCGCTGCACTTGCCGCCGCTGTCATCATCATGGCCGGCAGATTGCGAGACCAGAGCTGGGCGATCGCCGCCGGCAGCATCATCAGGCCGACGGCCATCAGCGTGCCAAGCGCCTGGAAGCTCGCGACAAGGTTCAGCACCACCAGCAGCAGAAAGAGGAAATGATAGACCGGCCCGCGCCCGCCGACGGCGCGCAGGAAGCCCGGATCAAAACATTCCGCGACCAGCGGGCGGTAGACGATCGCGAGCGCCAGCAATGTAACCGACGTGATGGCGCCGATCTGCGTCAGCGCCGGCGCGTCGATGGCAAGGATCGTGCCGAAAAGCACATGCAGCAGATCGATGTTGGAGCCGCGCAAAGAGACGATGAGGACACCCAAGGCCAGTGACGCCAGATAGAAGCTTGCGAAACTCGCATCCTCCTGCAGCACGGTCATGCGGCTGACGACACCTGACAGCAGCGCAACTGAAAGACCTGCTACGAGACCACCGATTCCCATTGCCGTCAGCGACAGTGAGCCGGCAACGAGATAGCCGACCGCAGCACCAGGCAGCACGGCATGGCTCATTGCGTCTCCCATGAGGCTCATGCGACGAAGCATCAGGAAAACACCGATGGGGCCGGAGCCGAGACCCAGGCACAGGCAGGCGACGAGCGCCCGGCGCATGAAGCCATAATCGGCGAAAGGGGCAAAGAAGATATCGTAGGCCGTCATGCCGCCGGCTCGCAGGCTTCGGCATCCTCATCCCAGCGTTCGGCCATGGCGCGGGCCTGCAGAAGATTGGCAGATGACATGATCTCCTGCGTCGGCCCCCAGCCGATCAGCCGGCGGGCGAGCAGCAGAGTTTCCGGGAAATGCGCCCTCACCTGCTCGAAATCATGAAGCACAGCAATCACCGTCCGCCCGTCGCCATGCCAACGGACGACGATGTCGAGCAGATCCCTCGTCGTGCGGGCATCGATGGCAGTGAAGGGTTCATCAAGCAGGATGATGCGCGCATCCTGCAGTAGCAGGCGGGCGAAGAGCACGCGCTGGAACTGGCCGGCCGAAAGCGAGCCGATATGGCGCTTTTCGAACCCTTCCAGACCGACGGTGGCGAGTGCGTCGCGGGCACATGCGGCGTCTTGCTTTGCGATGCGGCCAAAGGCACCGGCTGAACGCCAGCTTCCGAGTAGCACCGTATCCAGCACCGAGATCGGGAAACGCCTGTTGATCTCCGCCGCCTGCGGAAGATAGCCGAAATCAGTGCGTTGCAGCCGGTGCTCCACCCGCCCTTCGGCAGGACGCAGCTCCCCCATGATCGCCTTCAGCAACGTGGATTTCCCCGCCCCATTCGGCCCGGCGATTGCCGTTAGGCTACCGGGCTGAAACGTGCCGGAGAGATGGTGGACAGCGGGATGACGATCATAGGAGACCGTCAGATTGTCGAGGCGAATGACTGGCGCGCTCATGGCAGGAGGATCGCCCAATGGATCGCGAGCCAGAGAAGTGCGACTATGGCGACCGCACCGCAGGCGCGCAGAAGTGCCGATTGCCCGAGGAGACTGACGGCGAAACGTTCCTGATCGGGCGGCATCCTCAATCCTTATATGTAATAACATTACCGTTATGTTATAACAATTATGGCAAGAATGAGGCGAAGCCGCTCTTGATGCAATACGACGGATGCCCAGCGCGACATTGATGCTTGCTTGAGCGATCAAAATTAAAAAGGGCGCCAGAAGGCGCCCTTGCGTAACAACGGGAGCTTTTCCGGCTCAGAGCTGTTCGAGCATCGCCGCAGCACCGGAAACCGTTGCCTGACCAGGCGTTTCCTCGACGTTGAGCGACTTCACCACGCCATCTTCGACCAGCATGGAATAGCGCTTGGAGCGGACACCAAGGCCGCCGCCGGAGAGGTCAGCATCGAGACCGACGGCCTTGGTGAAACCGGCATCCCAGTCGGCGAGGAAGTGGATCTTGCCGAGGCCGCCCGAAGACTGCGCCCAGGCGCCCATAACATGCCAGTCGTTGACGGCGAGAACGGCGATATCGTCAACGCCCTTGGCGAGGATGGCATCGCGGTTTTCCAGATAGCCCGGCAGATGGTTCAGCGAACAGGTGGGCGTGAAAGCGCCGGGTACGGCGAAGAGCACGACACGCTTGCCGGCAAAGAGCTGCTCGGTGGTGGTTTCGACCGGGCCGTCGGCGGTCTTTTCCTTGAAGGTGGCGGCAGGAAGTTTGTCGCCGATCGCGATGGTCATGGATTTTCTCCTCGGTTCTGGCTGGTTGCGGCAAGACCGCATAGGGATTGAGAGGGACTATAAGATGCGGTCAATCAAAGGCAAGCGTGGTTTCCATGGCGCGGGCGCCGTCAACGATGAGCACCCCCCACTGCTTGCCCTTGATATCGTAGTTCCTCGGTAGCTTTCCGATGGCAATATCGGCGGAATAGGCCCTGCCGCTGCGCCCCACATTCATCTGCCTAGTAAAGGCGTAACCGCTCGGGCCGGTGACGATGATTTCGGGCGTTCCATTCCCTGCTTCCGGCAGAGTAACCTTCAGCGAGAGTTGCTTCAGGTCGGGTGACATCCCGTGTGCCACGACCTCGAAATCGGCAGACGGCGCTTCGGGAAGGCGGTCAGCGGCGCTCTGAAGGATCATTTCCTCCTGCGGGCGCGACTGGGCGACAGTACCAAGTTTCAGTGAAAGCTGCGCCTGGAACGGAATGCAGATATCCTTGCAGATGCCGATGAAAGCGGTGGCGTCGAGAACGACCGGTCCCACTTTCGAAGCCGTCAGCGATAATGGCAGGGTCACCGGCATCTCATAGCCGATATCCTCGACCTTGCCGCCGGAGATATGTTTTGGAACGGGGTAGGAAATGGCGTCCAGCGTTACACCGCTTTGCGGTGCGATTGTGATCTGCGGCGGGATGCCATTATTGCCCGGTTCACGCCAATAGGTGATCCAGCCAGGCTTCGGCTC
This sequence comes from Rhizobium sp. 01T437, assembly GCF_056398505.1. Classification (NCBI taxonomy): domain Bacteria; kingdom Pseudomonadati; phylum Pseudomonadota; class Alphaproteobacteria; order Hyphomicrobiales; family Rhizobiaceae; genus Rhizobium; species Rhizobium sp. 01T437. The sequence goes on from NZ_JBFTPM010000009.1 coordinate 239,614, forward strand.
AATCTGCAGGCCTGCCCTTATATGGCCATCAGCGTCCGGCGGCAGCGCCACGAGACGCATGCGGCCACCCTCGTTCTCCGCCCAGTCGCTCATTTCCGCATGCGTCTGACGCAGCAATCCGAGCATGGACGCAGCCGAAATGACTGCAATTAATGGCGCGCGCGCGAGCAATGAAATAACTCTCATGGAACAAGGGTTTACCGAAACTTGCCAATTGCCGCCAGAAGTCCCGCCCATATAAATCTTCATTTTCAGTTGATTGATTTGTGACATTGCCCCATGTTTCTCTTGTCGGAGCCTTTGTGCGGTCTGGCGGCAGGAGGAACCATGTCCCTAGCAACGCTGAAGAACAGACGGGAACGCGGATTTTTCGACGGTCAGTTCCTGATCGCCATGCCCGGCATGGAGGATCGCAACTTCGCACGCACAGTGATTTATATTTGCGCCCATTCGGATGCAGGCGCCATGGGCTTTGTCATCAATCGCCCGCAGAGCCTGACCTTCACCGATGTCCTGCTGCATCTCGATATGATCAAACAGGAAGATTCCATCGTGCTGCCGAAAGATGCGCGAGAGTTTCCGATCCAGACTGGTGGGCCGGTCGAGAGCGGTCGTGGTTTCGTGTTGCATTCCGACGATTATGTCAGCGACTCCTCCATCCCCGTCAGCGACGATATCTGCCTGACGGCAACGCTCGATATCGTGCGCGCCATCTCCAAGGGCGGCGGCCCGAAGCGGGCCACCATGCTGCTCGGCTATTCCTCCTGGGGTGCGGGCCAGCTCGAAAACGAGGTGGCCTCCAATGGCTGGCTCAATTGCGCGGCCAATGAGGAGTTGATCTTCGATCGCTGCCTCGATGACAAGTATGAGCGGGCGCTTGCCAGCATGGGTATCACGCCTGCCATGCTTTCGGCCGAAGCCGGCCACGCCTGACTGCATCATTCCGGAACGAAACTCGTTCACTGGCGTTTTCTATCGGCAAACACGGATACTCCGTCCGTGATCCGAGAGGAGACACACATGGGTAGCACTGGCGACAAGATTTCCGGCAAGGTCAACGAGATGGCCGGCAAGGCGAAGAAGACGGCCGGCAAGGCCACCGGCAACCGCGAAATGCAGGCCAAGGGCGGCATGCAGGAAGCCAAGGGCAAGGCCCAGGTCGCAAGCGGCAAGGTCAAGGACAAGCTGAAGGGCGCTGTCGACCGACTCTGACGCCCCATTTTATTCATAGGTGTAATGCCTGTCGCATCCGTGTGCGGCGGGCATTTTCCATCATATCCTGCCTGTAGGGGGCTGCCATGAGGCTGTTTGCCTGCGACAATTGCGATCAGGTCATCCATTTCGACAACAGGCAGTGCGTGCGCTGCAACCATCGCCTCGGTTTCTTTGCGCGCGATCTTGCGATGCATGCCCTGGAATCGCGTGACGACACGAACTGGCAGCTGGTTTCCGACCCGAACCGCCAGGTACGCTTTTGCGCCAATGCCGGGCTCGACATCTGCAACTGGCTGGTCGATGACAACAATGATTTTTGCATCGCCTGCCGGCATAACCGGCTGGTGCCGAATACCGACACGCAAGATGGTATCGACCGCTGGCGCCGCATGAGCCAGGCGCAGCGTCACCTCTTCTATTCGCTACTGCGCTGGAACTTGCCGCATCCCGACCGGCAGGAAGACCCGCAAGGCGGCCTCGTTTTCGATTTTCTCGAAGACACCGTGCAGAATGACGGCAATGTCGTACCGGCCATCACCGGCCATGAGGACGGGCTGATCGCGATCCGTGCAGCGGAAGCAGACGACGTGACCCGCGAGCAGGCGCGCATGGCGATGGATGAACCCTATCGCACGCTGCTCGGCCATTTCCGCCACGAGACCGGGCACTTCGTCTGGAACAAGCTGGTCCGCGATCGCAATGGATTCGACGAATTCCGCGCAGTCTTCGGCGATGAGCGACAGGACTATGGCGCCGCAATACAGGATCGCTATGCCAATGGGCCAGTTGCAGGCTGGCAAGAGAACTTCATCAGCGCCTATGCCTCCGTCCATCCCTGGGAAGATTTCGCAGAATGCTTCGCGCACTACCTGCACATCGTCGATACGCTGGAAACGGCACGTGGTTTCGGAATCGCGATCGATCCGCGCGGGCATGAAGAGATCGCTGGTGAAGTGGATTTCAATCCCTATCGGGCACAGAGCGCCAAACAGCTTGTCGGCGCCTGGGTGCCGCTCAGCCTTGCGATCAACGCGATCCAGCGCAGTATGGGACAGCCGGATTCCTATCCCTTCGTGCTGTCACCGCCTGTCGTGACAAAGCTCGAATATATGCACCGGCTGATACGGAATGCTGCGGCAGAGCAGCGGCAGGCGGCTTGATCAGCCTGCCTTCTTGCTCTTCTTGAAAGGCTCCATACCCTTGCGGGCGAGTTCATCAGCGCGCTCATTCTCAGGATGGCCGGCATGGCCCTTGACCCAATGGAGCGTCACCTTGTGCCGGTTGCGGGCCTCTTCCAGCGCCTGCCAGAGTTCGGCGTTCTTCACTGGCTTATTGTCTGAGGTTCTCCAGCCATTCTTTTTCCAGCCGAAGATCCATTTGGAAATGCCGTCTTTCACATAGGCGCTGTCGGTGTAGAGATCGACCTCGCAGGGCTCTTTCAGTGCGCTGAGCGCGGAGATGGCAGCCAGGAGCTCCATGCGGTTGTTGGTGGTGTCAGCCTCGCCGCCGGAGAGTTCCCTTTCGACCTCGCCGTAGCGCAGCACAGCGCCCCACCCGCCGGGGCCGGGGTTACCGGAGCATGCCCCGTCGGTGAAGATATCGATGTGCTTCATAGGCTCAGTCCATATTCGGCGGGCGAGGAAATCTGGCGGTGGAAGCGCAGCTTGCGCAGATATTCCAGCGGATCCTTCTTGGTGACCATCGCGCCCTCGGGCGTCGTCAGCCAGTCGTAAAGACGGGTCAGGAAGAAGCGTAGCGCCGAGCCACGGGAGAGAACCGGCAGAGCTTTGATCTCCGCCTCGCTCAGCGGCCGCACGCTCTGGTACCCTTCCAGCATCTGCATGCCCTTGGTGATGTTGTAGGCGCCATCCTTCTCGAAGCACCAGGCATTGAGGCAGATCGAAACGTCATAGGCGAGCAGATCGTTGCAGGCGAAATAGAAATCGATGAGGCCCGAGAGCTCGTCGCCGAGGAAGAAGACGTTGTCGGGGAAAAGATCGGCGTGGATGACACCAGCCGGCAAATCCTTCGGCCAATAGGCCCGCAGGAAATTGAGATCGCTGCGGATCTCGTTCTGCAGCCCGGGCTCGACCTCGTCGGCGCGTGCCTCGGATTTGTCCCAGAGCGTCTGCCAGCCTTCCAGCGACAAGGCATTCGGCCGCGTCAGTGCAAAACCTTCGCCGGCGACATGCATCTGCGCCAGCGCCTTGCCGACTTCGCGGCAATGTTTGGCTTCCGGCTTTCTGAGCCACATGCCTTCCAGAAAGGATATAAGTGCGGCTGGCCGACCCGACAGCGTGCCGAGCAGCGCGCCGTCCTTGCGCGGCAACGGCAGCGGGCAGGACAGGCCGCCGGCCGACAGATGCTGCATCAGGCCGAGGAAGAAGGGCAGATCGCTCTTTTCCACCCGCTTTTCGTAGAGCGTCAGGATGAGCGGTGCCTTGGATGTGTGCAGCAGGAAATTGGAATTCTCCACGCCTTCCGCGATGCCCTTGTAAGAGAGCAGCGTACCAGCATCATATTCGGTGAGAAACCATTTCAGATCGTCTTCGGCGATATCGGTATAAACTGCCAAGGTGGGTATCTCACTGTAGAAGCGGTGTCATCAGATAGGCAGGACAGAGGGGGTAGCCCCCTCACCTCATTCCCCGTTCACGAATGCCATGTCAGCCGTCGTCAATTCAAGGCTGCGCAGTTCGCGATTGACGAGGAAGTGCTCGTTTTCCTGCACGGTTTCGGCAAGCTCGACGCGGGCATCGAAGCGGGTGCGGAAGGCCTCGATGATCTCGTTGACGATCACTTCCGGGGCGGAAGCACCAGCGGACAGGCCGAGCGTGGCAATCGGGCCGATCTCATCCCAGTCGAGTTCAGAAGCGCGCTGCACGAGGATCGACTTCTTCGCGCCTGCCCGGAGCGCCACTTCGACAAGCCGCTTGGAATTGGACGAATTCGGCGCGCCGACAATGATGAACAGATCGCAGCCGGGGGCTGCTTCCTTCACCACTTCCTGGCGGTTGGTCGTGGCATAGCAGATGGAATCAGCGGCCGGAGCCTGCAGCTTGGGGAAGCGCTCTTCCAGCCGTTTGATGACGCCAGCGGTATCGTCGACCGAAAGCGTCGTCTGCGTGACATAGCCGAGATTATCGGGATCGGCCGGCTGATAAATGTCCGCATCCTCGACAGTTTCGATGAGCGAAACCGTGCCTTCGGGCAACTGACCCATTGTGCCGATCACTTCGGGATGGCCGGCATGGCCGATCAGGACGACATGGCGGCCGAGGCGATTATGGCGCATCGCCTGCTTGTGGACCTTGGAGACCAGCGGACAGGTTGCGTCGAGATAGAAGAGGTTGCGGGCATTCGCATCCTCGGGCACGGATTTCGGCACGCCATGGGCGGAAAAGACGACCGGCTGGGCACGATGTTCCGCCGGGATCTCGTCAAGCTCCTCGACGAAGACCGCTCCCTTGGCCTCCAAGCCTTCCACGACATAGCGGTTATGGACGATCTCGTGGCGGACATATACAGGCGCGCCGTAAGCCTTCAGCGCCAGCACGACGATCTGGATCGCCCGATCGACGCCGGCACAGAAGCCGCGCGGACCGCAGAGCCTGATCGTCAACGGAGGTTTTGCCGCAATGTTCATAACATACCCAGGTTAAGCTTCAGGGACCTCTAACCCAATATGGGGCGGAATTGAAGCGATACTATTGCGCTGCACCCTTGCGGGGACGGAACCAGGAGATGGTGACGACAACGAGCAGCACCGCAGCCAGCCCGTACCAGGTAAAAGCATATTGCAGATGGTCGTTCGGCAGATCGACCTGCGTGACGCCGCCGATCGGAAAACCCGCCGGGTTGGGCGTGGAATCGGCATCGACGAAGAAGGGCACGACATCAGCCTTGTCGAGGTCGACGCTCGACGCCATCACATCGAGATCCTTCCAGTAGAAGATATTCTTCGCCACGTCATTGTCAGGCACGAGCGAGGAGGGTTTGCCGGGGAGTTTGGCACGCGCGAGGCCGGTTACCGTCTGCTGGCCGGTCAACTGGCCCTGCATGCGCATTTCCGGCTCCTTGTTCTCATAGGGAACGAAGCCTCTGTTGACGAAGAGGTAGCGCCCATCCGCGAGCTGCAGCGGCGTATAGATGTAATAGCCCGTCTGGCCGCGCCAGGTGGCGAAGAAATGGCGCTCCTTGTTGTTGATATAGCGGCCGGTGGCGGTGACTGTCCGGTATTCGATATCGCCGCCCTGCGCAGCAATCGCCTCGATACCGGCAAGCAGCACCGGCGGTGCGGTGCGGCGCTCGGCGATATCGGCAAGCAGACCCTCTTTCCAGTGAAGGCGTTCCACTTGCCAAGTGCCGAGCGAAATCAGGATGGCAAGCGCGATGAGAACGATAATGCCGGTGAAAACCGGCAGCTTGCGGCGCGGCGCCGGACTCTCGATGTCAGTCACTCAGGCGTCCCTCGCGGGCATTATGGCGATATTGCATGGCGATGAGGATGCCCTTGCACCAGCGCAGCGCCAGCAGGGAGAGTATGATCGTGAGCGGAGCAAAGAGCACAATGTGAACCCAGATCGGTGGCGCATAATTGACCTGCAGCCAGAGCACCGAACCGATGATGATGAAGCCGACGATGAGGATAACGAAGACGGCGGGGCCATCGCCTGCATCGGCGAAGGAATAATCCAGCCCGCAGGCGGCGCAGCTCGGTTTCAGGCCGAGCACGCCATCGAAGAGCTGCCCATGACCGCAGCGCGGGCAGCATCCCTTGATGCCGGTCTTGACCGGATCGACCGGTGGAAATTGTGCGCTATCTTCGTTCATGCCGATCTCCATGCAGGCGGCTTTTCGTCGTCTGCCTTAACTCTCCCATAAAGTATTCGCATCCCGAATGGAAATACCTGCGCGATTTCGCCTCAGCGATTCGCGCCAAACAGAAGAAGAAGACTGATGACCAACGATAGCCATGCCGGACAGATCATCATCCTGAACGGCGCACCGCGAAGCGGCAAATCCAGCATTGCGCGCGTAATCCAGGAAGAATTCGAGGGGCCGTGGATCAACCTCGGCGTCGATACCTATAATGCCATGACGCCGAAGCGCTACCTGCCCGGTATCGGATTGAGGCCGGGCGGCGAGCGGCCGGATCTCGAAGAACTCGTGCCGTTTCTCTATGCAGCGCTCTATGAATCCATCGCCATCCATGCCGGATTGGGCCTCAACGTCGTCGCCGACTTCGGCCACCACGACAGTTATTCGCAGCCACTCGGCATCCTCGGCGACTGCGCCAGGCGACTGGACGGTTTTCCCGTACTGTTCGTCGGCGTCAAATGTCCGATCGAGACGATCATGCAACGGCGGGAAATCGCGGAGGAAGGGCGTGAGACCCTCTACCTGCGCGCCACCGAGGAGACACCCGTGCCGGAACCGGTGCAGCGCTGGCAAGACGAGGTTCATCGTCCCGGACTCTACGACATGGCGGTCGATACATCGGTGCTGACCGCGCTCGAATGCGCCGAGGCGATCCGCCATCAGCTGGACCTCGGCATTCCCGAGCCTTCGGCCTTCGAGAAGCTGGCTGGTCAACGGTAAGACGAAGAGCCAGAGCAATTCCAGCAAAAGTGTTCTGCGGTTTTGCGTCGGGAATTGCGTGAAAACAAAGAGATAGGGCGGTTTCGCGTTTCGAAGAAAGACGGAAATGCTCTATCTCCGGGACAAAGAAAAAGGCGGGGCCAATGGCACCCGCCTTTTTTGATTTCTATCCGGCCTCGATCAGCCTGCCGCAACCGGTGCGCCCCAGCCGCCCCAGACGTAGATGCAGAAGAACAGGAACAGCCAGACGACGTCGACGAAGTGCCAGTACCAGGCAGCCGCCTCGAAGCCGAAGTGCTGCTTCGGTGTAAAGTCACCGCGCAACGCACGAAGGAGGCAGACCAGCAGGAAGATGGTGCCGACCAGAACGTGGAAGCCGTGGAAACCGGTGGCCATGAAGAAGGTCGCGCCGTAGATCGAGTTGCGGAACTCGAACGGAGCGTGGGCATATTCATAGGCCTGGACGGAAGAGAAGAGCACGCCAAGCAGGACCGTCAGCGTCAGGCCCTGGATAAGGCCCTTGCGGTCGTTGTGCAGCAGAGCGTGGTGAGCCCAGGTCACGGTCGTGCCCGAAAGCAGCAGGATGACTGTGTTGTAGATCGGCAGGTGCCAGGGATCGAGAACCTCGATGCCCTTCGGCGGCCAGACACCGCCGGTATAGGCAAGGCGCGAAGCCTGGATCGCCTCGTGCGGAAAGAGGCTGGCGTCGAAATAGGCCCAGAACCAGGCGACGAAGAACATCACTTCCGAAGCGATGAACATGATCATGCCGTAGCGCAGGTGCAGCGACACGACGCGTGTATGGGCGCCCTCATGGGCTTCCTTCACGGTGTCGGACCACCAGCCGTACATGACGTAGAAAACGACAGCCAGCCCGATGAAGAAGAGCCACGGATGGGCCCATTCGATACCGAAAACATGCAGCGAGCCGCCGTTCAGGTAGCGCATAAAGCCGACGCCGCCAAAGGCCATCAGGAATGCGCCAAGCGAGGCCAGTATCGGCCACGGGCTCGGAGCTATGATGTGATAGTCGTGATTCTTCTGATGAGCATCGGCCATGTCAGATCCCCGGTGTCTTCCTTCTCCGCTTCCGGCACGGCCGGAAACACTCCTCAATCAAAGTTTCTTTTCAGCCTGTCCCGTTCCATCCTCATTCGAAGCCACCGGCTTCGGACCCTCTTTAGGATAGAACGTGTATGACAGCGTGACCGTGTGAATGCTTTTCGATTCAGCGGCCTTGGTAATTTCCGGATCGATGTAGAACACGACCGGCATTTCAAGCTTCTCGCCCGGCTTCAGGTCCGTTTCATTAAAGCAGAAACATTGCACCTTGTTGAAATAGGCGCCCGCCTCGCCCGGCGTCACGTTGAAGATCGCTTGGCCGCGCTGGGTTTCGTTGGAACGGTTTTCGGCGATGAAATTGACCTGGATGGTCTCGCCGATCTTCGGATTGACCTCGCGCTCGACCGGCTTGAATTCCCACTGCAGGCCGGGAGCGACGTTGGCGTCGAAGGTGACACGCATCGTACGGTCGAGAATGACGCTCGAAACCTGATCAACACGCTGTGTCGTGCCGTTATAGCCGGTCACCTGGCAGAAGAGCCGATAGAGCGGCACGGCGGCATAGCTTGCCGCGCCCATGCCGACGACGAAGCTCAGGCACATGAAGACGACGGCAGCGTTGTTGCGCGGCTTCTTCGGTGCGTTGACGGCGTCGCTCATCCCATCAGCCTCCATGTCCGAGGAACTTGACGATGGTGATGACGTAAAAAAGGATTACCAGACCGGCGAGTACGACGCCGAGCGCAATGTTGCGATTGCGGCGCGACTTGCGTTGCGCTTCGGTAAGCTTGACCAATTCCATCAGAACGAGCCTCCTGCATACGAGACCAGCATGGCAACCAGCCGGTCGAGCATCAGCGCGGAGAACACGGCAAAGAGATAGAAGATCGAGAAGCCGAACAGCTTCTTCGCCGGGATCATCTTGAGATCGCCGTCGGGCATGCGCCAGACGGCGATGGAACAGTATATGAAGACCGCGCCGAGTGCCGCGGCTACCACGCCATAACCGACACTGGCAAAGCCGAGGAAGGTCGGCAGCACAGCACAGATGGCCGTCAGCACGGCATAGGCAACGATCTGGTGCTTGGTGGTGCGTTCACCTGACACGTTCGGCAGCATCGGCACGCCGACGGCTTCGTAATCCCGCATCTTGAAGAGGGCGAGCGCCCAGAAATGCGCCGGCGTCCACAGGAAGATGATGAGGAAGAGAACGGTGCTCTCGATCGTGACGGAATTGGTCACGCAGGCCCAGCCGATCATCGGCGGGAAAGCGCCGGCCGCGCCACCGATGACGATGTTCTGCGGCGTCGAGCGCTTCAGCCACATCGTGTAGATAACGGCATAGAAGAAGATGGTGAAGGCGAGGATCGAGGCCGACAGCCAGTTGACCGCAAGACCGAGGATCGTCACCGAGAAGCAGGAGAGCACGAGGCCGAAGGCCAGGGCTTCCTTGGGCTTGATGCGGCCGGCCGGGATCGGGCGCTTGGCGGTGCGGCTCATGACGGCGTCGATGTCGGCGTCATACCACATGTTCAGTGCACCCGATGCGCCTGCACCGACGGCAATGCAGAGAATGGCGATCAGGCCGAGAACGGGGTTGATGTGGTCCGGCGCCAGCACCAGGCCGGCAAAGGCCGTGAAGACCACAAGCGACATGACCCGAGGCTTCAGAAGCTCGAAATAATCGCGTGCACTGGCTTCCGACAGGCGAAAGTCGCCGTCTTCAGCAAGAGCCTCGTGATTGTCGATTACCGTCATCATTCCGTCCTGAATTCCTCAATCGCCAGACGCCGCAGAGGCCTGCGGCGTCTGGATCCGGCATCTTACTTGATGCGCGGAAGCTGTTCCCATTGATGGTAGGGCGGCGGCGAAGGCAGCTGCCACTCGAGGGTCGTTGCGCCCTCACCCCACGGATTGTCACCGGCAACGCGCTTCTTGGCGAAGGCTTCCCAGACACCGACGAGGAAGATGATCACGCCGACGAAGGAGATGTAGGAGCCGATCGACGAGACATAGTTCCAGCCGGCGAAAGCGTCCGGATAGTCGATGTAGCGGCGCGGCATGCCGGCGAGGCCGAGGAAGTGCTGCGGGAAGAACACCAGGTTCACACCGATGAACATGACCCAGAAGTGCAGCTTGCCGAGGAACTCGCTGTACATGTAGCCGGTCATCTTCGGGAACCAATAATACCAGGCAGCGAAGATGGCGAAGACGGCGCCGAGGGACAGAACGTAGTGGAAGTGAGCCACGACGTAATAGGTGTCATGCAGCGAGCGGTCGAGGCCGGCGTTTGCGAGCTGGACGCCCGTGACACCACCGACGGTGAAGAGGAAGATGAAGCCGATCGCCCAGATCATCGGCGTGCGGAAGGTGATCGAGCCACCCCACATCGTTGCGATCCAGGAGAAGATCTTCACGCCCGTCGGAACGGCGATGACCATCGTCGCGAAGACGAAGTAGCGCTGCGCGTCGAGCGACAGGCCGACCGTGTACATGTGGTGAGCCCAGACGACGAAGCCGACGGCGCCGATGGCGACCATGGCATAGGCCATGCCGAGGTAACCAAAGACCGGCTTCTTCGAGAAGGTCGATACGATGTGGCTGACGATGCCGAAGCCCGGCAGGATCAGGATGTAGACTTCCGGATGACCGAAGAACCAGAACAGGTGCTGGTAGAGGATCGGGTCACCGCCGCCTTCCGGCGCGAAGAAGGCTGTGCCGAAGTTACGGTCGGTGAGCACCATGGTGATGGCGCCAGCCAGAACCGGCAGCGAGAGCAGCAGCAGGAAGGCGGTGATCAGCACGGCCCAGGCAAAGAGCGGCATCTTGTGCAGCGTCATGCCGGGAGCGCGCATGTTGAGGATCGTGGTGATGAAGTTGATCGCACCGAGGATCGACGAGGCACCAGCAATGTGCAGCGAAAAGATCGCAAGGTCGACTGCCGGACCCGGCTGACCGCCGACTGCGAGTGGCGGATACATGGTCCAGCCACCGCCTGCGCCGTATGCGCCGGCCGGGCCTTCGACGAACATCGAGATGACCAGCAGCAGGAAGGCCGGAACGATCAGCCAGAAGGAGATGTTGTTCAGACGCGGGAAGGCCATATCAGGTGCGCCGATCATGATCGGCACCATCCAGTTGGCGAAACCGCCGATCATTGCCGGCATGACCATGAAGAAGATCATGATCAGCGCGTGAGCGGTGGTGAAGACGTTGAACATGTGCTTGGCGCCATCGATGGCAGCATCGCCTTCGAAGCCGTAGACCATGGAGGCCAGGCCGTGGAAGATCTGGATGCCCGGCTCCTGCAGCTCCATGCGCATGGCAACGGAGAGAAGGCCGCCGACGATACCGGCGAAGATCGCGAAGATCAGGTAGAGCGTGCCGATATCCTTGTGGTTCGTGGAGAAGAACCAGCGATCGGCGAAGCTCGGCGTATGAGAGTGATCGTGATGGTCGTCATGCGCGTGAGCGTCATGAGCGTGGTGATCATGAGAATGATCGTCGTGAGCGGAAGGTCCAGCCATTGTCCCGATCCCCTATCTTACTTTGCGACGTTTTCAGCGACATCAACGGTCTTTGCAGGACCATCGGCGGCGGCGATCAGTGTCTTGTAGGCGCCGGGCAAGTCACTGGCGGCCGAAGCCAGCCACTGCTTGTACTTGTCCTCGGAGACGACCCGGATGGCGATCGGCATGAACGCATGGTCCTTGCCGCAAAGCTCGGAACACTGGCCGTAGAAGAGACCTTCGCGCTCGGCGCGGAACCAGGTTTCGTTCAGGCGGCCCGGAACGGCGTCGATCTTGATGCCAAAGGACGGCATGGCAAAAGCGTGGATGACGTCTGTCGGCGCGGCGGTGACGAGAACGCGAACCGTCTTGTTGACAGGCAGCACGAGTTCGTTGTCGACGGCCAGCAGGCGCGGATAGACGGCAAGATCGGCCTTGCCCGCAGCAGCGCGATCCGGCTCCTTCAGAAGATAGGAGTCGAAGGCGACAGGCGTTTCGCCCGAACCTTCATATTCATAGTTCCACTGCCACTGGGTCGCGGTCGCCTTGATGGTCACATCAGGGTTTTCCGGCAGGGTGAGCTGCGCGGTCAGCAGGGTAAAGGAAGGAATGGCGAGGAAGAGAAGTACCAAGACCGGCCCCACGGTCCAGATGACTTCGATCACCGTATTGTGGCTCGTCTTGGAGGGAACCGGGTTTGCCGAAGCACGGAACTTGAAACAGACGACCAGAAGGAGAACGAGAACAAACAGCGTGATCGGAACGATGAACCACAGCGTGTATTGTTCGAACCAGTGGATCTCCCGCATGATCGGCGTCGCTGCCGGCTGCAGGGTAGCCTGCCACGGCATCGGCTGATCGGCATATGTGCCGGAAGCAAAAAGCAGACAGACCAGCGCGGTCAGAGCTGCAAAAGCCTTCTTAATCACCTTGTAATCTCCCTCGAGCGCTGATCTGCATCAAATCGGACGCAGAATCCTTGCCATCTTCTGCGCTTCAAACCACAGTTTGGCATCCGCCGCAACAGGCAGAAGCAATTGTCTATGCGGCATATTTGCTCAAAGACTGCCTCCTCAGCCACGGCAAAACATTGCAAGCTTTTCATCAGCATACGAAAAACGCGCTTCAGGGCCAATCCGCGGGCTGCACATTCTTTTGGCGAGGTCCTATTTCTGCCGCAGTCCCCCGGTTTTCACGGGGTGGGGCTTTTCATTTTCTGTGGGCAGCTTCACAAATAGCGGCAATGATTCGATATCCAGAGGTTTTCATGGGTTTCCGTTCCCTCGCGCGGTCTTTTGTACTGACCGCGGGCATCGCGACCGCCGCGACGAGCCCCGTTTTCGCTCAGCAGACGCCAGCGCCCGCGCAGTCGCGTCCTGCCGCGCCTGCTCCGAAGCCCGCCCCGACACAGCAGCCCGCGCCGTCCACGACACCGAACGTCGAGAAGGTGACGCCTAGCCAGACGCAGCCACCGGCACCCGGCACGGTTCGATCCAACCATGGTGCATGGTCCGTCGTCTGCGACAAGCCGGCAGGCGCTTCGACCGAGCAGTGCGCGCTGATGCAGAATGTCATCGCCGAAGACCGTCCGGAAGTTGGCCTGTCCGTCGTCGTCCTGAAGACGGCTGACCGCAAGTCGAAGATCCTGCGCGTGCTGGCACCGCTCGGCGTGCTGCTGCCGAACGGCCTCGGTCTCAATGTCGACGGCAAGGATATCGGCCGCGCCTATTTCGTGCGCTGCTTCGCCGACGGCTGCTATGCCGAAGTCGTTCTTGAAGACGAGCTGCTCAAGACCTTCCGCAGCGGCGCGCAGGCGACCTTCATCGTCTTCCAGACGCCGGAAGAAGGCATCGGCATTCCCGTCGACCTCAAGGGGTTCGCGGAAGGCTACGACGCTCTGCCCTGATTTGGCGGGGCTTGCTCGCGCAGCACAACAGACCTACATCGGCTATTGAGCATTCCCGCTCTTCTTGCGGAGCAAAAGACCATGACCACCGATCTCCTGACGCTTTTTGATGCCGACGAAGCGACGATGCGCAAGCATGTCGCCGAGGCGCTTTCCGGCGCCGATGACGGCGAGCTCTTCATCGAGCACGCGCAGGCGGAATCGCTGACCTTCGACAACGGTCGCCTCAAGGGCGGCAGCTTCAACACCGAACAGGGTTTTGGCCTGCGCGCGGTGGCAGGTGAAGCTGTCGGCTACGCCCATGCGGGCGATCTCTCCGTCTCAGCGCTGAAGCGGGCAGCCGACGCGGTCGGCGCCGTCACGCGCGGCTACTCCGGCAGCTATGCCGCCGCCCCCCAGGGCACGAACCGCAAGCTCTATACAGACGAGAACCCGATCGGTTCACCGACCTTCGAGGAGAAGGTGAAGGTGCTGACTGATATCGACGCCTATCTGCGCGGCAAGAACGACAAGGTGCGGCAGGTCACGGCTTCGGTCGCGGCAAGCTGGCAGGTGGTCGATATCCTGCGCGCCGATGGCCATCGCGTACACGACATCCGGCCGATGACGCGTATCAACATCTCCGTCATGGTCGGCGAAGGCGACCGTCAGGAGAGCGGCTCCTATGGCCAGGGCGGGCGCATCGGTTTCGGCGATTTCATCGCGACCGGAAGCTGGCAGCACGGCGCAGATGAGGCGCTGCGGCAGGCACTCGTCAATCTCGAAGCGATCGATGCGCCGGCGGGGACGATGGATGTCGTGCTCGGCTCCGGCTGGCCGGGCGTCATGCTGCACGAGGCCGTAGGCCATGGCCTCGAAGGTGACTTCAACCGCAAGAAGACATCTGCCTTTGCGGGCCTCCTCGGCCAGATGGTGGCGGCACCGGGCGTGACCGTCGTCGACGACGGCACGATCGACAGCCGCCGCGGCTCTATCACCATCGACGACGAAGGCACACCGTCCGCCTACAACGTGCTGATCGAAAACGGCAAGCTCGTCGGCTACATGCAGGACCGGCAGAACGCCCGGCTGATGGGCATGGCGCCGACCGGCAACGGCCGCCGCCAAGGCTATGCGCATGTGCCGATGCCGCGCATGACCAACACCTATATGCTCGGCGGCGACAAGACGCCGGAAGAGATCATCTCTTCGGTCAAGAAGGGCGTCTATGCCGTCTCCTTCGGTGGTGGTCAGGTGGATATCACATCGGGCAAATTCGTCTTCGGCTGCACCGAGGCCTATCTCATCGAAAACGGCAAGCTCGGCGCGCCGATCAAGGGCGCCATGCTGATCGGCAACGGCCCGGATGCGATGAAGCGTGTTTCCATGATCGGCAACGACATGAAGCTCGATACCGGTATCGGCAATTGCGGCAAGGCAGGCCAGTGGGTGCCTGTCGGCGTCGGCCAACCGCATCTGCGCATGGATCAGGTGACCGTCGGCGGTACTCAGGCCTGAGGCGGTACTGTTATGGTCGAAATCGAGATCAGAACCTTCGCTCCTGACGATGCCGACGGCGTGATCTCGGTCATCCTCCCGATTCAGCGCGAGGAATTCGACATTCATATCACCGCCGACGCACAGCCGGACCTGCGCGTCATTCCCGACTTCTACCAGTCGGGCAAGGGTCAATTTTGGGTCGCAGTGAAAGATGGCTCCATTGTCGGCACGCTCGGCCTCAAGGATATAGGCAACAACCAGGCGGCTCTTCGGAAGATGTTTGTGGCCGCCGAGGTGCGAGGCCGCGAACACGGCGTTGCCGCCCGGCTGCTCGAGGCGCTTCTTGCCCATGCCGGTGAAGTCGGCGTAACCGACATCTTCCTCGGCACCACCGAGAAGTTTCTTGCCGCGCATCGGTTCTATGAAAAGAACGGTTTCTCCGAGATCGCCAGCAAGGACCTCCCGCGAGCATTCCCGCGGATGGCCGTCGACAGCAAGTTCTATCGGCGGACAATTTAGGCTAGCCTCAAGCAGTAGAACATCGAGCCGATGGGGCGTTGCTTGGCGACGGAGATATTTCTGCTGGAATTCCTGTCACCCGAGACGGGTTGCTCGGCACATGAGATGCGCTTCGAGGCTCCGATGGAGGCTGTTGCGACCTTTCTCGACGTAAAAACATCCGAGCTGGCAGAGCATCTCTTCTACCTTGAGAAAAGCGAGCTGGATGGGCTCTCCTCGATGCTGGCCCTCCCCGTTCCCGAACCGGATGGTGAGGTTGTGCTCACCCGGCCGCAATGGATCGATAGCGTACCCCTATCTGGTCCATACTAACTTCGAGCTCGCCCTGATGCTGGATGGCCGTAAGCCATTCGCCATGTTTTCGGACGAAGAAAGCTCGGGGATTTTGAAGAAGATCCGAGCCTACTTTCAGCCCTACGTCGACAGAGGTGCAATCATCGAACGGGTCGAGCCATTCGTTGAGTGCAAGTTTCGCCTGGTTCGCATTCTCTACGCGCTGCCGAAAGAAGAATGGCGGTTCGATGCCTATACCGAGCTGATGAGCGAAAGGCCTTGGACGGACGAAAGCGAGTATCGCCTGGGGCGTCTGCTCGGCTATACAGAAGAACAATGCCAATGATGGATCGCGCAAAGACGCGAAGCACGAAACGTTACTGCGCCGAAGGCCTGAATTTCCATTTCCGCTCGATCGCAGCGGAGAGATCGATGTCATGGCGACGGGCGAAAAGCAGCAGGTGGCCGAGGATATCGGCCGTCTCGTCCGCGAGGTCGAGCTCCATCTCCTCGGGCGAGCGGCCTTTGGCACGGCCACGGCCGGTCAGGCGGTTCCAGGCCTGGGTCAGCTCGCCCATCTCCTCCTGCAGTTTCAGCAGAAACCAGTCGGCATCACGCTCGATGTCGTTGGCGGCCGCGTAGGCGGAGGATGATGTTTCGAACTGGTCGGCGAGGCGCTGCAGCATGACGTTCTCCTTTTGTTTATGAGGAGAGCGCCGATTCCCGGAAATTGTCCAGAGCAGCCAGCTCAGCCCTGGTTCGGCAGAAGCATGCAGTCGTATGAGCGCTTCTTCAGGGCATCGCAGGCGGAGGTCGCATCTTCCTTGCTCTGGAAGCCGACGAAACGGGCGCGGTAAATCGTGTCAGGCCCCTTCCCCACAGCTTCGGTGTAGGGCGAGGCGGAAACGAGCGGCGCGCCGGCCTCGGACTGCGCCTGCGCAAGAAGCGCGCGGGCAGCATCCGCGCTCGGGGCAGCCGAGATCTGGATCTGCCAGCCACCTGCCTTGCCGGCTGGTGCCTTGCCGACCGGTGCTTTCGGCGCCTTGCCCGCATTCATGATCTCGTCCATTGCCGCCGGGCGCTCCAACGGGATAACGCCGTTATCGGCATAACCGAGCGCCTTCGGTGCGGGTGCTGCTGCCTCGCTCGCAACGCGCTGCGCGCTCGCCGGTGCGGGAACATCGGTATCATCGGCCGCCGAGGCGACTTCGACCTGCTGCTTTGCATTGATGCTGGCGGTCAGCTTGGCGTCACCCGAGGAGGCCCGCCCCATATAACGGTCGAACAATCCGGCCATTTTGGCGTCGCGGCTGCGGGCCGTGCGGCCGCCGAGTACCACGCCGACCACGCGGCGATTGCCGTCCTTCACAGCACTGACGATGTTGAAGCCGGACGCATTCGTATAACCGGTCTTGATGCCGTCCATGCCCTGGTAGCGATACATGAGATTGTTGTGGCCACGGATGGTCTGGCCACGGAAATTGAAGCTTGCGATGGAGAAGAGACGATATTCGCTGGGATAATTCTTCAGCAGCGCCACGGCGAGCGTGGACATGTCGCGCGCAGTCGTGATCTGACGCGCGTCTGGCAGGCCAGATGCATTCACGAAGACCGTGCGGCTCATGCCGAGCTGGCGGGCCTTCTGGGTCATAAGCCGGGCAAAATTGCTTTCCGAACCGCCGAGTTTTTCACTGATGGCGGCAGCAGCATCGTTGGCCGACTTGACGATCATGCCATAGACCGCCTCACGCACGGTGATCGTACCGCCCGCTTTCACGCCGAGTTTCGTCGGCGGACGGGAGGCCGCATATTTCGACATGGTAATCGGTGTATCCCAGGTGATCTTGCCGCGATTGAGCGCCTCGAAGGTGAGATAGAGCGTCATCATCTTCGTCAGCGAGGCCGGATGGTTCAGCGTGTCACCGTTTTCGGACGCAAGGACCTTGCCGGTGCGGGCATCGAGCACGAGGGAAGCACTTCCGGCAAAGGCCGCAACGGGTGCAGTAATTGCCAGCGTCGCGGTCAAAATGGCAGCCAAAAGCCTTCTCATGCACTTCCCCTCATTATATCCGGCGAGTCGATACAACCGGAATTATGTCCCGTATTGTGACAGATGCCCACAATCTGGCGCGACTTTGAGGCAACGCCCAAGTTTTTTCCAAGCTTTTGTTTCGCTTGGTTAAAGGCCGGTAAATAAACCGCTTTCCAATCGGATTCAGCAAGGTTTAACGGCGGCATTGATAGTCTGTGTGACACGATTACAAAGCGGGGTCACGGAAAAAATGGGGCAGTGGAAGCGGCGTCTGAAGCGCATCGCGATCGGCGGCGGGCTGGAAGCGGCCTGGCTGGCGAGCGCCGCCGGGCTCATGAAAGAGGCTCGCGGACGCGGCGTCATCTTCACGCTCCATCATGTACGCCCTCATATCCCCCAACCGTTCGAGCCGAACCAACATCTTGAAATTACGCCGGAATTTCTGGATGCGGCGCTTCGGCGGCTAAAGCGGAGCGGCTATCGTTTCGTGCCGCTCGATGCGGTGCCCTCCCTCTTGTCGGACGCGCAGGACGATCGCCCGTTCGCCGCCTTCACGCTGGATGATGGGTATCGCAACAATCTCGTCCATGCCCTGCCCGTTTTCGAACGGCATCGCGCCCCCTTTACGGTTTTCATTACGCAAGGCTTTGCCGAAGGTTCGCACAGCATCTGGTGGGAGACGCTGGCGCTGCTGCTCGGCAGGGAGAACAGCATCGAGTTCAATTTCGGCGGCGGCAGAGAGAGGCTGGCGCTCGATACACCCGTCCGCAAATGGGACGTCTTCGACCGGCTTGCCGAGTTTATCCACAGGCAAGACGAAAGTCGCGCCATCTCGGAGGTGGATGCACTGGCGCGGCGCCACGGAATCGAGCCGGTCGATATCACGCGGGAGCTGGTCATGGGGCCACAGGAATTGCGCGAGCTCGCGGCAAGCCCGCTCGCCAGTCTCGGCGCCCATACGATCAGCCATCGGGCACTTGCCCGCCTGCCGCATGCGGAAGCTCGGATCGAAATGGAAATCTCGGCCGATTATGTCGAGTCGGTCACCGGCACCCGCCCCCGGACGATCGCTTTTCCCTACGGTACGCCCGAGGCAGCAACGGGCCGCGAAGCGGACCTTGCGGCAAGGCTTGGATTTGCGATCGCGGTAACAACGCAGCCAGGCTTTCCGTCCGCAAGCTTGCCCACCTATATGCCGCGCATCTCTCTCAACGGCTTTTACCAAAAGCCACGCTATGTTTCGGCGCTCGCTTCCGGCATTCCATTGAAACTGCTCGGGAAATAAGCCCTTTACGGGTACATTCGCACCTTGTCCCAAGCCCCCTCAGGCGTCGGTCGGCGAAACTCGATGCGGTCGTGCAGTCGGAACCTCTGGTCTTTCCAGAACTCGATCGAGGTCGGGCGGATCCGGAAGCCGGACCAGTAAGACGGGCGCGGAATATCGCCGATGGCATAACGCGCCGTATATTCGGCAACGGCCTTTTCCAGCGCGAAGCGGCTTTCGAGCGGGCGCGACTGCTTGGAAGCCCAGGCGCCGATACGGCTGCCACGGGCGCGGGTCGCAAAATAAGCGTCGGCCTCGGCATCGGTGACCAATTCGACAGGGCCGCGAACGCGCACCTGGCGGCGCAGCGTTTTCCAGTGGAAACACATGGCGGCTTTCTTCTGCCCCAAGATTTCGYGACCTTTCCGGCTCTCGAAATTCGTGTAGAAGACGAATCCGTCGGTATCGAAACCCTTCAGGAGAACCATGCGGACATTGGGCAGCCCATCTTCATCGACCGTCGCGAGCGCGACAGCATTGGGGTCGTTGACTTCGGAAGCCTCCGCCTCCTTCAGCCATTCCCCAAAGAGCTTGAAGGGCTCTTCACTTTCGGTAAAGTCACCACCTGTTAACCCGTTTTCCGACATATTAATTCAAATCCCGCGGTTTATGAAAACTGACCCAGCTTTCGAAGCTGGGGAAGGATACAGGGTGGAAGTCATAGCAAAGACACATCGCCATACAAAGGGTTCGCTGCGCCGCAGCTTCAGGCTCTCCATCGTCGGTATCGCGATTCTGTCACTTTCCGGCTGCGTGGCCGGAGGGTTCGATTTCCTGAGTTCGTCAAAGGTGGATCGTTCGGTTGCGACCGGCACGGTGCCGCAGCCAGCGCCCAGCACCGATACGCTTTCCGACGAGATGACGGTGCGCAACGCCGTGACGTCTGCCGATATCCAGAAGCTCGAAGGGCAGCCGCTTCCCTGGGCCAATGCGTCCACCGGCAGCGCCGGCATCATCGACACGATCGTCGAGAATAACGACGCCGGCCAGGTTTGCCGCCAGTTCCGCACGACGCGGCATTCCTATGTCGGCATCGCCAAATTCTATGGCAAGACCTGCCTTGTCGGTGGTGGCAACTGGCAGCTTCTGAGCTTCCAGCCGGAAAGCTGATCCCGTCTGTCCACCTGTTTCGGCACGATGCGCCCCTGACACGTCAGGGTTAATGCGCCGTGCCGATTCGCCTCAATGTTTAGTGAAAGGCTAACCATTCGCGGCAAAACACCCCATATTCAACTTCGGAAATAAGAAGTGATTAGCAACTCTCCCGCACGATCGCCCAACGAGCGGGCTTTCCTGTCGCGAGAGCGAACCGGACGGCGCGTCATGAGTTGAGATTCGGTTTCCGGGAACGGCCACGAGGAACATGCCTCCCGGATTGCGACAGCGGTGGTGCGAACAATGCGTGATCCATACAAGGTGCTGGGCGTCAAACGCGACGCAGGAGCAGACGAAATCAAGACTGCCTGGCGCAACATGGCCAAGGCGGTGCATCCTGATCACAATCAGGGCGACCCGACGGCGACCGCACGTTTCGCCGAGATCGGCCGCGCCTATGAAACGTTGAAAGATCCGAGAAAGCGTAATCTCTTCGACAGCGCCGTGCGCATGGCAGAAGCCAAGAAGCAGGAACAGACGATCATGCAGCAGCGCCAGGCTGCCCGTGAGGCCGCCGTCCGCGCCAAGGCCGCGCAGGCCAATGCCGAGCGCGTGATGGAAGAGCTTGCGCGCGCCAATGCCAATGCGCAGAAGGCCGCAGCAGCAGGTGCCAAACAACAGCAGGCAGGCGCAACCGAAGCCGCAGAAGAGATGGTCGAACGCATTTTTGGCGCACAGGCGCAATCGCACGCCCAGCAGGCGCATTCTCAGCAAGCACAAGCCAGGCCGCATGCAGCCGAGGCGGCCAAGCAGCCGGAACAGGAAACAGCGGAATCCGAAACCGCCAGGGCGGAGGACGAGCAGACCGAGTCCACCACCGGCACTGGCGCCAACATGTCCCTGCCGCTCAGCCTGTTGACCTCGCTCGTGCGCCGCTTCACCGGCGCCGGCCAGCCAGGCCTTGAGAAGGCGCCGGATGAAGTGGCGACCGCGACCGTGACGATCGAAGACATCATGAAGGGAAGCTGGACGACAGTTTCCCTTCCGGAAGGCCGCGAAGTTGGCTTCGCCCTTCCGGCCGGTACGGCTGAAGGCCATCAGGTCCGGCTCAAGGGGCAGGGATTCAAGCTGCCGGGCATGCAACGCGGCGACGCCGTCATCAATATCCACATCGCGCCCGATCCGCGCTTCACCGTCGATGGTTTCGACGTGCATGCCGTGCTGCCGCTCAACATCGAAAACGCAGTGCTCGGCACAGAGGCGCGCGTTGACGGTCCGCAGGGACCGCTCAATGTGACGGTCCCTGCCTGGTCCGGCTCCGACAAGACTATCCGCATTCCCGACCAAGGCCTGCCGAATGACAGCGGCGGAAAAGGCGATCTCGTCGTCGAATTGCGTATTATGTTGTGGGAAAAACCCGACGCTAAAGTCACTGATCTCATGCGGAGCATGCGTGAAGGGCTGTTTTTATGAAATTTCGGTGACAATCGCACCCTTTGTTACGATCCCTAACAGTTGATGATCTTGGGCCTGCTTGAACCGATTAACGGCCTATGCCATAGGCAGGATCATCAGAATTCCTAGGGAAGCGAAATATGGCTCAAGCATCCGGCCTCATGGCAGGCAAACGCGGCGTCATCATGGGTGTCGCCAACAATCGTTCGATTGCGTGGGGTATTGCCAAGGCCATTCATGCGCAGGGCGGAGAAGTTGCCTTCACTTACCAGGGCGATGCCTTGAAGAAGCGCGTGGAGCCGCTGGCTGCCGAAATCGGCGCCGTCATGGTCGGCCATTGCGACGTCAGCGATGAATCCACGATCGATGCCGTTTTCGAAAACGTCGAGAAGCTGTGGGGCAAGATCGATTTCATCGTGCACGCGATCGGCTTTTCCGACAAGGACGAGCTGACGGGCCGTTATGTCGATACGTCGGCCGACAACTTCGCAAAGACCATGCAGATCTCCGTCTACTCCTTCACCTCGGTCGCTCGCCGCGCCGAGAAGCTGATGACGGAAGGTGGCTCGATGCTCACCCTCACCTATTACGGTGCTGAAAAGGTGATGCCGAACTACAATGTCATGGGCGTCGCCAAGGCGGCTCTTGAAGCCAGCGTGAAGTATCTTGCAGTCGACCTCGGACCGAAGAACATCCGCGTCAACGCCGTTTCGGCAGGCCCGATCAAGACGCTTGCTGCCTCCGGCATCGGCGATTTCCGCTACATCCTCAAGTGGAACGAGTATAATGCGCCGCTGCGCCGTACCGTGACCATCGAGGAAGTGGGCGATGTCGGCCTCTACCTTCTCTCGGACCTGTCGCGTTCGGTGACGGGTGAAGTACATCATGCCGACAGCGGCTATCATGTCATCGGCATGAAGGCTGTGGACGCGCCTGATATTTCCGTCATCAAGGACTGAGGCGTCCTCCCCCCAAGCGGAGCCGATCCCCGTGCTCATCTATGTGATCAGACACGGCCAGACCGACTGGAACGCGGAACGCCGCCTGCAGGGGCAGAAGGATATTCCGATCAATGCGATCGGCCGCGAACAGGCAAAACAGAACGGGATCGCCCTTGCGGCGGTCCTGAAGGGCGAAGATACGGAATTCGATTTCGTCGCAAGCCCGCTCGGACGTACGCGCGAGACCATGGAGATCATGCGATCAGCCATGGGGCTCCCGCCCAAGGATTACCGAACCGACGAACGTCTGGTCGAAGTCTCCTTTGGCGACTGGGAAGGCTATACGCTCAAGCAGCTCAGGGCCTCGCAGGCCGAGCGAGTGACAGAACGCAACATCAACAAGTGGGATTTCATTCCGCCGGGTGAGGATGCGGAAAGCTACGAGATCATGTCGTGGCGGACCGGAGCATGGCTGAATTCGGTCGACCGGCCGACCGTCTGCGTCACCCATGGCGGCGTCATCAGAAGCTTGTTCAAGATAATCTCCAACCTGCCGAAGGACGTCGCCTCTGAAGGCGAAATCCCGCAGGACCGGATTTTGAAGATCGAGACGTCGCAGAGCCTGATCGGCTGGATCTAGCCCAGACGGGGTTTGCTTACTTGACGATATCGAGATCGTTGATGACGCGCTTGCCGTCGACTTCCGTATAGAAAATCACCACCTTGACGCCGGCCTTCAGGCCTTCGAAATCGAATTCCTCGGGCGCCTGATAGGTCTTGCCATCATCGAGCGTCAGGACGAGATTGGCCGTATCGACCTTCTTGATCGTCGCCTCGACATCAGCGCTCTCGGCAAAACTGCTCATGGGCGAAAGAAAGTTTGCCGTGGCCAGAAGCGTAGCAATAACGAAACGCATGTCGGCAATCCCTTTGAAACGCTGCCATTGATATCGAGTGGCCACAGATAAACTCCTGAATATGGCGAAAATTGCCCGGAAGAATGGCTTTCGGCGCCCAATTGATGAATAGGATTTTACGGATAATCAAGAGGCTCGGTTAACCGTCATTTTCTCTCTGTTTACGCGATTTAGCGGCTGCGAATGCGCGCAATCGTAAATTAACCCCTGCCCCCTAAAGTCGGTGCGAATGTAGGGGTATGTGATTTGCAATTCCGGCTGAGCAACGGCAACCAGCTGCGGCGTGTTCTGAAGAATACGCGTGTCTCGCTGCTGGTTTCAGCCCTCGTGGCCGTCGTCGTTGTTGCCGTCGGCTTTGCACTCGACAGTGCAAATACTGCCGCCCATTTGCGCGAGCTGCAAATCCGTACTGAAAACGAGACGAACCTGATCCGTGCCCGCATGATGGCGCAGATCAATATGGACATTACCGCCGTCCGCGACCTTTCCAACCTGATCGCGCTCAGCACGCAGACGAACGAGGTGGAGATGGAGCGGCAGATCAACTGGCTGCTGATCCAGAACCCACATTTCATCCATATTGCGGTCGCACCCGATTTCATCGTCAAGTCGGTCTATCCGGCGCAATCCGGTCGAGACAGGATCGGCAAGGATGTGCGCGAGCGGCTGATGGAGCGCATGTCGATCAGCCGCAATACGGGCGACCAGTCAGCGCGCTTCTACGGTCCCTTCAAGACGGCGGATGCAGAAAACGCCTTTGCGATCTTCTTCCCGGTTTTCGTCAAGCAGAACGGCCAGCGTCGCATCTGGGGTGCGGTCGAGGTGGTCATCGACCAGAACATGTTCTACGAGGCGACCGGCCTGAAGCCCGCGCGCAACAGCGAGAACCAGGAGCGCTATCCGCATCTCGACCATCTGTCGATCGCGGTGCGTGACATCGGCATTCCGGACGAAACGGCCGCGCCCTTCTTCGGCCCTTCCAATATCTACGAGAAGGATCCGCTCCGCCGCAAAATCAACTTCGCGGGCGGGCGATGGGAACTGGCGGCAGTGCCGAACTCCGGCTGGCACGCGGTTCCCAATAATCAGCGTGAACTGCGATTGATCATCGTCGCCGCAGGCTGCGTGATCATCATCCCGATCTTCTTCGCCACGTTGCTGCTCGGCGAACGCAACCGCAACATCACGCAGCTCGAGGCCCGCGAAGCCAAACTTCTGGAATTGTCACAGCGCCTCAACCTGGCGCTGGAATCCTCCCGGATCGGCATATGGGAGCTGCAGGAAAACGCCACCAACCTTGCCTGGGATGCACGAGCATCCACCCTTCACGGCCTCAAAGCGATCGAAGGCAGCCGGCCACTGGAAGTGTGGCTTTCGACGATCGTGCCCGAAGACCGCGAAATCGCCGAGGTTCATTTCTTCGGCTGCAGCATCGCTGGAGAAGCCTGCACCGCGCAATACAGGGTGATGCGGGAAGATGGCCGCATCCGCCATCTGCGCTCCATCGGCGCCTTCTATACGGATGCCGGCGGCACAGGAAAGACGATCGGCATCGTCTGGGACGTGACAGCCGATGCGGAAGTCACCAACACGCTTCGCCTTGCCAAGGAAACGAGCGAGCTCAAGAATGCCGAGCTGGAACTCGCGCTGGAAGAGCTTTCAAGCCGCGAGGCGGAGCTTTCCGAACTCTCCGGTAAGCTCGATCTGGCCCTCGATTCCTATCAATGCGGCATCTGGGAGGCAATTCTCGGCAAGCGTGGCTCGATCTGGGACGAGCGCATGCACGAGCTCTACGGATTGAAGCAGAGCAATGCCTTCGTGACCGAAGACGCCTGGCTTTCCTGCATCCACCCCGATGACCGTGGGCTGGCGCTCGAAAGCGCCCGGCATTTCAGGCAGCTCGGAGACACGCATACGCTTGTCTGCCGCGTGCCGGACGAGAATGGCGGCTTTCGCTACGTGCGTTCCGTCGGCAAGGTGCACCGCACGCCGACCGGCGAGATGAAGATCATCGGCATCGCCTTCGATTCGACCGAGGATGCATTGATGACGCTGCGCCTCAAAGCCGCGAAGGACGAGGCGATCACCAAGAACATCGAACTGGAACTCGCCAAGAACAGGATCGAACACAATTCCCTGCACGACCCGCTGACTTCGCTTGCCAACCGTCGCAAGCTCGATATCGCGCTGGAAAACCTGACGGATGCCGGCCGCAGCGAGCGCCAGAAATTCGCGATCCTGCATATCGACCTCGACCGCTTCAAGGAAATCAACGACACGCTGGGGCATGCCGCCGGCGACGCGATGCTGGTGCATGCTTCACGTGTGCTTTCCAGAAATCTGCGTGACAGCGATGTCGTTGCGCGTATCGGCGGCGACGAGTTCGTCATCCTCTCCTTCGACGTGGGTGACAAGGAGATGGCGGAGCTTGCAGGCCGTGTCATCGAGGAAATGCGCCAGCCCGTCGATTTTCAGGGCTTTCCCTGCCGTTGCGGCGTGTCGATCGGCATCGCGCTGGCGAACGGCATTCATGTCGATGCCCGCAAGGTGCTGATCAATGCCGACATCGCACTCTATCGCGCCAAGAGCCTTGGCCGCAACCGATTCGAATTCTTCAACCACAATCTGCAGGCCGACATCATCAACAATAAACGCACAGCCGATGAGATCCTTGCCGGCATCGACAATGGCGAGTTCACGGCCTGGTACCAGCCGCAATTCTGCGCGCGGACGATGAAGCTGACGGGCGTCGAGGCGCTGGTGCGCTGGCGCCACCCCTCCAAGGGCTTGCTCACCCCGGACAAATTCCTGCGCATTGCCGATGAGATCAACGTCGTGCAGACGCTCGACCGCATCGTCCTGGAAACCGCGCTGCGCGACAAGATGCGTTGGGCTGCACAGGGCATCTACATTCCGAAAGTCTCCGTCAACGTTTCGGCGCGGCGCCTGCATGACGGCAGCCTTCTGGAATCGCTTGGTGGCCTGCAGATCCGCCCCGGCGAAATTTCCTTCGAACTGGTGGAATCCATCTTTCTCGACGAAAGCGAGGACGTGGTTTCGCAAAACCTCGAACGGATCAAGGCGCTCGGCATCGATATCGAGATCGACGATTTCGGCACCGGCCACACCTCGATCGTGTCGCTGCTGAAGCTCAAGCCGAAACGGCTGAAGATCGACCGGCAGCTCGTCCAGCCGATCGTCGCCTCCTCACAGGAGCGCGCGCTCGTCAGTTCCATCATCGAAATCGCCCGCTCGCTCGGTGTGGAAACCGTGGCCGAGGGTGTCGAGACGCTGGCACATGCCGAACTGCTGCGCGATCTCGGCTGCGATCTGCTGCAGGGTTACGCCTTCGCACGTCCCCTTTCCTTCGATGACTTCGCCATTGAGGCGCGCGGCACGGCCTGGCTGCTGGCATCCTAGCGCTGAAGCCGCGGCTGCTATCGGTCGCAAATACGGGAAATACCATTTCCCTGATCGTACCATCAGGCGCAAAGAAAGGCTTTTGCCTGAACGGTTTTTTGGCCTATGAGTGTCGCGCCTTTTCGAGTAATGGCGCGGCCGGTGACGACCGGTTCCGCGCATCCGGCTGGAACACATGTCGCACAATACATTCGGTCATCTCTTCCGTGTAACTACCTGGGGCGAAAGCCACGGGCCGGCGCTCGGCGCCGTCGTCGACGGCTGCCCTCCAGGGCTGCGCTTCAAGCTCGAGGACCTGCAGGTCTGGCTCGACAAGCGCAAGCCCGGCCAGAGCCGTTTCGTCACCCAGCGGCGCGAAGACGACCTGGTGAAAGTTCTCTCGGGCGTGATGATGGATGCCGACGGCGAGACGATGATTTCGACCGGCACGCCGATCTCCATGCTGATCGAGAATACCGACCAGCGTTCCAAGGACTATGGTGAGATCGCCCGGCAATATCGCCCCGGCCATGCTGACTATACCTATGATACGAAATACGGCATCCGCGACTATCGCGGCGGCGGCCGTTCGTCTGCCCGCGAGACCGCGGCCCGCGTTGCGGCCGGCGGCATTGCCCGGCTTGTCGTGCCTGGTGTCACCATCCGCGGCGCGCTGGTGCAGATCGGCAAACACAGGATCAACCGCGCCAACTGGGACTGGGATCAGGTCGGGCAGAACCCGTTCTTCTCCCCCGATGCCGAGATCGTGCCCGTCTGGGAAGAGTATCTCGACGGCATCCGCAAGGCCGGCTCCTCTATCGGCGCCGTCGTCGAGGTGATCGCCGAAGGCGTTCCGGCAGGCCTCGGCGCACCGATCTACGGAAAGCTCGACCAGGATATCGCTTCACTGCTGATGTCGATCAACGCCGTCAAGGGCGTCGAGATTGGCAACGGTTTTGCCGCCGCCGAGACGAGCGGCGAGGACAATGCCGACGAGATGCGCATGGGCAATGACGGCAAGCCGATCTTCCTGTCCAACAATGCCGGCGGCATCCTCGGCGGCATTTCGACCGGCCAGCCGGTCGTCGCCCGCTTTGCCGTCAAGCCGACCTCTTCCATTCTCACCGAACGGCAGTCGATCGATGCCGAGGGCAAGAATGTCGATATCCGCACCAAGGGCCGTCATGACCCCTGCGTCGGCATCCGTGCTGTGCCGATCGGCGAGGCGATGATCGCCTGCGCGATTGCCGACCATTATCTTCGCGACCGCGGCCAGACCGGCCGGCTGAAATAGGAATTTTCCCATGCCTTATGATCAGAAGCGCGTTGTTGATGCCATCAGGGCTTTCGAAGCCGGCGAGATCGTCGTCGTCATGGATGACAATGATCGTGAAAACGAGGGTGACCTGATCGTTGCCGCCGTGCATGCGACGCCCGAAAAGATGGCCTTCATCGTGCGCCACACGTCAGGCATCGTCTGCGCGCCCATGCCGAAGGAAGAGGCCAAGCGGCTGAACCTCAACGCCATGGTGGCGGAAAACGATTCCGCCCATACGACCGCCTTCACCGTTTCCGTCGACTTCAAGCACGGTACGACAACGGGCATTTCCGCCGACGACCGCACGCTGACGGTGCGCAACCTTGCAAACCCGAATGTCGGCGCTTCGGATTTCGTCCGTCCCGGCCACATCTTTCCGCTGGTCTCCCGCGAAGGCGGCGTCCTGATGCGTTCGGGTCATACAGAAGCGGCGGTCGATCTCTGCAAGCTTGCCGGCCTGCCGCCGATCGGGGTCATCTCCGAACTCGTGAATGACGACGGCACGGTGACGCGCGGCCCGCAGGTCGTGGATTTCGCTGAACAGCACGGGCTAAAGCTTCTGTCGGTTGCCGACCTCATCGCCTATCGCCAGCGCAAGGAAACGCTGATCGAGCTCGGCTCGAGCTTCGATATCGAGACGCCATTCGGCAAGGCCAAGGCGCATACCTACGCCCTGCCCTGGGATCCGATGCAGCATCTCGCCGTTGTCTTCGGCGACATCAGGGACGGTGTCGATATTCCGGTGCGCCTGCATCCGGAAAACGTTGCCGACGATCTGTTCGGCAAGCGGAAGCCTGTCGACTTCTACATGCAGAAAATCGCTGAAGAGGGCCGCGGGATCATCGTCTATCTGCGTGAAGGCTCGGTCGGAGTCGGCCATTACGACAATGGCCGCAAGGCGCGCGGCCAAGGCCGCGAGGCCCATGCCGAAGCGCAGACGCGCGACAGCGAATGGCTGGAAATCGGCCTCGGCGCACAGATCCTTAGGGATCTCGGTGTCAGCTCGATCAAGCTGATGACCAGCCGCGAGCGGCACTATGTCGGTCTCGAAGGATTTGGGATCAAGATTTCCAAGACGGAAATCTGCTGACTAATTATCCCTTCTCCCGTCGGGGAGAAGGGATTACCCTTTCCAGCCGTCCAGATAGACGACGTTCTCCACGCTGGCGAAGCGCGCTAAACGCTCCAGCTCGGCTTCCAGCTTTTCCAGCCGCCCCGCTGATGCCTTCACACGCGGCTCGAGCCATAGGCGCTTGACGTCCAGCGTGCCCTTCTTCCTGTCCGCCTTCATGTCGATACGGCCGATGAGCCTGTCGCCTTCCAGGAGCGGGAAAACGTAATAGCCGTATTCCCGCTTCGGCTCCGGCACGAAGATCTCGATACGATAGAAAAAGCCGAAGAGGCGCTCTGTCCGGTTTCTGTCGCGGATCATCGGATCAAATGGGCTGAGCACCCGGATTCGTGGCGGCGGCTCTGGGTAAGTGTCTGTGGTGGCGAGGAAATCGGCAAAGGCCCATGAGGATCGCGGCTTGCCGCCGAGGGTCGGTTCGATCAGCACCTCAATCAATTCGTCCCGGTGTTCGGTTACCCAGGCTTTCGCTTCATCCGGCGACAGCAGATCCCAGAAGGCGGCGATTTCGCCATGGGTGGCAAAGCCCAAACGGGCAAGTGCGCTTCGGCAAGCCCAATCCACGAAATCCTCGCGGCTGACCTCAGGCTCATGGAATTCGGCGGGAATGACGCGCTCGACGAGATCATAGATCTTCTGGAAATTGGAGCGTCCGGCGATGGCGAATTTGCCGGTGCGCCAGAAATATTCGAGCGCCGTCTTGTTGGGGTGCCAGTTCCACCAGCCGCCGGAAACGTGGCCATCCGCCTTCATGTCGCGCGCCAGGATCGCCCCATCCTTGACCACCCGATCATAGGTCTCCTCGAAGGAAGCTTCGAAGCCCTCGCCGCGCCATTTGCGCCAGCGCTCGACGATTGCCAGTTCCTCGTCGCGGAATTTGTGTTTCCAGTATTTAAAGAAGGCGCTCGGCAGGATGGAGGCATCATGCGTCCAGTGTTCGAAGAGCACGCCATCCTTTTCCAGAAGCGCGGCCAGGTGTTCGCGCCGGTATGTCTGGTTGCGGGAAAAGAGGATCTGATGATGGGCGCGTTCCACCGTCTGGATGCTGTCCACCTGCACGAAGCCGAGGTCGTGAATGAGGTCTAGCAGGCCGGCCTTGGTCAATGCGCGGTTCGGAGGCGCGCTCAGCCCCTGCTTGGCGAGAAAGACACGGCGGGCATCAGAATTGGAGAGCAGATTCGTCATGCCGCCATCATAGCGCGGAAAATCTTCCTAGCTACCCGATACCATATTCGAGCCGATTTGATTTTGATCCTTTATCGCGTCGTCACCGCCTTATAGAAGCAGGAATTCAAACAAGGGGACCATAGTTGGATATTCGTTTCGAGAGCGCGGGCGCCAGTTTCGGAGCAAGGATCGCGGTCGAGCCACTGACACTGTCTCTCTCCGAAAACCGTCTCGGCGTCATCGGGCTCAACGGCTCGGGCAAGACGACCTTCGCGCGGATGATCAACGGGCTCATGAAACCCACCACCGGCAAGGTCCTGGTCAACGGGCGCGACACACTTGAGGAGAAGACGGCGCTTGCCGATGTCGGCTTCATCTTCCAGTCGCCGCAGAACCAGATCATCCTGCCGATCGTCAAGGACGACATCGCTTTCGGACTGAAGGGCCGCGGCTTTAGCAAGGCGGAGATCGATCGAAAGGTCGAGCTGGTGCTGGCACGCTTCAACGCCGAGGAACTAGCCACCCGCCGTGCGCATGAGCTTTCGGGCGGCGAGTTGCAGATCGCGGCACTTTGCTCGGTGCTGGCAACCGGTCCCAATATCCTGATCCTCGACGAGCCGACCAATCAGCTTGACCTACGCAACCGCGCATTGGTGCAGAAGACCATAGACGGGCTCGAAGAAAATGTTGTCGTCATTACCCATGATCTCGAGCTGATATCAGGCTTCGAGCGGGTGCTCCTGTTCCATGAGGGCAGGCTGGAGGCCGATGCGCCGGCAGCCGAAGCGATTGCCCGCTACAGGGAGCTTGCCGTCTGATGCAGTCGCTTTATGTCGAAGGCAACAGCGCCCTGCACCGGCTTTCGCCGCGGGTAAAGATCTTTTCCCTCTTCCTGCTCGGTTTCGTGTTGTTCCTCGGCGACAATCTTCCGCTGCTTGCCGTCGTCACATTGCTGACGGCGCTGACCTATCGCAGCATCGGCTTGTCGCTTAAGGAATCGGCTGTCCGGCTGCGGCCAATCGTGCTGACGATCGTGATCGTAGCGCTCTTCACCCTCATCGTCAGTCCGTGGCACGTGGCGCTTGCGACGCTGCTCCGACTGACGGCGCTGATGCTGTTTGCTGCCGCAGTGACCGCAACGACGACAATCACGCAATTCATGGATGAGATAACGGCGCTTGCACAGCCGCTGGAACGGACCGGCTGGGTGAAGGCCGACGACATTGGGCTGGCGGTCGGTCTCGTGCTGCGCTTCGTGCCCGAAATCATCGCCCGCTACCATGCGATCAGCGAAGCGCATGCGGCGCGTGGACTGAAGGTGCGACCGGTGACGATCCTTACCCCGCTCATCATTTTAACGCTCAGGGATGCGGATAACATTGCCGCGGCGATTGACGCGCGCGGCATTCGGCGGCATGTCAGTTAACGATTGATGAATTGGAGATCACGATGAGCACGCGCGACCTCGTTCTTGCCGCTCTTTTCGCCGCGATCATCGTGGCTCTCGGCCTGTTGCCGCCCATCTATCTCGGCTTCATCCCAGTGCCGATCACCGCGCAATCGCTCGGCGTCATGATGGCAGGCGTCGTGCTTGGCGCAAGACGCGCCGCGATTGCCGTGCTGATCGTACTGGTGCTCGTAGCCATCGGGCTGCCGGTGCTTTCGGGTGGCCGCGGCGGGTTTGCCGCTTTCGTGGCCCCAACCTCCGGCTTCCTGTTCGGTTGGGTCTTTGCCGCTTTTGTGACGGGCTTCCTCAGTGAACGGCTGGTTCACGGCGATCAGTCCGGCCTCGTCCAGACGGTAAGCTTCTTCCTTGCCGCCATGATCGGCGGCATCGTCGTGCTTTACGCCTTCGGGATCGCCTATCTGGCCCTTGCAGCAAATATCGGCCTGAAGCAGACCTTTGTGGGCAGCATGGCATTCATCCCAGGTGACGTCATAAAGGCCTTCGTCGCAGCGCTCGTCGGCCGGGCCGTCATGGCCGGCTATCCACTCTTGCGGATTCGCGCTTAATCCAGGAAGCCATAGAGCCAGTCGCGCGTCTCTTCGGGAAGCGATACTGGCGAGCCGTCGTCGCGGCTGCGTGCCTGCCAGGTGATTTCGACCTCGGCGGCACGCTCATCGTCAATCTCGGCGGCGATGAGAAAGCCGATGGAGCGCACACCGATCTTGTCGACGGCAGCGGTGAAGGTCACTGCTTCGTGATAGTGCAATGGCCGATGAAGGATGCAGGACACTTTGGCGGGAGTATAGGCAGGCTCGTCCTCCACATCAGGTCTCAATGACCAGAAACCGGCAAGTACGGATTCGGCATAGGAAATATAGGAGGCCAGAAACATCTGGCCGTTCATATCCACATCACGAAACGGTATGCGCAATTCCACCACGTCCGGGCGGTTCGTCTTACTCATTTACAGGTCTGCCTTGCAGGTTATCAGCTCGACCCTAGCATGGGGTCCGTCGAAGTAAACGAAACAATTAAAATAGCGTAAACGGAGGATTCTGAGCGTTAACCGCGACGACGTGGCTTGTTGAAATCGACGCACAGCGCTCCATCTGCTGTGGATCATGACATTTGCGACCGATAGAGTGCCGGCATGAGCACCCGTCTTTACGAACATCCCATCTTTCTCGAGCACGTGACGCCGTCAGGCCATCCCGAGCGCTCCGACCGTATCCGCGCGCTCAATGTCGCGCTGGAGCATCCGAATTTCGAGCGGCTGGACCGAAAGGAAGCGCCGCAGGCGAATGAAGACGCCGTGCTGCTTGCCCATCCGGAAGAACATCTGATCGCTGTCATGCGGCAGATCCCGGAAGAGGAAGACAAGATCAACCAGCTCGAAGCCGATACCTATGCCAGCCAGAAGAGCCTGCAGGCCGCACTGACCGGGATCGGCGGGGCGATGGCCGCCGTCGACGACGTGTTCCGCGGCAAGGCCGACAATGTGTTCGTCGCGGCGCGCCCGCCGGGTCACCATGCCGAAAAGATGACAGCGATGGGCTTCTGCTTCTTCAACAACGCGGCGATCGCTGCCCGCCATGCGCAGAAGGCTCACGGCGCCGAGCGCGTCGCCATCGTCGACTGGGATGTGCATCACGGCAATGGCACGCAGGATATTTTCTGGGACGATCCCTCCGTGCTTTTCTGCTCCACCCATCAGATGCCGCTTTATCCCGGCACCGGCGCCAAGGACGAAACCGGCGCGCATGGCACGATCGTCAACGCGCCGCTTTCGCCCAATGTCGGCAGCGATCATTTCCGCGAGGCGTTCAAATCGCGCGTGCTGCCGGCACTCAACGATTTCCGGCCCGATCTCATCATTATCTCTGCCGGATTTGACGCCCATCACCGCGATCCGCTGGCGCAGATCAACCTGACCGGCGAGGATTTCGACTGGGCGACGGGACGTCTTCTGGAGGTTGCCGACCGCAGCGCCAATAACCGGGTCGTCAGCCTGCTGGAAGGCGGGTATGATCTTGAAGGACTCGCCGAGTCGGCGGGCATGCATATCCTCAGAATGATGAAGGGTTGAGAATGACTGACAGCGCCAAGCCGGAGGTTTCCGGTCTTTCCTTCGAAAAGGCGGTTGCCGAACTCGAAAGCATCGTTGCCCGGCTAGAACGCGGCGACGTGGCGCTGGATGAATCCATCGAGATTTACGAGCGCGGCGAAGCGCTGAAGAAGCATTGCGAAACGCTGCTTTCTGCCGCCGAAAACCGTATCGAGAAGATCCGTCTCGACCGCGCCGGCAAGCCGCAGGGCGTCGAGCCGCTCGACGGCGCCTGAAGCGCTTACCGAAACTCCCTTTCAAGACGCTTGGCGACCCGCTTCCAACCGATCTATGATCCCGCGATAAACATCAAGGGAACAGCAAGATGACGGACAGATTGAAGGGCAAGGTTGCCATTATCTCGGGTGGTGCGACCGGTATGGGCGGTGCCGCCTCAAAGCTCTTTGCGGCCGAGGGTGCGCGTGTCGCCATCATCGACCGCAATGGCGAGGCGGCAGCGCAAACCGTCAACGAGATCCGCGCAGCCGGCGGCGAAGCCGATTACTGGACGGCCGATGTTTCCGAAGAGGCGGCAGTCAATGCCGCCGTTGCCGGCGTCGAAGAGCGGTATGGGCCGGTCACCGTGCTTTTCAATCATGCCGGCACGATCGTCATCAAGCCTTTCCTGGAAACCACGCTGCAGGAATGGGACTGGCTGCACGCAGTCAACGTGCGCTCCATGTTCCTGATGACCAAGGCGGTGTTGCCGAAGATGATCGAAGCCGGCGGCGGCTCGATCGTCTGCACCTCCTCGATCTCGGCGGTTGCGGCAACGCCTATGGAAGTGCTCTACGATACGACCAAGGGCGCGGTGCATATGTTCGCACGCGCCATTGCCGTGGAATTCCGCGACCGCAATATCCGCTGCAATGCCGTCTGCCCCGGTTTCATCCGCACGCCGCATGGCCTGCGCGAAGTGAAGGAATTGCAGGCGCATGGCGTCGATGTGTCCGACGCGGCCATTGCCGCTCAGCAGGGCCGGATCGGCGAACCCGAGGATGTCGCCCGCGCCGCGCTCTATCTCGCCAGCGATGAATCGGTGTTCGTCAACGGCGCCCATCTTTTCGTCGACAATGGTTTTACGGCAATCTGACGGCTTCCCGACGATCTCGGAAACAGACCCTTTCGCCCCAGGCCCGCAGGCGCTATCTGTGGCAGAAGTCTTTGTGATTGGAGTGCGCCATGTCCTTCTTCCCCGGTAAAGATCCCCTGCCCGGCGATGCTTTCGCCTGTGATGCGATCGAGAACCTGATCATTCCGCGCACCAGCGATATCGGCGGCTTCCAGGTGCGCCGCGCCCTGCCAACGCGCCAGCGCCGGCTTGTCGGGCCGTTCATCTTCTTCGACCGCATGGGGCCGGCGATCCTAAAGCCGGACGAGGCGCTGGATGTGAAGCCGCATCCGCATATCGGCCTTTCGACGGTCACCTATCTCTTCGATGGCGAAATCCGCCATCTCGACAGCCTCGGCACGGAAAAGGTGATCCGCCCCGGCGATATCAACCTGATGACGGCCGGACGCGGCATCGTGCATTCGGAGCGCACGCCGGACAATCTGCGCGGCCATCCGCTTCTGATGTCCGGACTGCAAACGTGGCTGGCACTGCCTGACGACAAGGAGGAGATCGACCCCTCCTTCGTCCATACCGAAAAGGGAGAGATGCCTCTGATCGAGACCAACGGCGTGCGTGGGCGCGTCGTCATCGGCTCGTTCGAGGGGCTCACCTCGCCGGTGAAGGTGTTTACCGATACGCTTTATGTCGATCTCGACTTACAGCCGGGTGCAAAATTTCCCTTCGGCGCGGCTCATGAGGAACGTGCCGTCTATGTGCTGTCAGGCGAGGTCGTCATTGCCGGTGACAGGTTTGCGGCAGACCAGCTTCTTGTCTTCCGGCCCGGCGATGCGATCACACTCGAAGCTGGGACTGAGGGCTGTCATCTGATGCTGTTCGGCGGCGCCGCGCTGAATTCCAAGCGCTACATATGGTGGAATTTCGTGTCCTCCTCGAAGGAGCGGATCGAGAAGGCCAAGGAGGAATGGCGCACCGGCCGCTTCGATATCGTTCCCGGCGATGAAGAGGAATTCGTGCCTTTGCCGGAGGGCTGAAGTGCTCTAAGGTGAAAAACTTGCGGTTATGCAAATGTAGTTGTTTTGCCGCAATTCAATCGAATAAAGCAAAGCCGATCAGTCAAAGAAGAGCGCCCGCCCGTGACACAATCCCCGAAGACCCCGCTGCTCGATCAGGTCACCTATCCTGCCGACCTGCGCAAGCTCGAGGATCGCGATCTGCCGCAGCTTGCACGCGAAGTCAGGGACGAAATGATCGATGCCGTCTCCCGCACCGGCGGGCATCTCGGCGCAGGTCTCGGCGTGGTGGAGCTG
Organism: Rhizobium sp. 01T437; assembly: GCF_056398505.1. NCBI lineage: Bacteria > Pseudomonadati > Pseudomonadota > Alphaproteobacteria > Hyphomicrobiales > Rhizobiaceae > Rhizobium > Rhizobium sp. 01T437. Next base: position 275,888 of record NZ_JBFTPM010000009.1, read on the forward strand.
ACGATCGCCATCCACAACGTCTTCAACACGCCTGACGACCGGCTGATTTTCGATGTCGGCCATCAATGTTATCCGCACAAGATCCTGACCGGGCGCCGCGACCGCATTCGCACGCTGCGCCAGGAAAACGGTCTCTCGGGCTTCACGCGCCGGGCCGAAAGCGAATACGACCCCTTTGGTGCTGCACATTCCTCAACCTCGATTTCCGCCGGCCTCGGCATGGCTGTTGCTGCCGATATCGACAGGACGGACCGCCGCGTGATCGCCGTCATTGGCGACGGGGCGCTGTCGGCCGGCATGGCCTATGAGGCGCTGAACAATGCCGGCGCGCTCGATGCCCGCCTGATCGTCATCCTCAACGACAACGACATGTCGATCGCCCCGCCGACCGGGGCGATGAGCGCCTATCTCGCCCGCCTTGCCTCCGGGCGCACCTATATGGGCTTCCGTGACTTCGGTAAGAAACTGACGGCCTATCTCGGCAAGAACATCGACCGGGCGATCACCCGCGCCGTCGAGCATGCCCGTGGCTATGTGACCGGCGGGACGATGTTCGAGGAGATGGGCTTTTATCATATCGGGCCGATCGACGGTCATTCCTTCGATCACCTTCTGCCCGTGCTGCGCAACGTGCGCGACAATGCCAACGGCCCGGTGCTGATTCACGTCGTGACCCAGAAGGGCAAGGGCTATGCGCCGGCGGAAGCTGCAGCCGACAAATATCATGGCGTCAACAAGTTCGATGTCATCACCGGCACGCAGGCGAAGGTGAAGCCGAATGCACCGAGCTATACCAATGTCTTCGCCGAGACGCTGGTCCAGGAAGCAACGCTCGACGACCGTGTCGTCGGCATCACCGCCGCCATGCCGAGCGGCACAGGCCTCGACAAATTCGCCGAGATCTTCCCATCACGCTATTTCGATGTCGGCATTGCCGAACAGCATGCCGTGACCTTCGCCGCCGGCCTTGCCGCCGAAGGCTTCAAGCCTTTCGCAGCACTCTATTCCACCTTCCTGCAGCGCGCCTATGACCAGGTCGTGCATGACGTGGCGATCCAGGGCCTGCCCGTGCGCTTCCCGATCGACCGTGCCGGTTTCGTCGGCGCCGATGGACCGACGCATGCCGGCTCCTTCGACACGGCATTCCTCGCCACCCTGCCCGGCTTCGTCGTCATGGCAGCATCGGATGAGGCGGAGCTGAAGCATATGGTGCGCACTGCCGTTGCCTATGATGCCGGTCCGATCTCGTTCCGCTATCCGCGCGGCGAAGGTGTCGGTGTCGACATGCCAGAGCGCGGCCAGATCCTTGAGATCGGCAAGGGGCGCATCGTCAAGGAAGGCACGAAGGTTGCGCTTCTTTCCTTCGGGACGCGGCTTGCCGACTGTCTGCTGGCCGCCGAAGACCTCGATGCCGCGGGTCTCTCGACGACGGTTGCCGATGCACGCTTTGCAAAGCCGCTCGACCACGCCCTGATCCGCCAGCTTGCGCGCCACCACGAGATCCTCATCACCGTGGAAGAAGGCTCCGTCGGCGGCTTCGGCAGCCAGGTCATGCAGTTCATGGCGATGGATGGTCTTCTCGACCGTGGTCTGAAGGTACGCTCGCTGGTTATGCCCGATATCTGGATGGAACAGGCTAAGCCGGAAGCGATGATCGCCCATGCCGGTCTCGACCGTGCCGGCATCGTCTCGACTGTGTTCAACGCGCTCGGACGTGGTGTTGCCGTCGGCGTGGCCGGTTAAGGCAGCACGCCGACGGGCTTTTCTCACTCGGGCTTTTTGCCATCACGGTAGAAGATCATTCCGCCGTGATGCAGCACGCCGTCGATGAAATCACCATCGGCGGTAAAACCGGTATCGTCCCAATATTCGATATGATCGCCGGTCACTTCATAGCGACCCTGATAGGCACTCTTTCGTGTACCCCTCGCCTCGTCATAACGGCCGTTCGGCAGCAGTTCCTGCCGGATATGGCCGTCACCGGTAATCCACATTCCGAGGTAGGGGCCGAGATAGGGATGGTTCTGCATTTTCGTTTCCTCTGAAAGCGCGGATGAGGCGGCAAGCGAAAGCACTGCCCCGGCGAGAGCCCCGCGTGTCCGCATGGTCACAGTCCCACGCTCGCCGTCGGGCGGACGGTGATGTCGTTGACATCGACATCCTCGGGCTGCTCGATGGCGAAACGGATCGCCCGGGCAATGGCATCGGGCTTCAGGGCGATCTCGCGGAAGGCGACCATGGCTTCGGCCGAAAAAGGTTCGGTGATAGTCTCGGCGAGTTCGGATTCGACGACGCCGGGATAGATGCAGGTGACGCGAAGCTTCTTGTTTTCCTGACGCAGGCCATCGGAGATTGCGCGCACTGCATATTTCGTGGCGCAGTAGACGGCAGCCGTCGGTACAACCGCCAAGCCGCCGACCGAGGAGACGTTGATGATCTGGCCGCGCTCCTGTGCATTCATGATCGGCAGTATGGCGGCGATGCCGTAGAGCACGCCCTTGATATTGACGTCGATCATGCGGTCCCATTCCTCGACCTTGAGCGAGGACATCAGCGACAGCGGCATGATGCCGGCATTGTTGACGAGAACATCGATGCCGCCGAAAGCCTCGACTGCCGCCTTGGCGAAGGCCTCGGTATCGGCCCGGTCGGTAACGTCGAGCGCGCGGAACTCGACCGTGCCGCCACCAGCGCGGATTTCCTTTGCCAGCTCTTCCAGCCGATCGGTGCGGCGCGCGCCGATCATCAGCTTGGCGCCGGCAGCACCCAGTTCGCGTGCGGTGCCGGCACCGATGCCGCTGCTGGCGCCAGTGATGAGAACTGTCTTGCCCTTTATACCCGTCATGTTCTTTTCCTCATGCTTCAATCGGGACCGCAGCCGGACGCTGCCGATCCATGCGCATGAGGTTGGGCTTGAAGGGCGGAAACCGATAGCAAGCTTTTCCGGATTTCTTGCACGATCTTCCGAAAGCAGCTTCTGGTTCTTGGCATTTGCGGCAGGAGGGTTCATGCTGCTTTCATGGAAAAGATTGCCGAACTTGCAGATCTGATTGATCGCCATACCGAGACGGATGGAAATTTCGACACGGCGCTGCCGAGGGTCGGCATCATACGATCCTCCGCGCATACCGAGCCAATCCATACGCTCTATGAACCTTCGCTCTGCATCGTGGCGCAGGGGCGCAAGCGGGCCGTGATCGGCGAGATCGCGCATGTCTATGATGCGGCGCATTATCTCGTCGTCGGTGTCGACCTGCCCGTCATCGGCGCCGTCGTCGAGGCGAGCGCCAACCGGCCATACTTGTGCCTTCGGCTGCAGCTCGACCGCGGCACGCTTGCCGAAATGCTGCCGGCCGTAGAGGGGCGTCTGCCGGAAAGTGCGGCGGCCGGCGTCAGTGCCACGACGCCGGAACTAATCGACGCGGCCGTGCGCCTGTTGCGCCTGCTCGACACACCCGAGGATGCAGAGGTTCTGGCGCCACTGATCGAGCGGGAAATTCTCTACCGGCTCATCCGCGGGCCGCAGGGCGCGCTGTTGCGGCAGATCGCCAACGGCGAGAGCAGGCTCAACCAGATCGGCCGAGCGATCGATTTCGTGCGGAAGAATTTCAGCGAGCCCTTTGCCATCGAGCATCTGGCTTCGGTGGCGGGCATGAGCGCCTCATCCTTCTACGAGCATTTCAAGACTGTCATGGCGATGAGCCCGCTGCAGTTCCGGACCCAGCTTCGTCTGCAGGAGGCGCGGCGGCTGATGGTGACGGAGGGGCTGAGCGCGGCCGAGGCGGGTTTCCGTGTTGGCTATGACAGTCCTTCGCAGTTCAGTCGCGATTATGTCCGCGTGCATAGTATCCCGCCACGGCGGGATATCGAGCGGCTGCGCGCAGCGGCTGGTTAGAGCAATTCCAGCAAAAGTGTGCAGCGGTTTTGCGTCCGGAATTGCGTGAAAACAGAGAGGTAGAGCAAAAAGAAAGGGCGGCACCGAATGCCGCCCTTTCTTTTTCATTTCCGAAGAGATCGCTCTCAGAACTCGGTCCAGTCTTCCTGGACGACGGCAGCAGCTGCCGTTGCCTGCTTGCCGCCGAAGGCCCTGTTAACCTTGCCGGCGAGCGCGCGGGCCGGAGAGGCGACCGGGCGGGATGTGGGGGTTGCGGCAGCGGTCCGCTGGAGCGGAGCGGCAGCCTGGGCGCCGAGCTTGAACTGACGCAGCAGGTCGTCGAGGGCGGAGGCTTCCTGGGCGAGCGCGTGGCTGGCGGCCGTCTGCTCTTCGACCATGGCGGCGTTCTGCTGGGTGCCCTGGTCCATGTTGTTGACGGCGGTGTTGATCTCCTGCAGGCCGATCGACTGTTCGCGGGTCGCCGTGACGATCGCGCCGACGTGGTGGTTGATTTCCTGGACTTCGGCAACGATCGCTTCCAGCGCCTTGCCGGTTTCGCCGACGAGGCCGACGCCGGAGTTGACCTGTTCGCCCGACGTGTTGATCAGCGCCTTGATTTCCTTGGCGGCGTTTGCCGAACGCTGGGCCAGTTCGCGCACTTCCTGTGCGACAACCGCGAAGCCCTTGCCGGCTTCACCGGCGCGTGCGGCTTCGACGCCGGCGTTCAGAGCGAGCAGGTTCGTCTGGAAGGCGATGTCATCGATGACGCCGATGATGTTGGAGATCTCGCCAGAGGACTTTTCGATCTGCTGCATGGCCGAAACCGCCTTGCGGACGACTTCGCCGGACTTTTCAGCACCAAGGCGGGTGCGCTCGACGAGCTTGCCGACATCTTCGGCGCGCTTGGCAGAGTCGCGGACCGTGGTCGTGACTTCTTCGAGAGCGGCTGCGGTCTCTTCGACGGCAGCGGCCTGCTGTTCGGTGCGCTTGGCAAGATCGTCTGCGGCGGAGCGGATTTCACCGGCGCCGGCATTGATGGCCGAAGCATTGCGGCCGACCGACTGCAGGGCGGCCTGCAGCTTTTCGACGGCATTGTTGAAGTCGCTGCGCAGGCTGTCATATTGCGGCGCGAAGGCGGTGTGGATGCGGGCTGCGATATCGCCATTGGCAAGACCTGCAAGGCCGCCGGCCAGAGCTTCGACGGCGAAGCGGATTTCGCCTTCTTCGCGGGCCTTCTGCTCGTCGCTGACCTGACGCTGACGCTCGGCTTCGCCGCGCATACGGTCGGTTTCGCCGGCAAGCTGCTGCTTTTCGATGGCAGCATCCTTGAAGACCAGAACGGACTGGGCCATGCGGCCGACTTCGTCCTGGCGTCCGGTTGCCGGAACTTCGATATTGTGGTCACCGCCGGCGAGACGATCCATGGCGGCGGTCATGCCGACGATCGGGCGGACGATGGTGCGCGACAGGGCCCAGGCGAGGCCGGCAGCGGCAAGCGCTGCGGCAATGCCGCCGGCCAGAAGCGTCGTCTTGAGATCGCTGTTGGCGTCCGCCTGAGCCGCGGCGAGTGCAATGGACTTGTCTCGGGCGAGAGACTTGATCTTGGCGGAAGCGGCGCGGAAGCCGTCGAGCTGGCCCTTGGTGGCGTTGACACCGATCTTGACGACCTCTGCGATCGGCGTTTCTGTTTCCTTGCGGGCCTTGGCTTGCGGCTCGGCGAGCTCGTGGAAATAAAGGTCTGCAGCCTTCTGCATGTCGTCGATCATTGAGACGAGCTCAGGCTGGGAAACGGCGGTCTGCTTTGCAGCGGCAATCGCCTTCAGCATGCGCTCGCGGTTGGCAAAAATATCGCCATAGGTGCTGTCGCTGCGGAAGAGGATGAAGCCGCGCAGGTTAACGGCCTGCTCAAGCATGGCCTGCAGCGCGTCATCGATCTGGTTGACGAGAAGCTCGGATTTTTCCTGTTCGGCGGAAGCGCTCGCCGACGTCGTTGCCTTGGAATAAACGAAAGCGGAAACGGATACGAAAATAAGGATGAGTGCTGCGAAAGTGGCCGCAAGCTTACCATTCAGGGATATGTTTCGAGCGAACATCGGTCAATTTCTCCTGGCGACATCAGGCGCGACAAGGGGCGACTACGCAAATGCGCAGCCACAAGACTTCTTGATGAGGGACATGATCGGCGGGGAGGACGCGGGAGCCTTCATGGCACGAAGCGATTCAAAAGCGAGCCGCTGCAATCAAAGGGAACCTATGCGGGCAGGATTTAAAATTGTTTAAATATGGTGCGTCGCAGCACAGGCCGGTTTAGTTTATTGCGGTTCCGGCGATGTGAGCCCGCACCGGCGCGCCCGCGATAACAACAAAATGCTTGCAACCGGCAGCTTTGACGGTCATTCACAGCCGATGTCAGATCAAAACAGCCAGCGCCTCGACCAGCTTCTCGTCACCCTCGGCCTCTTTGCGAGCCGCTCGCGGGCGCGAGACGCCGTGGCGCGTGGCACGGTGAAGGTCGCCGGCAAGGTGGTGACGAAGGCCGGCGCCGTCTTCGGCGCCGATGCGACAATCGAGATCGACGACCCGGCGCAGGATTATGTTTCGCGCGCGGCATTGAAGCTGGTGGCCGCACTCGACCACTTCGGGCTCGACCCGGCAGGACGGCACTGTCTCGATGTCGGCGCTTCGACCGGCGGCTTCACGGAAGTGCTGCTGGAGCGGGGCGCTGCGCATGTAACGGCTGTTGATGTCGGCCACGGGCAAATGCATCCGCGCATATCGGGCAATCCGCGCGTGACAAATGTCGAGGGGCTGAACGCCCGCAATCTGACGGCTGAGGATATCGGCCAGCCCGTGGAGTTCATCGTCTCCGACGTCTCGTTCATCTCGCTCAAGCTGGCGCTTGCTCCGGCGCTCGATATTGCGGAGCTGGGAGCGCTTGCCGCGATCCTCGTCAAGCCGCAATTCGAGGCGGGGCGCGAGGCGATCGGCAAGGGCGGGCTGCTCAAGGATCCGACTTCCGGGCCTGCCGTGGCGGCAGAACTCGAGCGATGGTTCACTGAAGACATGGGCTGGAAGAGTTTCGGGCTCATCCCCTCGCCTATTTCGGGCGGAGACGGCAATCAGGAATTTCTATTGGCAGGGACAAAAGCGTGAGCACGGAAACCATCACCATCGACAGGCTCGGCGCACAGGGCGACGGTATCGCCAACGGCAAGGACGGACCTGTCTATGTGCCCTTCACGCTGCCGGGAGAGACGGTAGCGATCGCCCGCGTCAAGAGCCAGGGCACGGTCATGTCGATCGCCTCGGCCTCCGCCGACCGGCAGGAGCCGCCCTGCCGGCATTTCGGACCAGACGGCGTCAACGGCACCTGCGGCGGTTGCACACTGCAGCATATGGCAGATGTGCCCTACCGCGCCTTCAAGCGGCAGCTCGTCATCGATGCACTGAAGTCCAAAGGGCTGACGCCTGAGGTCGGCGAGATCGTCGCCGCCCATCCGGGCGAGCGGCGGCGGGTGGTCTTTGCTGCACGCAAGACCGAGAAGGATATGCTTGTTGGATTCAACCAGGCCGAAAGCCATCACATCGTCGCCATCGAGGAATGTCCCATCTCGTCGGCGGGGATCATTTCCCGGCTGCCGGCAATCAAGGCTGTCGGGGCGGCAGTCGCGACCAATGCGGATGCCTTCCGCATCGCGGTTCTCGAAACGCTCTCCGGCCTCGATCTCGCGGTAGAGGGCGTCAAGAAGCTGTCCGACCAGCAACGTCGCAAGGCGGTCGAGGTCATACTCGGCCTCCGCGGCATTGCCCGCGTCTCGCTTGATGGTGAAATCCTGATCGAGCCGGCCAAGCCGGTCGTCGAGTTCGGCGGTATCCAGGTCTATCCGCCTGCCGGCGGCTTCACACAGGCGACGAAGCCTGCAGAAGAGGCGATGGCAAAGCTGGTGCTTGCGCATGTCGGCAAGGCCAAGCGGATCGCCGATCTCTTTGCCGGCGCCGGTACCTTTTCGCTGCAGCTTGCCCGTCTCGGCCGCGTGCATGCCGTTGAAGGCGACGGCAAGGCGATTGCGGCACTCGACTACGCGGCGCGCAATACGCAGGGCCTGAAGCCGGTGACCGTCGAAAAGCGCGATCTCTTCCGCCGCCCGCTGATGACCTCGGAGCTCAAAGTCTTCGACGCCGTCGTCTTCGATCCCCCCCGTGCAGGCGCGGAGTTCCAGTGCAAGGAACTGGCGCGCTCGATCGTCAAGAAGGTCGTGGCGGTGAGCTGCAATCCGCTGACGCTTGCCCGCGACCTCGCCATCCTCGTCGAGGGGGGCTACCGAATTACATCGGTCACGCCCATCGACCAGTTCCTCTGGACCTCGCATGTTGAGATCGTCGCGACGTTGGAGAAATAAGCAGCCGTCAGCCGACCTTTTCGCCGGCAAGATAACGGCCCAGCTGGTCGAGTTGTCCGGCGATGCCGGCCTGGCGATATTCCACCTTATCGCCGCCGTCGAGAATGGTGATCTGCTCAGTGACGACAACATGCGTGCCTTCGGCAACCGGCGTCAGGCTGATGGTCGTCAGTGACGAGGAGATGCGCCGCTCATTGTGCGACATCGTATAGGCGTAGACGATGCGGCGATCCCTGACGATGTCTTCGTAACGCGCATCGGCGACATATTCGTCAATCTTGCCGAAGTTGAACCGGCTGATATCACGGCCGCCGACGCGGAAATCATTTTCGGTATAGGTGGTGGTGAAATCCTCGCCGATCGCCTCCCACTGCAGGCGCGCCTTCGGATCGGACCAGGCGGCAAAAACGCGTGGAGCCGGCACGTCATAGGTGCGCTCGATGGAGAAGGTGGAATGAAGGGTGCTGTACTCTTCCTGCATGGTCTTACTCCTTTTCGTTCTGCTTCTCAGGTTTGTCAGGCATTTCCGGATTGGCTTCGAGATATGCGCCCAGTTTGTCGAGGCGATGCTCCCAGAGGGTGCGACGCTCATTGATCCAGGCTTCGGCGGAGCGCAGCGCCAGCGGCTCGATCCGGCAGGTGCGCACGCGGCCGTTCTTTTCCGATCGCACAAGACCACTCGCTTCCAGCATCTGCAGATGCTGGAGAACGGAAGGCAGCGCCATGGACAATGGCTCAGCCAATTCCTTCACCGAGGCGGGGCCTTTGCAGAGCCGATCCACCATGCTGCGTCGGGCTGGGTCTGCCAGCGCCTGAAACATCAAATCGAGTGCATGCGATTGGTTAGGCATGTACCTAACTATAGATATGAGATGGCGAGAGTCAATAAATAGTTTGGCAAATACCTAACTAATCAAGATGGAGGAGTGCGCGGCTGGGATGCACGTCGCCCAATAGTTTCGCAGCGCGGGGGTTAAGCGCGCTGCGAACGGGCGATAGACGTTGGATGAATTCGCACAAGGGGGGTCGTACGAAACACGTCACGCGCCCGGACAGCTCGGGGGAACCATCCTCCATTCATTAGTTAGACTATGTTTAAGAGAGGCTTTAAATTCGCATCTGACAATAACCACTGATTTTTAGGGGCTCAGCGGTGCATGAAAGCCTCGAAGGCAGCACGCGCCTCATCACTTCTCATGCGGGCGGCGAAGTGGCGGGCCTCTTCATCGATGCGCGCGATGATCTCCTCCCGCGGGCAGCGAACGAGATCGCGAGCGATCTTCAACGCTTCCGGCGGTTTGGCGGCAAGCTTTGCGGCCGCAGCGATCGTCTGGCTTTCCACATCTTCCGGCGTCGTCACCTTCCAGATCAAGCCGGCTTCCTTCGCATCCTCAGCCGTAAAGGCCTCGCCGGCAACAAGCATGGCGAAGGCGCGCTGATGGCCCATAATGCGCGGGACGATCAGGCTAGAGCCCGCCTCCGGCACCAGCGCCAGATCGACAAAAGGCGTGCGGAAATGGCTGCGGTCGGAAGCAACAGTCAGGTCGCAATGCAGGTTGAGCGTCGTGCCGATGCCGATTGCTAGGCCATCGACGCCCGAGACGAGCGGCTTTTCGGCATTGACGAGTGCATAGAGAAAATCGATCAGCTCCTGGCCCATGCTGCCGCCCATGGCCACTGCGAGAAAATCGCTGATATCATTGCCGGCCGAGAAGCAGCCTTCGGTGCCGAGAAAGACCGTCACCCGGATATCGGTATCGGCATTGGCGGCATTCAGCGCGTCGGCCATAGTGCGATACATGGCCCGGGTGAAGGCATTCTTCTTTTCCGGCCGGTTGAAACGGATGAGCTGGACGGCCGGATGACCTGCAGACCGTTCGATGATGATGGGATCGCTCATTTTCAGTCTTCCTAGGCAAGCACGGCGCGGGCAGCGGCAAGGCTATCAGCACCGTTGACGACACGGTCTTTCAGCGCCGCCGTTTCGGACAAAAGGTTTTCAGCGGCGAAGCGGCAAAGCGCGATGCGGCTCTCGCCTGCCCCGCCCTCGGCGCGGGCAAGGCCGCCCTTGGCGAGATAGCAGCCGGTGAGCGCAAGGCCGAATAGACGTTGATAGGGTGTCGCGCCCGACAGGGCCTCCGCCAATTTACCCTCGGCGAGGCGAGCAAGCTGCCAATCTGTCGCGTTTTCCAAATCGGCGAGTGCCTCCTCCAGCCTGTTGGCCGTCGTGCCGAAACCGTCGAAATTTGAACTGCGGACAGCCTCAGCGATCGCCTTCAGCTCGGCAATGAAGCCCCTGACCTGCTTGCCATCAGACAAAGGTAGCTTGCGGGTGACGAGATCAATCGCCTGAATACCGTTCGTGCCTTCATAGATCGGGGCGATGCGGGCATCACGCAAATAGCGGGCGGCACCTGTCTCCTCGATGAAACCCATGCCACCGTGGACCTGGATGCCGAGGGAGGCGACATCGACGCCGGCATCCGTCGCGAAGGATTTGGCAATCGGCGTAAGGAGCGCAGCGCGCTCCTGCCAATGCTCTCGACGCTCGGTGGCGCGGTGCGCCATATCGATAGCGTGGGCGCAGGCATAGGCGATGGCGCGCGAGCCCTGTGTCAGGGCCTTCATGGTGAGCAGCATCCTGATGACATCGGGATGGTCGATGATCGGGCTCATGCCGGAGCCGCTCCAGCCTGGCGCTTTGCCCTGCGTGCGCTCCTTGGCATAGGCAATCGCCTTCTGCGTCGCCGCTTCGCAGATCGCGACACCCTGCATGCCGACAGCGAGGCGGGCGTTATTCATCATCGTGAACATGCAGGCGAGACCTTTGTTCTCCTTGCCGATCAGCCAGCCGATCGCCCCCTTCTCGTCGCCGAACCTGCCGTCGCCATAGATCATGGTGCAGGTGGGCGAACCGTGAATGCCGAGCTTGTGCTCCAGCGAATGGCAGTGAAGATCGTTGCGGACGCCGAGCGAGCCATCGTCGTTAACGAGGAATTTCGGCACGAGGAAGAGCGAGATGCCGCGTGTACCGGCCGGCGCATCCGGTAGGCGGGCCAACACGAGATGGACGATATTGTCAGCCGCGTCATGCTCGCCCCAGGTGATGAAGATCTTCTGGCCGAAGATGCGGTAGCTTCCATCCTCACGACGTTCGGCGCGCGCCTTCAGCACGCCGAGATCGGAACCGGCATGGGGTTCCGTGAGGTTCATCGTGCCGGTCCATTCGCCCGACACCATGCGCGCCAGATACTTTTCCTTGAGAGCGGCACTGCCATGCACATTCAACGCCTCGACGGCCCCCATGGTGAGCGTCGGGCAGAGCGCGAAAGCCATAGAGCCGGAGTTCCACATTTCGAGCGCCGCGACATTCAGCATGTGCGGCAAAGCCTGGCCACCGAAGCCCTCCGGCGCGGTCAGGCCGTTCCAGCCGCCTGCGGCCCAATTGCGGTAGAGGTCGCGCCAGCCGTCCGGCGTTTTCACCGCGCCGTCGACAAGCCGGGCGCCCTGGCGGTCTCCGATATCGGCGAGAGGGGCGATTTCCTCCGTGGCAAATCGTCCCGCCTCGGCAAGAATGGCATCGACGAGATCTTCGCCAAGATCGCCCAGAAGACCGTCGTCGATCGCCTCAGCCATGCCGGCGACATGCTTCAGCGTGAACGCGATTTCCTCGACAGGCGCCTTATACATCTTATTTTCCTCCGCATTCAGCTCACGCACGGCAAAGCCGGTACACAAGCGCCTCCATTCGAAGAGCTAATTGATTTTTACGTAAACGTCAATTTGGTTTCCGTCACTAACCTTGATCGAGCGCGCCTTTTCGCTTGTGCACTTGCACAAACAAACGTCATGGAGAATCTCTAAGCGTGTCGCGATCTTTCAGATCCGCTGCCACGCTTCAGGCCTTTGTTTTGACGCATGTCGTTATCGCAAACCGCTATACAGTTTTGCGCGACATGCTTTAGTAGGATTGATCGCTTTCGCGAGAGGATCGGCAATAATGGATACCTTGCCCGTCAATATACCCGGCCTCGTATGGGCCTACCGCTTCTCGCCGGAAAGCAAGAAGGGGGCGCGGCTGCAAAACAGCGCGACGGCCGCTGAGCTGACCGCGGACGACGGTTTCTATTGGCTGCATCTCAACCTCGCCGATGCCCGGGTGCCCGCCCTGCTCGACACGCTCGGCGTGATGGAAGACGCCAAGTCGGCGCTGACCACGCGCGACACGCACGCGGTCCTGACTGTCGACGAACAGATGCTCTACGGCACGCTGGTGGACTGCCAGCGCGAATTCGATCAGGACACGGCCGATCTCGGCTGGCTGCATTTCGCCATCTCCGACCGTTTCATCATCACCACGCGCCTGCAGCCGCTGAGAAGCGTGGAGCGGACACGTGTGATGATCGAGAAGAATCCCGGCAAGTTCGCCCGTCCCGTCGACCTCTTCGAACTGCTTGTGACAGAGTTCCAGCGCACGCTGATCTCCGTCGTCATGGAACTCACCGAAGAGCTCAACCTGATCGAGGACTTCGTCTACGACAACGCGCCGCGTGACGAACGCCGCAGGCTTGCTCCCGTCCGCCGCACGATCGTGCGCCTGCATCGTCATCTGCGCACGGTCCTCGCGCTGATGCGACGAGCGGCAGCCTCCGACGAAGATGAAATGCCCTTCGGTTTCGACGATATTGCCGGACGACTGACGAGCCGGCTGGAGACAGTCGACCACGATGTCTATGCGCTGCAGGACCGGGCAAGGCTGCTGCATGAAGAAATCGACTCCAAGCTCTCCTCGGAGACGAACCGCCACCTCTACATCCTGTCGATCATGACGGCATTCCTCTTGCCGCCGACACTGGTGACCGGCTTCTTCGGCATGAACACGGCCAACCTACCCTTCGCCGTCGGAGACTACGGTACGGAATATGCCGTGGCGCTCATCATCGCCTCCATCGCTCTGGCCTGGTGGCTATTGAAGCGGGTGGATATTCTCTGAACGAAAACGCCCGGCTCGATGGCCGGGCGTTCTATCTCGATCTCTGGTTTCGCCTCAGTAGTAGGGCGAGTAGCACTGCTGGCGTGGACCGTTATAGGGCTGGAACGTATTGTCGTAGGCCCTGTAGGAACGGTAGCGGTTTTCGCACCAGGCGACATGGCTCGGATTGATGCCCGAGGGAGCCGGCGCGGGCGCATAGTAGCGCGGCTGCGCGGCGATAGCGCCGCCGATGACGGCACCGGCACCGAAGGCTGCCAGCGGGTACCAGTAGCCGTTATAGTGACGGTAGCCCGGACGATAATAGGAATAGCCGCGATAGCCGCCGTACCAGCCAGAGCGATAGGCGGGGCGGTAGCCCGGATAGTAGCCGGGGCGATAACCTGGATAGTAACCTGGGCGATAGTAACGGCGGTATTGGACGTTTTCGACAGGCGAAGATTTTTCCACCTGCGGGACGGCCGGCATCTGGATTGCCTGCGACGGCACGAAGCTCGTCGCAACGACAGCGGCGGCCATAACCGCAGTCGCGACCCTCTTACTCAGCCCAAACATTGCATGTCTCCGATCAAGAGCGAAAAAAGCCAGCCGGACAACGGACAAAACGGAGAATTGTTCCCGAAAGACCCGAAAACGGCACCCACACTCCATCTTTACCGGAGGCGAAATGAACTGGACATTAACCGGTGACGAACGCCTTCAGGCAACGACCGAGAGCTTGGCCTGATCGCCCTGCAGACGGTTGATCATGAAGTTCGAATACCATTCGAGGAACTGCATGACACCGCCCTCGTGGACCTGCGAATAAGGACCGGGCTCATAGGCCGGCGAACGGATGCCGAAAGCATTCTCTTCGACGATGCGGCGATCCTGGTCGTTGGTTTCGGTCCAGACGTGCGTCAATTCCTCGAGGTTATAATCAACACCTTCGACAGCATCCTTGTGAACGATCCATTTGGTCGTCACCGCCGTCTCGTTGGCGCTGAGCGGCAGCACGCGGAAGGAGATGGCGTGGTCGCCGAGCAGATGGTTCCAGGTCGTCGGATAGTGGAAGAGCAGCATGGTGCCGATGTGGCTGATCTTCACGTCGTCGGAGAGCAGGCGTTTGACGGCGGGCCTGCCGGACATGGTATAGCTTTCGGCATCCTCGATCAGCGGCATGCGGGCGGTGCGGAACTGCCCGTCCGGCGAGATCTGGAACTTGCTCGGCAGACCGGCGGCCTCGCAGCGCGCCCAGTGGCCGGCAATCTCGGGATCGTCGGCGCCGCCATCAGTGCCGGTCACACTCGGCGCTTCCGGATAGGTGCGGCAGAGCTCGGGATGGTTTGCAGCGCAGTGATAGCACTCGCGGTTATTCTCCCAGACCAGCTTCCAGTTGCCCTTCTCGATGATGGTGCTCTGGAAGGCGATCTTGGCCTCGCTGATGTGGTGGGGCGCCATATAGGGCTCGACCTTGTCGCGCACGGCCTGGAAGTCCGGCGCGACATTGGCGAGGCAGATGAAGACGTAACCGGCGACGATTTCGCAATGGACCGGTTTCAGCCCGTAGCCGCTCTTGTCGAAATCATCGCCCATATGGCGCGCGAAGGCGAGCTTGCCGTCGAGATCGTAGGTCCACTGGTGATAAGGGCAGACGAGGCGTACCGACGAGCCGTGCTCCTTGGTGCAGACGCGCGAGCCGCGATGGCGACAGCTATTGTGGAAGGCACGAATGACATTGTCGCGTCCGCGCACGATGACGACGGGATACTCGCCGATCTGGACGGTAAAGTAGGCGCCCGGCTTCGGCAGTTCGCAATCATGGCCGATGAACAGCCAGTCGCGATAATAGATCATCTCCATGTCCAGACGGAAATAATCCTCGTCAATGTAGAAGGGCTGTTCGAGACTGAAACCCTCGCGGCGGCTCTTGAGCTGGCGCAAAACGTTGCTGCGAATATCCATCTGCCTATCCTCGTGCATGTGGCTGCTACTCTTTTCGAGCACGGCAGCGGAAGCGTGCCGCTTCCTTCTCCCTCCGGAGAACTGGTCATGGCGTTATTTAAGCACCGAGCATGCCGGCCGCTTGGTTGTAAAGCGACATCCGCTTCGAAATTGACGACAGGGAGTCGAGCGGTCCTCAGAAATATTCACTCGCCTTTGATTGTCGTCAATTGCGACATTTCGTGACCCTTCAGACGTAAGTGAATCCAATGCGGCAGATAAAACCCCTGTCGCATTTGCGACATGTCGCACTCAAACCCAGCTCTCGCGCCTTCTTACCGCTATTTTAACAGGGCGTTAAGCACGAAATCCTATTCTTGCCGATGACCCACACAGCGAAGACTGCGGAAGCCATGGCCAAACTTCGATATTTCGACACGCGGGACGAAACCAAGCCCACAGAACCGCGACTTTTCGCCAAGCACTCTGAATTCCTGCGCACTGGCCGCATCAGCCGCCGTCGCGAAGACTGGCTCCCGGAGGAGCGCCGCTATCTCACCCATGAGGAAGTGGCTGAAAAGACCGCACGCAAGCTGCAGGCCGCCGGCGAAAAGACCCACCAGAACATCAACGGTTTCCACCGCGCGATCCAGTTTCCGAAGCTGATCTTCCACCGGACGCTGGCCGATAGCCCGCATCTCGGCTACTGCCACGTCACGGCCGCACGCACCAAATTCGCTCGCTACGACGAAGTGGCATGGGCCTTCTACATCGCCAACTTCTATTCCGACATCGGCGATAACGACAATTTCTTCGACAATATCGCGGTGCAGAATTCCCGCATGTATTTCGCCGTGGCGATCAAGCCGGGTGAAAGCACACCGGAGAGAATGGTGGTCGACCGCTCGGTGCGGGGCAACGGCCTGCTCTTCCGCACCAACGATCCGCAGATCGCCATCCGCAACATCCTCCTGCTTGGCGCCCGCAACGAGCAGCTTCGCCAGATCATCCGCCAACTGTAGGTTCGCCGACAGCTGATCCACAAGCTTCGGGCGGGATTGATCACGCCGCAAGGAAGGCCTAATGACTGCCGCAATAAAACCGGGCAGGACATGGCAAGAATAATCGACATCAAAGCGGACATGCAGACGGCACTCGAAGCCGGCTGCGCGGCGCTTGCAGAAGGCTTTGCGATCGCCATTCCGACCGAGACCGTTTACGGCCTTGCCGCCGATGCCACCAATCCGGCAGCTATCACCCGCATCTATGAGACCAAGGGGCGGCCACGCTTCAATCCGCTGATCTGCCATATGGCGGATCTCGCGATGGCAGAGACCTATGCGGAATTCGATCCGATCTCCCGCGCCCTGGCAGAAGCCTTCTGGCCCGGCCCGCTGACGCTGGTACTGCCGCTGAGGACCGGCACCGCGATCCATGCGCTGGCGACCGCGGGCCTCGACAGCGTCGGCATCCGCATACCGAAAGGTTTTACCGGCGATCTGATCCGCGCCTTCAGGCGACCGCTTGCGGCTCCGAGCGCCAATACATCCGGCAAGGTGAGCGCCACAAGCGCTGCCCATGTCGAGGCTGATCTCGGGGCAAAGATACCTCTCATCCTTGACGCTGGCGCGAGTACCGTCGGCGTGGAATCGACGATCGTGAAGGTCGAGAATGGCGAGCTGCGACTGCTGCGGCCCGGCGGACTGCCGGCCAAGGAGATCGAGCGGGTGGCAGGCAAGCGTTTGCTGCGTTCGAAGAAGGCAACCGCGGCGATCGAAGCGCCGGGCATGCTCGCCTCGCATTACGCGCCGGGCGCAGCCGTCCGGCTCGAAGCCACGGTACTGGAACCCGGTGAAGCGTTGATTGCCTTCGGTCCGGACAGGGTGGCAGGCGCCGAGCAAGCGGCGATGGCGCTGAACCTCAGCCCGCGCGGCGATCTCTCGGAAGCGGCCGCCAATCTTTTCGACTACATGAAGAAGGCTGATGCCAGCGGCGCGGCCGTGATCGCCTTTTCGCCGATCCCCGATGAAGGGCTTGGAGAAGCGATCAACGACCGGCTGCGGCGAGCGGCAGCGCCGCGCGAGTGAGGAAGAGGAACCGGGCTCCATGAGCAGCACAAGCATTTCTCCAGAGATCATCGAACGTTTCACCGCCATCGTCGGTGAGAAATATGCGCTGCGCAGCAAAGCTGATCTCGCGCCGCACCTGATCGAAAACCGTGGCCTCTACCACGGCTCCTCCCCTCTCCTGCTCAAGCCCGGCACGGTCGAGGAAGTCTCCGCGATCATGAAGCTTGCCACCGAAACCAGTACGGCCATCGTGCCGCAGACCGGTAATACCGGTCTCGTCGGCGGGCAGACGCCGCGCGAGGGTAAAGCCGATGTCATCCTTTCGCTCGAACGCATGAACAAGATCCGTGATGTCGATCCGGTCGCCAACGTGCTGGTCGCCGACGGCGGCGCGATCCTGGCCGAGGTGCAGAAGGCGGCCGAGGCGCACGGACGCCTGTTTCCGCTGTCGCTCGGCTCGGAGGGCTCCTGCCGCATCGGCGGCAACCTGTCCACCAATGCCGGCGGCACGGCAGTTCTCGCTTACGGCAACATGCGCCAGCTCTGCCTCGGCCTCGAAGTCGTGCTGCCAACGGGAGAGATCTGGGACGGGCTTCGCCGCCTCAAGAAGGACAATACGGGTTATGATCTGCGCGATCTCTTCATCGGCGCGGAGGGCACGCTCGGTGTCATCACCGGCGCGGTACTGAAGCTCTTCCCGCAACCGCTCGGCCATCAGGTGGCCTTTGCAGGGCTTTCTTCAGTCGAGGATGCGCTCGCCTTCTTCAACCTCGCTTCCAGCCTCTGCGGCGCCTCTCTCACCGGCTTCGAACTGATGCCGCGGTTCGGTGTCGAGATCACCACGCGCAATATCGATGGCGTGCGCGATCCGCTGGAGACGCCGCATGACTGGTATGTGCTCGTTGACATCTCCACCTCCGACTCTGCCGAGACGGCCGAGCGGATGATGAATGCTGTTCTGGAGCAGGGTTTCGAAGCGGGACTTGTTCAGGACGCGGCAATCGCCTCCTCTGTCGCGCAACAGAAGGCGCTCTGGCACATGCGCGAGAGCATGTCGGACGCCCAGAAGCCGGAGGGCGGTTCGATCAAGCACGACGTTTCCGTGCCGGTTTCGAAGATACCGCACTTCATGAACGAGGCTGCAGAGGCCGTGATGGCGGCAATGCCCGGCGCACGCATCTGCGCCTTCGGCCATATGGGCGACGGCAACATCCATTACAACATCTCGCAGCCTGTCGGTGCCGACAAGGATGCCTTCATCGCCCGCTGGCACGAGATGAACCATATCGTGCATGGGCTGGTGCTTACCCATGGCGGTTCGATTTCCGCCGAGCATGGCATCGGTCAGCTGAAGCGTGATGAGCTCGCGTCGATCCGGCCGGAAATCGAGATGGAACTGATGCGCCGCATCAAGCGCGCCTTCGATCCGGCCGGCATCATGAACCCGGACAAGGTGGTAAACCTCAAGGATTGAGGCTCACGCTTCGATTGGCCCTAGAGCAGTGAAGCCGCCTTGCCGGTACCTCCGGTCAAGAGCTGGAGCGCCGGCGACTGCTGCGTGTTGTTCTTGATGTCGTACATGGCCGTGAAGCGCTTGACCAGCTTGTCAACCTTCTTGGGATCCTGCAGGTCCTCTAGCTTCACGAAACGGCCGAGGTGATCGACCTGCTTGGCGACATCCATCGACGAAATCTGCGCCGGCAGGCTATAGGTCGTCTGGACGACCTGATATAGCGCCTTGTCGCCGAGGATCTGGTAGAGCGAGGTGACGTCACCGGCCTTGCGCTTGAAATAGAGCGCCAGGCGAACGCCATCATTCTTTTCGCCCTCCTGGCTTTCCAGGGTCATCTGCACATACTGCTGCTGCGTACTCGCTTCGGCCTGCTTGTCCTGGATCGTACCCATCTTGGCACGTGTCAGGTTGCCGTCCTTGTCGAAATTGAAGGAAGCGACGATCTCCTTGAAGCGCGCGTCAGCCGTGGTGTTGAGATAGCTCTTCTTGTCATCAGGATCGGAGGTGAAGATCTTCTTCAGCGTATCCTTGTCGTACTTCTTCGGATCGAGGCCATTTGCTTTCAGCACGAGATCCGTCAGGCGCTTGTCAGCCAGGAAATCGCCGAGCGAGGTTATGCCCGGAATGGTCTTGCCGAAATAATCCACTTCCTTGGTGGCATCCTTGGAAGCGCGGTCCTTTGCGGGGCCGTCTTTCATGAGCATGGTCGCGTGCGACTTATAATCGGTCGCATATTTCGCCATGGTGGCTGCAGACAGAGCCGACAGGGGCTCGGCAGCCTTGCCATCGGGACCGAAGTTGAAAGCGCGCACCATCTTGGTGATACGGTCGTCCTTGAAGGATGCGACATATCCCTTCGGATCATAGGGGTCGCTGACGAGCAGCTTGCGCATGGTAGAGCGCGAGACATCGTTCGTCGTCAGACCGTAAGCCTGCAGCGACATCTGATAGAGATCCGGATAGGAGTTGTTACCGAGAAGCGTATCGGCGGTGGCATTGGTCTTCATGAAATCATTGACATTCTTTACGCCCTTGGCGTCGTCCATTCGCGACTTGTAGTTCGCGATGATGCGGTCAATGAGATCGTCGCCCTGACTGTTGACGCGAGCGCCGTAATTGTCTGACGTGTTTGTCGTCTGCTCGCCAGTCTGGGCGCCGGTCGAGGTCGGCAGAGATCCATCCGCGCGGAAATTGAAAGCAGCGTTGAGATCGCTCTGGCCGACGGAAGCAGCATGGGCCGGATCGGTGAGGATATTCTTCAGCTCGGCATCGCTCGTGTCGTAGGCCAGGCCGTAGGCCATTTTCAGATAGTCCTTCAGGGATGAATCGGCGAGCAACTGATCGATATCATTGACGTCGCCCATCCGGTCAAGAATGCCTTGCTCCCGTATGTTGGCGGCCGAGTTCAAGGAGGCCATCTGCGTGGTAGTCTGCGCCGGAAGACCGGGAACAACGGTGCCGTCCGCCTGGAAATTGAACGCAGCCTTCACCTTGGCATAAGGGCCAGTACCACTCTGATCGGTGAGGATGTTGCGCAGATCAGTATCCGAAACGCTCGTCGGAATACTGAAGGCGTAACGGATGTAATTGTTGAGTTTCTGATCGCCCAGCAACTGATCGACGCTGGAGATCGAAGGCATCGTTCTGCCGTAATAGGCGGCTGCGTCGTCTGCCTTCTTGTTCAATGCCGCAACCTGGTCGGCGTTCTGCGAGAGGGTGTTTTGAGCGACCGTGCCGTCCTGACGGAAGTTGAAGAGCTGGTAGACGTCGCTATAGCCTTGGGCCGCCGCGACCGTCGGATCGGTCAGAATGCTGCGAAGCGTGGCATCGCTGACGGTATCGCTGATCTGCAAGTTGGTGCGCAGGAAGCTGACCAGCTTGCTGTCGGCGAGGAAAACGTCAACGGCCGCGGTCGAGCCGTTGTTCGAGAGATCCGCGAGCTTGGCCTGATAGTAGGACGCATTGTTTGCAGCAAGCTGGTTGATACCCTTAAGCTGCGCGGCGCTCTGGATCGTGCCGTTGACCGAACCATCCGCGTTGAAATTGAAGGCGTCATGGATGTCCTGGTGGCCCGCCGTCGCGGCGTAGGCGGAATCCGTGAGGATGTTTTTCAGTTCGGCATTGCTGAAATCCTGACCGAGGCCGTAGGCATCTTTGATATAAGAGGTCAGAGTCTTGTCGGAAAGCAGTTCGTCGACATTGTTGATCGTGCTGGGACCGCTCGCGGGTATCATCTTGTTCGAGAAGTAGCCTGAAACGTTCGACGTTGCGTTCACCATACCCGTCAACTGGTCATAGGACTGCGCGCGCTTCGTCGGAGAGATCGTACCGTCGGATTTGAAATTGAAGGCCTTATAAGCATCTCCCAAATCGACCGAACGGGCATAGGCCGGATCTGTCAGGACGCTCTTCAGCTGCGTAAAGCCCGGATCCATGCCGAATGCGGATCGAACGTAATCCGCAAGCCGCTTGTCGTTGACCAATTGATCGACATTGGTGATCGTGCCGATCTTGGACAGATAGTAGCTCTTGTTGAGATCGGACATCACCTGGCTGGTATAGTACACATCGCTCGCCGTGCCGTCGCGGTCGACGATCTGCGGCGCAGTCTTGATGTTATACTGTTCGATGACGTTGTTCTTCTGTGTCGCAGTCTGGGCGGCGCCACCGACTACGGGAGCGCGGAAGGCGTATAGCCCCGCGACCGTGTCGGTCTGGCCGGAATTCTGCGCCGAACCATTGACCGAACCGTCAGCGTTGAAGTTGAGATAAGAACGAAGTTCCTTGTATTTGTCGCCGACATAGTTGAGCGATGGATTGGGGTTGTTGAGTGGAGCGTCGCCGCCAAGTGTGGCCGGATCGCTTGTCAGCACCATCTTGATGAAAGCGTTATCGGCCGTTGCCGGATCGATGCCGACGGACTGCAGCGCCACCGTGCGCAGGCGCGGATCGGCTAGAAGGTCGTCGACCGACTGCACCGAACCGATATTGTTGCGGAAATACTGGGTGTCGCCGTTGTCAGGCTTGAAGTTGAATTGCTGTGCAAGCGCATAGAGCTTGTCACCGATATATGTCTTGGTCGGATCGTAAGCCGGATCGCTCGGATCAGGCGCATTGCCGCCAAGCTTGCTGATGTCGGTGGTCAGAACATTGGCGATGTAGTCCTTCGACATGTATGCCGGGTCTATGCCGACGCTCTTCAACGCGTAGTTCAGCAGGCGGGAATTGCCGACGAAGTCCTGGACGGTCTTCACGCCATCCATCTGCGCGCTGTAATATTTCGTTTCGGTGGCAGTCTGTTGTGCCGCGTCGGCAAAGGACTGCTTGTAGAGGCCGATCAGATCGTCTTCCTGCGCGTCCGTTTGAATATCCTTGGGCGGCGCATTGAAGTTGAAGGCGGCGGCGAATTCCTTGTAGCGCGTGTCGGAAAGCTTGTTGGCGAAACTGTTCGCATCCGTGAGATTGCTCTCCAGAACCTTCTTCATGAAGGCCTTGGCATAGATCATGTCATCAAGACCATAGGCTTTCATGGCGTAGCTGAAGAGCTTGTAGTCGCCAAGGAAGTCGTCGACGTCCTTCACCTTGTTGATGTTGTCGGCGTAATACTGGGCGTCTTTTTTGACCTGCGCCTGATTGGCGACGCGATCCAGACTCTTAGGCATATCACGAGACAGAATGACGTATGCCAGGGATGCCGTGATCATAAATGCGCCCTTTTCAGCAAAGTCTTTAAAGAATGACGGACCATTGGTGCGAGCATTTTGCCACGCAAAGCTTACCCGAGACTTACCTGAAGCTGTCCCGCTTTAAGACACGGGCGCGTTCACCATCCGGAAACCCTGCCATATTCAGTTTTGCTAACCATTCCGGGAGGCAGGATTTCTTTAACCGCAATTTTTAAGCTGTACGGAACGGGGGCCGCCTATTGTCGGACCACAGAGGACGAAAAGTCCCGAGGAGAAGACCGGAAACCGGCTCTCAGGTAAGACAAGGGTAGAAATGAAATGAAGAATACCGTTCTGAAGCCCGTCTGGGCTGGCACGACATTGCGTCTTGATCCGTCTCGCTTTCCGCAGCAGGTAAGCTACGCCATCCACGACCATGCCAGTGACGTCAGCATAACGATCGACGAACGCGGCGCGGTCCTGCGCAAGATTCTCCCCTCCAGCGGCCTGCCGCTCTCCATCGCCTTACCGCGGCGCGTCTTCAAAGGCGTTGCAGCCCGCGCCATCGACCACGGCAATGGTGAAGTCACCGTGACGCTCGAGTTGCATCACGAAGATCCGGAACTCTGCATTCCGCTGCTCGTCGCCCACGATCTCGGCGATATCGCGGCCGACTGGCGCAGCTGGTCGGAAGCCTTCGGCATTCCCATGCTGATGGTGGAAGCCGACGGTGTCGCCCGCCCTCTCGAAGAACATCTCGGCGGACTGCGCACCAGCGAAATGAAGCCGCGCCGTCGTCACTCCTATTTCGCAAACCGCCGCCCGCGCTTCCTCGTGCGCCGCACCACCGGCAAGCTCGGCGTCATCATGAAGATCGAAGGCAAGGAAATCATCGCCCGCAGCTGAGCGATACGTTCTGAACCGATTTCAAACCCGGCCATCGCGCCGGGTTTTTCATTTGCGGTCATTTTTCACTTCAGATCAGGGAATGGCAAAAAGCAGCGAGACGAACAGGCCGAGAAAGATGATCAATCCGACTCGAGTGTTTGATTTGAAGAGCGCGAGGCACTGGGCGCCGTCGTTGATATCGAGCGTCCTGATCTGCCAGGCGAACATTCCGGCGGCAATCAACAGACCGACGAAAGCCAAAAGGCCGACACCAGCAAGCGCAAAGGACAGGAACATCAGCACCAGCGTCAGTCCGTAGAGGCCGACAAGCGCCAGACGCGTGCGCTCGCCGAACAGGCGCGCGGTGGAGCGAACGCCGATCAGCTCGTCATCCTCCTTATCCTGATGGGCATAAATCGTGTCGTAGCCGATCGTCCAGACGACCGAGGCTAGATAAAGCAGGAAGGCAGAGAAGGAGAGGCTGCCGAAAATCCCTGCCCAGCCCATGAGCGCGCCCCAGGAAAAGGCAAGACCGAGGAAGAATTGCGGCCAGTCGGTAAAGCGCTTGGCGAAGGGATAGAGGGCGACGACCCCGAGCGACAGCACGCCGAGAAGCACGGCAAACCAATTGAACTGTAACAGCACGAACAGGCCGACCAGCGCCTGCAGTCCAATGAAAATCTTCGCCTGCCGGCGCGTCACACGACCCGACGGCAGTGGACGCGAGCGGGTGCGCGCCACCTGCATGTCGATCTCGTGATCGACAAGGTCATTATAGGTGCAGCCGGCGCCGCGCATGGCGACAGCCCCGATAAAATACAGGAACAGATGGTAGAGCAACAGGGCGCCGGAAAAGACGCGCGGCTCGATTGCCGCATTGGCGGCAAGCGTCGCCGACCAGAAGCACGGCCACATGAGGAGCTGCCAGCCGATCGGCCGGTCCCAGCGCGCAAGCTGCGCATAGGGCCACAACCAGGGCGGCAGGATGCGATAAACCCAATTATCCGAGGGCGCATCGGCAACGCGCCCGTTGAGACCGTCAATCTGTTGCATACGGTCATCTAGCGATGGGCAGCGCCCATGGTCAAGACTCCATCGCCGGCGAGCTTCGCCATATGCGCCTCGATGGAATCCGCTTCGTCCCGTAAGGCTCCTGCTCCGCGGAACAAAGGAAGGTTCATCGGATCACCGGCCGACCGGCGTATCTATCGCTGACGCGCGGCCAGGGCACGCTTCACGTCTTCCTCCGCCCCGTCCAGCAAAGAAACCAGGGCTTTGCTCGCGCCAGCGGAATCGCGATTTGCTATGCTCTCCACGACCTGCTGATGCAGCGGCAGCGAATGGCTCTGTCCCTGCGGATTGTCGTCGGAAAGCCGGAAGCTGATCACCAGCGCAGTCTCGATCAGTGCCGCCAGCGAACCGATCAATTCATTACCGGACATGCGCAGGATGGCCTGATGGAAAGCAAGATCCGGCACCGCGAAACGAGCACCGTCATCGCCTGCTCGCTCCATCTCCGCCAGGAGACCCCGCAAATACTTGATCTCTGCTGCGGTGGCGCGTTCGGCCGCCAGCGCACCGGCCGTCGGCTCGATCGCACGGCGCAACTCGAAAAGCGAACGGGCGTCCTCGGCAGTGGTCCTGCCGCCGTAGCGCCACAAGAGCACATCCGGATCGAGAAAATTCCAATCCCTGCGCGGACGCACGCGGGTGCCAATCTTCGGACGCGATTCCACCATGCCCTTACCGGCCAGAACCTTGATCACTTCACGTAATACGGTGCGGCTCACCCCGTGGGCGGCACTCCAGTCGTCCGCATTCGGCAACGGATCGCCGGGCAAAAGATCACCTCGCACGATGCTCTGGCCGATCTCATTGAGCACCCTCGTGTGAAGGCTGCTGCCGGCCATCCCCTCCATGCGCAACGGCGCCGCAAGAGCCAGACGGGCTTTCGCATTCTTCCTATTCTTCACACTATTCATACTATTGTCATATCGCTCCCTTATTACCGCTCTCATAGAACAGTCTCTTTAGTGACGTCAACTCTAAATACATGAATAAACTTAGATAACCGTGTTTAAGTAGAATCAGAGTCCCAGAAATGGAAGATTTATGATGGATTTACTGACAACATTTCGGGCTTAGATCCCGATTTTGTTCTATATTTCTGCGTCTATATTTTCGATATTTGAAAATGACGCGATTTATAACTCGAATATCGCAAATGTATAATCGCATTTTCGATCGGTTCGACTGCGCGCGCTGAACCAGCACGCACCCCACTCTCCATGAAAGCATCACGACCGACCGGCCTTCGAGGCCTGTCAGCGGATCACTGCGCTTTCATCACGCCGCCTTCACCGCCGCCGCCTGCCATCAGGTCGGCGGTCCCTCTCGGCTGCGACCAAGCAGCCTTTGCCCTACGAAAAGGAAACTTGAAATGCCATTCATGACCAGAGGTCCCTCAACCAGGGCGCCCATGGCGCAAGCGGCAAGACCGCTCATCCTGACCGCTCTCCTCTGCGCGACGGCCATGCCCGCTTATGCCGTCGAGCCCTGGATCATGGTCGAGAAGTTTACATTCACCGACGATCCCATCACCTATCGCGGCCAGGGCGTGACGACCGACGGCAAGAACTGGTACTTTTCCGGCACGAACGCGCTGGACAAGGCGGACGGCAACTTCAACACGATAACGCGCGACAACAGCGCGATCGATCCGGCCCTCGCAAACCCGTTTGCCGGTGCGCCCAGAGGCCTCAATCATATCGGCGACATCGATTACGCCGACGGATACCTCTACATCTCGCTGGATACCAGCACCCGCGATCCCATCACTGGCGAGAAATACAACACGCCGGTGTTTGCGATCTACAACGCGAGCGACATGACCTATACGGGCAAGTATTTCGCCCTGACCCCTCCGCATGGCAAGCATGACGTCGCGAGYTGGGTAGCCGTGGATGCCAAGAAGGGCCTCCTCTATGGCATGGCCTATGACAACTCCACGGAGATCGCGGTCTACAATCTCTCCGACGGCTCCTTCAAGCAGTACATTCCCCTTTCGAGGACGATCGACCAGGCGCAGGGCGGCAAGATCCTTGATGGCTGGATGTATTTCTCGACCGAAAGCGATACAAAATCGCTCTATCGCGCCAATCTGACGACAGGCGAAGTGGAAGAGATCGGCCAGCTCGACACTCCCGGCGACCAGGAAGTCGAGGGTCTCTCCTTCGGCTGGACCAAGGATGGCTGGTCGCTTTATGTCATCAACCGCGAACAGCCCGATCCGTTGATCGACGAGTCCATCGGCTTCTATCGTTATCTGCGGCCCTACGGCAATGCGCTCTCCGGCGAGATCCATTCCAGTGCCAAGGGCGCCTTCATCCAGGACAGCCTCTATCTCGACGATGCTGTCGGCCAGCGCCTCCGCTCGGCGTTCAGCGCAGTGGGCACGCCCATGTCGGAGGTCACCTCCTATGACGAGAACGGTTTGACAGGCGCGATCAGCAACACCGAAGGCCTCGCCATCTGGAGCCAGGCGATCGGGGCCAAAAGCACGACCGAGGGAGCGGGCTACGCGGCCGATTTCGATCACTCGACCGGTGGCATTGTCTTCGGCGCCGACGCGGCAGTCGGGACATGGCGCTTCGGTGCGATGGCCGGCTACAGCAATACCAGTTTCGATGTCGATGCCCGCACCTCATCCGGCTCGAGCGACAACGTCCATCTCGGTATCTATGGCGGCACGCAATGGGGTGCGCTCGGCTTCCGCACGGGTGTCTTCTACACCTCGCACGATATCAGCACTAAGCGCCATGTCGTCTTCCCGGCCTTCAACGAGACCCTGTCGGCCGACTACGACGCCCGCACCACCCAGGCCTTCGCGGAACTGGCCTACCGGATGGATTTTGAAGATACCGCTTTCGAGCCATTCGCCAATCTCGCCTATGCTCGCCTGAAGAGCGATGCCTTCTCGGAAGAAGGCGGCACAATCGCAGCGCTCTCAACCGGATCGTCCAGCATGGACACCGCTTTCACCACGTTCGGCATTCGCGCCTCCACCGATATCGATCTGCAGGATACCAAGGCGACCGTGCGCGGCATGCTTGGCTGGCGGCATGCCTATGGCGATGTTACGCCCAGCTCCAAGCTCGCCTTCAATACCGGCGCGAGCTTCGATTCCGTCGGCGCACCGATTGCCGAGAATGCACTGACCATGGAAGCCGGCCTGGATTTCAATCTGGCGAAAAACGCGACGATCGGCGCATCCTACGCCGGTCAGCTTGCGGGCGATACCCAGGACCATGCCGTCAAGGTCAATTTCAACGTGAGCTTCTGATCCGGGCTTGAAGTCCGCCGCAGGTCCCGGTTCTGAACACCGTTGAAAAAAGACGCCGCAGCGCTTCCCGGGTGCCTGCGGCGTCTTCCGTTTGATACAGTCGGGCGCAACATTCGCGCACGACCCACCAGCCTTTACGACATTCTTTCCGGAGTTCCCGATGAGCCGAGATGCCAGCGACAATCTTGTGACCTACGCCAGCTATCCGAGCCTCCAAGGCAGAAGCGTGTTCATCACCGGGGGTGCAAGCGGCATCGGCGAAAGCCTGGTACGGCACTTTTGTGCGCAGGGCAGCCGGGTCGCCTTCGTCGATATCGCCGAGGAGAGCGGCCGCGAGCTTGCCGCTGCGATAGACGCCGATGGTCACGCCGCGCCGCTCTTCATTCCCTGCGATCTGCGCGATATCGAGGCGCTGAAACACGCGATCGGTGAAGCCGTCGCGCAGAACGGCCCACTTCAGGTTCTCTGCAACAATGCCGGCAACGACGACCGCCACCAGACGGAGGATGTCACCGTCGCCTATTGGGATGACCGCATGGCGATCAACCTGCGTCATCAGTTCTTCGCTGCGCAGGCAGCCCGGCCCCATATGACGGCGCTTGGCGGCGGCTCGATCATCAATTTCGGCTCGATCACCTGGATGGTCGGCGATCCGGATTGCCCCGCCTATGTCACGGCGAAAGCGGCAATCTGGGGCATGACGCGGGCGCTTGCCCGCGAATTCGGCCCCGAGCGCATCCGCGTCAATTGCATGGTGCCCGGCTGGGTGATGACCGAACGGCAGATGCGCCTCTGGCTGAATGAGGCAGGCGAGCGGCAGATCGCCGAGCGCCAGTGCCTGCCGGACAGGCTGCAGCCTTCCGACATCGCCCGCATGGCGCTGTTTCTCGCAGCCGACGACAGCGCCATGTGCACGAGCCAGCAGTTCATCGTCGATGGCGGCTGGGTGTGATTTGGGCGTGTTCGGGCGGCTGAATCAGTTCAGCGTGAAATTGAACTTGTAGCTCGCAGACAAGCCAATCAGGAACTGGTTCTTCGAACCTTTCTCGCGCACAAGGCTGCTGTCCGCGGCCGGACCGGCAAGGCGCTTATATTCCGCGAAGGCGCTCGTCGACAGGTTCTCCGTCGCGTTCCAGGTAAGCGCCGTGCCGGCACCATAGGACTGGATGCCGCCCGAGGGATCATAAGGCTTCAGCCCGCTTGCGGCTGACTGCGCTTCGTTGACGCCGTAATAGGAATGGAAATAGCCGCTCGTCGCAAAGGAGGCACGCGGACCGCCTGACAGTTGCAGATCGGGCGCGATATCGGTGAAGGCGTCAAGCGCCACGTCGGCCACGAGGCCGTCATGAGAGCGGATACCCTGCCGCACTTCGGCGCGGGCACGCAGCCAGTCGGTTGGATAGACTTCGGCAAAACCACCGATTTCTGCACCCCACTTGACCTTCTTCAGGCCGCGCAGATCGCTGTCGTCGTCTTGGTCACGCTCAGGCACATAGCGGCCGACGATACCGGCGCGGAAGCCGCTGTTATCGACGAGCGCGAAGGATGGATTGTCGTTGCGCGAGGAAAAGCGCGGACCGGCGCCCTGACGACCGACCGAAATCAGCGGGCTGAACTTGAATTCGTTGCTTGAGGCGCCTTCGAATTTCGGCGCGGAAAAGCCTGATACGCCGACTTTCAGATACCAGTCGCCGGACCACCAATGGCCGCCTTCCTGAGCAGAGGCGGTGCTGAAAGACGCAAGGGCAATAGCTAAAGAGATCGATACGACAGATCGATTAAACACATCCGCACTCCAGAAAACGCAATACAAGAACGGCCGCGGACGGCGGCGATCGGTACATTTATAGCGAGGGTGTTACCTCTATCTTAACCAAGGCGGAAAGATCGAGGGGGCGGGAAATTACTTCTGGTTCCAGCGGCGGATGACCGGTTCGGTCAAATCGTGCTCATAGCCGAGAACGCTGATGCTCGTCGTATCCAGAATAAAACGGGAGCCATCTTCCGACGGCAAGCCGAGCCAGCGGGCGCCGAGTACACGCAGGAAATGCGAGCTCGAAAAGATCAGGATCGGGGCACCGACCTGCCGCAATTCGGCAATGATGCGATCGGCGCGAGCGCCGATATCGCCGGCCGCTTCACCATCCGGACAGCCGTCGCGGAAGAGCCGCCAACCAGGCCGCTTGGAGAGGATTTCCCTGGTCGTTATGCCTTCATAGGCACCGTAATCCCATTCGGCGAGATCGGGCTTGATGACGGCCCCCTCCCCGAAACCTGCGAGCGCGCAGGTGTTGCGCGCTCGTTGCGAGGGGCTGGACCAGACGGCGGAGACGGAAAGACCTGCGAGCCGCGGAGCGAGCGCGCGGGCCGCAGCCTCGCCATTGGCGGTGAGCGGAATATCGCTGCGGCCAGTGTGCTGGCCGGATAGCGACCAGGCCGTCTCGCCGTGGCGTACAAGAGTGATTTCGGGAAATGCGCTCATATCCGTCTCTCCAAAAAAGAAAAAAGCGCGGGCCAGGCCGCGCTTTCAATATCAGAAGGTAAACTTTTCCAATGGCGGACGCGCCGCCTCGAATTCCCTAAGCTTCGCCTCGTTCTCCGGAATATAATTCCGGCTATCGGGCGTCGCGAACTGGTTCTTGGTGATCTGGATCTGCTCGATGAAGAGTTCGTCCCAGCGGAAGCCCATTTCGGAGCCGGCCAGATAGAATTCCCACATACGGAAGAACTTCTCGTCGTAAAGCGCCACGGCTTCTGCCTTGCGGGCAACGAAGCGCTCACGCCAGTGGCGCAGCGTATAGGCGTAATGCAGCGGGAGCACTTCAACGTCGCGCGTGAGCAGGCCCGCCTTTTCGAGTGGCACCAGTGTTTCGGCGATCGAGGGAATGTAGCCCTGCGGGAAGATGTACTTCTCGATGAAGGCGTTGGTGGCGAAGCTCGGCTTCGGACGCGCGATCGAATGCAGCAGCATGATGCCGTTGTCATCCAGGAGCTCGTGCACCTTCTTGAAAAAGTTGCCGTAATTGCCGATGCCGACATGTTCGAACATGCCGACCGAGACAATGCGGTCGAACTTCCTGCCGTTCATGTAACGATAGTCCTGCAGCTCAAAGCGGACGCGATCGGCAAGACCGCGTTTCTCTGCCCGTTCGCGGGAAATCTTCAGCTGCTCTTCACTGAGCGTGATGCCGGTGACATCGAGGCCGGGCGTCGATTCCGCCAGATACATGGCCATACCGCCCCAGCCGGAGCCGATCTCCAGCACGCGCTGGTTCGGCTGCGGCATGAGCTTTGCCGCAATGTGGCGCTTCTTGGCGACCTGCGCCTCTTCAAGACTGATGCCGGGCGGATCAAAATAGGCGCAGGAATATTGCCAGTCCTCGTCGAGGAAGAGTTCGAAGAGCTTTTCGGAAAGGTCATAATGGTGGGCGACATTCCGCTTATTGTGGTTGATCGGCATGCGGCTCTTGAGCTGCTGCATGGCAATACGGCCGATCAGCAGAGCGGCCATCTTGAAATCGAAGATTTCGTTGGTGGTGTTCTGCTTCACCAGAGCGAGGAAGTCGTAGATGTCGCCCTGTTCGAGAATGAACCGGCCTTCCATATACATTTCGCCGAGCTTCAGCGTCGGATCGCGACGGATCGCATCCTCGGCTTCCTGATCGGCAAGACGGACGGCAACCAGTTCGCCGGTGCCGTCGCCAATCGTGTGGGTTTCGCCATTGGCAAGAGTAAGGGCCAAAGAACCCTTTCGGACAATTTTTTGGACAATCGATAAGAATGCCGACGCCATGGACGCCTCGCAAATGTGACAGGATGGTCACATCAACTTAATAGCTCTCTTCTGCCTTACAAGCGCCGGATTTAGCACTCCGCAGATTCAATTGCCAAAGTGTGACATTTTTGCCATTTCGGGGCCTAAGCCCTTATTTTCGCTTCATCGCTTCGGCCAGCGCCGCACCGAAGGCGCCTTGGCTCTGCGGCTTTGCCGGCGCCGGGCGGCGATCCTGCTGCGGGCGCTGGCCGGTATTGCCACGCGACTCACCGCGCGGAGAACCGGCGGGAATGCCGTCATCCTTGCGCATGGAAAGGCCGATGCGCTTGCGTTTCACATCGACTTCGACAACGCGCACCTTGACCACGTCGCCGGCCTTCACGATTTCGTGAGGATCCTTGATGAAGCGGTCGGCAAGCTGGGACACGTGGACCAGACCATCCTGGTGGACGCCGATATCGACGAAGGCGCCGAAGGCAGCAACGTTAGTGACGGTGCCTTCCAGCACCATGCCCGGCTTCAGGTCGCTGATTTCGTCGATGCCTTCCGCAAAAGTCGCAGTCTTGAAGCTCGGGCGCGGGTCGCGGCCGGGCTTGTCGAGTTCGGCGATGATATCCTTGACGGTCGGCAGGCCGAACTTCTCGTCGATGAACTTGCGCGGGTCGAGCGCCTTCAGGGTGACGCTGTCGCCCATCAGCGAGCGCAGATCACGGCCGCAGGCGGCGACGATCTTCTTTGCCACGCCATAGGCTTCCGGATGCACGGAAGACGCATCGAGCGGCTCCTTACCGTCAGGGATGCGCAGGAAGCCGGCCGCCTGTTCGAAGGTGCGCTGGCCAAGGCGGGCAACCTTCAACAGGTCCTTGCGGCTTTCGAAAGCGCCGTTCTGGTCGCGATGCAGCACGATCGCATCGGCAATCGAACGGCCGAGACCGGAGACACGCGACAATAGCGGCGCCGATGCCGTGTTGAGATCGACGCCGACGGCATTCACGGCATCTTCGACGACCGCGTCGAGCGAGCGGGAGAGCTTCGTCTGATCGACATCGTGCTGATACTGGCCGACGCCGATCGACTTCGGCTCGATCTTGACGAGTTCGGCGAGCGGATCCTGCAGGCGCCGCGCGATGGAGACGGCGCCACGGAGCGAAACGTCGAGCTGCGGAAATTCTGCAGCAGCGGTTTCCGAAGCTGAATAGACGGAGGCGCCGGCTTCAGAGACGATGACCTTGGTGGGCTTTGGCGCAGGAAGTGCGGCCAGCATATCGGCCACAAGCTTTTCCGTCTCGCGGCTGCCCGTGCCGTTGCCGATCGCGATCAGTTCGACATTATGCTTGCGGATGAGGGAGGCAAGCTCTGCCTGCGTGCCGCGCACATCATTCTTCGGCGGGAAAGGATAGACCGTCGTCGTGTCGAGCAGCTTGCCGGTGCCATCGATGATCGCAACCTTGACGCCGGTGCGGATTCCCGGATCGAGACCCATCGTGGCCCGCGAGCCGGCGGGGGCTGCCAAAAGCAGATCCTTGAGATTGCGGGCAAAGACATGGATCGCCTCTTCTTCCGCCCTTTCGCGCAATTCGCGCATCAGGTCGAGCGAGAGCGACATGGAGAGCTTCACGCGCCAGGTCCAGCTTACGGCATCCATCAGCCAGCGATCGCCGGGGCGGGTTGCACCGATTTCGTAGGCGGTCGCGATCATGCGCTCGACCGGCTTGTTCGGCGAGGCGACCTCGGCATCGGCCTCGATTGTCAGCGTCAGCACTTCCTCGTTCCAGCCGCGCAGCATGGCAAGCGCGCGGTGGCCGGGGGCAGTCGCCCAGCGTTCGGAATGATCGAAATAGTCGGAGAACTTCTCGCCGGTCGCCTGCTTGCCGTCTACGACCTTGGCCTTCAGAAGGGCGGCATTGCGCATATGGGCGCGCAGCTTACCGAGCAGATCGGCGTTTTCGGCAAAACCTTCGGCGACGATATCGCGGGCACCTTCGAGCGCCGTCTTCACGTCAGGCACATCGGCGGTGATATAGGCTTCCGCAAGTGTGGCCGGCTCCTTGCCACGATCGGCGAGGATCGCTTCGGCAAGGGGGCCAAGGCCGCGCTCGCGGGCAATCTCGGCGCGGGTGCGGCGCTTCGGCTTGTAGGGCAGGTAGAGGTCTTCCAGCTCGGCCTTGGTGGCTGCCCCCGAGAGCTTCGCCATCAGCTCGTCACTCATCTTGCCCTGGTTGGTGACGGATTCGATGATCGTATCGCGGCGGGCTTCAAGCTCGCGCAGATAGACAAGCCGCTCGGCCAGCGTACGCAGCTGCGTATCATCCAGCCCGCCCGTCACTTCCTTGCGGTAGCGGGCRATGAACGGCACCGTTGCACCCTCGTCCAGCAGCTCGATCGCCGCCTTGGCCTGATCGGGCCGGGCGTTGATTTCGGCGGAGATACTTGCTGCGAGCGAACGAAGGTCAGCGGCCATGAGATTTCCTGCAGTTTATTAGGGTTGGCGGACCATAGCGGCGAAAAGCAGCAAGGCAATGCCTACCGCCGCTTTCCACAGCGGAAGGGAACGCTCCAGTCGGTTTAAGCCATATATCTGAGGCGCAATTGAGCCTTTCGCCTCCTGTTTTTGCGGTTGTGCAGATGCGGCATTCTTTGGTAGCAGAGGCGACCATTTTTGATTGCCCCTGCCCTGCAGGCGCCAGGAAAAGAGTACCATGCCGAACCTGCTTCTCGAACTTCGCTCCGAAGAGATCCCCGCCCGCATGCAGCGCAAGGCCGCCGGTGACCTCAAGAAGCTCCTCACCGATGCCCTGGTGGAAGCAGGACTGACCTATGAGGGTGCGCGCGAATACTGGACGCCGCGTCGCCTGACGCTCGACATTCACGGGCTGACGGCCCGCTCCGCCGATATCCGAGAGGAGCGCAAGGGGCCGCGCACCGACGCCAACGAAAAGGCGATCGAGGGCTTCCTGCGCGGCGCCGGCCTTTCTTCCGTTTCCGAGGCACAGGTCGTCAGCGATCCGAAGAAGGGCGATTTCTACGTCGCCGTCATCTCCAAGCCGGGCCGCGGCGCCGAAGAGATCATTGCCGAAGTGATGCCCGGCATCATCAAGGATTTCCCCTGGCCGAAGTCGATGCGCTGGGGCAAGGCCTCCTCGCAGCCCGGCTCACTGCGCTGGGTGCGCCCGCTGCAGTCTATCGTCTGCACCTTCGGAACCGAGCATGAAGAAACGGTCGTCATCCCCTTCGAGATCGACGGCCTCGTCGCCTCCAACGTGACCTACGGCCATCGCTTCCATGCGCCCGAGGCCATCACCGTCAAGCGCTTCGACGATTACGTCGCGAGCCTCGAAAAGGCGAAGGTCATTCTCGACGCGGAGCGGCGCAAGGACATCATCCTGCATGATGCCCGCGATATCGCCTTTGCGAGCGGGCTGGAACTGGTCGAGGACGAGGGCCTGCTGGAAGAAGTCTCCGGTCTCGTCGAATGGCCGCAGGTGCTGATGGGTTCCTTCGAGGAGGATTACCTTTCGATCCCGTCAGAAATCATCCGCCTGACCATCAAGACAAACCAGAAATGCTTCGTCACTCGCAAACAGGGTGAAGAGACGCTTTCGAACAAGTTCATCCTCGTGTCGAACATCCAGGCGAAGGATGGCGGCAAGGAAATCGTTCACGGCAACGGCAAGGTCGTGCGTGCGCGCCTATCGGACGCGCTGCATTTCTGGAAGCGAGACCAGGGCAACCTGCCGGACCTCGAGACGCTGGAAGCTTCCGCAAAGAAATTCGGCCTCGACCTCGCCAAGCCGCTCGACCAGCGCATGGCCAAGCTCGATGCGCTGAACGTGACCTTCCATGCCAAGCTCGGCACGCAGGGCGATCGCGTCGAGCGCATCCGGGCGATGGCCGCCAAGATCGCCATGCCCGTTGGCGCCGATTACAAGGTGGTGGATCGCGCCGCGGTTCTCTGCAAGGCGGACCTGCGCACCGAAGCCGTTGGCGAATTCCCGGAACTGCAGGGCGTCATGGGCCGAAAATATGCGGCACTGCAGGGCGAAGACGCCTCCGTTTCTACCGCGATCGAAGACCATTACAAGCCGCAAGGCCCGTCCGACCGTGTGCCCGACGACAAGGTGGCGATCACGGTGGCGCTTGCCGACAAGCTCGATACGCTCATCGGTTTCTGGGCAATAGACGAGAAGCCGACCGGCTCGAAGGATCCATTTGCGCTTCGACGTGCCGCGCTCGGCATCATCCGCATCCTGCTCGAAAAGCGCGCCCGCGTGACGCTCTTGCCACGCATCACCTCGCATATGCAGCGCATCGATACGGATATTGGCGCCAGCGTCGATACCGACGACCTAACGCGGCAGTTCGATCTGCTCTCCTTCTTCCACGACCGCCTCAAGGTCTATCTGCGCGAACAGGGTGCTCGACACGACCTCATCGATGCCGTGCTGACGCCTGAATCCGACGACCTCTTGATGGTGGCCCGCCGCGTCGAGGCGCTGACGGCCTTCATCACCTCGGAAGACGGCATCAACCTGCTTGCTGGCACCAAGCGCGCCACGCAGCTTCTGGCCGCCGAGGAAAAGAAGGGCACGGTTGTCGCCGACGGCGTTTCCGAGGCATTGCTGAAGCTCCACGCCGAGAAGGAACTGTTTGCCGCCATCACCAAGGCTTCGTCGGAAGCTGCCGGCGCGGTTTCGCATGAAGACTTCCGCTCGGCGATGGAAGCGCTGTCGAAGCTGCGGGCTCCCGTCGACCGCTTCTTCACCGATGTGCTGGTCAATGACGAGGATGCCGCGATTCGCGCCAACCGCCTCGCCCTCTTGCGGATGATCCGTGCGGCGACAGGGACAGTCGCGGATTTTTCTAAAATCGCCGGCTAAACGGCCGACAAACAAAAAATGGGGCCGAACGGCCCCATTTTAATTTTTGCCCTCATCGTCCCTTTTGCATCTTGGCGATGGTGAGCGTTTCGCCTGCGCGGCCATAACCGCCGTCGATGACCTCATCGACGAGGACCATGGTATAGGGGCGAACGCCTTCCCCCGAAAAAGTCGACGAACATGGCCGTCGTTCTGAGGATGATGTCCTCCTTCTGCTCTGCGGTCAGAGTACCCTCGGGAAACTTGTAGTTTGCGAATGGCATGATGTGCTCCTGCCTGGTTTGCGTTGTGACACGACAAGCCTAGCGGCATCGGCACCATGCTTGAAATTGATATGAAGTATGTGCATTCATCCACGCCATGGATCTGCATGGTATTGATCTCAACCTGCTTGTCGCCTTCGACGCGCTCATGAAGGAACGGAGCGTGACGAAGGCCGGCATTCGCATCGGCCGCACGCAACCCGCCATGAGCGCTGCCCTGGCGCGGTTACGCAGCCTTCTCAAGGATGAGCTTTTGGTGCGCGGCCCGCAGGGCCTGCTGCGGACACCAAGAGCGCTTGATCTCGCCGAGCCATTGTCGCGTGCTCTTGCCGATATCCAGCGCACACTCGATTTCACCCAGGCTTTCGACCCCGCGACCTCGTCTGCCACCTTCACGATCGGACTCTCCGATCATCCGACTTTCGCGCTTCTGCCGCAACTCGTGGCGTATCTTTCCAAGGCGGCTCCGGACGCGACATTGCAGGTCCGGAATTTCAGCGCCCGCGACGACGCCATCGATCTCTTGGATGCCGGAGAGGCCGATGTGACGGTCGGGGTGCCGGCAACGAAAACGGGACGTATTCTGACCCAGCCTCTGTTTGAGGAGCGTTTCGTCTGCATCGTCAGGAAGGATCATCCAGCTACACGACGCACGCTCGATCTCGACGCCTTTCTGGCTCTCCCACACCTGCTTGTCTCGCCGGAAAACGAGCGTTTCGGCCATGTCGACGCGGCGCTGGCAAAAACAGGGCTTCAGCGGCGGCTCGCGCTCACGCTTCCCAATATGTATGCCGCGCCGCTCTTGATTGCCCGT
The DNA here is from genome assembly GCF_056398505.1 of Rhizobium sp. 01T437. Lineage (NCBI taxonomy): Bacteria > Pseudomonadati > Pseudomonadota > Alphaproteobacteria > Hyphomicrobiales > Rhizobiaceae > Rhizobium > Rhizobium sp. 01T437. The sequence continues at coordinate 313,281 of NZ_JBFTPM010000009.1, forward strand.
TCTGACATGATCGCCACCTTGATGGCCGGTGTCGTGGAGGCCTCCGGCCATGCGGACGAACTTGCCCTGTTGGAGCCGCCGCTCATGCTGGAGCCCATCCCCTTCGTCATGTCCTGGCATCGGCGCAACGATGCGCATCCGGCGCAGCGCTGGTTCCGGAATTGCGTTGCCGAGGTTGCACCTGATGTCAGGCGGTGACGTCCGCATAAATCTCCATAAAGCTCATTCCATGGTGTCCAAGATCCTCGTCAGCGCCTGTCTCATGGGCCACGCCGTCCGATATGACGGACGCGCGAAGCAGCTCGTCCATCCGGCAATCGAGCGCTGGACGCAGGAAGGCCTGATCGTGACGATCTGTCCGGAAATGTCGGCCGGCATGCCGGTGCCACGGCCACCTGCCGAAATCGGCGATGCGGCTGATGGCGAGGATGTGCTGGCAGGAACTGCCCGCGTCGTGGAGTTGACCGGTGGCGACGTGACCGATGAATTCCTGCGGGCGGCGGAAAATGCCGTGCGGCTTGCGACCGATAACGGTTGCCGTTATGCGCTGCTGATCGACGGCAGCCCGTCCTGCGGTTCCGGCTTTATCTATGACGGCTCCTTCTCGGGCAGCCGGCGGGCCGGCAACGGCGTTACCGCGGCGGCGCTGAAACAGGCAGGCATCGAAGTCTTTTCCGGCCGCGAGATCGATCGGCTCATCGGACGCATCGGCCCTAACACCTAAAGCGTCTCCGTCCTTCTGCTAGACAGAGAAACGCCCTATCTCTTGTTTCCATGCATTCCAGGCGCAAACCGCTGCACACTTTTGCTGGAATTGCTCTAACAGCACGGCCGCCGGGAATGCCGGCGGCCGCTAATTTCTTTCGTGATGAAATTGCTTTTAGTCGCCCCGCTTATGCGGCGCGGCGACCCYGATGCGTGGCGGGAGCTGCGGCAGCGTTGCCGACGCGGAAGCCTCTGATGAGGCCGAGCAGTTCATCGGTGTCGGCAGCCAGCGTTTCGGCCGATGCCGTGGTCTCTTCGGCCATGGCGGCGTTCTGCTGGGTGGCAGCGTCGAGCTGGTTCATCGAGGACGAGATCGAACGCAGCGTCGTATCCTGTTCGGAAGCGCTGTGGGCGATCTTGGCGACGATCTCATTGGCAGCCTTGATCTGGTCGGAGATGCGCTTCAGCGCTTCGCCTGCCTCGCCGACGAGGCGGACACCGTGGTCGACCTGGCTGGAGGAGCGGGCGATCTGATCCTTGATC